>CADBZO010000025.1 GCA_902799185.1 uncultured Bacteroidales bacterium | reverse complement strand
GCATATCTACGTCGCAGACGGTGATGATAGTATCCACTATCGGATGGACGGTGAGTTGGAGCACGGTAGTGCTGTCACATCCTTCCGGTGTACGGCTGTAATGCGTGTAGTTTCCGGAAGTGGTGTATGTCTTTCCGTAGAACTCGTACGAATGGCCTTCGAGGATAGTCTCTCGTATGACATTGTAGTACGGTTTGTTGACGGTCAGGATGAGTGTCACGATGCTGTCGCAACCGTTAGCCGCACTCAGGGTGTCGCGATAGACACCCTGCTCGGTGTAGGTATTGCCCTTGAACTCGTAGCTCGATCCCTCGCACATGGCGTGACGGATGGTGTCGAATACAGGTCTGTTGACTACCAACTGCAGACCGTAGAACATTCGTGTGCCGTCAATAAAGGTCGTATCGTTGCGATAGATGCCGGCGGCGTAGAGCGGTGTGATCTGACCGTTCCACTTGTTGACCCATTGATACGGCAACTCGCTCTGGCAGATGGTAACCACGGTATCTACCATCGGGTGGACAACCACTTTGATAACTGTCGTGCTGTCGCATCCGTTCGGTGTCAGTCCCTTGCTCGTAAAGACGGTGTCCTTGTCGAACGTGTGTCCCATTATCGTGACAGACTGACCCTCGATGATATGCTCCTCGCGGTAGTTGTAATACGGCTGGTGAGCAGTGAAGTTGAGGATGACAATAGAGTCGCAACCATCGACAGATGCCAGCGTATCGCGATACACACCGTTCTCCGTGAGTTTCATACCCCGGAAAGTGTAGAAATTATTCTCGCCTACGCAGATGCTGTCATGCAGGATAGTGGTCTTCACCGGCAGCACGGTGATGACACGTACATACGTGCTGTCATAGCCGTCGTGGGTCTGCAGGTGTTTGGTATAAACGCCGCTCTCGTAGATGCCTTTCTGGAACAGAGTGCTGTCGCCTTCACTGCTGACGTTGTACCATGTGTACGGAGTCTCGCTCTGGCAGATAGCTATCGAGTCGCGGAACAGGTAGGTCGGATGGATTACCAGCGTCAGGCTGTCAATACTGTCGCATCCATGGACGGACGGATACCGGAAACCGTAACGACCCTCGGCGTACAACGTATCGTTGGGGTAGCTATGTCCGAGAGCGTCCGTGTGTCTCCAGATATACGGAGTGTCTATGTTGGCAATATGTACTGTGGTGTCGCCGAAATGACGCGGATAGACATTCAGTGTCAGGGTGATGATGCTGTCGCATCCATGGACGGTGGTCAATGTATCATTGTACAGACCCGGCATATGGATGAACCGCGGCTGGTTGGATTTGGTCAGACCGAACCGCATTGAGTCGCCTTCGCAGATGGTGGCATGAATCGTGTCATGCTCTACCGGCATCACGCGTACGAAACGGACATGTGTGCTGTCTGCCATGTTGTCATGTGTGCGGAAATACTGGATATACTCACCTGTGGTGTAGATATCTTTCTTCTCGCCCCATGTGTACGGAGTCTCCGAAGCACATATTTGTACCGTATCGCGGAAGAGGTAAGTCTGCTGGATGCGGAGGCTCAGGCTGTCGATGCTGTCGCAGCCGTAGCTGCTGGTGAAATGATAGACATACTCGCCCTCGGCGTACAGCGAGTCGCGGGCTATCTCTATGCCGCCTTGGTTATGGATCCATACGTACGGAGTGTCCGTGCTGGAGATATAATGGGTGTAAGCGTTGAGATAGCGCGGGAACACGTTCAGTCGCAATACGATAATACTGTCGCATCCGTTGCTTACCCGTACCAGTGTGTCACGGTATTCTCCGGTCTTGGATACGAACCGCGGCATATGGGCTCTGGTCAGACCGAACTGTATAGAGTCGCCGTAGCAGAGGTTTGAATCCAAATAAGTAATCGTTTGCTCCTTGTAGTTCACCAGCAGGTCGTAGATGCTGTCGTATTTAATGCGTGTCTGTAAGGTGTCGTAGTAGTGTATCAGACTGTCTTTGTCCGGGGTCGTGAACTTCAGCTCCCGTCCGGTTGACCAGATATGGGTGAGGGTTGTCTTCGGTAGTGCGCATACGTCGATGGTGTCGCGGAAGATGTGCGTCTCATGTACCCGGAAATCAATCACTACTATGCTGTCGCATCCGTATTGGCTGGGCATCGTGAAACGGTAGATACCGGTTGCGCGCAACGTGTCGGTTGCTTCTTGCGGATGACCCTCTTCCATCCAGCTGTGTCTCCATAGATACGGGATCTCGCGGTCGGTAATCATATGGCTTACGTAGGTGGTAGGAATACTGTCGCGGGTCTTGAGATAGAGCTCGATGATGCTGTCGCATCCGTTGAGCGCGGGGATCGTATCGTAATAGATACCGTCGGTGGTCAGGTACCGCTGCGTGATACTGTTGTCGCGGTGGTGTATGTCAAACCGCAGGGAGTCGCCCTCACAGATAGTGTCGCGTAGCTGGGTGAAGTACTGACGATGGTAATCTACATACAGGTCGTAGATACTGTCGAACCGGTAGAGCAGGGTAGGCAGCGTGTCGATCACGTGGAACGCACTGTCGTGCTTCGGCAGCGTGAAGATCCGGCTGTAACCGTCTGCCCAAGTATACGCAATCTCTTTGCTCGGGTACTCGCAGATAGACATCGTGTCGCGGAAATGATATGTGGAATCCACATACAGGTGCATCGTCATCACGTATTTGCAATGTTCGCCGTACGAGTTGGTATCTACGGCCTGAGCGATTGAGTCATAGTCTCCGGCTGCGTATCTCCATTGGCCGTCGAACAGGATAGAGTCGCCCATGGCGATGTGTACCGTCTTCTCCTCATGCAGCGTGTCGGCAAAGAGTACGGTCCACTCTACGATACTGTCGCACAGATAATCGCGGTCGTTATGGGTGTAGCCGTGTTTCTCGTCGTAGAACGGGGAGTTGGTCGGGATGGTATCATAATATACACCCGGAGTGTCCACCCAAAGTGCGCTGTGCGGCCAGAACAGTTGGACGGAGTCGCCTTGACACAGGTAGAACGTGTCTTTCACCGGCTGCTCTTGACGGGGACGGACGATGATATGGTGGAAATAGCTGCTGTCACAGTTCCATACGATCGTATCGGTGGTGTAGGACACACCATGCCATTTGCCTTCCCATGTGCCGTGGAATAGACCGCCGTTACGGAAATCGAACCATGGTGTGACGGTGTCGCCTAAGATCACCGGTTTCTCCCGGATAATATCTTCGCAGATGAAGGTGGAGTCGTTCTTGGTCAGCTTGGGGATGATACGGAGGTTGAGGTTCACAACGCTGTCACAACCGCAAGCGGTCGTGTCTGTATGGTGATACAGACCTTCCGCCCAGATTGTATCCGGATCCTGGCGGCCTAAGATATACGGCAGGAACTCCTCGCAGATAGTGTCTGTCAGGTTGATCTCATGAATCGTATCTACCTTCACATGGATGGTGTACATCGTGTCGCAGGCCAGTGTGTCGCGGTAGATACCGCTCTCCAGATAGATATTGTCGTTGAAGGTCACGCCGGCAGGCAGGCAGCCGCGCAGATAGATGGTGGTATCTACTGGCAGTTTGACCTTCAGGTTCAGGGCGTGGTACTCTGTGATGAAGCCTCCTCCGTCAAATACCGTGTCGGTGTAGAGGCCTGTGCCGTAGTATTTCCCGTTGTTGTAGCTCCATACGAACGGTGTGTCTAAGACGCAGATCATCGCTTCGTCACGGTGCTCGGCTATGACGCGCAGTTGGTTCGTGATCTTGCAACCCGTCACTTCGTCGATACTGTCTTTCGTGTAGGTGCGTGTCACGTGGTTGGTGATCGTATCGCCCATCCAGAAGACAGAGTCGCCTAAATGTTTGATTTCTGTCTGAACAGTGCTCCGGATAGGACGAACCATGATCTCGTAGTAAACCGTGCTGTCGCATCCTTCCGTAGGAGTCGGGATGACAATAGTGTCGCGGTAGATACTGTCGGGTACCATGGTGTTGCTGTTATACGTCTTGCCATTAGGCAACGTTTCTTGGTCGCCTGCGCAGATATACAGTTGCTCGATGGAGTAGGGCATCTCTTTGACCGTCATCTTCAGTTGATAGATGCTGTCCGCTCCTGTCACTGCGCTGCTGTAGGTGTAGGTCACCAGTTTGGTCTCGCCGGCTGCGGCGCTCAGGCCGTCGTTCACATGGTCGGCCGGACCGTTCAGCCAGTAGTATGGCAGGTCGTTGGCACAGAGGACTACCGAGTCTTTGTAGTAGAAGGTCGGATAGACAATCAGGTGCAGCTCCCAGGTGTTGTTGCACCCGCCTGGTATTTCTTTCGTGTATTGGTACGTTCCGGTGGCGCTCAGCAGGATAGTGGTGTCGTTGTTCGGTCGCCATTCATACGGCAGTTTGTTGTCGGCTATCTTCGCCGTGTCGCTCATGAAGAGGGCCGTGTTGAAATGCATGAATACTTTCTCGATACTGTCGCAACCGTGGATCGTCGGGAAGACTGTCACTACCGTGTCATCGTCGTAATAGAGCTTGCCGTTGTATTGGATTGCCGCTCCGTCGTTGCAGTTATACAGGTGACGGATGATTGTGTCGCGGTAGCTCGGCCATACGTTCAGGTTCAGCGTGAAGATGGAATCTACTTTCTCTTTGCCGGCTGTCCATACGGTATCTACGTATGTACCGCCTCGCCATAAGTCTTTGCCACGCCATAGGACGGTATCGCCGGCGCAGATAGACCATTGTTCGGAGTATTGGTTCGTCTCCGGAGTGGCGGGAATGATTGTCACGCGCAACTCGTAGATACTGTCGCACCCGTACTGCGTCTGGTATTCGTCGCGATAGACGCCGTCGGTGTAGATGTCTATGCCGTGCCAGTTATATACTTTGCCTTGCGGCAGGTCTTTGGTCTCGCGGAAGAAATACGAGTTGGTCTTGTTCAGGTTGATTTCAATGATACTGTCGCATCCGTTGGCGCCGATCATCGTGTCGCGTACCACAGCGTTGTGGGTGTAAGTCACGCCTTTGTAGGTCGTTTCGCCGCAGAAGTTAATTGTGCGATAGGTGCGTTGGAGCGGTTTGACAGTCAGGTACAGGGTGTAGATACTGTCTTTCAGGTTGCGGGTCTTGTATTCGGCGGTATAGACATGCTCCTCGCCGATATACTGGTGGCTCAGGTTTGCCATGCCATGCCAGATGAAATCTTCGCCCTCGCAAATCTCCAGACGCTCCGTGAAGTGGTACTCGCTCATGTCCTGTGTCAGCACCAGTCGCCATATTTCGCTACAACCCGTCTCTGCGTTCGGGAACTCGAACTCATATGTACCCGGAGCGTCGTATTCCACCGTCGTCTGTTGTCCTGTAGGACCGTATGTCCAGGTGTATTTGTCTTGTCCCAACGCAGCACGGGTCTCATATACGCGCTGTGGGTGTTTGTTAATATTCACTTCCACTACCGTGTCGCAACTCAGGTAGTCGAAGAACCGGCCGCTCTCCTTGTAAGTCTTGCCGTTGAAGACCACTTGCTCGTCGTCGCAGATGGTGAAGGTGGTGTCAATCTGTACGATCGGACGGACGGTCAGATGCAAGCGGTAGTAGTTATATCCGCCGTCGGCTTTCTGTTCCGTGCCGCTGTAGTCGCCGCTCTGGCTTGCGCTGATGCCGTGCCATACTATCGGCAACTCGCGCTGACATGCGATGACCGTGGTGTCTATCGTATCTACATGGTTGATAGTCAACTCCAGTACCGCTACGCTGTCGCAGCCGAAGCGGTTCGTGCCATAGTAGAAATACGTGCCGGTCTGGTAATATACCTTGTCGTTCCATTCAAACCGCTCGCCTTCGTTCATATGGTGAACCAGGCGGTTCGTGTCCGCATGAACCACATTGAGGCTCAGGTGGACGATGGAGTCGCAACTGCCGTTGCGGAACGTGTACTCATATTCGCCGCTCTCCGTTAGGTTTCTGTCGCCGAAGGTGTAACTGCCGCCCTTGCAGATGGTTTCTGTTACATAGGTCTCCGGGATATTACGTACCGTCAGGTTCAGGATATGCTCTACGCTGTCGTTGCCGTTGGCGTCCGGCTGGGTGATTACGTACCGTCCGCTCTCACTGTATTGTATGCCGTTCCATGCCCAACGGTAGAAATCGCCGGTACAGATCGTTACGCGATCCTCCGTACGGGTCAGCTCGCGCTCGGCGGTGACGATATAGATGCTGTCGCAGCCGTGAACGGTGGTGTAACGGATAGTGTCGGTCTCGCCGTGTCGGGTGAACTCATGGCCTCTGTACGTGCCGGGGAAGGTGTGGAACGTGATACGCTCGCGGAAAAGGTATGTCGGGTTCACCGTCAGGTTCAGTACGTAAAGCGAGTCAATAGCATTCGTGCTGCCTATTTTGATAGTATCTACATACGTGCCGGTGTTGTAATACCGTTTGTTGCGCCATTCGAGTGTGTCGCCCTCGCAGATCTCTTCGTTCCAGGTGCGCATCTTCATCTGTTCGGCGGCCTCTTTCATGCCTACGCCGATGCTGTAGATGCTGTCGCAGCCGGAGACGGTGGTGTACGGATCGGTGTAATAGCCTTGGTTAGTGATGATCTGGCCGTGCCAGTACAGCGTCTCACCCGGTACGATCGTTGCCGTGTCGTGGCGGTGGAAAGACTGGCCTTTCTGCAGAACGGTCGTGACGATGGAGTAGCATCCTAGGCTGGTGCTGAGTGTGTCAACTACCGTCGTGCTCTCGGTGTAACGCTTGCCGTTCAGGGTGTATTCGTCGCAGAAGGAGATGACCTTCGTCGTGCGCTCTACCGGATTAACCGTCAGGATTAACTCATAAATACTGTCTTGGCCGGTCCGGGTCAGATATTTCACTTCATAGTTGCTTACGCCGCCTATGCCTTGGTTGGTCAGACCGCTCAGACCGTGCCATTCGAACTCCTCACCCTCGCATTTGGTCAGCGTCTCGATGAAATGGTAACTCGTCTCGTCTTTGCTCAGTACCAGTCGCCACAGCTCGCTGCAACCCGTCTCGGCATTGCTGCTCTCGTATTCATAAGTGCCCGGCTGGTCAAACGTGCCGGTCTTCTCTACACCGTTTTCCCAATACGTCCAGGTGTAGCCGTGTCCGCCGCCTAACGATGCGGTGGTTACATATACCTGCTGAGGCTGTTTGTGGATGTTCACCTCAATAACGGTGTCGCAACTCAGGTAGTCGAAGAAACGGCCGCCTTGGTTATACGTCTTGCCGTTGAACACGACCGCTTCGTCGCCGCAGATGGTGAATGTGGTGTCGATCTGTACCAGCTCGCGTACCGTCAGATGCAGACGGTAATAGGTGTAGTCGCCGTTCGCCTGACGCTCGGTGATGGTGTAGTCGTTGGTTTGGGAGGCACGGATACCATGCCAGTAGAACGGAATCTCATTCGGGCAGATAACCGCCGTCGTATCTATCGTATCAACATGATTGACAGTCAGCTCCAATATGTTGATACTGTCGCAGCCGAACCGGTTGGTACGGTAGTCATAGTACGTACCGGTCTTACGATACGTCGTCTCGTTCCATACATAGCTCTGGCCTGCGTCCATGTGGTGAACGAAGATATTTGTATCCGGTTTCACGACATTCAGACTCAGTACTACTACGCTGTCGCAGCCGCTTTCTTTGAAGGTGTATTTATAGACACCTGTCTCGGTCAGGAGCCGGTCGCCGAAGGTGTAACTGCCGCCTTGGCAGATCGTTTTGGTCACGCGCGTCTCCGGAATATACTTCACCGTCAGGTTCAGGATATACTGTACGCTGTCGTTGCCGTTGCGGTCTTTCTCTGTCTCTACATAGCGGTACGACTCGTAGAACTCATGGTCGCGCCAGCGGTACGGTAACTCGCTCGGGCAGACGGTCACGGTCTCTTCTTTCTTGATTACCTCCAGGTCGGCATATACCGTGATCACGCTGTCGCACCCTGTTGAACTCTTATAGCGGAACTCGTGATATGAGCCCGGAGCGGTGAACTCCCACTCGCGGTAAGTGGCAGGGAAGGAAGTGAAGGTGATACGCTCGGTTGCGGTATAGACCGGATTGACCGTCAGCTTCAGGATGTACAGGGAATCAACACCTTGCGCACGGTCGCCGTTCACAAACGTCGTATCAACATACACGCCGCTGTTGAAATACTTGTCTCCGCGCCACTCGTAGTAGTTGCCTTCGCAGATGCTCTCTACATAGGTCCGGGTGTTCGTCACCGGAGCCGCTTCGCGCAGACCTACGCCTAAGGAGTAGATACTGTCGCAACCCAAGGTTGTCTGGTGGCGCTCTTCGTACTGGCCGTCAGCCGTGATGGTCTGACCGCGCCAGCTGATTACTTCGCCCGGAGTAATCGTCGCTGTGTCATGGTGGTGGAAAGCAATACCTTTCTGCAGAACCGTGGTGACGATACTGTCGCAGCCGTTGCGGAGGGAACGCAGGGTGTCATACACTACCGCCGACTCGGTGTAGTTCTTGCCGTTCCATTCCACCTCGCCGCAGAACGGGATGGTCTGGCTGGAACGGAACACAGGCAGAACTGTCAGAATCAATTCATAGATGCTGTCCTGGTCCCCTGCTGTACGAAGGTTGTCGAAATAATGCCGCGTTTCGCCTATACCGGTGCGGTTCAGACCCGTACGGCCGCGCCAACTGAAGTCCTCGTTCGCGCAGATGGTCTGCTCCTCGATGAAATGGTAACTCGTCTCGTCCTTCGTCAGTACCAACCGCCAGATATCATTGCACCCGGTCTCTAAGTTCGGAGTCGTATGTTCATACGTACCCGGTACGGTCAGGGTGTCAATCATCGCTTGTCCGTTCAGCATGTACTGCCAGTAATACGGATGAGTGGCGTCCAGCACACCCGTCTGCAGGTGCAGTTGGGTAGGGGTCTTCACGACTGTCACTTTGTAGATTGTGTCGCAGGTGTACGGATGGTAGTACTCGCCGGCCTTGCTGTACGTCTGACCGTCGAACACCACTTGCTCGCCGTCGCAGATACGGAACAGCGTATCTACATGTGCTATCTCTTTCATCCGAAGATCCAGACGGTAATACACACGGTCGCCGTTCTCACGGGTGCTGGGGAACTCATACTTGCCTGTCTCTCCGTACGTCATGCCGTGCCATGTGATTGTCTCCGACGGACACAGGAACACAATCGTGTCTATCGTATCGACGTGATAGGTCGTCAGTACCAGACGGCTCAGAGAGTCGCAGCCGAAACGGTTGGAGAACACCTTGTCATATACGCCGGCATTCGAATACTCCGTTTCGTTCCAGGTGGTGCTTGTCCCTTCGGGAATACGGCGGTTCACGATAGTCGTATCCGGCTTGATCGCATGAAGAGACAGAATGACAATTGAGTCGTAGTCGCTGAAATGCAGCGTGTCGCGGTAGATGCCGCCTTGGGTCAGCGTTTGACCGCCGAAAGACAGGCTGCTGCCTATACACAGAGTGTCAACTACACGTGTCTCTACGCGCTCGCGTACGATGACGCGGTAGATGCTGTCGCACCCGCTCAACTCCGATTTATAGACTTTCTCGTACGTACCGGCTTTGGTGATGGTCATTCCTTCCCATTGGAACGCATTGCCGCGCTCCAATATACGTTCCTGCAAATCCAAGAACGACGGATAGACATTTACTACGTGTACATAAATACTGTCCGTACTCGGATCAGTCACACGGATTGTATCATAGATGATTGTATCCCGTGTAACCTGCAGGGACCGTTTGTTTAACTCTATCTGTAGAGTGTCACCCGGACAGATTTTGTAGTCTTGTTGCTTAATGATGCCGTTGGCACCGTAAGCATTCACTACCGAGGAGAGTGCGACTATGGCGCAACTCAGCATGTAAAGTATCGATTTTTTCATAATTCTTAGTTATAACACATACATCCGTGATGGAATCCGCGGCGTGCTGTACGGCTGCCGCCAATCAGATACGTGATCTTCACGCCAGCAAAGAAAGGTACCGTACGCTTCGGATTGCTCGTCGTATTCAGGTAGGGGTTGAAATGCACCTGGTTGGCATAGCGGTAACCGTTGGCATCCGCTTCCGGCATCTCGAAAGGAGACTGGTACCCGCCTTTCACCAAGTTGTTCATGCAGTATTCGATATAGAAACTCAGCTTCAGCACATGGCAGATTGTGCTGTTGAACGGAGCTGAGGAGAGAAGATCGTAGCCTATCTCGCCTATCAGGTTGGCGCCTACGTTCAGACGGTTGTCACCTTTGCAGTCTATCGGATAGTCGGTATAGCCCTGCTCCGGGATATTGGTAAAGGTTACACCCAGGTTATCGTTCGTCGCGCTCAGGTTGTACGTGCCCGTCGCGCGCGTACGAGAAGAAATGGCATAGCTGATCTTGACACCCGCTCCTATATGGAAACCGTGGGTGTAGTAACCTATCAATACCGGTACGTCCAGAAAGTTCCATTCTACCTGGTCCTCCTGGTTGGCGCGGTAATGAAAGGTCGTTGAGCGCCCTTGAGTGTCTTTGCCCGGACGGTCGAACGTATATTCGTCTATCCTCAGACTTGACCGGTGGAAACTCAACCCCAGACCTACGTTTGCCCATAGACCGCTGTTGCGGTATTCGTAGCCTAAACCTACGCCGCCCCCTACATTGCCTACAGGCATCACACCGTCTGCATGTGTCGCCAGAAGTGCATAGCCTACGTGGCCGCTTACGTAACCGAAATGGTAGTGGTCGCCGTCCGCTAACCCGCCTCGCCGGCGGTATTGCCCCCAACTGGGGAGAGTAATTGCTAACATAGCCAGAATCAATACAATCCTTCCTCGCCATGTTTTTTCATGTGTTTGTGTAATCTGCATATATCTTTTTGTGTTTTATTGTCAATATAGAAAAGCAAAATCGGGCGCAAAGTTACAAAAAATATTTCACATACGCAAGCGCGCGCGCTCTTTTTAGTGGAATTAAGTGTTTTTTTTACTTTTCTCTTCGTTTATTGCGCCCGCATCATGCGGACGGACATCGGCTTTGCCACACAAAAAAAAGCCCTTTCTCTTGCATATGTCAATTATTTTTACTACCTTTGCACCGCAATCCCATCCTGATGGATTTCAAAGGGGATGCCAATAAGAAACTTCCTATCCGCCTGGTACTGAGATGATAGACCGGTTTTGCCGGAACGAAAATAAAAACAGAAACTATGATAGACCAGATTATTGATTACAACCGCTCGTTTGTGGAGCGGAAAGGCTACGAGCCGTTTGTGACGGACAAGTATCCCGACAAGAAATTAGCCGTTCTGACCTGCATGGACACACGTCTGACGGAGTTGCTGCCTGCTGCTCTCGGACTCAAGAACGGAGATGCGAAAATCATCAAGAATGCCGGAGGACTGATCCTGTCGCCGTTTGACTCGGCGATGCGCAGTCTGATCGTGGCGATTTATGAACTTGGGGTAGAGGAGATTATGGTGGTAGCCCATTCCCAATGCGGCGCATGCCACATGAGTTACAGCCATTTTCACCATGTGATGAAGGCCCGTGGTATCAAAGACGAGACGCTCGATGTGATTCGTGAATGCGGCATCGACCTCAACCATTGGCTGGAAGGTTTTCGAGACACGGAGACTTCTGTTCGTAAGACCGTCAAAACCATTCATACGCATCCGCTCATTCCGAAGGATATCACCGTCCGTGGTTTCATTATTGATTCAGTCACCGGTGCGTTGGAGGAAATCGAATAATGACACAGAAGATACAGAAAACGAACGTGTGCCGGCTGCTGGATGCAGCAGGGATACCGTACGAATTGATTGAGTATGAGGTGGATGAGTCCGACCTCAGCGCAACACATGTCGCTCAGCAGTTGGGCGAAGATGTGGATGCTGTCTTCAAAACCATTGTGCTGGAGGGCGACAAAACCAAGCATTTCGTTTGTGTCGTCCCCGGTGCGTGTGAGGTGGACTTGAAGAAAGCGGCTCGTGCCAGTGGCAACAAGTCATGCAAACCCATTCCGCAGAAAGAACTCCTGCCGCTGACAGGCTATATCCGAGGCGGGTGCTGCCCGATTGGAATGAAAAAACTGTTCCCGTCCTATATTGACGAGACTTGTCTGTTGCATGAGAAGATATACGTCTCGGCCGGCCAGCGTGGTATGCAACTCCGCCTCTCGCCGCAAGACTTGATCAATTATGTCCCGCTAACCGTGAGTGATTTGATATGAACTGAACTTATCCCAATATCTTTGATATCAGTTGGTTTGTGTCCACCAGATTAGTCTTATTTCAACTCCATAATCAACCCCATGACCGAGAGACAACCGACACATGACCGAGCAACAAAATGCCTAAAAAACATACGTGCTAAAACGATTTTTTCCCAAATACTTGCATATATCAAAAAAAAGCAGTAATTTTGCGAGCAAAATTGAAATCACACACCACCTATGGCAAAGAAACGTACTATACAGGTAGGGAATGACGAAGTAGTAATTATCAAGCAGCAAACAGAGGATTACATCTCGCTCACAGACATGGCGAGATACAAGAATGCAGAGGCAACTGGCTTGGTCATTTCTCATTGGCTTTCTACGCGCTATGCTGTGGATTTCTTGGGCATTTGGGAGCGTATCAACAATCCCGATTTTAATGTTACGGAATTCAGTAATATTAGAATGGAGGCAGGCACGAATGGATTTGTCCTGACGAGCAAACAATGGATAGAACGGACCAACGCTATCGGTATAGTAGCCACTCCCGGCAGATACGGAGGTACTTATGCGCATAAAGATATTGCTTTTGAATTTGCGTCATGGCTTAGTCCGGAATTCAAGTTCTATCTCATTCGCGAGTACCAACGCCTCAAAGATGACGAAACTGACCGTCTGAAATTAGGTTGGAGCGTGCAGCGCACTCTTTCTAAAATCAATTACCGTATTCATACGGACGCTATCAAAGACACACTTGTTCCGCCAGAGGTAACACCGCAACAACTCACAGGCATATACGCATCAGAAGCCGATCTGTTGAACGTAGCCTTGTTTGGAATGACGGCTATCCAGTGGCGGATGGCGAATCCGGATAAAGAAGGCAACATGCGTGATTATGCTACTTTAGAACAACTGGTAGTGTTAAGTAATATGGAGAGTTTGAACGCTGTATTTATCCGTCAGGGTTTATCCTCTGCTGAACGTCTGCGCCAACTCAACCAGATTGCAATTACCCAGATGCGTTCACTTATTGAAAATAATGAAATCAAACGCCTTACTGAAGGCAACGATTAAATACAAACATATAAACAAACAAAAATCCGCCTATGGCATAAAACAACAGACAAACAACATACATAATAATAAAGCATTCAGCTAAGAGCTTGGGATTTCGAAAACTGGACACTTTTGAAATTTCATTACCAAGAACAAGGCTTTTGAGTGCTCATGCGTAAGCGTGAGCCTTGTTCGGTAGATATTTGGTAATGGAAGGTTGTCCAGAAATCCTCGAAATCCCAGATTGAAGCTAACAAGCCTCACGTTTTTTATGTCCTTATACACAAAGATACATAGCACAATCCATTCTTCCAAACTCCATGAGTTTATACGCTTTGCGATAGTAGGTACTATTGCAACGGGCATTCACTATGGCATATATCTGTTTCTTCTTTGGTCATATGATATAGAACAAACAGAAACTACATATGCAGATATTGCGTACTCCATCGGCTACATTCTTAGTTTTCTTTGCAATATGTGGCTGACAGCACATTTTACTTTCCGCGAGAAATTGACGGTAAAACGCGGAGGTGGTTTTGCATTGAGCCATATTATTAATTATTTGCTCCATATTGCCTTTCTAAACTTTTTCTTATGGCTCGGTTTCCCAAACAAATGGGCACCGATTCCGGTGTTCTGCATAGTTATACCTATAAATTTCTTATTGGTTCGTTTTGTCTTTAAATCCAAACAATTTGAGAAATGAAAAAAGTATCAGTAATCATACCTTGTTATAACGAGGCGCAGTCTCTACCATTGTTGCATGTTGAATTGTGCAAGTTAGCAAACGCAGAACAACATTATGAATGGGAGTTTCTATTCATTAACGATGGTTCGCGCGACACAACAATAAATGAATTGGAGAAGTTGCGCGAGAAAGACGCACGTTGTAACTACGTCGATTTGAGCCGTAACTATGGTAAAGAAGTGGCTCTGCTGGCCGGTTTTGACTACGTATCGGGAGACTGCGCTGTCATTATGGATGCCGACTTGCAGCATCCGCCTCACGTTGCACATGAAATGTTGCGGAAGTGGGAAGAAGGCTACGAAGATGTGTATGCCCGCCGTAAGTCGCGCGGAAAAGAATCTTGGTTGAGAAAACAACTCTCACTCGCCTATTACCGTTTGCTGAGCAAATCCACCCGCATTGATGTATTGCCTAATGTAGGAGACTTCCGCCTTTTGGATCGCCGTTGTATAGATGCACTCTGCCAACTACGTGAACAAAGCCGCTATACCAAAGGCATGTATTGCTACATCGGTTTCAAGAAAACTTTTGTGGACTTCGAAACACAAGACAGAGTGGCAGGCGAATCTTCTATGAGTTATCGTGTACTTGTAAAATTAGCAATAGAAGGGCTTACTGCATATACAACCTCTCCGCTCCAATGGGCTACAGGAGTTGGTCTTGTTGTTTCACTCGCCTCTTTCTTATATGCTTTCTGGGTTATAATAAAAACACTTGTATGGGGCGAACCGGTAGCAGGCTTCCCAACCATGATGATTGCTATCTTGTTCTTAGGTGGCGTACAGTTGCTTTCACTTGGAATAATCGGAGAATATTTAGGACGCGTTTTCAACGAAACGAAGAATCGTCCTGTCTATTTTGTAGAATCTTTTAATGGAGAAAAATATGAAAAATCAAGAAAACATTATTAAATGGACATTCTGGGGAATATGGATTGCCATAGTAGCCATATGTTCCTATTTTATTGTCGCTAACGCAGCTTGGGTTGATTACGACGATTCGCAAGTAATCATGTACACAGGATGGGACAAACCGATCTTCGGCTTCTTTGTCGATCCTGCGTACGGCCGATTCTTCCCGTTGGACTACACGGTTTATGACATTCTTCCCATCTTCTACGACGGTCAGATTCCACCTGTTGCACACTATGCTATTCATGTATTCTGGTTTATCTTATACATGGCTTTCTTTGCTGCCATAGGTTTGCATATACTCAAAGATGAAAAGCCTGTTTGGAAATATGCCATTACACTTGTTTTGCTGATTACTATAGTTGGCAGGACATATAACCATTTTATGCAATTATGGACGGGAATTTGGACAATCTTTGCTTTTATTCCTATATTTTTATATGGATATATCCGATTTACCGAAACAAAGAAATGGAGCTACGGAATATTAGCACTAATCGCAATAAATTATGTGCTTTATTACTATGAAACGATGTTTACGATTCCTGTCGCAATCGGAGCATGTTCCCTTCTGTTCTCATACAAAAAACAAGACAAGCAAGAACGTATATTCAACTATCTTCTTATTGCAAGTGGCGTGCTATTCTTACTGCTATACCTAATCTTGGTAGTGCCAAGAATTGAGCATATGTACCACCACTATACAAAAGATTCTATTTGGGCAAATGCTGCCAAAATTCTTTTTGCACAGAAAATAATGTGGCTGGTCATTGTTGCTTTAATCGCACGCCGAATCTCTTTTATAAAGAAAAAAGCAGACTACACCATATATGATAGTATGCTGCTAGCATCTTGTGCTTATTGTTGCGGAGCAGCTGCTTTGCATTTGGATTACACGCTTTATTATACTCCGGCTACTATCCTTGCGCTCCCTGCTATCCTGTATTTTGCTAATCAATACTTAAAACCATGGATGGTTCTTGTGCTGTTTGTTTGCCTTGCAGGATTCTATGGTAGAAAGATTCCTAAAGATATCAAAGAGAGACAAAATGGTCGGATTCGCTATTATACAAACATCTGCAAGTTCAACGAATTAGTCGCAACAGGAAAAGATTTATACTATTATCTGCCGGAAAATCCGTCATTAGATGCCGGTGAATTAGATATATGTTCTTGCAAAGTCATGTATCTGGAAAGCAAAGCCGGTTGGTATCAAAACAATCCGGATTTTTCGATTACTCGTATTGAGGAATGCGAGAATTTTGCTTCCGGCATATGGATTATGGATAAAAAAGACGAGCAGACTTTTAACGAAAAATGTCCGTCTGCTCAATTGGTAAATGATATTACTTTTGAGGACTACAAAATTTACATGGTAGAATAGCCCTCGTAATCAGTTCTGTTTTCAGCAGTATCTCTGAGTTTAACGCGATGCCATATGTGCCGCGTTAGGCTTTTATAATGAATGTATATTTATGCGTGAATCAGTGAATGGGTGAATAAGCCGACCTTTCAACGTGTTGCGAGAGTGGCTTGAGAGTGGCTGATTGACTGCTACGATTTGGCAAGGGGGAATGGGGACCCCGCAAATTTCAATTTGTGCGGGTGAAGAAGTGCTTCGGATAGCACTTCGAGTGTTGCAAGCAACACATAGAACCTCGGAGGCAATGGTCGCACTTGCCAATTAGCAGAGCGGTTTGGCTCTTGCAATCCATTTGCCGAACGCGAATCTTAATAATCGGAAACTTTTGAGAGGTTGCCTAATATACGCTGCTTTTGTTCTGATTGTAGTTTTCTTGAATCGTTCTCGGAACATGGTCCCGTGATGGTCCTGTTCTAATCTGCATATTGACACAATTTAAAGACATTATTTACATATTGCAGGGGCAAGATTATAATAATCGGCAACATCTTTGCCTATATAAACCAACAACGCACTCCCGAATGAGAGTGCGTTGTTATTGGCGGTTGCGGGTGGTTAACTAGAAGAACTAGAAAACCTAGACCGCTACGCTATTCTAGGAAGACTAGAAAACCTAGACCGCTATGCTATTCTAGAAGAACTAGAAAACCTAGACCGCTACGCTATTTTAGGAAGACTAGAAATTCCAGACTTCTTATGCTTCGTCCTCGACGGCAGCTTGAGCGGCGGCGAGGCGGGCGATGGGGACACGGAAGGGTGAGCAGGACGCGTAGTTCATGCCGACACGGGCACAGAACTTAACGGACGAAGGCTCGCCGCCGTGCTCGCCGCAGATACCGGTACGGAGTCCCGGACGAACGGCACGACCTTTCTCTACCGCCATCTTGATCAACTGGCCAACACCATTCTGGTCGAGAACCTGGAACGGATCGACTTTCAGAATCTTCTTCTCAAGGTAAGCCGGCAGGAACGAAGCGATGTCGTCGCGGCTGTAACCGAAGGTCATCTGGGTCAAGTCGTTGGTACCGAAGGAGAAGTACTGCGCCTCTGTAGCGATGCGGTCTGCAGTCAGGGCTGCACGCGGAATCTCGATCATTGTACCGATCTCGAACTCTACCTCTACGCCGTACTCGGCGAATACCTCTTTCGCTACGCGCTGGATAATCTCTTTCTGCTGTTTGAGCTCATAGAGAATACCGATCAGCGGCACCATGATCTCCGGCATCGGGTTCTTGCCCTCCAGCTTCAGTTCGCAAGCGGCGGAGAGGATAGCGCGGGTCTGCATAGCGGTGATCTCCGGGAAGGTGATACCCAGACGGCAACCGCGGTGACCGAGCATCGGGTTGTTCTCTGCCAACTGAGCTACACGGGTCTGGATCTCCTCAACGGAAACGCCCATCTCTTTCGCCATCTGCTCTTGTCCCTTCAGATCATGCGGAACGAACTCGTGCAAAGGCGGATCGAGCAGACGGATGTTCACAGGCAGTCCGTCCATAGCGTCCAAGATACCCTTGAAGTCAGCCTTTTGGTACGGCAGCAGTTTAGCCAGTGCTTTCTCGCGGCCCTTGCTATCCTTGGCGAGAATCATCTCACGCATAGCGATGATCTTCTGGTCATCGAAGAACATGTGCTCGGTACGTGTCAGACCGATACCCTTGGCACCGAAAGCACGTGCAACGGCAGCGTCGTGCGGCGTATCGGCGTTGGTACGAACTTGGAGGTGTGTATATTTGTCGCAGAGGTCCATGAGTGCCTTGAAGTCACCGCTGAGCTCAGCAGCCTTCGTCGGGATCTCACCTGCGTAAACCTGTCCGGTAGAACCGTTGAGAGAGATATAATCGCCCTCTTTGTAGGTCACGCCCTCAATCTTAACGGTCTTGGCTTTGTAGTCCACCTGGATAGCACCTGCGCCGGAAACGCAGCACTTACCCATACCGCGGGCAACCACAGCTGCGTGGGAGGTCATACCACCGCGTGCGGTGAGGATACCCTCTGCTGCAGACATACCTGCGAGGTCCTCAGGGCTGGTCTCGATACGAACCATGATGACTTTGTGACCGTTCTCATGCCACTCCTGTGCATCGTCCGCGTGGAAGACAATCTGTCCGCACGCAGCGCCCGGAGAAGCAGGCAGACCCTGGGTGATGACTTTTGCTTTCTTGAGCGCATCCTTGTCGAAGACAGGGTGGAGCAGTTCGTCCAGTTTCTGCGGCTCGCAGCGCATGATAGCCTCTTTCTCGCTGATGACACCCTCGCGTACGAGGTCCATCGCGATCTTCACCATCGCCGTACCGGTACGCTTGCCGTTACGGGTTTGGAGGAACCAGAGTTTGCCTTCCTGTACGGTGAACTCCATATCCTGCATGTCGCGGTAGTGGTCCTCGAGCTTCTGCTGGATGGCGTTGAGCTCCTTGTAGAGCTCCGGCATAGCCTCTTCCATGGACGGATATTTGCTTGCACGCTCTTCCTCGCTGATACCCTGGAGCGCTGCCCAACGGCGGCTTCCTTCCAGCGTAATCTGCTGCGGAGTACGGATACCTGCTACTACGTCCTCGCCCTGTGCGTTTACAAGGTACTCACCGTTGAAGAGGTTCTCGCCCGTTGCGGCGTCACGGCTGAAGCAGACACCGGTAGCGGAGGTCTCGCCCATGTTACCGAAGACCATAGCCATTACGGAAACGGCAGTTCCCCATTCGTCAGGAATTCCTTCCATCTTACGGTAGAGGATAGCACGCTCATTCATCCAGCTGCGGAATACAGCGCAGATAGCGCCCCAGAGCTGCTCGATAGGATCGTCCGGGAAATCTTTGCCGGTCTGCTCTTTGATAGCGGTCTTGAAACGCGCTACGAGGAGCTTGAGTTCTTCTACGTTGAGGTCCTTGTCCAGCTTGATACCGCGGATCTCTTTTACCTCGTCGATAATCTTCTCGAACGGGTCGATGTCGGTCTTGTTCACCGGCTTCATACCCAGTACCACGTCGCCGTACATCTGTACGAAACGGCGGTAGGAGTCATAAACGAAGTGCGGGTTGTTGGTCTTAGCCACCATGCCCTCAGCTACGGTATCGTTCAGACCGAGGTTGAGGATGGTATCCATCATACCCGGCATGGACGCACGTGCACCCGAACGTACGGAAACAAGGAGCGGGTTCTTCGGGTCTCCGAACTTGCAGTTCATCAACTCCTCTACGTGCTTTACGGCAGCCTCAACCTCTGTGGTCAGTTCTTCTACAATCTTCTCCTGACCAACCTGGTAGTACTCGTTGCAGACCTCCGTGGTGATGGTGAATCCGGGAGGAACAGGAACACCGACCAAGTTCATCTCCGCGCAGTTAGCGCCCTTGCCGCCAAGGAGCTCACGCATTTGTGCGTTACCCTCGGCCTTACCGTTACCGAAGGTATAAACTCTTTTTTTCTTTTCCATTGGGTTAAAAGTATTTATTGTTTAATGAATAAGTCATTTTTATGGTATTATTTCAAAATCACGGGATAATATACTATGTATATTATAGGGTGTGGTAGGATACGATTTAAGTCTTACTTTACCCTTAGTTAGGTCTTACTTGACCCTTACTTGAGTCTTGCCGGACTCGTCGGTTGCATACCACGTATAGACATGTGTATCCACAATTTGGCTGCAAAGATACAAAAAAAGATTGACATATGCAAGAAAGGGGGCTTTTTTTTACAAAAAAAACGCAGATACTTGTATATGTCGCAAAAAAGCAGTACCTTTGTACCCAAATTGCGATAGTGAAACAACTCTGCAAATATGCCAAGGGGCTGATTAAGCTGAGGGGGCAGATTAAGCTGAGGGGACAGATAGACGAGTGGGAAGATTGACGAGGGGGAACAAAACAGAATATGAAAGGACAGAGGAAAATAATACTCTTTATTTTTTTGTTTGTGTGCGTATGCGTGCGTGCGCAAGTGTCCGGCGTAGTGGTAGATGAAAAAGGCGAGCCGCTGATGGGTGCGAATGTCTATTGGGCAGGCACCACGGTAGGTGTGGCAACGGATCTTGAAGGACAGTTCACGCTGATGCCGGTGAAGACAACCAACCGGCTCGTGACCTCTTTCGTAGGATGCCATAACGACACCGTGACGGTAACCAGCCGCAAGCCGCTGACCATCGTGATGATTGACGAGGCGGTGCTGGACGAGGTGGTGATTATGGAGCGCAAGCAAGGTGTGACACGTCTCCGCGAGTCGGCGTTTGACATGCAATCCATCAACGGCGAGGAGCTCTGCCGTGCGGCGTGCTGCAACCTCTCCGAGGCGTTTGAGACCAATGCGTCGGTGGATGTGGCGTATGCGGACGCGGCTACGGGAGCAAAACAAATCCGGCTCTTGGGACTGAACGGCACGTATGTGCAGCTGTTGCAGGAGAACACGCCTGCGGTGCGAGGATTGGCGCAGAGTCTGGGAATGGAGTATATTCCCGGTCCGTGGATGGGCTCGATACAGGTGAGCAAAGGCACCTCGTCCGTCATCAACGGCTATGAGGCCATCTCCGGCCAGATCAACGTGGAGCTGCTCAAACCCAACACCCAGAACCCCCTCTCGCTCAATCTCATGGTCAACACCGAGACGATGGCGGAAGCGAATATCATGGGCGGATGGCAGATCCCGCTCAAGGAGCACGAGGAGGCACACCACGTACATGACGACCATTGCCACCACGAATCGCTCTACACCGGCATCCTGGCGCATTACGGGGGCAGTTTCATGACGATGGACGAGAACAAAGACTCGTTTGCGGATATGCCGAAGATCCAGAACGGGAATCTCTCCCACCGGTGGTTCTACCGCCACGGCGATTATACGTTCCAGGCTTTCGTCCGCGGTCTTTTCGACCGCCGCAGAGCGGGACAGATGCATGTACAAGGGGACCATGTACCAAGTACAAAGGAGTCCGGAACAACGGATATGCCGTCTTACCGTATCAACCTCAACACGTGGCGGGTGGAAGGATTCATGAAAAACGGCTATGTGTTTGACGACGAGAGCGGTTCGTCCGTCGCCGTCATCACCGCTGTGAGTTACCATGACATCGACAACTCGTACGGTCCGAGGAGCTGGAAAGCCGACCAACTCAATGCGTACCTCAATGCCATCTGCCAGATCAACCGGGAGGGCGCGGGGCTGATTGACAATGACCACCGGCTGAGTACCGGTCTGAGCATTAACTACGACAAATACGGCGAGACACTGTCGCTGCTTCCGGATAATATGAACCGTCAGGAACTGACGCCCGGTATTTTTGCCGAATACAGCTACACCTATTCGGACAAGCTGTCGTTAGTGGCAGGTGTGCGTGGCGATTACTCCACGCGTCACGGGTTCTTCTTCACGCCCCGCGCCAACGTACGTTACAGCCCTTGGAAATGGTGGACGCTCCGCGCCAGCGCAGGTATGGGTTACCGTACACCGAACGTGATAGCGGATAATACGTTTCTGCTGCCCAGCAGCCGGGTCTGGAAAATGTCGGATGACGAATTACGAATGACGGATGACGAAGGATGGGTCAAGCAGGAGCGGGCGGTGAACGCAGGGTTCAGCACGACTTTCTATATCCCGATGGGCAGCCGCGAGTTGCAGCTCTCGGGCGAGTATTACTACACCCATTTCCTCCATTCCGTCATCGTAGATATGGACAGGGATCCGCACGCCGTCTATCTGTATAACCAGTCGGACGTACCGGGGGCGAAGTCTTTCGCCCATTGCGCGCAGATAGAAGCGACGATGGAGGTGCTGCGCGGCTGGACATGGACGGCAGCGTTCCGGTGGACGGACGTGGAGCAGACGACTTATGACGCCTCGACGAAAGCGTTCGTGCTGCGTCCGAAGGCGCTTTCCAACCGCTTCAAGGGAATCATCTCCACCAGCTACCAGACGCCTCTCAAGAAATGGCAGTTTGATGTCACGGCGCAGTTCAACGGTGTAGGCCGGATGCCGGACGGCTTCACGGCGTACGGCGACCTCGCCGGCGGTTACGGCACACCCAAGCCCTTGAAATGGTACCCCCAGCTCATGGCGCAGATCACCAAGTATTTCCGTCATTGCAGCCTGTATGTGGGGGCAGAGAACATGACGAATTTCAAGCAAGAGTCACCTATTATTGATCCTTTTCATCCGTACAGCAGTGATTTCGATGCCTCAATGGTGCTGGGCCCTACGATGGGGTGGAAGGCGTATATCGGTTTCCGGTATGATTTAGAGAAAAAAGACTAAGATGAGAAAGGTATTCTTCTGTTTACTCACTGTGTTCGCTATGCCCCTGTGGGCACAGCACGACGCCCATTTGACCGGCCACGTGCTGGACGATAAAACGGGCGAACACCTCGCTTTTGTGAACGTACAGGTCAAAGGTACGAATATCGGCACCGTGACCGACGAGTCGGGACACTACCTGCTGCAGGACCTGCCGGTAGGCAAACAAAGTATCGTCTTCTCTTTCGTGGGTTACGAGACGCTGGAGCTGCCGGTGAATATCGAAGAGGACAAGACGATAGAACTCAAAGCGGCTATCCGCGAGATTCCGCAGCAACTCAATACGGTGGTGGTGACGGCGAACCGTTACGCCACCAAACGCCAGGAGGCTGCTACGATTGTCAATGTGCTCTCGCCGGAGCTGTTTGAGACAGCGGCGGTGAGCTGCGTAGCCGACGCGCTCTGTTTCCAGCCGGGCTTGCGGGTGGAGAACACCTGTTCCAACTGCGGCAAGACGGAGCTGCGTATCAACGGTCTGCAGGGCCAGTACACCCAGATTCTGATGGACAGCCGGCCGGTGTTTTCCTCCATGGCGTCGGTCTATGGACTGGAGCAGGTGCCGGCGGCCATGATTGACCGCATCGAGGTGATGCGCGGCGGCGGGTCGGCGGTCTATGGCGCAAACGCCATCGCCGGCGTGGTAAATATCATCACCAAAGAGCCCGTCCGCAATTTCGTCAATCTGTCCAACACCTCGCATGTGAACGAGCACGCAGGCTATGACATCCATACCGACCTTAATGCGTCGGTGATGAGCGGCAACCGTAAGATAGGCGCGTACCTCTTTGCCTGCCACCGCACCCGGAGTGCATACGACCGCGACGACGACGGTTTCAGCGAGCTGCCGCAGCTGCGGTCCACGACAGCCGGCGCCCGTGTCTTCTTCAAGACCAGCGCCTACAGCAAACTCACCGCCGAATACCACCATACGACGGACTACCGCCGGGGTGGCAATAACCGTGACGAGGAGCCGCACAAAGCCGACATAGCGGAGCAACTGCGCCATAACATCGACGCGGGTTCGGTCGCTTTCGACTGGTTCTCCGCCGACAACCGCCATTTCGTGTCGGCTTATTCCGCGGTGCAGCATATAGGCCGCGAGAGTTATTTCGGCGCCGGCCGTGACACGGCGGCGTACGGCCGCAGTACGGACCTGACGAGCAACACGGGTCTGCAGTACCGTTTCTCGTATCCCTGCGGACGGATGACCGGCGACCTGACTGTCGGGGCGGAGTATAACTACAACAGTCTGTACGACAAAATGTTAGGGTATAACCGCGAGATGCGCCAGAACGTCCATGTAGCAGGCGCGTACGTGCAGAACGAATGGAAGAACGAGCAATGGTCGGTGCTGGTAGGTGCGCGGGTGGAGAAGCACAACCTGCTCAAGTCGGTAGTAGCCACTCCCCGCGCCACCGTGCGTTATACACCTCTCAACGGTCTCGTGTTCCGCGCGGGTTACAGCAGCGGTTACCGTGCTCCGCAGGCTTACGACGAGGATCTGCACGTAGCGGCGGTAGGCGGCCAGGTGTCGCTTATCTCCCTTGACCCCAACCTCAAACCCGAATACTCGCACAGCGCGACTCTCAGTGCCGACTGGTACCGTGCTTTCGGAGCATGGGAGGTAAACCTGACCGGAGAAGGGTTCTTCACGTATCTGCAGGATGTGTTCTACCTCCGCGAAGAGGGTTTTGACAGCGCGAACAACTTGCTCTTCACGCGTACCAACGCGCCCGGTGCATGGGTAGGCGGAGTGAACCTGGAGGGCAAGGTGGCTTACCGCGTGAGCACATGGAATTTCAGCCTTTCGGCGGGTTATACCTTCCAGCAGAGCCGTTACACGGAGGCGCAGCAGTGGTCTGCCGCCGTTGCTCCGCAGAAGCGTATGCTCCATACGCCGGATAACTATGCCTATGTGCTGTTCGACGTAGAGCCTGTCCGCGATTTCACGATCTCCGTCAACGGCAAGGCGACCGGTTCGATGCTGGTGCCGCACCTCCAAGGTTACGCGCCGAAGGACGAGGAGGTGAAGACACCGGCGTTCTGGGACATGAGTATCCGGCTGGCGTATGACATCCATCTGTACAAACACTACTGCCTGGAGATCAGCGGCGGCGTGAAGAATATTCTCGACCAGTTCCAGCGGGACATAGACCAAGGAAAGGACCGCGATGCGAATTACATCTACGGTCCCTCCACGCCCCGTACCTACTTTGTAGGAATGGCTCTCAAGTTATAAGCGCTGTATTTTCCTTTTCGGCGCATTCATAGCACCGCCGGCTTTCATCGGGCCGGTGCTTTTTACGCGTATGTCCGCTCCGTTGCGTGCATGGCCGACCAGCGACCATGTACCGTCTTCGGCTATTGTCAGCGTGCCGTCGCTCACGAGCCATTGTGCGGTGGGGACGAGGTAGCCTTGCTGGAGATAGGAGTAACTGATGAAATAGAACATGCTGCCGTCTATCCGGGCTTTTGTGTCGTCGCGGTAGCCGGCCATGACAGTGCCTTTCTCTCCGGAGGCGTTCACCGTGTACTCGCCCGCAGGTATTGACTTGGCGTCCGGCTCCGTGAAGAGATAGATATGGGTAAAGGGAACGCTCCGTGTGTTCGCAACGGTGATATCCGCCGTGGGGTCGTACGCCTCAATGAGCCACTGCCGTATGCCCTCCTCCGGGTAGTCTTTATAGTAAGCGGTGGAGTTGGTCAGGGTCTCGAATTTGGAAGCCGAATAGGAGTTGGGTCCGTTGGTGTCGTCCGGCTCGGGGTAATAGTCCGGCACCGGCACGGCTTTGATACCTCCGTGCTCCTGGTCTGCGCCGCCTTGTGTACCGGCTACCACGGGCGCTTCCTCGGCTTGCACTACCGGTTTGAACGCCTCGCTCAGGAAGGCTACTACCATGCAGTTCTCCGGCACCCATTGGGTTTTGAGGGTGGTGGAGTAGGTAGCGGTGTAATGGCGTGTGGAGTCTATGGTGAGTGAGTCGCCTTTGGGCAGGGTCAGGTAGGCGCGCACGGCGTTGGTGTGGCGAAACTGCTCCCATCCCTCGTAGGTGTAATAATAATCGCTCTGGGTGTCGATCATTCCGCTCTCTTTGACGAGTACCGTCAGTTGCAGCGACGGGTAGTCCTCCCGGCACAGGGCGCCGGAGACGGTCACCGTCAGCTTGCGCGACGCCTCGTCGTAGCTGTTGCGGATAACCACCGAGGCGTAGGTCTCGGTCTCGAACTGCGTCTTATCGACGGTAGGCAGATAGCCGGGGTGGAAGACGATCTTGCTGCCGTCCCCCGAGTTGGTCTCCTTGCGGTTGATACACATACTCGGCGCGCTGCTCACGCCCAAGGCGTTAGTGATTGTCTTACTGCCCGCGACCGAGAAATGGTCTGCGGCGTAACCGTAATGGTGCAGAATAGTCACCCAGCGGCTCTCGCCTTGGGTGAACGTGCTGATGCTGTTCATGCCCTCGGGACAGTAGCCGCAACCTTGTCCGGTGAACTCCTCAATCAGGTGTTTCTTCGGGAAGGAGGCAGGGATGACCTCCTCTTGTGACTGCTCCTCGCCGGGAGCGGCAGGTTCTGCTTCTTTGTCTTTTTTGCAGCCGGTCAGCGCGAGAGTCAGCACACCGGCCAATAGTAGAAAGTACTTTTTCATAATAATCATAAATTATCAATCATCAATGTCTTACGATGGTTTTCTTGCCGCCGACGATATACGTGCCGGCAGGGAGTGCGTGCAGGTCGGTAGCGGCCGGCAGAGCTGCTCCGCCGAGGGTGTAGATACCTTGTGCGGGTTGAGGAGCGGAGATCAGTCCGGTGCCCTCCGCCGTATAGCGGTAATGTACCTTCAGCACACGGCTCTCTCCGTCTCCGGCAAAGGTATAGACCACCGTCTCGTCGGAAGCGGAAGCCGGGTAATAATGTACAAACCAAGATGGTCTGCACAGCAGAACTCATCCGCCAACCCGGTATTGCTGCGGCTTATCGTCACCGTCAGTTCGCCGGAGCAGAGCAGGGGGCCTGCTGTCTCCATTCGCATTTTTCCCGACATGATATCTTCCTCCGCCTCCGTGAGGGTCAGTTCCATTCCTCCGGCGGGTATCTCGCCGTAACCGTTGACGCTCACAACGAGTGCGTTAGCGACGGTTGTCACCAGCAGCAAGGCTGCTATCATCCAGTTTCGTTTCATAGGCTTGTAGTATATGTTTGTCGTTTTTGTCGAGTATCAGGGCGATGAACCGGCATTGTGCGGCGTTGCATCCGTCGGGCAGGGTATAACGGTAGGTCCTCTCTTGCTCCTCCGCGCCTATCGTCACCTCCCATCCGAAGGGTTCGTCCATGAGTGCGTCGCGCAGCACATGGCGGTGGTAGTAGGAGAGGTTGTTGGTTCCGTCACCCATCACCTGTGCGCCCAAAATGCTGTCTTCGGTCACCCAGAGAGCCATCCGCGCTTCTGTCTCTTGCAGCGCCTGGGTCTGTATTGTGACGGTGATCCCGCCGGTGCTGTCTGCTGTGGCGGTGGCGTGTAGATAAGGCGCTTCGTCCTCCTCCATCGCCGTGAGGAGCGCGGATGCCCATTGCTGCCGGTCGAGGAAGAAAGAGCCGTCCGTCTCCTTCATATCTATGTTGCCTGTCGGGAACGGTGTGGTAGCCGTGCCGCCCATCCACCGGTAGCAAAGGTCGGCTTCCGGACAGGTGTAGTTGAATGCGCCTTGGGTGAAGGTGTTCGTAGCGGGGTGCATGGCCACGACGACGAGCTGTCCGCCGTAGAGGGCTTGCAGCGCCTCGGCTGTCTTAGCCGCCTCCGGGCAGTTGACGCAACGGAAACCGGTGTATTCCACCAGCACGTGAACCCGCTCGCCGTTGACGATAGCCATCGGGATGAGCCTGTCCTCCTCACGGATGACCTCGCATCCGCAGAGCACCGCTGCCAGAAATACCATGAAGAGTTTTCTTGTCATTACCATGTGAAGTTATAGGTCATACATACGCCTTCCTGCCGCGGCACGTATCGGCATACGCCTCCGGAGCAGTTGAACCCGTCGATAGTCTTGGTATAGCCGGCTGTCACGCGGTGCGCGCCGTGGCTGTAGGTGGCAGTGGCGGTGTAGTAATGCTCGTGGTCGGAATCCGCCGTGCCTCCGATGTTATAGAGCCATTGTCCGCTGATAGTCAGCCTTTTCCATAGTCCTATCTCGCACAACGCGAAGCACCACTGCCCCATGTCGTCTCCCGTGTAGAGGTACTGTACCTCCCCGCGGACGGAGAGGTTCGTCGTGGCCTGCACGCGTGCATCCACCACGGCGATGCCTGACCGCACCATGCCTCCTTTGCCTTCTACTACCTGCATGTTAAACGCCTGGTACATGACCATCGCATTGAGCCACCATGTCTTGTTGATTCGTTTGTTGAGTTCAAGGTTCACATCGGTGTAGTACTCGCCCTCGCCGTGTACGCCTCGTATGTGTGCGCCGTTGAGTTTGAAGGTCGTACCGTACCGTCCTCCCATCTTTGTCTTGCGGGGGAAGGTATAGAGCACCTCGCCTTGGAACGCCCATTCGCCCGAGCTGTACTGCGTGGCGTAGGAGTAATGGGTAGCCAGGGTGTAGGTGTGCTGCCGTGCGAAAGCCGGCATATAGTTCAGCCGTCCGGCGATACCTGTCTCTTCCCGTTGCGAGCGGAAAGCCATGTTATCCGAACGCTTCACCTGCGCTAATACCGCCAACCCTTTTCGCGAGTAGCCGGCGGAGACCAGCCATGCCTCGCCCGGACGGTAACTGAATCCGTTCTCGTAGGTCGGGTCGTTCGCCTTGCGCGCGTATTCTATAAGGATATCCCATCCTTTCATCTGCCATTCGGCTCGCACCTCTCCGGCTCCTACCCACCGCGGCAACCGGTAGCGGTAGAGCGCGTTTCCGATGACCGTACTGATGGTGTCCTCCGCCTCGTAGCGGGATACATAACTGCCGCCTATCGCCAGTACCATCTCTTTCTCCCGCAAGGTGCGGCTCCATTGCTCCATGTGCAGCTCCGCGTCGCCTCCTACGGTTGCGTCCTTGCTGTAGTTCCACCCCCATGCTCCGTCGTCATAGCAGCTCCAGTAGCGCCTCTGCTTGCCGCCCAGCGCCGTGAGGAGAATACCACGGTAGGGCTGCACTGCGATCTTCGCGCCGCGGAGGGCGTTATCGATGCCTAAGAGCCTGTCCTCATAAAGGCTTAGGACCAGCCCCGAACCGAACTGGCCGTATATGTCGCCTATGCTGATCTCGCCCCAGTCGAACGCCGCTTCGGCGCTGAGGTGACCTAATCCGTAGCCCTTGAAACCCGGCTCGTAACCCGGCATCGGCCATTGCATCAGCTCGCCCCGGGCATTCACACGCAGTTCACGGAAACGGGCATTGTTGGAGTCGTTTGTGTAATGCAGCGAGAGGTCGAGATAGGTGTTGCTCAGATGGTCTATCTTCGCCCACCGCTCGCGAGGAGTGCTGCGCATAGAGGAGACATCGGCAGTCGGGAAAAGCCCTTCATGCTCAATACCTCCGCTGACATACACCGTGTCCCGCGATGTGCGGGCATAGCAAATTGAAAATTGCAAATGGAGGATTGAAAGGAAGATGAAAAGCAGTAATCCTTTCACCTTCAACCATTCACCTTTCACTTTATGTGTCTTTTCACCATTCACTTTTCATTTTTCACTTTAAGTGCTTCCGTATCTCGCTCTCGTCGCCATCGGTGTAGCCGGTGTGGGTGTAAACGGTTTTGCCGTGGCTGTCAATCACGAACAGGTGCGGGATATTCTGCACGTTCATCGCTCGTTTGAGCGAACCGTTAGGGTCGAGTAGTACCTTGTATTCCCATCCCTTGCCATCGACTAAGGGCTTCACCTTATGGCTGTCCTGTGCCTGATCAATAGAGACGATATACATCTCCACACCGGTCTCTTCCTGCCACTCTTCATAGACCTCCTCTATCGCCTCTAACTCCCGCATACACGGCTTGCACCAGGTGGCGAAGAAAGACATAATCACCGGCTTGCCGTGGCCCGCTAACGAAGCTACGGCTACCTCTTTGCCGTTCGCGTCACGAAGCGTCACCTCCGGTAACGCCGCATTGCCATTTTGCCATACAAAACAGAGAAAAACCAAACAGAAATACCATTTTTTCATTTTGTACATATCTTTTGTTGAAAATTGCTGCAAAATTAGTGTTTTTTTTTGACATATGCAAATATAAAATGTTTTTTATTCTCAAACCTATAAAAAAAACGCCCTGCAACGGGCGTATATGAAGAAGATATGATGATGTTGCAGGGCGAAAAATCATTCCGCAGGCTCTTCTGACTTCTCGTTTTCCTTGCTGCCGTATTTCTTGTAGAGGTGCATCTCTACAAGGAAGGAACAGAGGAGACCGATGCCGATGCCGAAGGCAATGATGAGCCAGAAATAAATGCTCTTTGTTTCTACACCCACCAGCCAGTCAATATATGCGCCAAGACCTATTCCGAGCAAGATACATGCTGCACGGAGGTTATCCAAGTTGAACGGTCCCATCTTACGCGGCTGCTTCTTCGGTTCGTCAATGAGCAGTTTGGCGGTCTCAGCGTCCGTGTGGTTTTCAATGATAAGTTGGCGGACTTCTTTGTCATGCTTCTTCTGATTCATTGCTGTCACAAAAAACATGATAATACCCACAATGGGGATTGCGAGCGATAAAATAACTGCTGCTAATGGAATCATTACTGCTAAACTATCTTCCATAATACTATAAATTTAATTGTTTAACAATGTTATTTTTGCGGGCTACCGGTCTGCCCTTCTATTTGTATGATACGCGGAGTGCAGAAAGGTTACACTTCCGGTGAAAAATAACGGAGCCGTTGCGCTGCCAGACCAAGGATGGTGGCTATCGGTATGGTTATATAAACGGCTTGCAGCTGCTCCGGCATTTCCGGCATAAAGACGAACAATGCGTAGATATACAACACTACCGCAACCGGCAGGCCGAAACAGAGACCGAGCTGTTTTGCCCATTTGCGCAAGGTCTTGAGGCGCATGTCGCGGCGTACGGTACGCAAGACCTGACGGTTTATCTGCTCCACTGCCTTGTGGTGCTGTGCGGACTGCTGAAACAGCGTGTCCAATTCGTAATCAGTTATTGTTTCCATGTTCTATCTTTTTCTTCAGTCTTTCTCTGATGCGGAAGAGCCGCACTTTGATATTGTTTTCCGTTTGCCCGAGCCGTTCTGCGATGGTTTGCAGCGGTACTCCGTCGTAATAGTGCCACCGGATGATCTGTCGGTCGGCTTCGGGCAGTTGCGTAATCGCTTGTTCCAAGGCTAGCAGATGTTCTTCCCTTTGCTCGTTGTATGTCTCATCGGCTACATCCGCCAAATCCGTAGTACTTTGTACATCGTCAAATCGTACATTCCCTCGTCGCTTTTCTTTCTCCAAGAGGCGCAAGCCGATATGATTGGCAATGATGGTAACCCACGCACCGAAATTGCCTCCATGCCACGAGTCCAGTTGTTTGTAGGCTTGTATGAATGCTAACTGTGTCACTTCCGCAGCATTCTCCTCGTCGTGCATGAGCCTCAGAACCGCATTGTACACCGGCAGAGAGTACCGTTGCATCAACGTGTCAAACGCGCGCGAATTGTTCTCGCGCAGCACTTGCCTAATCAGTTCTATGTCAGATACATTGCCCTTCACCTACTAATAAGAGACAGGAATCATCAAAAGGTTACACGAAAAAATAATAAAAATGGCACCATGCAAACATTGCTTGTATAATTCCCGTTTTTTTACTGGGTACAAATACTATGCCGAGAGTGTCTGCGCATATATTCATTTCTCTTATTTTGCATAGATTTTGCAAACCTATGAAGAAACGTAGTGGCGGAGTCCGAAATTACTGCTTTTTTTGACATATGCAAATAAAATCAAAAAAATCTTCTTTTGTCTTTCTACTTTGCGCTTTGAGCGGCTTCGCCGTGGTCTTTCGACTAAAAAATCGCTTTTCTCTTGCATATATCGCCAAAAATTAGTATCTTTGCACCGGATTATGCAACGATGATTCGTCCAATATCAACTATACAAGTAGTTCGGTTATCCGCTGCGCGTATGGAACCACCGCAAGGCGTTGGACCTGCTGACGGACATCTGCAGGAGCATGTTGCCGAGGCGCAGTCTGTCTTCTCCGGCATAGTCCTCATCCCGGACGATTTGGAGAGAACGGAGTAATGTTCCTACAAGACGCGCTTATAAATGAAACAAAAAACAATAATCATGACCATAGACCAATTTCGTGAACGCATGGCGACGGGCGAGCCGATAGTAGGCGGCTCGGACTTGCACATGCAGTTCCATCAGTACTCGCAGGAAGCCCTGCGTATCACCGCCGAGATCAACGGCGCGTACCACACCCCCGAAGAGCTGCGGCGGCTGTTAAGCGAACTGTGGGCGATTGACGTGCCGGAGAGTTTCGGCATGTTTCCGCCTTTCTACACCGACTGCGGCAAGAACACCCACATCGGCGAACGCGTCTTTATCAACATGGGCTGCAAGTTCCAGGACCAGGGCGGTATCTTCATTGACGATGACGCCCTCATCGGGCATAACGCCACGCTTTGCACGCTCAATCATCTTCCCGACCCGGCGCAGCGTGCCGGTATGACAGCCAAATCCATACATATCGGCAAGAGGGTGTGGCTCGGCGCGAACGTGACCGTCCTGCAAGGCGTTACCATCGGCGACAATGCCATCGTTGCCGCCGGTGCCGTAGTAACCAAGGATGTGCCTGCCAACGCCATCGTCGGCGGTGTCCCCGCCAAACTGCTCAAGATGATAGACTAACCCTGCGCACAGATGGCTAAGATCCTGCATATCCGCTCGGTGAACGACTACGCACGGTATATCGGTGCGCCGGTGTTGCATGAGTTGGTCAGCGTCATCCATTACGACGAACTGACGGCGATGCGGCACAGCCTGAACAGCTACGAGGTCTATGCGATGTTCCTCAACGACGGCGAACTGCCCGAACTGACCTACGGCACGGTGCAATACACCATGCCGCAACACACCCTCATGTGCGTCTCGCCCGGACAGATAGGCGGCAGAACGGACACCGGCGAGATCGTGCATGCCTCCGGCTGGGCGTTGCTCTTCGACCCGAAACTGCTGCACGACACGTTTCTTGGTCGGCAGATGAGCCGCTACCGGTTCTTCAGTTACAACACCTCCGAGCCGCTGCTCATGACCGAGGAGGAGAGAGGCATATTTGTCGATTGTCTGGAGCATCTGCGGAAGGAACTGAAGGCTTCAAACTCTCAAACTTCCTCAAACAGCGAAGCGTCAAACGCTCTGAACCTCTCTGCTTCCTGGCTCTCGCTTATTCTCGAATACTGTCAGCGGTTCTACAGCCGCCAGTTCAAGATGCAGAGTACCGGCGAGAAGGGATTGTTACACCGCTTGGAGACGGTCTTGGACAACTACTACGCCCGCGGTCTCCAGACGGAGAAAGGGCTGCCGACCGTCAGTTACTGTGCCTCGCAGCTGTGCCTCTCCGCCGGCTATTTCGGCGACCTGGTGCGTGAAGCGACAGGCAATACCGCCATCGGTTTCATCCATGAGTTTGTCATCCGCCGCGCCAACGAACTGCTCCGCGCCGGCAATAGTATCTCCTCCACGGCGTACGACCTCGGCTTCCAGACCCCGTCTCATTTCTCCCGTGTATATAAAAAGGTCACCGGCATTCCCCCGTCCGAGTATAAGTAAATAAGCCGTCTGGCAGACGGCGCAACTGCCAAGAATATAACGCCCGATAATATCGGGCGCAAAAGAAGAAAGAAAAACAAGAGGCGGGAGGTGTCGGCAGAGCTATATAGCAGCATAGAATGCCGCGCTAATAGACGAAGAGGGAAGCAAGAGATAGAAAAGACGCGCAGCTGACGCTACGCGCACCTAACAAAGGGTACATACTCGCCGATACAGCGGTGAGGACTATGCAGAAAGGCATTGTTTTTGCCCCTTTCCCGAAAACAGGCAAGCCTTTCCTCAATTCAGATAATTGTATATCGGAAAAAAGCAGTAATTTTGTCATCGCAATTTGAAACACATGAAACATATCGACACACACATGAAACGTATTCTCTTTTTTCTTGCGGCGGTGTGCTTATCCGCTGCGGCGTATAGCAAGACCTTGGTGGCGTATAATACGGAAAATACTATGCGAATCAATGTCATTGTAGGCACCAAGACCTTTACTGCCACGCTGGCGGACAGCGAGACCGGCAGGGCGTTTGCCCAACTGCTGCCGCTGACGGTTACAATGACCGAACTGAACGGCAATGAGAAATACCACTATCTGGACTCTTCGCTGCCGACCGACAGTTATCGGCCCGGCACGATTCATGCAGGCGACCTGATGCTGTACGGCAACAACTGCGTGGTGCTGTTCTATAAGACCTTCAGCAGTTCCTATTCCTACACCCGCATCGGCAGTATTGATGATCCTTCGGGCCTCGCCGCTGCCCTCGGCTCCGGCAATGTGTCCGTGCGTTTCGAGAAGGCAGGAACAACAGACCTCAATCAAGTACCCAGTGCCCAAGCACCAAGTACCAAGTTCATCGAAAACGGACAGGTCTATTTGAAGTATAAGGGGACGATGTACGATGTACGAGGACAGCAAATAAAATAACAAAGATATGAGTAAAAAAGTAGTCGTTTTATCCACCTCGCTGCGGGCGGGGTCGAACAGCCACGCGATGGTGGAGCAGTTCGCCGAGGGTGCAAAAGCCGCAGGGCATAAAGTAGAACTGATCTCGCTTCGCGGCAAGGAAATCAAGTTCTGTATCGGTTGTCTCAAATGTCAGGAGACAGGCGCGTGCGTCTTCAAAGACGACGTGCCGGCGATTATGGAGTCGGTGCTCAACGCCGACGTCGTCTGCTGGGCAACGCCGATTTATTATTACGAGATGTCGGGTCAGATGAAGACCCTTATCGACCGCATGAACGCCATGTATCCGAAGGATTACCGCTTCCGCGATATCTACCTCCTGACCACGGCGGCAGAGGACGAATCGTTTGTACCGGAACGCGCCGAGAGCGGTCTGCAAGGCTGGATCGACTGCTATGAGAAATGCACCTTCAAGGGACATCTGTTCTGCGGCGGCGTGAACGACCCGCGTGAGATAGCGGGCCACGCCAAACTGCAAGAAGCATACGAAATGGGCAAGAACGTATGAGAAAATTCTTCATCCTTGCATTGGCAGCATTCATGTTCGCGGCGTGCAACAAAACAAACGACCAAACGCCAAATGCCCAAATGGTAAATGACTTGACTGACTACCATGCGCACGCTATTCCCGATTCGTACCGCGAGTTGATGGCGAAGCATGGCATGGCGCTTGATGAAGGCTTTCCCTTGCCGCAGTGGTCGGCAGAGGCACATCTGCAGATGATGGCGGAAACCGGTATCGACAAGGCTGTCCTGACGCTCCCTGCGCCACATCCGTATTTCGGCGACCAGACGGAGTGCAATGCCGCGTGCAGACAGTTCAATGAGGAACTGGCAGATTTAGTCGAAAGTCAAAAGTCGAAAGTCGAAAGTCAAAACGGGACAGAGCCTGTCGAAAGCCCGTTTGCTTTTGCCGCCACGCTCCCTCTGCCGGACGTACAGGCCGCTATCGCCGAAGCCCGCTACGCGCTGGACACACTCGGCGCGGTGGGTGTCAAGTTAGCCACGAATGTCTATGGCCAGTACCTCGGCGACAGTATGTTGGACCCGCTGATGCAGTTCCTCTCTGACCGCCACGCGCTGGTCATCCTCCATCCGCACAAGCCTTCGCCGGTGAACGGAAAAGTCATGACCCAGACGCCCCTTGCCATGCAGGAGTACCTCTCCGAGACCACGCGGACAGTCTGCAACATGATCAGTCGCAATGTCTTTGCACTGTATCCGGGAATGCGCGTCGTTGTGCCGCATGCAGGGGCATACCTGCCGATAGCGATACCGCGAATGCGCTCGCTCTATCCCGTCATGCGCAAGAACGGTCTGGTGGGCGAGATAGACTTCGATGCGAACCTCCGCAGCCTCTATTTCGATTTGGCAGGTTCGCCGTCCGACGAGACCGTTCAGGCACTCCTCACGCTCACCACACCCGACCACCTGCTTTACGGCACCGACTACCCGTACGTCGCCCCGCAAGTCATCCAAGCAAACATCGAACGAATGAAAAAACATTTAGTCGAAAGTCAAAAGTCGAAAGTCGAAAGTCCGGAGCTCATCGTCCGCATCGCAGAGATAGAGGTGAATGAGGGTTATCTGGAGCAATACCTCGCCGCCGCGCATAATGTCGGCACGAAGTCCGTAGAGACCGAGCCGGGTGTGATTTGTATCTTCCCCATGCAGGTGAAGGAGCAGCCGAACACCATCCGCATCGTAGAGATCTACCGCAACCAAGAGGCGTATCAGTCGCACCTCCAAACGCCGCATTTCCTCGAATACAAACAAGGCACGCTCCACATGGTCAAGTCGCTGAAACTGGTGGACACCAACCCCTTAGCCCCCGAATCCATGCCGCTGATTTACAAGAAATATTAACATCAAATATAATTCATTATGAACATCTTAATTCTTCAGGGCTCGCCGAGAGCCAAAGGTAACACCGCTTGGATGGCGGAAGAGTACAAAGCTGCAGCAGAGGCTGCAGGCCACAAAGTAACCATCGTCAATGTGGGACACAAACACATCGCCGGCTGTCTGGCATGCGAATACTGCCACGGCAAGGGCAACGGTGCCTGCATCCAGAAAGACGACATGCAGGAGCTTTATCCGCTCATGGCGGAGGCGGAAGTGCTGGTACTCGCTGCGCCGATCTATTATTTCACGCTCTGCGCACAGATTCAGGCTGCTATCCAGCGCATGTACTGCGTCAATGCACCGGCTAAGGTAAAGAAGATGGCGCTTCTCGTTTCGTCTTATTCGCCGGGCGTGTATGACGGTGCTACGGCTGAGTTCCGCGACATCTGCAACTACTGGCACGCGGAGAACACGGGCGTCGTAACTGCCAAGATTGACGAGCAGAAGACCGATGCCACCAAACAGAAAATCGTTGAACTGGTTGCCAAACTATGAGAAAATTCATAACCCTTACACTTGCGGCTGTACTCTTTGCCGCCTGTGCAAAACAAGATGATAAAATGGTAAATGCAAATGATTCGTGGAACAAAGTTTTCCCGCTAAGCGAGAAAGTCTCTCACAAAAAGGTAAGTTTCCCAACCCAGTACGGCATCACGTTAGTTGCCGACATCTATATGCCGGCAGATGTACAAAGGGACAATGTACAATGTACAAAGTTGCCTGCGCTTGCTGTCTCCGGTCCTTTCGGCGCGACCAAAGAGCAGTCGTCCGGTCTGTATGCCATGAAGATGGCGGAGCGCGGATTTATTGCGCTGGCTTTTGATCCTTCCTTCACGGGCGAGAGTTCGGGCGAACCGCGCAGAACGGCTTCGCCGGACATCAACACCGAGGATTTCATGGCGGCGGTGGACTACTTGAGCAAGTTACCCGAAGTGGATGCCGAGCGTATCGGTATCATCGGTATCTGCGGATGGGGTGGTATAGCCCTCAACGCCGCGGCTGCCGACACGCGTATCAAGGCGACCGTGGCTTCCACGATGTACGACATGACCCGCGTCAGCGGTAACGGTTATTTCGATTCTGCCGACTCCGAAGAGGCGCGTCACGAAGCCCGTGTGGCACTTGCTGCACAACGTTTGGCAGACCCTACTGCTATGGCAGGAGGCGTGATAGACCCGCTGCCGGACGATGCACCGCAGTTCGTCAAGGACTACCACGATTACTACAAGACCGCCCGCGGTTACCACGTCCGTTCCGGCAACTCCAACGACGGCTGGCGCGTCATCGGCACGCAGGCGTACGCCAACAGCCGGTTCCTCTATTACATCAACGAAATCCGTTCGGCGGTACTCGTCATGCACGGCGAGAAAGCCCACAGCCGTTATTTCGGCGAGGCGGCATACCACTACATGGTGGACGGCAAGGCGGAGGGTTATAAGAGCGTCGTGGCTCCTAATCCCTGCCCGGAGAACAAAGAACTGCTGATCATCCCCGGTGCCTCGCATTGTGACCTCTATGACGGCGGTTTCACCGGCCCTGCCGGTACCGGCGAACCCAAGAACCTCATCCCGTGGGACAAGTTAGCTGAGTTCTTCAACAAGTATCTGCAATAACGCCCGACAACCTATTGACTAAAGAATCCTGCATACACTTGCGTATGCGGGATTTTTTACGATTTCTGCAAATAAATTTGCATATTTGCGAAAAATATAGTACCTTCGGACTCCGCCACTACGTTTCCCCCGAAGTTACAGTCGCAAAATCCTGCAAATGGCAAAATAAAATGAATTTTATTTGCACATTCGGATTTTTTGTTGTACCTTTGCAGCCGAAAATGCACATCACACAATGACGTTTGAACTGTTAGCCCGAAATATTGAGAATATCCAAACGGCTCTGCAACAGCAGGCTGCTCACGCGGTCAATCTGTCTCTGACAGCCCGCAACTGGCTGATGGGCTACTATATTGTGGAGTTTGAGCAGAACGGCGAGGACAGAGCCCGGTATGGCGCAAAACTGCTCAAACGTCTGGAGGAACGCTTGCATACCAAAGGTCTAACGGAGCGTCGTTTCCGTGAGTTCCGCCGTTTGTATCAAGTCTATCCGCAACTGGGGCGCGAGGTGCTAAACTATGTGAGAGCACAAGTCCAGCATTCCCCATTAGCGTTACCCGATACAATTCGGCGGACGGCAACCGCCGAATTTGAAAACACCGCAATTCGGCGGATGCCATCCGCCGAATTGGAACAGCAAGCATGGCAAGTGCCGGCTGATAAGTTGTTCTATCGTCTGCCCATTTCACACTTGACTGCTATTTCAAAAATAGACGACCCGCTCAAAAGAGCCTTTTACGAGATGGAGACCATTAAAGGCTGTTGGACGATGACAGAGTTAGACCGTCAGATTTCCACACTCTATTATGAGCGGAGCGGGCTTTCGAAAGACAAAGAAGGGCTTTCCAAACTGGTCAACCAGACGGCTCAAAACTTGTCTCCGAAAGATGTGTTGCACAACCCGGTAACCCTTGAGTTTCTGGACTTAGAATCGCATGAGAAGATAGACGAAACAGATATTGAGACCGCTATCTTGAATAAGATGCAGACGATGTTGCTGGAACTCGGAAACGGTTTTTGTTTTGAGGCGCGGCAGAAACGGATACTGATTGACGGAGACTACTACAGGATAGATTTGGTCTTCTATCATCGTGTGATGAAGTGCCATTTCTTGGTGGAACTGAAGATTGACAAGTTCCACCATGAGTATGCTTCGCAACTGAATATGTATTTGAATTATTACAAGCACGAAGTGATGACGGCAGATGACAATCCGCCCATAGGCTTGCTTTTGTGCGCAGACTACGGCGAGACGGTGGTCAAGTATGCAACCGGAGGTTTGGATCCGAATCTGTTTGTGCAGAAATATCATATCCAGCTGCCGACCGAAGATGAAATCAAGGCATTTATTGCCCAAAGTATCCGCTCTGCGGAATAAATAATCGTCCCTCTCCGAGACGTTAAATAGGAGCAAGACAAGCGCAAGCGTTGCGCAATAACATATTGAATTAAAGCATTTACTATGTTTGTAATCTGATTTCTCGAAATATAGGAAGTTTAGAGAATTGATTCAGAAAGCAAAACGAAGTAGATGCTCACGGAGTGTATAGACACCCGCCCGTGCCCTTGGACGCAAGTCCATTGGGCGCGTTAGGGTATAATATACTCACGCGAGTAACTGCATTGTTTATCTGATCCATTAGGCATTTTCTACAGCCCCGAGAAACGGATAACAAAAAGTTATTCGCGTTTTTTGTATGAATAATCACCAGAAATCTGAGACTTTATTATCAGTTATTATTCCGTGCTATAATTGTGCTTCTGTCATAGAGCGTTGTTTGGACAGCATTGATTTCCCCTATGCTGAAATTATAGTTGTAAATGATGGCTCTAATGACAATTCGGCAGAGTTGGTTGAGAGGTATGTTGGCACACATCAGAAAAATATCCGTTTGATAAACAAAGAAAACGGAGGTGTTTCCTCTGCTCGTAACAAAGGAATTGATGCAGCAACAGGCAAGTATCTGTGTTTCGTGGATGCAGATGATTATTTGTGCATGGACGGACTTACCCGCATCGTAGATATTGCAGAGAAAGGATATGCCGATGTCGTGTTATATCGGGCTAATTATACCAACGAGAATGACTTGTATCCTATTACCTCATTAAACTCTGTCAAAATAAAGCAGGAAATATTTGCCACGGGAAAAGAAGTGCTTAAACGATACGATGTTGCGGATTATTATGTATGGGACGCGGTCTATTCACGCGAAATGATTATTAGAAATAAGATTTATTGCAAAGAAGATCTGCATTTGTATGAAGACGATGTGTTCAAAGGAGAAGTATATAGCGTAGCAGGAATAGTAGTAAATACCGATTTACGGTTATATTGCTATGTGCAGAATTCAAACCATAGTTCCACTCATCGGCAATCCATAGAAAGGCAACGCCTGTTGATTAACAGTGGCTGGAAAGCGGCAAATTACAGAAAACAATATATATGTGACCGTTGCCCCGAAGTGTATTCTCTGGATCGGCTAAAATATATGCGTTGGGTATGTACCCCTATGCAAGCAAAGGAAGCCCAACTTTCTTTAGATGAATATAATGCAGTACTGAATGAATTTCGAGCTTTGAATGTCTATCCGTTAGAGTACCGATGGATAAATGTGGCTCACTGGTATGCCTCTCCTTGGAAAAAATTCAAGTACGCTGTCAAAACTTTTTTATGTAATCATCCCCGATTAGCTTATAGTATTATTAAATCTTAATAATCGGCAATAACAGGGAAACAGGCAAACTTTTCTGCAATTCGGACTTGTGTATGTCAGAAAAAAGCAGTACCTTTGCACCCGAAATTGATTTTACGAAGACTATGAAAGCAAAACTTATCATTCTTGCCCTTGCAGCTGTAATGACGGCGGCATGCAGTAACGAGCAAACAACAGAAAACAAGGATATGAACCAACTTTCTTTCACAACCGAGCAGGCAGCGTGGATGAGCACTATCGCCTGCAATGAAGCCAAGGGTGACCTTGTGGCTCTGGAATCCGCCATCCATGGCGGATTAGAAGCTGAACTGACGGTCAGCCAGATCAAAGAAGCTCTCTCGCAACTCTATGCCTATACGGGTTTTCCGCGCAGCCTCAATGCGCTGGGCGTGTTACAGAATGTAGTCGAAAGTCGAAAGACAAAAGAGTTATTATGGGTGAGGACGCAAGCCCACTGGGCGATGATTACGACGCCTTAAAAGAAGGTACGCGCGTACAGACCCAACTGACGGGCAAACCGTTTGACTATGCGTTTGCACCGGCGACGGATTACTACCTCAAGGCGCACCTTTTCGGAGATATTTTCGCACGCGACAACCTGACTTATGCCGACCGTGAGTTGGTTACCGTTTCTGCCCTCAGCGGCTTGCAGGGCGTGGAACCGCAACTGAAAGCCCACATCGCCGGAGCGCGTAACATGGGCGTGACGGAAGAGCAGTTGCAAGGCATCGTCGTTGCCCTCGCTGCCAACGGTCTCTTGGAAGAAGCCGGCAGGCTCGCCGGACTGTTAGAAACGGAATGGCCGCAAGGCAAGCCCAATGATGCCTACGCGCAGTATTTCGTGGGACAGAGTTTCTTGCAGCCGTATTATGGCGGCGTGGCGAATGTGACCTTCGAGCCCCGTTGCCGCAACAACTGGCATGTTCACCACGGAGCGGTACAGGTGCTGATCTGCGTGAGCGGAAAAGGCTGGTACCAGGAGTGGAACAAACCTGCCGTACCTCTGACACCCGGCACCGTGATTGCTATTCCCGAAGGTGTCAAACACTGGCACGGTGCCGCCGCGGACAGCTGGATGCAGCACCTTGCCATCCACACGCAGGAGCAGCCCGGAGCCACCAACGAATGGCTCGAACCCGTGAGCGACGAGCAGTATCATACAATACGATAAAACCTAAAAGGACTACAAAATAGACTTTTACAGAAAAAAAAACAGCAAATAATTTGCGTATGTCAAAAAAAAGTAGTACCTTTGCAGCGTGAAATGAATGAGGGGACCCCGAAAGGAGTTCCCTCGCGCGTTAAAACTATGGATAAAGAGCAACTGAAACAATGGATTGAGGAGTATCTGAAGGATACCGATTATGAGTTGATTACGCTGAGTGTATCGGCGGGAAATGACATCTTGGTAGAGGTGGATCGGCTGAAGGGCGTGGACGTCGATTTCTGCGCGGAGCTGAACCGCTATCTGGTGGAGAAACTGGATAACCCCTCTCCGGCTCTCCCCTCAAGGGAGAGTGTAGATTATTCGCTCGAAGTGGGAAGTGTGAGTCTGACGGATCCGTTCAAGACCAAGATGCAGTACGAGAAGAACCTCGGTCACGATGTGGAAGTACTCGTGGAGGGGAAGAAGATGCGTGGTCAGCTCGTCTCCGTAGATGAAGATACGTTCAGCGTGGACGTGGAGGAGAAAGTAGCGGTAGAGGGCAAGAAACGTAAGGAGACCCAAACGGTGACCCATACCTGGCGCTACGACGAACCCAAATATGTGAAATATGATTTAAAATTCTAAATACAAAAATGGCAGCAAAACAAGAATCAATCAACCTGATTGACATTTTCTCGGAGTTCAAGGACTTCAAACGGATTGACAAACAGACCTTCATCAATGTGCTGGAGGACTCGTTCCGCAACGTGATTGCGAAGATGTACGGCTCGGACGCCAACTACGATGTGATTATCAACCCCGACAAGGGTGACTTGGAGATTTATCGTAACCGTCTAGTGATGGAGGATGACGACGTAGCCAACCCGGAGACCCAGATCTCGCTGAGCGAGGCGCGTGAGACCGACCCGGAGATTGAGGTAGGTGAGGACTTTACGGACAAGGTGGATATGCAGTCCTTCGGACGCCGTATGATTCTCAACCTCCGCCAGACACTGGCATCGAAGATCTTAGAGTTGCAGAAAGAGAACCTCTATCTCAAATACTCGGAGATGATGGGACAGGTCGTTACCGGCGAGCTCTATCAGGTATGGAAGAAAGAGATGCTTCTTCTTGACGAAGAGGGTAATGAGATGTACCTGCCCAAGCAGAACCAGATCCCGACGGATTTCTACCGCAAGGGCGAGATGGTTCGCGCCGTGGTCATTCAGGTGGACAACAAGAACCAGAACCCGAAGATCATCCTCTCCCGTACGAGCCCGTTGTTCCTGCAGCGTCTCTTCGAACAAGAGGTACCGGAGGTCAAAGAGGGCCTGATAGCTATCAAGAAGATCGCCCGTATTCCGGGTGAGCGCGCGAAAGTAGCGGTAGAGACGTTCGACGAGCGTATCGACCCGGTAGGCGCTTGCGTCGGTGTGAAGGGAGCACGTATCCACGGTATAGTACGCGAGTTGCGCAACGAGAACATCGATGTCATCAATTACACGCCTAACGCGAACCTTTACATTCAGCGTGCGCTTGCGCCCGCGAAGATCTCGTCCATGGAGATTGACGAGGAGGCAAAGACAGCAAAGGTCTATCTGCAGCCGGACGAGGTGTCGCTGGCTATCGGTAAGGGCGGTTATAACATCAAACTGGCGTCTATGCTCACGGGGTACGAGATCGATGTCTATCGCGAGATGAACGAGCAGGACATGGATGATATCTATCTGGACGAGTTCAACGACGAGATTGACCAGTGGGTACTCGATGCCTTCAAAGCGATTGGCCTGGATACCGCCAAGGATGTGCTGGGTACGAGCAAGGCGGATCTGCTCGCCAAAACCGACCTTGAGGAGGAGACCATTGACGACGTGCTCCGTATCCTCTCGGCCGAGTTTGCAAACGACTAAGCAATTCACAATTCACAATGTACAATTAACAAAGGGCTTGCGGGGCCGGTACGAACCCGTAAGACCTGTACGGACAAACGAGATAGTACCAAACTGTTAGAACGCTTTGTAAATTGTAAATTTAAAATTGTAAATTATTTTATGGCAATAAAGTTAATTAAAGCATGTAAAGAATTGAATATCGGCATGGCTACTCTCACTGCGTGGTGCGAGAAGAACGGTCACGCTGTGGAGTCGGACCCGAACGTGCGTATCGACGACGACCTCTATCTGCTGCTGGCCAAGGAGTTCAACAAAGACATGGCCACGAAGATCGAGGCAGACCGCCAGGCGGCGGCCCGTCAGGCTCGTGAGGAGGCAGACAAAGCGGCTGTTGAGGAAGCCAAGCGTATCAAAGAGGCGGAGGAAGCAGCCCGTAAGGCAGCCGAGGAAGCCAAACGTGAGGCAGCGCGGATAGCCGCACAGCAGGCGGAGGAAGAGAAAGCGCGTCAGGAAGCCGCCCGCCGTGCCCGTGAGGAAGCGGAGAAAGCAGCGGCAGAGAGAGCCGCGGCGGAGAAAGCTGCCGCAGAAGCCAAAGCCGCTCAGGAGAAGAAAGCCGCGGAGACCAAGCAGCAGGAGCCTGCCAAACCCAAGAAGGAAATCTTCACCCTCGGCAAACCCGAACTGAAGAATGTCCCGAAAGTGATAGGCAAGATAGACCTCGACTCCATCGACACATCCACCCGTCCGGCGAAGAAGACCAAGGAGCAGAAGCGCAAAGAGCGTGAGGAACGTCAGCAGGCCCAACAGGCGCAACAGCAGGCTGCGGCGGAGAAACGCAAACGCGAGCGTATCAAGAACAACGCTGCAAAAGTGGATCCCAACGACAAGCGCAACCAGGCCGGTAAGAAGAGCAAGAAGAACCAGCCCCGTGAGGCTACCCAGGAAGAGGTGGATCGCGCTCTGAAGGAGACGCTCAGCCGTCTCCAGCAGCCCAAGGGCAAGAACAATGCGTCCAAATACAAACGCGAGCGTCGTGAGCAGGAGCGTGAGAAACACGAACTGGAGATCATGGAGGCACAGGAGCAGTCCAAAGTGCTCAAACTGACAGAGTTCGTGACGGCGAACGACCTGGCCGTGATGATGAACGTGCCGGTGAACAAGATCATCGGTACCTGTATGAGTCTCGGTCTGTTCGTGTCCATCAACCAGCGCCTTGACGCCGAGACCATCAACCTTGTGGCAGAGGAGTTCGGTTTCACCACCGAATACGTATCCGCGAAGGTGGTAGAGGAAATCAACGCCGACGAGGTCATCAATGACGAAGACATGGAGCCGCGCTGCCCGATCATCACCGTCATGGGACACGTCGATCACGGTAAGACCTCCTTGCTGGATCATATTCGTAACGCGAACGTCATCGCCGGTGAGGCGGGTGGTATCACCCAGCACATCGGTGCCTATAACGTCAAACTCAAGAACGGCCAGCATATCACCTTCCTTGATACACCGGGTCACGCAGCTTTTACCGCCATGCGTGCCCGTGGTGCGAAAGTGACGGATATAGCGATTATCATCATCGCTGCCGACGACGCCGTCATGCCGCAGACCATCGAGGCGATCAACCACGCCCAGGCTGCAGGTGTGCCGATGGTATTCGCCATCAACAAGGTGGATAAGCCGGGAGCCAACCCCGACAAGATCCGTGAGCAACTGTCGAACATGAACATCCTCGTGGAGGACTGGGGCGGCAAATACCAGTGCCAGGAGATCTCCGCCAAGAAGGGTACGGGTGTCTATGAACTGCTGGAGAAAGTGCTCCTCGAAGCCGAGATGCTGGACCTCAAGGCGAACCCCAAACGCCGTGCGAAAGGTTCGGTCATCGAGTCCTCGCTGGACAAAGGCCGCGGCTATGTAGCTACGCTGCTGGTTCAAGACGGTACGCTCCATATGGGTGACATCGTACTGGCCGGTACATACCACGGACGTATCAAAGCGATGTTCAACGAGCGCGGACAGAAGATCACCGAGGTACATCCCGGCGAACCCTGTTCGATACTTGGTCTGAACGGTGCGCCGCAGGCGGGCGATGAGTTCAACGTACTGCCGACAGAGCAGGAGGCGCGCGATATAGCCAACAAACGCGAGCAGCTCCAGCGCGAGCAGTCCATACGGACCAAGAAACACATCGGTCTGGAGGAGATCGGCCGCCGTCTGGCTATCGGAGACTTCAAGGAACTCAATATCATCATCAAAGCCGACGTGGACGGTTCGGTGGAGGCTCTCAAAGACTCCCTTATCAAGCTGTCCACGGAGAATATACAGGTCAACGTCATCCACGGTGCCGTGGGTGCTATCTCCGACAGCGACGTGATGCTGGCTGCGGCTTCCGATGCCGTCATCGTCGGTTTCAACGTCCGTCCTACCGGGTCGGCACGCAAGATGGCGGAGCAGGAAGAAGTGGATATCCGTATCTACTCCATCATCTACGATGCTATCAACGAACTCAAGGCCGCCATGGAAGGTATGCTCTCGCCGGAGATCAAGGAGGAAGTTACCGCTACCCTCGAGGTGCTACAGACCTTCCACATCTCCAAGGTCGGCACGATTGCCGGTTGTATTGTGCGTGAGGGTAAGATCAAACGCGGCAACAAAGTACGTGTCATCCGTGACGGTATAGTCATCAAGACCGTCGAACTGGCGTCCCTCAAGCACGTCAAGGATGATATCAAGGAGGCGGGTGTCAACACCGAGTGCGGTCTGTCGCTCAAGGCATATGACGATCTCCAACCGGGAGATATCCTGGAGGCCTTCGAGGAGGTTGAGGTGGCTAAGACATTATAACATGAGTTACAATGGATATTCTGACTAAGAAAATAGCATTGTTGGCAACGGCTGCGCTTAGCCTTACCGGTTGCTGGACGAGTATCTGGACGGTAGCACCTACGACGGAGACGGTAGTGCCTGTAAAGACGGTTTATACCACACAAGTCACTACGCCTGCGCCGAAACACACTACCACCACTACCGTCACGGTGACTACCTATAACTCCGATCCTTCGTTCTATCTGGATCTCAATGCCGTAGCGGCAGCGTTTGCGGAGTCTCGTACCGTACGCGAGTTCGAGCAGATACTCAACTCCGGCCGGTACATGATCAACAATCTTGATCTCAACCGCGACGGGTGGATTGATTACCTGCGTGTGATAGAGACGTACCAGGGCACGTATCACACCCTGTTGATACAGGCCTGTCTGGCGCCTTCTGTCTTCCAGGACGTGGCTACGCTCATTGCGGAGAGACGGCCGCAGGCGTTGTATGTGGAGGTGGTAGGTGACCGCTATCTGTATGGCTATAACTATGTGGTACGTCCGGTGTTCGTGAAACGTCCGCCGATGTGGGATGTGTACGGCCGGCCGGTATATGAGGCGTGGTCATCGCCGTATTACTATGGCTCATGGCCGTCATATTATACCCGGCCCAAGCCCGTCTATCTCAATCATTACCAGGCCTATGTGACTACCTACCTGGCGAACCATCATTACTGCCATACCTGCGACTATCCCTCGCAGCCGTTCTATAGCGGCTATACTCAGATGACACAGACCTATTCGCGTAATGACTATCATACGGCGCACCCCGATGAGGCTTTTGAGCGGCGGGTAACTCACACCCTTTCTGCCAACGGCTCGGGTGTCACGGTGCGTAATGCCGGCCAGCTCCGTACGGAGGTAAGCCGTGCGAGCGCGAAGACTTCTTCTTCCTCTACGGCTACGAAAGTTACCACAGGTGTCTCCTCCAGAAATACCGGTACCACGAAGCCCCGGACTTCAGTTCCCGGCACGACAGTCAACTCGCGTGTCAGCAAGAGCGGTACGACGCGTACCACCATCCGGACGACCGATGCTTCGGGGCGGACGACGACTGTCAAGCGTGAAGCTTCCGTTTCACCCTCCCGTACCGCTTCTGCTACGCGTGCCACCGGTACCACAAGTGGCTCCCGTACCTCCGGTGCAACCACCACACGAACGTCCGGTTCGTCCGGGGCAAGCCGCCGATAAGTACTAACAAAAAATCGTCAGCCGTTGGTTGACGATTTTTTGTTAGGGTAGAGGGGACGGGCTTATATTCGCTCCAGGTTGTTCTCTCTGATCCAGCCTTCGTTGTTCCCCACGCGGATGTTGCACCATTCGCCCAGGCTCTCCCGAATGGTCACTTTCGTACCCTCGTGGATGGTAAACAGATCGGTTCCCGAGCGGTCAGGAGACGACTTGGCATTGACCACTCCCTGGGTGATGACAGCTTCGTTGCGCAACGTATCGCGTTGGTGGAGCGAACCGCCGTTGAGACCGGCGATGAGGGAGAAGAGCAGGGCTGTCCACGCTACGTGGAAAGCCGTCTTGCGCACCCATAACTCGCGACCGAGAAGGAAAAGCAGAAGGCCTGCCAAACCTAAGACAAACAGCCCGATGGAGAGAATAAACCACGTGTTCTCTTGCAGACTGTTGCGCACGGCGCGTGCCCACACGGAGAGGAAGAAATCCTGCTCGGCGATGTTATCCGTGATACGGCTCTGCGCAAAGGCGAGGTTGTATTTCGCCTCCGGATAGTTCGGCCGTAACCGCAACGCACGCTCGTAATTGAGTATTGCCTGTGCCAGTTCGCCTTGTTTGAACTGCGCATTGCCGAGGTTGTAATACACCGTGGCGTCCGGTGTCTGAGCCAGCAACGCTTTGTAGCCCTCCGCCGCCTCGGCGTAACGTCCGTCAGCGTACGCGGCATTGGCAGTATCGAAAGCCGTCTGGGCAAACGTCATAGTGCTCCATACAAGCGCTGCGAGGAAAAGTCTGATTTTTATCTTTTTCATAATTTCTGGTCCTCCAAATGGTTAATCAATCGGGTGGTAGCTTCAAACAGGTCATCCATCGCGTGGTCGGTAGCCGGTGCGTAACGGGCGAACTCGGCGGTAGAGAGCACATCCGTCACTTCTTTGACGAGTTCGTCGCTCACGCCTTTCCGGCGCAGGATAGTAGTGATGTTCTCCTTGTTCAGGTCAGCCGTCGGGATAGAGAGACGGTCGCTCAGATACGTCCACGCCGCGCGTTCGATCTCCTCGTAGAAGAGGTCTTTGTTATTCGCCTTGAGCGCCGCCGAAGCCGCCTTGAGACGTTTCTGCGCTACTTTGTTGGCGCGTTTGTAACGTATCCTCGTGATGTCCGCCGCCTCGCGGATCTGCTTGCGAAGCACAATCAGCAGTACCACGGCGATGAGTAGCGGAATAACGTACCACAACCAGAGGTATTGGTAACTGATCACGAACGACCGGCTGCTTCCTGTCGCTTTGGGTTGCTTGGTGTCAATGTAGCGTATATCGGTACCGAGCTGCTTAATGTCCTCTTTCTGGGCATAATAAACCGCTCCCTCGTTGCCTTCCTCGCCGGAGACGGCGCTGCCGGCTGCACTGCCCGCACCGCGTTTCACATGGATTGTATATTCCGGCGAACGGAGTGTGCGGTAGGCTTTCTCGTCGATATCGAAATAGCTGAACGCTATCGAAGGAATGGTGTATTCGCCTGCGCTGCGCGGGATAGCCAGATACTCAATCGACTTGGTGCCGCTCACGCCGGAGGTGGTGGTCTTGAAGTTATTCGTCACCTTCGGGTCGTACGGCTCGAAGCCTTCCGGCCAGTCGATAGCGGGTGTCTTGAGCAGTTTCATGTTTCCCGCACCGGAGATGTCTATCTTGATGGTCACGGCCTCGTTGGCTTGTACCTCGGTTTGTGAGATAGACGGCGTGAAGCTGAATTTGCCTACGCCTCCGCTGAACCCTGCAGGCTTGCCGCCCGGCAGTGCCGCTACGTGGATCGTCGCCCCCGGTGCTTTCACGCCTTTGGTCACGTTGGTGTAGGTGCCGAAGAAATCATCGAAGATGCTGCGTACCTGCTGTCTCGTCTGTACGCGCAGCACGAACTCGAAGTATGCCGGGTCGATGGTGATGTCGCCCGAGTGCTGCGGGTAGAGTACGGTCTGGTGCAGTACGGCTGTCTGGTAGTTACGGCCGTTGTAGTGCTCCAGCTCTGTCTGTATCTCGTTTTGCTCGATGTCCTGTTTCAGGAAGCCCGTGTATTCCGGGAACTTGATATTATTGGTCATCTGCGCTACATCGACCCCTGCGTAATACAGTTTGTAGGTCAGCAGCAGTGCCTCTTGCTCATGCACGCGCGTCTTGGAAACGATCGTGCGTACAAACAGGTTCTCCGAGGAAGCGGAACTTTGGGAGCTCTGATTACTCTGGGTATTCTGATTACTCTGACTGCCTCCTTGTGAAGAGGTCTGCTGATCCTCCGGCAGCACCGTGATTCTCACGCCGTTGGACTGCACCTGCTCGCCGCTCACTTTGATGGTCGCCGGACCGATGGTGAACGTACCCTCGCGTTTGGCCATGAGCATGTACGTGTAGGTCTGTTCAAACGACGAAGTACGGCGTCCGTTGACGAACGACGTACTGCTGCTCGTGCTGGTGTAAGGACCGCTCAGCACATCGAAATCCGTGAACTCCGGCGCACGCAGGTCCCGGCTGCGCTGGTTGACGGTGTAGGTCATCTGGAACGGCCTGCCTACAATCACCTGGCTCGGCGCCTGCGCCTTGAAGACCACCTCATCTGCCCAAAGGGACAAAGGGACAATGTACAATGTACAAAGTATAAATAGAATTCTTTTCATATACTACCACTCCTTTTCTACACGGCGTTTCTTACCCTGCTGCCGTTGCAGTTTCTCTTGTGTCTCTTGCTCGTCTTGCTCCAGGGCTTGCAGAATCTGCTCGGCTGTCTCTTTGTCCATCCGGTCCTCGTTCTGCTGCTCCTGCTGTTGCTCCTGTTCTTGCTGTTGCTGGTCCTGTTGCTGTTGTTGCTCTTGTTGTTGCTCTTGTTGTTGCTGTTGCTGTTGCTGGTCTTGTTTCTGATCCTGGTTCTGTTGTTGCTGTTGTTGCTGTTGTTGCTGTTGCTGCAACATCTCCATGGATTTCACTAAGTTATACCGCGTGTCATTATCCTTGGGGTTCGCGCGCAGCGACTCTTGGAAGGCCGCTACGGCAGGCCCGTACTGCTGTTGCGCGAAAGCGCAGTTGCCGATATTGTGCATCGCCTTGGAGTAACGCTCTTTGTCTTCGTTCTTGTCCAGCATCTTGGCTGCGGTCTCAAACTCCGCCTGCGCCTCGGCGTACTTGTCCTGTTTGAACAGCGCGTCGCCGAGGTTGTAATGCGCCTCGTAGCCGTTCTTGTTCTTCTCCAGTCCGCGGCGGTAGTTCACCTCCGCCTCGGTGTAGTTCTGCTTGCGGTACTGCCTGTTGCCGCGCCGCACGTCCGATGCTTCTTTCTGTGCAAAAGACGCTGAACTAAATGTGAGTAAAAATACTACTAATATGCTAAATATCTTTCTATTCATAACTTCCAACTAGTATAATCGCCCTCCCTTGAGGGGAGGGATGGGGTGGGGTTGTTACTTCTCTCCGAAAATATCCAAACGGGTAATCGCTTTGTTCTTGCGGCTGAAGATGAAGAAATCAACCACCAACAGCAGCAGCGCAATCAGTGCGAAACTCTGGAACTGTTCATTATAATCCGTATAGACCTGGGTCTCTATCTCTTGGGTGGCCAGTTTGTCCAGCTCTTTCTGGATAGCCCGCGTAGCGGTGTTGGAGTTGTCGCAACGGACATACAGACCGCCACCGGCTTGTGCTATCTCGCGGCACATCTCTTCGTTGAGTTTGCTCACTACCACATTGCCCTGCCGGTCCTTGATGAAGTTGTTCGTGCCCGGGATAGGAATAGGACTGCCTTCGGGCTTGCCGATACCTACCACCAGCACCTGTATCCCTTCCTCTCTGGCGCGTTTGGCTACGGCTACGGCGTCGTCCTCGTGGTTCTCACCGTCAGTGATGAGGATGATGGCGCGGCTGGCTTCGCTCTGTTCGCCGAAACAACGGATACTCGTGCTCAGCGCCTGACCGATAGCCGTTCCTTGGGTCTTGATCAGGTCCGGTTTGATGGTGTTCATAAACATCTTCGCCGACACGTAGTCGCAGGTGATTGGCAGTTGCACGAACGCGTCACCGGCGAACACCACCAGACCCACTTTGTCATTCACCATGTTGTCCATCAGCTTGGAAAGCATCTGTTTGGCCCTGTCCAGACGGTTCGGCGCTACGTCCTCCGCCATCATCGAGTTGGATATATCCAGTGCCACGATGGCCTCTATACCTTGCCGTTTCTCCGTCCGCTCGCTCTGGCCGAACTGCGGTCTGGCGGCAGCGACGATCAGGAGCGTCAGGGCAACCATCAGTATGGAGAACTTCACGGTCGGGCGTACACGGCTGGCGTTGGGCATCAGCTGCTCCATCAGTTCGGGGTCGCCGAACGCCTCTAACTCACGACGCTTCCGCCGTGTGTACCATATATAGGCTGCTATAAAAACCGGTATCGTCACCAGCAGCCATAAAACCTCTATATTCGCAAACCTAAACATACTTCATTCGTAATTTTTAATTCGTAATTGTGCGGAGCACAAAGTACCTCAGAATCACCTCTAACAGCAGACAGAGCAGGGCGGCGTAGAGGAACGGAGCGAAGTTCTCCGTGTGTTTCGAGTACTCGCGTACCCGCAGTTTGGTCTTCTCCAGCTGGTCTATCTGCTCGTAGATCTTCTTCAGGCTGCTGTTGTCTGTGGCACGGAAATACTGGCCTCCCGTCGTCTGGGCGATGGCACGCAAGGTGCTCTCGTCAAACTCCGAATCCATCGTCACGTACTGCATACCGATGGGGGTGCGGACGGGCACACGCGTCTGACCGTACGAACCTACGCCTACCGTATAGACGCGGATGCCGAAACTCCTGGCTATCTCCGCTGCCGTCTGCGGGTCGATGTCGCCGCGGTTGTTCGAGCCGTCGGTCAGCAGGATCACCACTTTTGACTTCGTCTGGCTGTCTTTCATCCTGTTCACTGCGTTAGCCAGACCCAGACCGATAGCCGTACCGTCCTCTATCATTCCGTATTCTACGGATTTGAAGAGGTTGATGAGTACTGCGTGGTCGGTTGTCAGCGGGCACTGGGTGAAACTCTCCCCGGCGAACACCACCAGACCTATCTGGTCGTTCGGCCGGGCTATCACGAAGTCGCTTGCTACCTGCTTGGCGGCCTCCAGACGGTTAGGACGAAGGTCCTCGGCAAGCATGGTACCCGATATATCCAGCGCCATCATGATGTCGATACCTTCGGTGCTCTCGCTTGACCAGCGGTTGGTCAGCTGCGGGCGCGCCAACGCCAGGCTCAGCAGGGTCACCGCCGCCACGCGTAATACGAATGGTACGTGCAGCAGCCGGATACGTACACTCTTGGGCTGTGCTGCCAGCGTGCGGGTGTCGGAGAGCTGTACGCTCGCATCCGATTTCCAAAGCTCATAGACATACCAGCCTATGATGGGAACCAACAGCAGCAATAAAAACAAATATCCCGGATTAGCAAATGTCATAACAATTTACCATTTATTCATTTACCATTTGTTCATTTATGCTTGAGGCGCATCTTCCTCCCTCCCTTGAGGGGAGGGCTGGGATGGGGTTGTCTCTTTCACGAAATCATACGCCGTGGTCAGTGCGCTCTCGTTCTCGTCCGGCGTGGTGTGCCATTTGGCGAACTTGACGAGATCCGCCGTGCGCAGCATCTTGCTCAGCCTCTCGTAGAGCTCTTTGCCATCTTCCAATGCCAAATCACCATTCACCAATAGAGGTTTTACCTCCTTTAAGGTCTCGTCGGAGGTCTTCTCGGTACTCTGTACGTCGAACCGGCGGCTGATATATTCGCGTACGACATCCGTCAGTTCCGTCTGGTACTCTTTGATCTTGCCGTCCTTCCATATTTTCGCCTCTTTGATGGCGTCCAGTTTCTCCAGTGCCACTTCGTCCGCCGGGCGCAGCAACTCCGGATCCACCGGCTCTTCCTCTGTCTTGCGGTGTTTCCGGTACCACTGCCAGCCGTAGTAACCGCCGATAGCGAGACCTGCTAACGCCAGTGCCAGCAGCACCCAGCGGATGATGCCCCACCAGTATATAGGCGCTTTCTCGATGTCTTTGATATCCGTGATAGCGAGCGAACTGTCCACCTCGAACGGCTGTACGATATTCAGCGCCATCGGCTCGGTGAAGAATGTGTCGCTACCGCTTACTACGGCTATGGGCTCGATGGAGAACAGCGAGTCTTTGAAACTCGTCAGCGTCAGGTACTGGTGCTCTTGCACGCGTCCGTCGGACAGCTGCAAGGTATCGACTATCGTCTTGTCCACGATTTCGATTCCCTCCTGCAACTGCTCGCCGAAGACCGGCCACTCCACTTGCTCGCCCGCCTCGTGCGTCACGCTCAGGTGCAGGTCTGTCTGGTCGCCGATCATCAGCGTCGTCGAGTCAATACTCGCACTGACGACTATCGCTAATAAAATGTTTAACATTTTCAATGTATAATTTACAATGTACAATTTACAAAGCGTCCTATGGGCTTTTGTACAAATTTCATAGAAAGTACGTATCTTAAAACGTTGTACCAAGCTCCGTAGCCCTTTGTGAATTGTGAATTGTTATTTGTTAATTTCTAAAAAGTTGCATCAACTTTTTCACATAGTCTTCATCCGTCCGCATGGATACGTGGTTGATGCCGGTTTTGGAATATATCGTCTCCAGCGCCTCCTGCTGTGCCCGCCATGCTCCGGCGTACGCCTCACGCACACTTGCTAACGACGTGTCGGTCCATACGCGGGCACCCGTCTCCGGGTCTTTCACTTTCAGCAGCCCGACGTCCGGCAGCTCTGCGTCACGCCGGTCGTAAATCTGTATCACGTTCAGGTCGTGCTTCCGGCTTGCGATGATGACGGGATCTACATGCCCCCTCCCTTGAGGGGAGGGTTGGGGTGGGGTTATTAAATCGCTGATGACAAACGCCGTGCAGCGTCTCTTCTGCGCGTTGGTCAGAAACTCCAATGCCGCGTTGATATCCGTTCCCCGGTGTTCCGGCTCGAAGCTCAGCAGCTCGCGGATGATATGCAGCACGTGGCTCTTGCCTTTCTTCGGAGGAATGAATTTCTCCACTTGGTCCGAGAAGAAGATCACACCCACTTTGTCGTTGTTCTCAATCGTGGAGAAGGCGAGGGTAGCGGCTACTTCGGCCATGGTGTCGCGTTTCATCTGGCTGACAGTACCGAAATTTCGGCTTCCGCTGACATCCACGAGCAACATCACCGTCAGTTCCCGCTCTTCTTCATAGACCTTGATATACGGCCTGTTCATGCGGGCCGTCACGTTCCAGTCAATGGAACGCACATCGTCGCCGGGCTGGTATTCGCGTACCTCGCTGAAGGCCATACCACGGCCTTTGAACTGGCTGTGGTATTCGCCTGCGAAGATATTCTTGCTCAACCCGTGGGTCTTGATCTCTATCTTCCGAACCTTCTGTAATAACTCTTCTGAAGTCATAAATGACGTTATTTTCGTTATTTTCGTAATCTACGTAATTTTCGTAAACTACGTAAACTACGCAAACTACGCAAACTACGCAAACTACGCAAACTACGTAAACTACGCAAACTACGTAAACTACGTAAACTACGTAAACTACGTAAACTATGTTTACGGTACCTGTACCGCGTTGAGCACCTCGGTGATGATATCCTCCGTCGTCATGTTATTCGCCTCTGCCTCGTAGGTCAGACCGATACGGTGGCGCAGTACGTCGTAGCAAACGGCACGCACGTCTTCCGGCGTCACGTAACCTCTCCTATGAATAAACGCGTACGCACGTGCGGCGCGGGCGAGGCTGATACTTGCACGGGGCGAACCGCCGAAGGCAATCATCTGTTTCAGCTCTTTCAGACCGTACTCTTCCGGCTGACGGGTAGCAAAGACGATATCGACGATGTATTTCTCGATTTTCTCGTCCAGATACACCTCCTCCACAATCTTGCGGGCCTTGATGATGTCCGCGGTGCTCAGGATCGGCAGAACGGTCTTCTTCTCAGAAGCGATGTTCTGACGGATAATCGCCTGCTCCTCCTCTTTCTTCGGATAACCGATCACTACCTTCAGCATGAAACGGTCGGTCTGCGCCTCCGGAAGAGGGTAGGTACCTTCCTGCTCTATCGGGTTCTGCGTCGCCAATACCAAGAACGGATCGTCCAGTTTGAACGTCTCCTCGCCGATTGTCACCTGGCGCTCCTGCATCGCCTCCAACAACGCACTCTGTACTTTCGCCGGAGCACGGTTGATCTCGTCCGCTAACACAAAATTAGCGAAGATCGGACCTTTCTTGATCTTGAATTCTTCGCTCTTCTGACTGTAAATCTGCGTACCGAGTACATCGGCAGGCAACAGATCCGGGGTGAATTGGATACGGCTGAAATCAGCCTTGATCAGATCGCTCAAGGTCTTGATAGCTAATGTCTTAGCCAGACCAGGCACACCTTCCAACAGAATATGTCCGTCGCTCAGCAAACCGATCAGCAGACTCTCTACCAGGTGCTTCTGACCTACAATCACTTGGTTCATGCCTAATGTCAAGGCATCTACAAACGAGCTCTCGCGTTCCACACGCTCTTGCAACTCGCGAATATCAACAGGATTTTGCATTTTGTATAGTGTTTTAATTATTGTCTTTTGACTTTTGACTTTTGACTTTTGACTTTTGTCTTTCTACTTTTGTCTTTCTACTTTCTACTATAGTAGCATAACAAATTCCGTGCCAAACTATCCATATTATTTTCTTCTTTTTCGCCGGATGCTATCCGCTCTTCCCCTTTCTTGGTAGTTCCGCCGGATATAATCCGGCTTTTGTTTCCCCTGTATAACCATGCGTTTTTTCATCTCCCTAATGTTCGGTCAAATCAGTCACTTATGCTCTTTCGCAGTGTTTTAGCGTAAATTTCGCCCCCCGAAAATTTGCATTTCTCATTTTTTTGTTGTATCTTTGTACCCGGTTTCAGAAAGACCCCGCCCCCGCATCGCACATGGATGCGCGATCATAACCCGTCTCCTGTCGAACCTGCATCAGCCCTATATTGGCCCAACGTCGGACCTGTATCGTATCCTACCGCACCCTATATATACATAGTATATATCCCGTGATTTTGAAACAAACCATTAAAACCTACACCTATGAACTCTAAAATCAACCCTGCTTTGTACAAAATGTACCTCCGCCTCCATGACACCTTGGGCGCGGAGATGGTTCACCGTCGCCGCCGTGCCTCCTCCAACTGCATCGAGGTCATCTTCCACGAC
>CADBZO010000024.1:33579-55037 GCA_902799185.1 uncultured Bacteroidales bacterium | reverse complement strand
TCTCCGTGACCATCATCGAAAAGGACCGCGAGTTATGCAACATACTGAGTGAGAAAGTGCCCAATGCACTGATCATCAATGCAGACGGCTCGGACATGGACGTTCTCAAGGAGGAAGGTATTCAGGACGCGGACGCTTTTGTAGCGGTGACGGACAGCAGCGAGGCGAATATCTTCGCTTGTCTGGCGGCACAGCGTTTCGGCGTACGGAAGACCATTGCAGAGGTGGAGAACCTGGATTATATCCCTATGGCGGAAGGGCTGGATATAGGTACGGTGCTCAATAAGAAAACCATCGCCGCCAGTTATATCTACCAAATGCTGCTGGACGCCTCCGTCCGCGGCGTGCACAACCTGACGAGCGCCGACGCCGAGATAGTGGAGTTCTACGCCAAAGAGGGCAGCTCCATCACCCGGCACAAGGTCAAAGACATCCGTCTGCCGTACGACGCGAATATAGGCGGTATCGTACGTGCCGGAGAGGGGCTGCTCGTCAACGGCGAGACGCAGATCATCGCCGGCGACCTGGTGGTGGTGTTCTGCAAGAGCGATGTAATACGTAATCTGGAGCGTTTCTTCAAATGACACGGACTTTCAACTGGCGCATAGTATTCAAGACGATGGGTGTGCTGACCACCCTGGAGGCGCTGTTTATGCTTATCCCTACTTTCGCCGCGTGGTGGTACGAAGAGGCGGACCTCGGAGCATGGCTGGTGAGTTGCGGCATCACGTGGATCACCAGCTGGTGGCTGACCGGCGCCGGACGGAAAGCGGAGCGGCGTGTGGGGGAGCGTGAGGGGTACGTGATTGTGGCTACGGTCTGGATCGTCTATTCGCTGTTCGGCATGCTGCCGTTCTGGCTCAGCGGTGCACTGCCGGATATCACCGACGCGTGGTACGAGACCATGGCGGGCTTCACCACGACGGGCTCCACCGTCTTTACGGACATCACCGCGCAGAGCCATTCGATACTCCTCTGGCGTGCATTGATGCAATGGCTCGGAGGTATGGGTATCATCGTCCTTTCCGTAGCCATCCTGCCGATGTTCGGACTGGGCGGCATGCAGCTATACAGCGCCGAGGTGACGGGTGTCAGTTACGAGAAACTGAGCCCGCGTATCGCCGACACGGCGAAACACATGTGGCTGACGTATATCGGTCTGACGGTGGCGGAAGGAGTGGTGCTATGGTTCTTCGGCATGGGACGTTTTGACGCACTCTGCCACGCCATGGCGACGATCTCCACCGGCGGCTTTGCCACCCATAACGACAGTGTGATTGCCTACAGCCCGGCTATCCAATGGACGATAGCGGCATTCATGCTTCTCTCGGGTATCAATTTCACCCAACTGATTTATCTCTTCCGCGGCAAGCCGCAGCGGCTGGTGCGCGACGAAGAAAGCAAATGGTATCTCGGCGCTTGCCTCCTGGCCGGCGTGGTGCTGAGCATAGGACTGCTGTACCATACACATATGCTGGACAGCGTGCGTATCGGGTTCTTCACCGCCATCGCTACAATCACCAGCACCGGTTTTGTAGCGGCGGATTATATGATCTGGCCGCCGGTATTATGGATGATTGTCTTCTTCCTGATGTTCCCCGGCGGTGCGTCGGGTTCCACCTCGGGAGGCATGAAATGGGTGCGGCTGGCTATCTTTGCCAAGTCGGCTCTGGCGGAACTCAAACGCCGTATCCACCCCAATGCAGTCATTCCGGTACGGTTCAACGGACTTACATTGCGGGAGCAGACTACCAGTAACGTCGTGGCGTTCATGTTCTTCTACGCCGCCATCATCGTCATAGCCTCGCTCTGTTTCTGCGTATGCGGTATCGGTTTCGACGAGTCGATAGGCGTAGCGGTGTCGATGATAGGCAACGTAGGCGTGTCTATCGGCCAATGGGGTTCGAGCGGTTGTTATGCCGCCTTCCCGCCTGCTGCCAAATGGATAGCTACGTTCGTCATGCTCATCGGCCGTCTGGAGATTTTCACAGTATTGTTGCTCTTCAGCCGGGCACTGTGGAAGAAATGAAAGGTGAAAGGTGAAAAGTGAAAGGGGCAAGTGAAAGGTGAGACCTTATAGAGTTTTGATTTTTATAGTCTGTGTGATGACGGGTCTGGCGGCACTGTGTATGGTGTTGCCCGGACGGGTCACGTTCGGAGACAAAGAGCTGCGGTGGCCTACCCTCGCGGAGGTATTCAGCACTTCTCCCAACCTCTCCCAAGGAGAGGAGATAAATACGGTAGAGTCCCCTGCTATGCAGGCTCCCTCTCTTGAGGAGAGGGCGGGGGGAGAGGTTGTTCCCTCTGCCATGCAGACTCCTGTCTCTATTCCTAAAGTGCCGGTTGATTCGGTGACGGACAGCCGCGTGTTCCTTGCTGCTTTCTATGCGTCTCTGGCGGAGAGCAGCGAGCGTGTGGTACGGGTACTCCATTACGGCGACAGCCAGATAGAGGAGGATCGTATGACGCAACAGCTCCGCGAGGCGTTGCAGGCGCGTTACGGCGGTAGCGGCGTGGGACTGATGCCGCTGGCACAGACCATCCCCAGCCGTACCGTCAAACAGCAGCTGCATATGAACGGCCGGATGATTCAGCCTGCACAAGGCCCACGAAGATATATCGTCTATGGTTCCAAACGCGACCAGCGGTCCGACGGACTCTACGGCGTGATGGGGCAGGTGGCGGTGATGAACGACAGTATGGTCACCGGCAGCGAGAGCCTCATGGCAGTCTGCACGCCGCAGGACAACCGCAACCGTTATACGGACTGGAGGATATTCGCTGACAGCACAATACACTACTCCACCGCAGGCGACACCGTCTATCTCTCCGGTCGCGGGGCGGTCTATGGACTCTCGCAGCAAAGTGACACAGGTGTCATCGTAGATAACATCCCCATGCGCGGATGTCTCGGTATCGTCTTCACGAAGATCGACAGCGCGCAGCTCGCCTCTTTCTACCGGCAGGAGAACGTGCGGCTGATCATCATGCAGTTCGGCGGCAATGCCATCCCTTCGAACAGAAACCCCGGCACGATACAAGCTATCGTCAAAGGGCTGCGCGACCAGGTGCAGTATCTCAAGACCTGCGCCCCCGAAGCGGATATACTCTTCATAGGGCCGAGTGACATGCTGACCCAGGAGAACGGCGAATGGATCACGTACCCCATGGTGCCGTATATGGACCGGCTGTTGCAAAAGATGGCGGCGGACGAGCAGATCGCTTATTTCAGTCTCTACCGGTGGATGGGAGGAAGCGGCAGCATGGCAAGGTGGCAGGAAACAGGACTGGCAGGCAGCGACGGCGTACATTTCACACGCTCCGGCGCACGCAAAGCCGGTAAGGCCGTGGCGGAATGGATTATAGAGGGAATTAAAAATTAAAAATTACGAATTACGGATTTCTTGCACCACATATTTGCTTTTGACGCGAACTCTCCGCTGTTGTTCACCCAGTTCTATTTCTGGGCGTTCTTCGCGCTGGTCTATGCGCTCTTTGCTTTAATAGTAGAAAGTCCGCTTCGCTCAAAGTCGAAAGTCAAAAGCCGTTTGCACTTGCGCAACGTCTATCTGCTGTTTGTCAGCTGGTTTTTCTACTACAAGACCAGCGGGCTCTTCCTCCTGATTCTGGCGTTTGTAACGCTCTCCGACTGGATTATCGCCGGGCGGATTCATAAATATCAAACAGCAAATCCCAAATCTCAAATCCCCAAAGCTCTTCTGGCGCTCTCCGTCATCATCGACCTCGGGCTGCTGGCTTATTTCAAGTACGCGTATTTCTTCACGAACATGGTCAATGACCTGTTCGGAACGGGTTTCCGGGTGTTTGACATCTTTGCCTATATTGGCAACGGTTTCAGCCAGGCGGGGCGTTTCTCCGTGGACACGATCGTGCTGCCGGTGGGTATCTCGTTTTATATCTTCCAGGTCATTTCCTATACCGCGGATGTCTATCGCAGGCGGATCGAGCCGGTGAAGAACATTCTGGACTTCGGGTTCTACGTGTCGTTCTTCCCGCAGTTGGTAGCAGGCCCTATCGTGAGGGCGGAGGAGTTCATTCCGCAGCTCTACAAACCCTTCCGGCTCAGCCGCAGGCTCTTCGGCATCGCCGTCTTCTGGATACTCAACGGTCTGGCGAAGAAGATTATCATGTCCGACTACCTGGCGGTGAACCTCATTGACCGGGTGTTTGACAACCCGCTGCTCTTCTCGGGATTCGAGAACCTCTTTGCGCTCTTTGCCTACTCGCTGCAGGTGTACGCGGACTTCTCGGGCTACACGGATATAGCTATCGGCGTTGCGATGCTGATGGGTTTCTACCTGCCGCAGAACTTCGACAGCCCTTATAAGTCGCAGAACCCGCAGGAGTTCTGGCGGCGGTGGCATATGTCGCTCGGACGGTGGCTCAAGACCTATCTCTATATCCCGCTGGGAGGAAACAGAAGCATCGGTTTCGGTACGTATTTCTGGTGGACCGTCATCGCTTTCGTCTCCGCCGCACTCACCGGCTGGTGGTGGCAGATACTCGTGCCTTTCGCCGTGTTCATGGCGGTGGTGGTTATCGTGAACCGCCAAATGGTACATGGTAAATCGTCCCATAGTAAATTACTCTACTCCAACCTCAACTCGTTTATCACCCAGGTCCTCGGCGGTCTGTGGCACGGCGCGAGTTGGAACTTCATCATCTGGGGCGGTATCAACGGCCTGGGCATGATTGTCAACAAAATCTGGCGGGAGACGGGCTGGCACGTGCGTTTTGCCGCGATGACGGTGCTTACTTTCGGTCTCATGGCGCTTGACTATGCCTATAACCTGCCCGTATGGCGGCTCTTTGCCGTCTGGGCGGCTATCGTCTGGACCGGCACCGCTATACGCTATATCTACTGGCTGGTCACTGCGGACAAAATCATCAATCAGAAATTAGCAATCATCAATCGGAAATTATCTACCGCCTGGGCGGTATTACAGACCTTCACCTTCATTACTTTCACGCGTCTGTTCTTCCGCTCGTCCAGCAACCTCGATCCGGCGAGTGCCAATGAGGTGGCGTGGACTACGGCGAAGAACATGGTCAACCAGATCGGCGGGGCGTGGAACAACGCCATCATCCCGGACTTTCTATGGGAATACCGGTGGGTGGTAGCAATGTTCGTAGCCGGCATGGTGATCCACTGGGTGCCGGCGGACTGGAAACGGCGGTACCGGCTGGCGTTCGCCGCTATGCCGCTATGGCTCATGGTCATTGCCGTCTGTGCGGCGATCATCGTCATCTACCAGTTCGTCACGGCGGATATGCAACCGTTTATATACTTTCAGTTCTAATATGATTGTCGGCATCACCGGAGGAATAGGAAGTGGCAAGTCCACTATTGCCCGCGCACTCGCTGCGCGGGGTTTTGACGTCTATGACTGCGACCGGGAGGCCAAACGGATCATCGCCGAAAACAAGGACGTGCAGCAACAGATCATCGCCCTTCTCGGTCCCGAAGCCTTTACCACTCCCTTGGCTCCCTCTCTTGAGGAGAGGGCGGGGGGAGAGGTATCCTATAACACCGCCTATGTGGCAAGCCGCGTCTTTGCAGAGCCGGAGTTGTTAGCCCGCCTCAACGCCATCGTCCACCCCGCCGTGAAAGCGGATATCTTGCAACGCTTCCCCTTCTCCCCCTCTGAGAGGGGGACGGGGGGTGTCCTATTCATCGAATCGGCTATCCTCTATGAAGCCGGTTTGGATGAACTCTGCAACCGGATCATCATCGTTGAGGCGCCGGAGGAGGTACGTCTCGCACGAACCATCGCACGCGACTACCGCGGGGAGGACACGCCGGAGCATATCAACAAGGTACGCGCACGCATACGCGCACAAAAAAACTCCGCAGGCCTTTCTGACCCGCGGAGAGACGTACTCACCATTCTCAATGACGGTACACGTTCCGTCTCCGATCTGGCGGAGACGATACTTGCTTTTATCGCTTAATACTGCGCTGCGTCATACACCGCGTCGGCGGCATCGGAGCCTTTGAGACGCTCGATGATGCAGAACGCGAAGTCGGAACTCAGCCCCGGACCCTTGGCGGTAATGATATTCTTGCTCTCTACCACCAGACCGCCTACGTAACTCTCGCCCAGAGGCTCCTGACAGCCGGGGTAGCAGGTAGCCTGTTTGCCTTTCAGGATTCCTAATTTGCCCAGTACCATCGGAGCGGCGCAGATAGCCGCTATCAGTTTGTCGGCTTTGTTGTGCTCCAACAGCAGTTCGCACAAGGCGGAACACTCACCGAGTTTGGTCTGACCACCCGGCAGAATCAGCATCTCCGCGTCGGAGAAATCAATGCGCTCGATCAGTCCGTCGGCCTCCACGGCGATATTATGCGCGCCGAGTACCATCGGGTTGCCGGTGATAGAAACTGTCGTCACCGCGATGTCCGCGCGGCGAAGTAAATCGATGGTCGTGATTGCCTCGATTTCTTCGAAACCATTGTCAAGAAAGAGATAATTCATACTAATTTAACTTGAATATATAGGTGATTGTTCCGATCTGGTCATGATCGCCCTCGGTGAACTTGGCCTTGCGGGCCGCGTCGAGAGCGAGTTGCTGCGTCTGTTTGTCCGATACGTCGCCGCCTTTGATGGTTGCGGCAACTACTTGGCCGGCAGCGTTCACACGGATCTGTACCACTACTCTGCCTTCCTGGCGGAAGTCATTGGACGGCTGCGGCAGTGTGCCTTTGATACCCCGTCCGGAGAGGTTCCAGCTGTTGCCTCCTACGGAGCCGTGTCCCACAGGGTTGCCTTTCTGTCCCGAACCCTGACTGTCGCCGGAGCCGGTATTGCTGCCGGCTTGCCCGAAGAGCGAACCCATGGCATTGGCCTTCGCTACAGCCTCCGCCTCTTTGGCTCTGCGTTCCGCCTCGGCTTGCTCACGCGCCTTGCGCTCCGCCTCCAGCCGCGCCTGCTCTTCACGTTGGCGTTGTTTCTCCGCCGCCTCTGCCTGCCTGCGCTCCCGCTCTTTCTTCTCTTGCTCTTTGCGCAACGCCAGCGCCTCCTCGTCCTCCTGCGTCATCAGGTCGTTGTCCGAAGGAGCCGCCGAGGGTGCCGGGGACGACGGTTGCGGAGCAGGAAGAGGCACCGCCTCCGACTGCTGCGACTCATAGCCGCCGGCTTCCGCCACTTCGCCGAAAGCCACCTCCACGCCTTCCTCTTCCTCGGGTCTCACGGCGCTCAGCCGGATGAACCAGAGCAACAGGAACAACAGCAGCATCAGCACCGCCGTACCGACAGAAGCGATCGTATGTCGTTGTTGTTTTTTGGTCATCGTTTGGTAGCGACTACCAGCCGCATCTTATGCTGGTTCGCGATGTCAAGCACGCGGACCACCTCTTTGTACGCTACATCCTCATCGGCGTGCAGCGCGATATACATCGTGCTGTCCGACGCCTGAATACCGCTCAGGTAGCCCTCCAAATTCTCGGGATCGACGGCTACAGGCTTCTCTTTGCCCAGCGCCACGAAATAGTTGCCGAGATTGTCTATCGACACTTTCGCTACCTGAGGCCGCGTCACCTGTTTGGAACGCGACTGCGGCAGGTTGATCTTGATATCGTTGGGCGACGACATCGTTGAGGCCATCACGAAGAACAGGAGCAGCAGGAACACCAGGTCCGTCATCGAGCTCATCGCAAACGTCGCCTCGACCCTATTGCGTTTCTTCAAACTCATAAATTCGTTTGTAATTTTCGTTATTTTCGTTGTTTCCGTAATTTACGTAAACTACGCAGAGTACGGCAACTACGTTTGCCTTTATGCCGGTTCGTTCAACAGGTCCATGAATTCCATCGTACGGCTCTCCAGAAGGCGTACCACGCGGTCGATGCGTGCAACGAGGTAGTTATAGCCGAACATCGCCAGAATACCGACAATCAGACCGCCGATGGTGGTCACCATCGCCTGGTACATTCCCGTCGAGAGGGCGCTCATCTCAATCACGCCGCCGGAGGTCTGTGCCATGTTATAGAACGTCTGAACCATGCCGAGCACCGTACCCAGGAAACCGAGCATCGGAGCGCCGGCTGCGATGGTAGCCATGATGACCAGCCCTTTCTCCAGCTTGCCAACCTCCAGGTTGCCTACGTTCTCCACCGCCACCTGCACGTCCTGCATCGGACGGCCGATACGGGTGATACCTTTCTCTATCATGTGCGCGGAAGGGGTGTCGGTCTGCTTGCACAGGTTCTGCGCAGAGTCGATCTTGCCGTCGTGGATATAATCGCGGATGCGGTCCATGAACGACTTGTCCTCTTTCGTGGCCTGCTTGAGCACAACCAGACGCTCAATAAAGATATAACATGCGCCGGCCAGCAGAATCGCTAAGATAATCATGATCCAGCCGCCGTATTGCGCCATTTCCCAAAGGTTGATAGACTCTTGAACAGGCTCCTGCGCCTGCATCAGCTCCTCTGCCAGAGCCGTGGTGTCAATTTGTAAAAGCATATGACTCGTAATTCGTAATTCGTAATTTGTAATTCGTAATTTTTAATTTTTAATTTTTAATTTCCCGCAGATACTCCTGTATCGTCTCCTGGATGCCCAGATAGAGGGCGTCGCAGATGATAGCGTGACCGATGGACACCTCGGCGGTCCAGGGGAAAGCCTGGACGAACGGTTTGAGGTTCTTCAGGTTCAGGTCATGTCCGGCATTGAGTCCCAACCCCAGCTCATGCGCCTTCTCCGCCGCAGGGCGGTATTTCTCGATAGCTTTTTTCGGGTCCTCGTTGTACATCTCTGCATAAGGCCCTGTATAGAGTTCCACACGGTCGGCACCCGTACGCAGCGCGTACTCCACCATCACGGGGTCGGGATCCACAAAGATACTCACGCGGATGCGGTGAGCATGCAACTCGTTCACCACGCCTTTCAGGAAATCCAGGTTCCTGCGTGTGTCCCAGCCGTGGTTGGACGTCAGCTGCGAAGGATCGTCCGGCACCAGCGTCACCTGCGTAGGACGGATATCCGTCACCAGCGCCAGAAACTCCTCCGTCGGGTTGCCCTCTATGTTCAGCTCCGTCGTCACCATCGACTTCAGCTGATACACATCCTCCTTGCGGATATGCCGCTCGTCCGGACGCGGATGCACCGTGATACCTTGCGCGCCAAACAACTCACAATCCACTGCAAAACGCTGAACGTCAGGCATGTTGCCACCCCGCGCATTACGCAGCGTAGCCACCTTGTTGATATTTACACTTAACCTGGTCATGATGATTTGATAAATTCGCTGCAAATTTACTGCTTTTTTTTGACATACGCAAATTTATTTGTGTTTTTTTGCCATTGCACCTCTCCGCCTCCTACCCCTCCACCCTTTTCTCCCCCTCTAAGAGGGGGCCGGGGGGTGTATCCCTCTCCTTCCCTTTCTTGGTAGTTCCGCCGGATTTAATCCGGCTTTCTTCATCATCCATTTTTGTCCCATCATTGGGACAACTGCGCCTCTCTTCTATCTGATATTAGTTACGAAACATCAAAAAAACACAAATAAATTTGCGTATCTCAAATATTTGTAGTACCTTTGCAACGCAAAACACAAGTTTTGCCGTATTGAGCCCACGCTGAGGGAATATCTCTTTCGGGTGGGTGAGATACAGGACATATTATAAAGGCGTCTTACGCGCTTTGTTTTGGCTTCATAGAATCTGGTAAATTCGCACAACATCCAAAACACTGCGACACTAAGATGTCCCTGGTGTGTATATACTTGGTGTACGCGCTCGCGTACCCTATTCGGTTATACATACAGCGTGGGCTTCAGTGTTGTTGTTTGGATGTAAAGGCAATACCAGAGCCTTATGAAGCGGAACAGCAATAGTGCAGTCCCGCTTTTTATTTTGTAAGTTTTTGGATGTCACATACGAGATTATTTAATCACCATATTAACTAAAAAAAATCAAACAACAATGAAAAAAGTATTTTTACTGTCTTGCTTGGTACTCTGCGCACTCATGTCTTTTGCGCAAACTAAGAAAGTAGCGATCCTGGAAGTGGAAGACGCTTCCAATCAATTGACAAATGCCCAGAAATTGATGCTTCGAAGCAATTTGTCGCGTGCTGTAACCAACACAAAAGGTTATGAAGCCTACAATCGTTCAGACATGGATGCCATTATGCGCGAGCATCTTTTTCAGCGGTCTGGAAATGTCAATTCTGATCAGATTCGTGAATTGGGGCGAATGACCGGAGTCTCGCTTATATTGACCACTAAAGCGGTACGTTCTGGAAATCAACTCTTTGTGGACGCTGCGATTTTGAATGTAGAAACAGCGCAACAAGAACTTCAAGATAATATGATTATGGGGCTGACAGCTGAAGACATGCAAAAAGGTTGTGAGCAACTGGCTAGACGACTTTTTGGGGTAACGGCTACTAGTTCCGGCATAGAGAAATATAACATTGAGCGCATGGGACCTAATGAATATATTTACATGGGAAAATACATGGGCAAAAAAGAATATGAATATTTCTTGCGCAATAATTGCCCCAAGGCCTATGGACAATATCGTATTGGCAAACAATTAATATATGCCGGTTGGGGTGTATTTGCTGCGGGTATTGCTATAACAGGTGCGGGAATTGGTATGCTTGCTTCATCTGGGTATTTGGAAACAGAAACAGGTGGAGGAGGAATGGTTGACGGTGGAATTGCTTTAATGGCAGTCGGCCCTTCTTTAATGGTAGTAGGTAGTGTCCCATTGCTAACAATCGGATATGTTAAGCGCAATAGGGCCTACAAGGTGTATAATAACACTTGCGCCTCATCTTCCGCCACTCCTCTTTCCCTCAACCTCACAGCCGGTTCCAACGGCCTTGGTTTAGCGTTACAATTCTGACAAATCTCCTCTACTGACAACAAGCAGGTGCCCCGGGCCATCTGCTTGTTTTTTTTTGTCCGCCCTCCCCTCCCCCTGTGCGGGTGAAGAGCTCTGCTCGATCGGACTGCCGGTGGCCGTCCGTAGAACTCCCCCCCGGGTGGGGTTATTTTTTTTCTGCACTTTCAACCTCCCCAAAATTTGCATATTCCGTTTTTTTGTTGTATCTTTGTACCCGATTTTAGAAAGACCCCGCCCCCGCATCGCGCTTTGATGCGCGATTATACCCCGCCTCCCGTCGAACCTGCATCAGCCCTATATCGGCCCAACCTCGGACCTGTATCGTATCCTATTGCACCCTATATATACCTAGTATATATCCCGTGATTTTGAAACAAACCATTAAAACCTACAACTATGAACTCTAAAATCAACCCTGCTTTGTACAAAATGTACCTCCGCCTCCATGACACCTTGGGTGCGGAGATGGTTCACCGTCGCCGTCGTGCTTCCTCCACCTGCATCGAGGTCATCTTCCACGACACCCTTGCCAAATACCTGCACGGCCGTCTCAATACCCTCAAGTAGGCGGAGTCCTGCGGCTATTGGGTAATCTGCCGCCTGCAAAACAAAAGAGGTCACAAGACCTACCATGGAAAAAATGTGTACCAACTTTTTCTTTCGCCGGTACACCCTAAAAAACGTCGTGAGGTTCTCGCTCCTGTCTATGCGCATTTAGCGCTTACTGCAAGGATCTGCGAAATAGTTCATACGGATGAGTTTGTCCGAGAGGGCGTAGGCTTCGCGGGCGCTGACAGGGCGGTGCCGGAGCATTGCCGGGGCGTCGGCGTCCAGCAGATCCACGCCCAAACCCCGCCATGCGTAGTTGCTCTGGCCGATAGCATGCAGGACGGTAGGGAAGAGATCCATTTGCAAGGCGTTGAGGTAACTGACGGATTGCGTGATACACGGCGAGACAAGGATGAAAGGACAGAGACCTTTGCCGTCTCTGCGGTCAAAATGGTTATGGTCCGCAGTGATGACGACGGTGGCGTTCTGCATCACCGCCGCCGTGTCAGCCCATTGGAGAAAGGCGCCTATCTGACGGTCGGTATAGCGGACGCTTCGTAGATAGGCTTTCTCCGTTTCGGTATAATGATCGTCCAGGGTGGCTGTGTCTTGTCTCGTTCGGAAAGGAGTATGTGTGTCTATGGTCAGAACCAGCGCCATGGCGGGAGCCTTTGCCTGCGAAAGGAAATGTTGTGTCCGGGAAAGCAAGATACTATCGTTCTCGTTTAGGAAACGCCTGGGGCTGATTAAACGCTGAAAGCCGTACGAAGACGTTACCACTTCTTGATTCCAGACAGGAATGAAATAGGGGTTCAGCACCGCGCTGTTTGCATAGAAATGCGCCAGGTTGGGGTAGGTGTTCCCGCCGAACTGACGGCAGGCAATGCCCGACGAGAGGGGCAGCAGCCCTGTCTGGGTAATCAGCTGTCCGTCTCCGCTTCGGCCGTACACCTGCTGCGTCTCAATCTCCTTCACGTACAACCTCGGACGGCTGTGGATATACGCATTGAGACAGGGACATATGTCCCGACCGTAGTCGTCGTAAGTTTCTAATGGCCAGCTCTCCAGACTCTCCACCAGGATATATACCAAATGTCCTTGTGGCTCGGCAGGCGTTTGTTCGGGCCGGTGAATATCGGCTAAAATAGTCTTCTCCCGTTCCGAAAAAGGCCGTAGGGCGTTCCATCGGAAGAAAGAGTCTTGCGCGATTTCTTTACCGATCATAGCCAGGTGCGCTAACGGCGAATGAATAGCGATATAAAAGTTCCTTTCGGCGTGAAAGGATTGCATTTTATCCTCTTCGCTCTGCGGAAAATATGCGCGCCCTATAGTTGCGAAAAGCCATAAAATGATTATTGTGCTCACATTCGCAGCTAATACACGTAGGCTTGTTGCTGGTTTTCGGGCGGGGATGACGACGAGGAGATAGGCCGCAAGAAACGTAGTGAGCGGCAGTAAAAGTTGCGGCCAGGCAAGGTAGGCGAGAATAGAGGATTCGAACCCGCGGAGCTCGGAGATGCTGAACACGGCCTGAGCGTTCAGCCAGGCGTTATTAGCGGCGTAGTACCAGATAAGGGCGATAAACCAAAGGTCGGTGAGGATTAGAAAAAGTATTGCGTACAGGCGTTTGGGCAACCAGGCAATCATGCCTGCTCCCAATACCGCCGCGCCTATGGACAGGTATGCACTGCATAACTGCCCTGCATCAAGAATATCGTCCGCACCGGTACAACGCCGGAGAATAACGCACTTCAAAAACAACGCTGCCGCGAGCAGCGACAGCGTTATACATGCGTGTTTATTGACGTTCGAATGTTCCCATGAGTTCCCATTCTTCGTCTTCATAACGTATATAAATGGAGATGGTATCCTCGCCATACCACTTGATCTTAAAATCATAGGTGTAGGTGTAATTTCTACTATAATATGGATCATAGTAGCTAATCAATACATCACCGGTGCAGGTAGAACTGTCATAGTTGTACTTAAGCGAATATACGGTCTTTTCACCTTCTCCTGTAATTGTTATGGTTCCGGTGTGATCCGCATTCATGCGAATAACCTGTTTATTGTTGTTATAATAATCGTAATAACCGCTGCTGATCATCTCCCATGTACCTACAATGGAGTACGAACCGGAGTCACCGTTTGTGCTGCTTTTCTTCTCACATGCTACGAAAAGGAAACTTGCCAATACCGTTACAAAACCTGCAATCAGCAGAGAGAGTTTGAGATTTTTCATAATAATTGTGCCCTTGTTATCCCGTTGGACTTCGGTTTTTAATGAATAATAGATGTTTGTAAAACAATTTCGGTGGCAAAGGTACAACAATTTTTTCATATACGCAAGAGAAATGTGTATTTTTTTAAAGAAAAAGACGCGCGCGCTTGCGTATTCCAATAATTTTTACTACCTTTGCAGCCGATTTTGTGTGCAGTTATGAAAATACTTATTGTTATAGGTCTTTTATTGGCAGCGATGGCGCTGCTCAGTGTAGGTGTGATCTTCCGCAAGGACCACTCTTTCCGATCGCAACATATCACGGAGAACGAGCGGATGAAAGAGAACAAGATCCATTGCGCCACCTCGCAGGACCGCGAGATGCGGCGTAAGAACACCCGGCGTCTGGAGGTGAAGGATTTATAGAAAAGCAAATAAACAAAATACTATTATGAACAAAACTCAAGTTATTGTAAATTCTGTACTGGCAGTAGCAGTTGCTGCCTTGTTTGTGCTGTATTTCACAGGAAACGGACAAAAGACAAAGACGAGTGCCGCGCAGGAGGTTGTTGTGGACGGTGAGCTGTTGCCTATCGCGCTGATCAACACCGACTCGATCCTGAAACACTACACCCTCGCCGTAGAAGCGTCCGAAAAACTCATGAACCGTTACGAGGAGTCCACCGTCAAACTCGACACCAAAGCCAAATCGCTGCAGAAAGAGGCAGAGACCTTCCAGCGCGACGTACTGGATTTCCAGCGCAAGGTAGAAGCCAACGCTTTCCTGAGCCGTGAGCGCGCCGAGAGCGAACAAGCCAGACTGCAGAAGAAAGAACAGCAGCTCATGGCCAAGCAGCAGGAGCTGGAGAACCTGCGTCAGAAACTCAGCGCCGATTTCATGCAGGAGCAGAGCGAGCTGACCCAGCAGCTGAGCGACTCGGTACAGCAGTACCTGCGCGAGTACAACGCCGACGGCCATTTCCACCTCGTCCTCAACGACGCTACCGTAATGAACAAAGTAGCCGGTTATGACATCACCAACGAGGTCATCGAGGCACTCAACAAAAGGTATAAGAAGTGAAAAGTGAAAGGTGAAAAATGAAAGGAATAAGGAATAATAGCAGAAAGTTGTTAGGACTCATTGTCCTTTCAATTTTCAGTTTTCAATTTTCAACTTCTTGGGCTCAGCGTATCCCGCAGGCACTGGAATACACGGAGATATACGATTTCCTGGAGGAGCTGACGACTGACGGCGTCATCTATAGCAACAGCGCCGTCCGTCCTTACACGCGCGACGCCATCGCCCGCATGCTACAGGAGGCGCAGAGCAAAGACTCGCTGCTGAACAAAAGACAGAAAGCGGATTTGCAGTTCTATCTCCAGGACTACGCCCTCGAACTGGACACCCTTCCGGTCTATTCCTCCTACGGGCATCGTCATGTGACCCAGTGGATAACCAAAGTGTCCAACCTCTCCTTGGCGGACCCCTCGCTGCATATCCTCACAAAAGACAAGATCTTCAAGATGCGTGTCCGCCCGATACTGGGTATGGATATCAACTACAACGTGCAGAAAGGGATGATCACCAAGCGGTGGTACGGCGCGGAGATCCAGATGGACATCGCCCGCCACCTCTCTATCTGGGGCTCCATCCGTGACAACAGCTGGAAGGGAACCGGTTACCTCAAAGACAAGTATTACCCCTCGAATACCGCCAAGATGTACGGCGCCCGTCTGACCCAACCGGGGTATCTGAACAACCTGTCGGGCGTGCAGTACAAAGAGGCGGAGTACGGCGGCGACTACTCCGACGCACGCGGCGGTATATCGCTGTATATGTGGTGGGGCAGTATCGGCGTACAGCGCGAGCGTATCCAATGGGGCGACGCGCAGCACGCGTCGAATATCCTCTCGGCGCACAACCCCGCCGTACCCATGGTCACCCTCCAACTGACGCCCTGTAAGTGGTTCCAGTTCGACTATTTCCATGCCTGGCTGCCGAGCAACGTGATTGACAGCACCTATTACTACATGGAGCGCGAGAAAGAAGGGGAAATGCAACGCGAGTACCGCCCGTACAACAAGTTCATGGTGGCAAACATGTTTACGTTCATGCCTGTCAAATATATCCAGTTCTCGTTCGGTAACTCCATCGTCTATGCGGAGCGGAACGTCATGGCGCAGTATTTCATCCCTATTGCTTTCTTCAAATCGTTGGACCACCTGTTCACCAAAGGGGTTAACTCGGAGAACCAGAACTCCCAGGCTTTTGCTACCATCACCGTCCGTCCGACAGACCATCTGCGGCTCTACGGCTCGTTCTTCCTGGACGAGTTCAAGCTCTCGCGGCTCAAGAAATCCAACAAGGAGAACAACCCCGTCTCCTACCTGGTCGGCTTTAACTGGAGCGGTTGGCCGGTACGCGGGCTGAGTCTCCGTGGCGAGTTCATGCGCAGTTATATCGCCTGTTACACCCATTCCATCCGCGTGCTGGACTATACCTCCAATAGCTATCAAATGGGTCATTACATGGGCGATAATGCGCAGTCGATTTTTGTGCAGCTGGCTTACCGTCCTACGCGCAGTCTCCGTCTGACGCTGGACTATACGCAGGATACCAAATACCGCGCATACGACTACGTGCGCGCCTACATAGCCGGCCAGCGGAACACCACCACGCCGATCATTGCGCAGAAACCGTTCAGCGAGAAGATTTGGCGGAACGACGTGTTGAAATTCAGCGCTATCTATGAGGTCTTCAACAACTGTTACGCGCACGTGGATCTCCAGTTCAACCGCGCCAAGGCGTACGAGCCGAGTTCCGAACGTATCTTAGGCGAAGACCGCGGTTGGAACGCCGACGGCACCTCCAAAAACCTGCAAGGCGACGCGCTGGTGAACTACTATGCCAACAAGTTTGCACCGGTGTATTTCCAAGGCACGAACCTCATCTTCAGTTGCGGACTGAGTTTCGGCTTCTGACACTCCGTCTGACTAAACTAATATATAAGACATGAAACAGTTCTTCACTCTCATTGCAGCGTTGGGTATGGCTTTCTCCGCCTCCGCTGCCACATTTTATTTCAACGCCACTGCCGATGCCAACCAGGAGGTGGACAACGTATTGCTGGAACTGGCGAAAGGGGAAGGCAATACAGCGCCTGCCTATTACAACGCCGAGATGCGTCTCTATGCCCGGAATACCATTACGATTGTAGCGGAGAAAATCACGTCGGTGCAAATGGTGTTCGCCTGCAATGCGGATAACGGCAAGGCATATGCGTCCCTCACCGCTTCTGCCGGCAAACTGCAGTCAGGAGGTGTTTCTACAGGAAACAAAGACTGGAAAACAGATATATGGACCGGCGAGGAAGAGAGGGTGGTCTTTACGCTGGGAAACGAGAGCAAAGGGCAGCGCATCGTTCGCCAGATCGTGGTCAACGGCGAGCCGGTAGTGGTCAATCCCGAAGAGGAAGAAGTCTATATGGACACCGCATCTCTGGATCCGGGCTACCTCTATGCAGAACCTACGGCGGTTTACTCGCCGGAGCGGAATTTCTATAAGAAAGAGTACGCATTTATCGGGAATAACATCCGCATATCCTGTACGAAAGGTTCGATTCTATATAACGACACAGCGAAATATTTCAACTGCAATGCCGGCGAGAAAATCACTTTCGAAGCCTCCCGTCCTATGGCGGGGCTCGTGATTGACGGCTTTCTGCGTAAGGCGTTTACCGCATCGGCGGACAAAGGTACGATGGTCGATTGCAGTGACGAGGTCCTGGATGTAGAGGGTAACGCCGTGCTGGCGATATATGACATCAACTCCAACTCCGTTACCGTCTCCTGCGACAAACAGCTCCGTTGCACTGCGGTGCGGTTCTATTTTACGGGCAATCCGGCAGAGCAACTATATTGTACGGAGGAGACAGCAGAGTCTGTCGAAACGGCAGAAACCACGCCCCCAACGGTCGGAAAAACACTTCGTGACGGCAAGCTGCTTATCCGTAAAGGCGATCAACTCTTTACCATTACAGGAACCATGATCCAATAAAAAATGAGGCCTCGCGCCTCATTTTTTTATCATCCGATGATAGTCCCTGCGGGCCTCGAAGACCGCCTTGCATGCCCCCCAACGGCCTTGCAGCAGGTAGAACGCCGCCGCGGCGTAATCCAGAAAGAAACGTACCAACAGCACTCCACCGGGGTGTTGTTTGTTTTTACGGATCATGAGGAGGTTGTTGCGGTGGTTGAGATAAGTCTTGCGCGGACTGTCGTAATGGAGCGAACCGCCACCGAGGTGATACACCACCGATTGCGGCAGGCAGACGAGTCTCCATCCGTTATTCCGCATCCGCCAACAGAGGTCTATCTCCTCCATGTGCGCAAAAAACGATGCGTCGAGTCCTCCGCAGTCCTTATAAACCTGTGTGCGTACGCACATGCACGCGCCGCTTGTCCAGTCCACTTCGACGGTCGAGTCGTACTGTCCTTTGTCTGCCTCCACTTTCCACAGCACCCGTCCGCGGCAGTAGGGGTAGCCCAGGCTGTTGAGAAAACCTCCTGCAGCCCCTGCGTGCTCAAAGTAGTCCTTGTGCTCCCAACTCTTGATCTTCGGCTGCACCGCGGCTATGTCCGGCTGCGCATCCATATAATCGAGTAGGGGGGCGAGCCATCCGTCCGTGACCTCCACATCGCTGTTGAGCAGTACTGTGTAAGTGCTCTCTATCTGCGCCAAGGCGCGGTTATATCCCTCGGCAAAGCCGTAGTTGCAGTCCAGGACAATCGTCTTTACAGACGGGAACTCCGTTTTTAACACCTCTAGCGAGTCGTCGGTACTGCCATTATCGGCAACCACTACCTCGCAGCCGGGCAGCGACGTGTGCTCCACCACGGAGGGCAGATAGCGGCGGAGCATCGAGGCTCCGTTCCAGTTCAATATAACGACACTGCATCTCATCTTCTTGACCATTTCCAACGGTTATGGGTCCAGAGCCATATCTCCGGCTGCTGACGTATATTCTCCTCCAGCGTGCGGGCATAAACAGTCGTGATCTCACCCTCCGGCGTGTCTTTCGGTGTCTCGGAGATAAGGTTGAACCGCGCCCGGTATTGTCCTCTCTCGGGACGCGTGACTGTCAGGCAGAAGACCGGATAGCCGAATCTCTTGGACAGCATCTCTCCTCCGTCCAGAAAACCCGTGTCCTGGTGCAGGAAATCAAGCCATGTGCGGGTCACTTCGGGTCTTGGTTTCTGGTCGCTGATGAGGCCTAATACCAGCGGGTGTTTCTCTGCGCGGAAACGTACCATCTCCCGGAGGATTCTTCTCTTCTCCACGCATACGCCTTCCCGCTTGGCGCGGATGGCGAGCATCAGTTTGTCCATCGACTCGCTCTTGAGCTGGCGATAGACATTCATCTCCGTCACGCCGGGGGAGAGCCATTCCTGAAAGGTAGCCATCCACTCCCAGTTGCCCAGATGGGAGAGCATGACCACACACCCTCCGTACTCCCGCGCACAACGGTCAATCACCTCCAGATTGTCGAAATGTATATGGTCGCGGAGCAACTCTGCGTTGGTACACCGGTAGCCATAGACGGTCTCCACCACCGAATAGGTGAACTGGTGGTAGAAATCCCGCTCTATTCTACGCCGCTCCGCTTTGGTCTTTTCCGGGAAAGAGTTACGCAGGTTTTTGCGCACCAGTTTCCTCCGGTAAGGCACCAGATGATAGAGCAGCGGATAGAGGACGTAATCCGCTATCGCGTAATGCACCTTGAGGGGCAGACGGCTTAGAGCAGCGGTACAATGAAGTAGCATAACCAACAGATAACAGTCAGAACCGGAGCAGCTAATAAAATACTGTCAAAACGATCGAGCACCCCGCCGTGACCGGGCAGGAAACGGCCGGAGTCTTTGACGCCGATAGAACGCTTGAAGAGGCTCTCCATCAGGTCGCCTAACGTACCAAACACACTGGTCAGCAGACCAAAGAGCAGCGCCAGTGACCATCCGTTGTGCTCTGCGCGCAGGCCGTCAAACCATCCGTACCGGTAGAGGACCATCGCCGCTGCCAGCGTAAACACTACGCCGCCGATGAGACCTTCCCAACTTTTCTTGGGACTCACATGAGGCGCCATCTTATGGTTGCCCTGCGGCCGTTTGGCAGTCAGCGAACCGACACAGTAAGCGCCCGTGTCGTTCACCCAGATCAGTACAAACAGCGCCAGCAGCAGCCATTTGTCCAGGTCGTATAACAACAGCAGCGACATAAGCGGAAGAGCAATCATCAGTTGGGAATTCAGCATGTTCCCCCAGGTTTGCAGGGGCTTGCCGGAGTGGTTCCATATCTCGTCCAGCATGGCGGTCAGCATGATCGGCATGTACGCCGCTGCGAAAGCAAAGACGAAAGGCTGGTCGTAGAGCAGGCCTGTCAACCATAACACCACCACACCCAGCGCCGCGAAGATACGCTGCAGGATGTGGGATTGCACCAACCGGTGGAACTCATCTACCGCCAAGAGGCTGATCACCAGTATTAACACGGCTACCGACCACCTGCTCCATAGCACACAGCCGACAATACAGCCTACGAATATAATCCCGCTAAGGGTTCTTTTTACCAATTCACTCATACGAATTCATTTTGATGCTGCAAAATTACAAAAAAAATAGTACCTGACCAAATTTATGAACGAAAAAATAACAATATAGAGCTATTTTTAACGGACGGCACTATATTTATTTGCGTAATCCAAATTATTTTAGTAATTTTGCAGGCAAAATCAATCAACGATGGATAATAACAGTATAGAAATGGCTCTCTTGGAGCCGGAAGAGAAAGAGTTGGTAGAGTATATCTACGGAGCTATCCCTGCGGAGGACCGCGGTGAGTTGACGGGCGACGATATATTGCTGGTGCTGGACCTGATGGACGACTATCTGGAGGAGCAAGGGCTGCTCACCGAGAACCCCGAGACGGGCGAGATGGAGTACGCCGAGGGCGATGTAGATGAGACCGAGCAGTTGAACTACGTGCTGGCAGCCATGAAAGAGGAAGGCCGGAAGATCAGTGCCGTGCAGATTCAGCTCATCCAGGACGCCGAACTTCAGTACGGTATCGGGAAAGGTTATTACGAAGAGGAGTGAGAGACCCGTAGTGAGAAAGATAGCCACGATAGGATTCTTTGACGGTGTACATTGCGGCCACCGGTATCTGTTTGACTACCTGCGCCAACTGGCCGGCGAGCACGGGTTGGCTCCGCTCATTGTGACGTTTGACATCCATCCGCGTGCCGCTCTGCAGGCGGACTATATCCCGCAGTTGCTTACTACGCCGGAGGAGCGCGCCGCATTGCTATCTCAGTATGGAGAGGTGTTGATGCTGCCTTTCAGGGAGGTGCAACCGCTCACGGCGGCTGAGTTTCTGGAGCTTCTTCATTCCCAATATCATGTAGATGTGCTTCTGATGGGGTACGACCATCATTTCGGCTCCGACAGGCTGCCGCACCCGCAAGATTACCGCCGTGCCGGAGAGGCACAAGGGGTGGAGGTGATTACCGCAAGGGAGTATATTGACGGAGAACTGCACGCCTCCTCCACGGAGATCCGTGCCGCGCTGGAGCATGGCAATATAGCGGTGGCAAACGAGCTGCTGGGGCGCCCGTACAGCCTGCGCGGAAAAGTGGTGCATGGCAAAGCGGTGGGGCGTACCATCGGCTTCCCTACCGCCAATATCCGGCCCTCCGATACGCTCAAACTGGTGCCGAAAGCCGGGGTGTATATGGCGAAAGTCAATACTCCTACCAT
>CADBZO010000024.1:0-33556 GCA_902799185.1 uncultured Bacteroidales bacterium | reverse complement strand
CCCCGCCTTTGTAAACATCAGTACGGAGGGCGTGATAGAAGCCTATATACCGTCCTTCAAGGGCGATTTGTACGGGGCGGAATTAGAGCTCCGTTTCGTGCGGTATTTGCGCGAAGAGCGGAAGTTTGATTCTCTGGAAGATCTTCGGCTGCAGATCAAAGCCGACGTTGATAGCATCCTGCGTCCGGCTTGAGACCCTCGCGGGAGATACCGTTCCGGTCGGTTTTGAGTGCCTCCTGCACCTCGGGATAAGGCAGTGTATGAATGCTGTCGCCAATACCGATAGCAGGGCTCAGCGAGTCGAGCCGGAAATCATAATAGACGTATTCCTTGTATTTGAAATAATCATTGCAAAAGACAGGCACCGTATCCGATGCTTGCCAATAGGTGTTATGCTGTGCGGCAGGCATGGCGAGGGTGTCGGTTTTGAGATAGTTGCCCGTAAAAGTGCCTGTGTAATAGTTCTCAAAAGGCGTGGCTACCATCAGCTGGTTACGCCGGTAGCCGGTGATGACAGAGTTGACGAACGAGGTAGTGGTGCTCTCGCTCTTGCTGAGATTGTCGATATACACCGCAGCCGTCTCTTCCTTCACCGCCGACTGGATACGTACGTCCGTAGCGCCGAAATAAGAAGCGATGGTGGTGTGGATAAAATCCTGCTTGCCGCCCGAGCAATAGACGCAATAGGAGGCGCAGTTGCTGATCTCGGTATTGGTCACCACCGCATCGGTATTCAGCAGCACCAGACCATAAAGCGTGTGGTTATGGATCCGGCATCCGTTCATCTGCAGGGACGGCCGGTCGGCTCCGGTGCTCATGCAATAGAGTCCCACATTGCCGGAGAGGATATCTACGTACTCAAACGTGTAGCTCTGTTTCTGCCCGGCTTGGAGATAGATGCCGTTCCAGCTGCCTCCGGCATAGAGGTAAGGCACGTGCTCAAAGAGCTTGTCCAGCCGGTCCCCGCGGATGAGGATAGGCTGTGCCAAGGTTCCTTGCGCCTTCACGTTTCCCAGGGCGTAGATACATGCGCCGGAGTGCATATATATCGTTGCGCCGGCTTCTATAGTGAGCGTTCCGCTGACGATGAGTGTGTCGAAGACGAGGTACGGTCTCTTGGCGGTGAAAGTGAAAGAGCCGTTCTTCTCGGTTCTGCCGCATCCTTTCTTACCGATACGTGTCACATCCTGACCGTACGCCTCCATCACGACGGACTGCGTGGCGTTATTGGTGAGGTGGAAATGCAACTTGTCGGATATATATACCGGGGTGTCGGTCGCCGTAGCGGGCATCATCACGCGTACAAAGACAAAGAGCGAGTCTCCGCCGTTGACTTGCAGTGATGTGAGCCGGCTCAGTTGCGGCTCGCCATCGACATTCACCTGAAAGGCCGAACCGTCCTCCATCCACACGCGGTCTATCATTACAGCCGCTTGGTTGGGGTTATAGACCATGACTTGCGCCGTGGCAGTTCCGCTCATGGTGAAGATGGTATCAAACGTCAGGGTGTCGCACGAGAAAGCGAGACGCAATGAAGCATCTTCGCTGACCCGGTACTCGCGGCAACCCATAAAGAAAGACAAGGGAACCATGTACAAGGTACAAAGGATAAATATGTGTCGTAAGTTTTTCAACGCACTTATTCGAAATTGAAGGTAAGACAGATAGTATGACTCGTCAGGCGCGAGAGCGCATCGGTGTAGAATGCGTCCTGCGGAGCTAACTCCATACGGTTGGCGGAAGGGTAGAGCTGGTTGGCAAAACCGATGCGGTAGGTGATCTCCGGACAGAACTTGAACCATCGGAAATACAAATCGACGCCGAAACCCACTTCGCAGAAATAGTCCATCACATTGAGCAGCACCGGCTTGTCGCGGTCACGGCTGACATTGAAACTGACACCGCCGCCGCCGATGACGTACGGACGGTAGTTGCCCTCCCGCGCCGCAGACCATTTGAGGTACAGCGGCAGATATACCGGCATAGCCAGCACGTCTATATGATTGGCAAACTTGCCGGGCGTACCCTGCACGGGTCTGCCCGACTCGGATTTGTAGGTGAGTGTCCGGCTCGTGAACTGCATTCCCGGCGTGAAACGAAGATTGAGGTATTTGCAGAGCCTCAGGTCTCCGATGAAGCCTACGTGGAAACCCGGCAAGAGAGAGCTGACGCGGGCGTGGTAGATCTCCGTCTCACCGGTAATCGGGTTCGTGATCGGCATTTCGCTGTCCGTCACGCTGAAGGTGGAGAAGTTCAGTCCCAACTGAAAACCGAAGTGAAAGAGTTTGTCATCCACATACGGCCTGTTCTGCGCCATCTGCGCGAAGGACGTTGAGAATTGAAAACTGACAATTGAAAGGACAATGAGTCCTAACAATCTTCTACCTATATTCCTTTCACCTTTCATTTTAACCTTTCACTTTTCAATTTTCACCTTTCACTTTAATAATCGCTGTTGCTGTTTCCGCTGTCATCGAAATCCTCACTGCCGCCGTTAAAATCAGCGTCCTTGCCTTTGCGTTTGCCTTGCTGGTTGCCGAAGTTATAGGTGAGCGTGAGGCTCACGGAACGGCTGTGCCACCGGTTCTCGGAGAACTGCCAGAAGCCTTCTCCCCAGGTAGTATTCTGCCGTGCCCGGCTGTCCAGCAGGTCGCGTACGTTCAGCGCCAGCGCCAGTTGTTTGTTGAGGAAAGTGTGGCGAAGGCCGATGTCGATAGAGTAGCTATGGCTCGTCGTACCCTGTGCCACCACCCGCGGAGAGCGGTAGTTGGCGGAGAGCTGGCCGCTGAAATTCTTGGTGAAGAGGAACTGCGCATTGACACGTACCGAGCCGGCGAAGATATTCTGGCCGGGGATATTGACGTTAATGGCTTTGCCCTGATAGGTCAAGGTCTCGTTAGCGGCAGAGACGTTGTTCCAATAGAAATTGGCGGAGGTGGTGAGTTGCAGCAGTTCGCCGAAGAGGCGGTTCTTGGCTACAACCTCCACACCCAGCTCCTGACGGGTAGAGATGTTGAAATAGGTGTTCTTCATCACATCGCCGTCCATATATTTGACGTTCTGCACCGCTCCCTCGCGGTATTTCCAGAACACGCCTGCGGAGAGCGTATGCCGCTCCCAGGTCTTGAGATAATTGAGTTCCAGGTTGTTGGAGTAGGCGGGGAGCAGATCGACGTTACCGAAACTGATATTCGTGCTATCGGAGAAGTCCATGCGCGGGTTGATCTGGTGTCCGCGGGGACGGTTCACACGGCGGGTGTAGTTGAGTTGCAACTCATGGCCGTTGCCGAAGTCATAACTGATATACGCGCTGGGGAAGAGTTGGAAATAAGCGGTGTCTTTCTTGTTCGGGAAAGAAGCATACGCGTCCTGCTGAGCACCCGCAGCGTCTTTGTAGTTCGAGTCCAGATGACGCATGTAATACTCGCCGCGCAGGCCTACCTGGATAGACAGTTTGTTCCAGAAACGGTTGCCGTAAGTGATGTATAGGGCGTGGTTCTGCGTCAGGCTGTAGAAATCCGTGTAATAGGCGTACAGCTCTTCTTCCTTGTCGGCAAAGATGTTATGCGCGTCTGCGGTACTGTTGTTCCATCCGCGGGTGTAGTTATACCCGGCCTCCAGACGGCTCTGCGGGGTGGGTTTCCACTCGTAGTCCGCCTTGAGTTCGATACTCTGGTCCTTGCTGTAGTTCGTCTGGTTCTGGTACGTGGTGTCCGACTCGATCTGGGTGTAGTCCGTCTCCTGATTCCAGGAGAAGTTATTATACGTACCGCTGACCATCAGCTGGTGGTCATCCATTTTGAAGGTGTAGTCGAGCGTCGCATTGCCGCCGGGGTGGGAGCCTGTCGAGGACTGGTCACGGGTGTAGTCCCGCAATACGGAGCCGTCCGGAGCGGTCAGCAGGTAGGTGCGGTGGTTGGAGTTGTTCATCTTGAAGACCTTCGGGTCGCTCACCATGCCGAAGCCGGAGACACCTATCGTGGAGTACTCCGAGAGACGGAAATTAAGTCCCGCCCGGGCAAAGAGTCCGCCGCCGCGGTGGGTCTGCTGGCCTTCCTGTACCAGGTGGCTCTGGATCAGGGTGGAGTCCAGTTTCTCCGAGCCTTCGCCGGAAAGGTTGTACCGGTCGGTCTTACTGCCGCCATTACTGATATGGTAGCGGTAACCGACATTGAAATAGCCGTCCACGGGGCCGGCATTGAAATTGATGTTAAAACCGAGGTTGCCTCCGGGCGGTACGTTCCACGGCGCAGCCAGCGAGTAGTCCAGACCGGCTTGTACCGAGCCGTAATAGCCCGCCGAGCGGTCTTTTTTCATGACGAGGTTGATGATACCCGAAGTACCTTCCGGTGAAAACTTCGCGGAAGGGTTGGTGATGATCTCTATCTTCTCGATGGTACCGGCGGGCATCTGCTGGAGCACCTGGCCGCGGTTCTCGGAGTTGAGACCGGCGGGCTTGCCGTTGATCCAGATCTCCACGTCCTCGGAGTTACGAAGGCTGATAGTACCTTCCTGGTCCACATCCACGGAAGGGATGTTCTCCAGTATATCCGTGACGGACGCACCTGCCGAAGCAATGTTCTGATCCACGGTGAACACTTTCTTGTCCAGTTCGAACCGCATAGAAGAGCCTTGGCCTACCACTTCCACTTCGCCGAGCGTCTGGGTCGATTCCTTGAGGAATATACGGCCGAGGTTCACCTCTTTGCCGTTCAGCGTCACTTCACGCCGTTGTTCCTCGTAGCCCATGAACGAGATGAGCACGGTGTATCTGCCGTCTTGGAGATTAGAGATGGTAAAAGAACCTGTAGCATCGGAGACCGTTCCTCCGACAGGGGTGTCCTCTCCGCTACGGGTCACGCCTACGTTGGCAAAGTCAATCGCCTGGCGCGACGCGTAGTCCATCACCCGTCCGGTGATGAGATTGGCGGCGAGGAGGGTGTAGCAGAAAGCCAGCAACCCGATTGTACCCAATAAACGTTTCATGTATGTAATCTATAATTAATTGTTCCCGGCGAGCAGCCATTCCACGGCCTTTGCATAGCCGTCTGTGCCTTGTCCGATGATGCTGTGCGCACTCACGTCCGTCAGAAGACTGGTCTTGCGGAAGGGCTCGCGACGGCTGATGTCGCTGATATGCACTTCCACCACCGGCACTTCGCTCTCCGCCACCGCGTCGCGCAACGCCACGCTCGTATGGCTATACCCGCCGGCATTGAGCACGATACCGAGGCATTGGTCATTTGACATTTGGCATTTGTCATTTGTCATCTGTATCCAGTCAATGAGGTCGCCCTCGTGGTTCGACTGACGGTACAGGAAGTGGATATCCGGCCATTGACGCTGGATATCCAACAAAATCTGTGCCATCGTGCGCGTACCATATATTTCAGGCGCGCGTGTACCGAGCCGGTTCAGATTAGGACCATTGATAATTAGAATCTGCATCACCTTTCACCTTTCATTTCTGGCAGTTAACGCGCTCCGTTAACTGCCAGAAGGAACTCGTCGTTGTCCTCCGTCCGCTCCATATAGGTCTTGAGCTTCTCCATCGCCTCCTGACCGTTCATGTCGCTCAGCTGCTTGCGGATCTGCCACATACGGCTCAGCACGTCGGCCGGCAGCAACAGGTCGTCGCGGCGGGTGCTGGACGCCGGTATATCTACGGCGGGGAAGATACGGCGGTTGGCTAACTTACGGTCGAGCTGCAACTCCATGTTACCCGTTCCCTTGAACTCCTCGAAGATCAGGTCGTCCATCTTGCTGCCGGTCTCGGTGAGCGCCGTAGCGATGATGGTCAGACTGCCGCCGTGCTCGATGTTACGCGCAGCACCGAAGAAACGCTTGGGTTTATGCAGCGCCTGCGCCTCCACACCGCCGGAAAGCACTTTGCCGGACGAGGGGGCTACAGTGTTGTACGCACGTGCCAGACGGGTGATCGAGTCAAGCAGGATGACTACGTCGTGACCGCTCTCCACCAGGCGTTTGGCCTTCTCGTGAACGATGTTCGCTACGCGTACGTGGTTGTCTGCCGGCTCGTCGAAGGTAGAAGCAATCACTTCCGCGTCCACGCTTCGCGCCATGTCGGTCACTTCCTCCGGGCGCTCGTCAATCAACAGGACAATCATATAGACCTCGGGGTTGTTCTTCAGAATAGCGTTCGCCAGCTCCTTCAACAGAACGGTCTTACCGGTCTTCGGCTGGGCTACAATCAGTCCGCGCTGACCCTTGCCGATAGGCGAGAAGAGGTCGATCATACGAACCGAGAGAGAGTCGTTATGACCGGTGCAGAGTTTGAATTTCTGGTCGGGGAAGAGCGGGGTGAGGTTTTCGAATGCCACACGGCGCTTTGCCAATTCGGGATCAAGACCGTTGATACGGATCACTTTGTCCATCGGGAAGAACTTGTCCGGCTGCGGGTTGACGCGGATGGTACACTCCACGGTGTCGCCGGGCTTGAGACCGTATTGGCGCACCTGGTCCTTGCTTACATAGACGTCGTCGGGGCTGGGGAGATAGTTGTAATCGGCGGAACGCAGGAATCCGTAGCCGTCCGGCGTACACTCTAATGTACCCATCGCTATCACGTTCTCGCCCAGGTTAGGCAGTACGAAACTCGGAGTCTCTTCTTCCTGTTCCTCGGCAGGAGCCTGCGGAGCTTCGGAAACCGCTACGGCAGCCGGCGTCTCTTCCTGTGCCGGAGTTACCTCCGTAGCAGGCTCTGCCTGTTCGGGAACGGCGTTTTTCTTCGGCCGTCCGCGTTTCTTGGTCTTAGGGGCGGGAGCTTCTTCCGTGGCAGCGGATGCCTCCGGTTGCGCTACCGTCTGTGGAGCCGGTATATCATTCTTTGGGGATACCGGGCTCTTGTGTCCCTCCTCAGGAGCTTCGCCTAAGATACCGCCGGCTTGCTGTACGGTCTTGTTGGGCTTGTGGTTGTTTGCCTTCAAGTCCTCCTGCATCTTCGCCATCTCTTCTTTCTCGGAACCTACGGTAGCTATCACCTGCTCGCTTTTCATGTTCGAGGTATTGACCTTGGCGGCGGTACGTTTTACGCCGCGTACACGCTCGCGCTTGGACGGCAGACCGGCAGCGGCGCGTTCGTCCTCTTTCGCTTGGACTACGGCTGCGCGGTTGTCCGCCTGGGCGTCCAGAATAGCATAACTGATCTCGCGTATGGATTGGCTGCGACGGGGACTAAGACCCATGCTCACCGCAATCTCACGCACTTCGTCGAGCGACATACGCTCGAGTTTTTGTAATTCGTATTGCATAGATAAAATAAAATATATTCTTGGAAATATCTGAAAAAAAAGACGCTTTTTCTCAAATCCGCTGCAAAGGTACGCAAAAAAAATGACATATGCAAATTTTTCTTCCAAAAATCTGTTCACATTGCTATCTTATTTATTTTATTTAGCTACTTTATTTACTTTACATCATGGCTATTTAACTTATTTAGCTATTTCATTTACTTTACATGGCTATTTTATTAGACCGGCCCTTGGATGAGCATAGCGGTCTGGATTTTCAGGATTTTCCGGCGTATCTGGCTTCTTTGTATTGCCGGTAGTCTTCGGATTTTCGGAATTTTCCGGTAAAAATCGCCCCAACTCTTGCACATGTCAAAAAAAAGTAGTACCTTTGCACTCGTAATGAATACGCGCCGGGGAATGTGGGTGGGCAAAACCCGCTTTGCAGACCTTAGCGGAAACATTACAAATTACATAGAAGGCGTTTATTGACGCTTGTTTTGGAAATCTGAAAATCTGGTAAATTTTCTTCCCCCAAGACAAGATAGTACAATAAATGTCCTGTGGATATGTATATACCTACGCCAAGTAGGCGTTTATGCATATCGGCGTGGGCATTATTGTTTATTCTTGGGAAACGGTTTACCAGAGCCACAGATTTAGGAATGAGCGTAGAATAAGGTTCCACGCTTTTCTTATTTTTATAGACAATCGTGCGGAGCCCGCGACAACTAATAAGAAACACTACCCATTACTATGTTGCCCGACGGCGCACCAAGTAATACCTGTCATCTTTCTGTTGTCTCCCCTGTCTATCGCGGGGAGAAGATGGTTGCCGAATTAGTGCGGCGCAATGTAGAGGCGCTCACTTCTATCACGGATGATTACGAGATCATCCTGGTCAACGATGCCTCGCCTGACAACTCATGGGCGGCTATAGAAACCGAGTGCAAGAAGAACCCGCGCGTCAAAGGTCTCAATCTCTCCCGCAATTTCGGTCAGCATTATGCCATTACCGCAGGCCTCTCTTACGCCTCCGGCGAATGGGTCGTAGTCATGGACTGCGACCTCCAGGACCGTCCCGAAGAAATCCTGAACCTCTACGCCAAAGCCCAAGAGGGCTATGATTCCGTGCTGGCTCAACGTATTCAGCGTTCGCACGGTTGGTTCAAAAAACTTGGCTCCAAGTGTTTCTATAAAGTATTTTCTTTTCTGACCGAAACTCAACAAGACGCATCGGTAGCCAATTTCGGTATATACAACCGCAAAGTCATTGATGCGGTACTCTCTATGGGTGACGCCATGCGCTATTTCCCGACACAGATTCAATGGGTCGGATTTCGGAAAGCCTATCTTCCTATTCAGCATGACGAACGTGCCGAAGGCAAATCAACCTATAATCTAAGCCGTTTGTTCAAACTGGCTTTTGATACCATTATTTCCTTCTCCGACAAACCGATGCGTCTCATGGTACAGATGGGTTTGCTGGTAACTTTGGCCGCTTTCATCGTTGGGATTGTCTTCATCGTTCGTTACTGCATGGGGCTTATTGAAGTAATGGGATTTGCCAGCCTGATTATTTCACTTTGGTTGTTGGGCGGAATCATCATTTCGCTCATTGGTATCGTGGGTATCTACCTCGGCAAACTCTTTGAGAAAGCAAAAGAGCGTCCGACTTTTATTGTAAGCGACAAATGCAATATAGACTGATGGAGATTCGTTCGTTACTGTGGGATAGTGATTTCTTTGGCTTGCGCATCGGTCGAGTAGATTTACAAACCGCCGAGGATGCAATCGAGTTGAAGAAGCAGCAAGAAATCGTAAAGCAGCAATTTGATCTGCTATACATCTTTGATCCTAATAATGTAGGCTTTTCGGCAGATGGTGCACGGCTGGTGGATGAGAAAATCTTGTATAGCAAGCCCTGCGAACCGCGCCAACAATTCCCGGAAATCTCGTTCTATAAAGCAGCACAACCGAATGAAGATTTATATCGGTTAGCATTGGTTAGCGGAGGTTATTCTCGTTTCAAATTGGAGGAGCGGCTTCCCAAAGGTTGCTATGAGAGGCTTTATACCCGTTGGATTGAGAACGCGTGTCCGAAAGAAGGAACGAACAAGCAAATCTTGATTTATCCAGATACACAAGGAACAGCAAAAGGAATGATTACTATTGACCATACCGGCGAGTTGGGGCACATCGGATTAGTTGCCGTAGATACAGATGTGCAACACCAAGGCATTGGCGGCAAAATCATGTCCACCTTGGATGGTTACCTATTCGAACGCGGTATAAAGACACTCGAAGTCCCGACCCAAAAAGCCAATACCGATGCGTGCCGTTGGTACGAGAAAAACGGCTTTACCATACAATCCATCACGCCCATTTACCACTGGTGGCTATAAGAGTATGTTTTCATTAACCAAACAAGACACATCTGTAATGAAGGGCATTGCAATTCTGGCAATGTTATTCCATCACATGTATGGTGCACCACCTCCCGAAGTGGAGCCATATACCGGCGTCCTCGCGTGGATTGGCGTACTGGGGAAGGTGTGTGTGGCGATGTTCCTGTTCTGTTCGGGATATGGCTTGGCTGCCCAATATAAACCCATCTCCATAAAGGATGATATAAAATTCATCCTACGCAGGTTAACCAAGTTTTATCTCAACTACTGGGTTATCTTTATTATCTTTGTACCCATTACCTACTTTGTGTTCGGGCGCACATTGACCGATGCATACGGCGAGCATGTAAACATCACCAAACGATTAGTGATTGATTTATTCGGCTTACAAGGTTTCTGTTCGTATAATATCACTTGGTGGTTCAACAAACTCATCATCATTCTCTACTTGCTCTTTCCGTTATTATTCAGAGCAGTTCGTCTCAAGCCTTGGTTGGCGGTGTTCTTCGGTATGGCAATTATGCGTTGCTCTTCTCATATACATATCCTGTACGATAACATAGACCTGTGTACTTGGCAGTTCCCGTTTGTTTTAGGCATTGGCTGGAAATGTTACGAGGAGAAGAGTGCTAATATTCAAGCATGGCTGGATAATCATAAGCCGCTTATAGCCGCTGTATCGCTTTGTGTTTTAGTGGGTGTGATTATATTGCGCATGTATCCGATAATTCCTCATTGGAGTGGAATACGCATAGATGGATTCCTTGCTTGTGCCATAGCAATATGTGTGATTACCATAGTTCGGCATATGAAGTACACGACGAAGGCTCTTATTTTCTTTGGTAAACATTCCATGAACATCTATTTGACGCATACTTTCTTGAACTGGTATTGGTGTAAAGATTGGCTACACACTGGCGAATGGATGCGTGGGGGGGGGGATTTGCTTATTCTCACCGTATTGTGTTTAGCAATAAGTATAGCATTGGAATTCATGAAGCAAAAAATTGGCATCTATAAATTAGCAGATAGGATTGTAAAACGATTATAAATGTAATAGTATATTATTAGCTGTCAATATCGACGGTGAGCCGACAGTCAAGGCTATTGTGAAAGTGAGATAGGTATAAAAAACTCTGAATTCAAATGTCCGTTAAAATCCGACATATAGCATCTCTCATCGGTATCAATCTCTTGTATGCGTGCGTAACATTATTCACCAAATACGCCTCGCAGCAAGAGTTTATGTCTCTTGCATATTGTTTTAGCTTGGCGGGTGCAATAGCTGTCATGGGAGCCTATGCGATAGGTTGGCAACAGATATTGAAACGCGTAGAACTCAGTACGGCGTATATGTTCAAAGGTACAAGTCTCATCTTTATCATGTTGCTGGCTTGGATGCTTTTCGGCGAACAGATTACGCTCAACAACATAATAGGCGCATGCGTGATAATAACAGGCATCGCGCTCTATGCAAAAGAATAGTTACGTCTCAAAGCTCAAGAAGAGAAAACTTGCCAGATGGTACATGGTAAATAACCAAATGGTAAATAAATGTGATCTTTGAAATATTTTGATAAAATGCAATAAAATCGCTAACTTCTTTGCCAAATCTATCATTTTCTGCACGGATTCGGCAAAGAAGTATGGCTTGTCATACAAACAGATCGTCCATTGTTAGTTGGTTCAGAATGTCATTTGCATACGCATTTCGCATCAACCCAAAGGATGTGATCATGACGATTCGAACTCCCTTACGAGTATTTGTGGCATACTCAAAAACACTCATTTTATGCCGTAACTCCGCGTCATACTCTTTCGTAAGCAGAAAAGGTTTGGAAGAAAACTTGATCTCGGTACAACTTTTTTGCCAAATGTGCAAATAAAAAGCAAGATTTGGCAAAGAAAATAGTATTTTTTTTAACTTTCTTTGCCAAATATGGTCAAAAAATAAGTGGTTCCGTCAAGAATATTGCATTCTTATCAAAGTATAACCAAGTAAGTATCGTTTTATATTGTTAAAATGAGTAAATGTTGAAATGACTAAATGAGAAAATGTATAAATGTCTTGTCATATTGTCTGTCTTTGCCGCTGCCTGCGCACAAATGCTTCTGAAACAGGGAGCACGGCAGAACTATGCCGGCTTCTGGCGGCAGTATCTCAATCCGTGGGTTATCGGCGGCTATGCTATCATGGCGGGAAGCCTAATACTCAATATCTTCTGCATGAGCCACGGCGTGCAAGTCAAAGAAGTGAGCGTAATCGAATCGCTCTCGTATTTGTTTGTGCCATGCCTCGCCTGGGGTTTGTTCAAAGAGAAAATAACAAAACGGAAAGGAATAGCTATATTAGTAATCATAATCGGAGTCATCATCTTTTTTCAGTAATTACCGCTCGATGTACTGCGAATTACCTACTAATCAACTACTAATAACCTACTAATTACCTACTATAGAAAGGGAGAAAGGAGTGAAAGTCCCCTACGGCTCCCCCGTGGAGGGGGAGAGATAGAAAAGACGAAAGAAGAATGTTGAAAGATGCAAGTTGAAAGATTATTGATTGTCCAGATGAAACAGATAAAACAGAAGAAACAGATATATAAAAACGGCTAATTATGCTAATTATGCGAATTTTTATTGGGGTCAACAATTAAAGACAATTTCTTTTAATCAAAAATGACCCAAAATAATCTAAAAAAAAATTAAGATCCACAGATTAAACAGAATTTTATTTTAAGTCCAAAATTAACAAAAATTAAAGAAAATTATATTGTTCTCAAATTTAACAAATTAAACAAATTTATATATGGAACAAAAAAGTACATTATGGAGGAATGTATCCTACATTCTATGGGCAGCAATCAGTATTGTCTGCGCTTTTTTCATCGTCTATCATTCCGAATGGCTTTTCGGCGATGACGCGATCGTAATGAAATATACGGGGTGGGGTAGATTTTTCCCTATGTCGCACACCGTATCTCCGGAAATAGGACGGTTTTTCCCGTTCAGTTATCTGATGTACAATATACTCCCGATCTTCTTTCATGGGCAGATAAGTGCCACCATCGTATATGTATATCAAGCACTATGGTTTATCGCTTTTTCGTGGATGAGTTTCTATTTGGTACAAGATATGTTGCGCAATCAACCTTCCGTCTGGCGATACACAACGGCTCTAATGGTAGCAATATTTCTTGTCGGACGCCATTATTCGGATTTTATCAACTGCTATTCAACCAGCTGGTTTGGAGCCGTTCTAAATGGAGCCACGATATTATTTGCTTACCTTTTCTATGACAGGAAAAAGCCCGTGTATGGGATATTGGCATTTGCCGTGCTGTTTTGGATCACTTATTGCTCGGAGGTGTCATTTGTAGTGCCTTTGGCATGGGGCGTTTGCGCTCTACCTCTATGGAAGAAATCGACCAAGGCAGAACGTATTTTCCATATCGCTCTTATTGTGAATGCCGTTGTTTTTCTGCTAATATATTTCTTTGCGATCTATCTGAAGACCGTTTCAGCTTATGATGGTGCACATGGAGCAGAGACAACATTCCTTACAAATGCAATCCATATCCTTGTCGCGCAGAAATTCCTATGGGTAGTGATTCTGTTATTCTGCGTGCGCATATGGGATATAATAAGGAATAAGTCCGAGTACACAATTTTTGATGTGTTGATATTAGTAGCAGCCGCACATTGTTTAGGCGGATTTATATTGAAATTGAACTGGGTATTATATTACAACAGAGCAGTAGTAATTGCCCTGCCGGCAGTAATTTATTTTGGCGACAAATATCTACGCCCATATTTATTGTGCATCTTAATGGCTTTATTTGCAGGTTGGTATGGTATCAAAATACCCAAAGCCATTAAAAAACAACAAGGCGACCGTGCCGGAGCTATAGAATTTATGAACGCGATATCAAGCAAGCAGAAAGAGACCGGATTGCCCATATATCTATTTGCAATAGACATTACTAATCCTTCGTTTGAAGGGGAAATGGTACGATGGCTGTATAGTTCATTCGAAACGTATTATGACTATGAAACACAGGATATAAACGCAGAACTTCCTCGTGTGGCTGAGTATCAAGGCAAAGGCATTTATATTACAATCAAATATAACGACCAAATCGTGCCAAACAGTAATGAAATAGTAAGCCAGTATTGCGATACTATTTCTTATAATGAAATGCGCGATATGAACGCGTGGATTTCAAAATAAAAATAAATATGTTGTCGATTCCATTTAACAAGCCTCATTTGACGGGGAAAGAGGCGCATTACATGTATCAGGCTGTGTATAACGGCAAGTTGTCTGGAAACGGAGAGTTCACAAAACGCTGTCAGCATTTCTTCGAAGAACGATATGGATTCAAGAAATGTCTGCTGACTACCTCCGGAACAGACGCACTCGAAATGTGCGCCATGCTGTGTGATCTGAAGCCCGGCGATGAAGTCATAGTGCCCAGTTACACCTTTGTTTCTACGGCGCTCGCTTTCTTGCGCGAGGGCGCCAAAGTTGTCTTTGCGGATTCCATGAAACGCAACCCGAACCTGGATGCAGAGACGCTTGAAGCGCTTATCACTCCGCGTACCAAAGTCATTGTGCCGGTTCATTATGCCGGTGTGGCATGCGACATGGATGCCATTATGTCCATCGCCGAGAAACATAATCTTCTTGTGGTTGAAGACGCAGCGCAAGCAATAGATAGCTACTGGAAACCCCTCCCGACCTCCCCACAAGGGGAGGAGAAAAAGCCCTTAGGCACCATCGGTCATCTTGCCGCATTTTCTTTCCATGAGACGAAGAATATCACCGCCGGAGGCGAGGGCGGGTTGCTCATCGTGAACGACGAACGTTTTGTGCGCAGGGCGGAGATTATCTGGGAGAAAGGTACCAACCGCGCAGAGTTCTTCCGTGGCGAAGTGAACAAATACGGCTGGGTAGACATGGGCTCATCATTCCTGCCCGCGGAGATAAACGCTGCTTTCCTTTGGGCGCAATTAGAGAACTTAGACGAGATACAAGCCAAACGCAAACAACTCTGGAACCGCTATTATGAACTACTCAAACCGCTTGCCGACAAAGGCTATTTTACTTTGCCGGATATTCCCGATTATGCCACCAATAATGCGCACATGTTCTATCTGATTCTTCCGGATCTGGAAAAACGGACAGCACTCATCAAGTACCTGAAGGACAATGGCGTATTGGCGGTCTTCCATTATTTAAGTTTGCATAGTTCTGCCTATTATGCGGACAAACATGACGGTCGTATGCTCCCGGAATGTGACCGCTATGCGGATACCCTGGTGCGGTTGCCGATGTACTATGATCTGGAGACAGACCAGGTGAATGAGATATGCCGCCTTATTCTTCGGCATTACGAACACTAACTTTGGAAAGAGACGCCCTCGCAGAATGGTCTGCGGGGGCGTTTTCTAATAGGGGAGAAACGGCGTGAGCCTGCTGGGAGGTTGCTGTGTGGTCGCGGTCATATCGCGGTCAGGTCACGGTCAGGTCACGGTTATATCGCGAGATTGAGTCGAAAATAAGGCGTGAATGGAGCGTAAATGAGTCGTGAATGGAGCGTAAATGGGAGGTGAATTAATCGTAGATGAGGCGTGAAGGAGGGCTGTTATTTGCGATTTGGGGAGATGAGAGAGGGCTACCGAGGGGGTGCCGAAAAAGAAAGCAAAAGCGCTTAAAACGCAAAAAAATGCGATTTAATTTGCATATGTCAAAAAAAAGCAGTAACTTTGTACGCAATTTCGAGGTGCGGCCGAAGAGTGGTAGCCAACTAGTGAACTAGTCTACTAGCGAACTAGCCAACCAGTCAACCGGCAAACTATATAGCGGATAACTACAAAACAACAATAACAATGGAAGAAAACAATCAGAATCAAGATGAATTGATCAAGAACGATCACATCATTCCGGTGAAGATTGACGAGGAAATGAAATCCTCGTATATCGACTACTCGATGAGTGTGATCGTGAGCCGTGCGCTGCCGGATGTGCGTGACGGTTTCAAGCCGGTTCACCGCCGTGTGCTGTTCGGAATGAACGAGTTGGGCAACACGAGCGACAAGCCGACGAAGAAGAGTGCCCGTATCGTAGGTGAGGTAATGGGTAAGTATCACCCGCACGGCGACAGTTCCATCTACGGCACCTTGGTCCGTATGGCACAGCCGTGGGCGATGCGTTACTGCCTTGTGGATGGCCAGGGTAACTTCGGCTCAGTCGATGGCGACGGCGCAGCGGCTATGCGTTATACCGAGGCGCGTCTGTCGAAGCTGGCGGAAGAGATGCTCCGCGACATCGAGAAGGACACCGTAGATATGCAGAACAACTTCGATGACTCGCTGAAAGAGCCGACGGTGCTGCCTTGCCGTTTCCCGAACCTGTTAGTGAACGGTGCGAGCGGTATTGCCGTCGGTATGGCGACAAACATGCCGACGCATAACCTGGCGGAGGTGATAGACGGCTGTTGCGCGTATATCAATAATATCAAGGCACGCATGCACGACGCGAGCGTAGAGGATATTACGGTGGAGCAGTTGATGGAATACGTCAAGGCTCCGGATTTCCCGACGGGCGGTACTATCTACGGCTATCAGGGTGTGCGTGACGCTTACGAGACCGGGCGCGGCCGTGTGATCATCCGTTCCAATGCCGACATCGAGACCGACGACAACGGCCGTGAGCGTATCGTGATCACTGAGCTGCCGTACGGCGTAGTGAAGAGCGACTTGGTTAAATACATCGCCGAGCTGGTGAACGACAAGAAGATAGAAGGCATAGCCGACATCAACGACCACTCCAAACGCGATATCCGTATCGTAGTGGAGATCAAGCGTGACGCCAATGCGCAGGTAGTGCTGAACAAACTCTATAAGTTCACCGCATTGCAGTCGAGTTTCGCGGTGAACAACATCGCCCTGGTGAAAGGCCGTCCGATGCTGCTGAACCTGAAACAGCTGATCGGCAACTTCATCGAGCACCGCATGGACGTAGTAACCCGCCGTACGCGTTACGAGTTACGCAAGGCCGAGGAGAAAGCACATATCTTAGAGGGCTTAATCATCGCCGTGGATAACATCGACGAGGTGGTCCGTATCATCCGTGCCAGCCGTACTCCGGCGGACGCCCAGACGAACCTGGAGAAACGCTTCGAGCTGGACAACCTGCAGTCGAAGGCTATCGTAGATATGCGTCTGAGTGCCCTCACGGGTCTGCGTATCGACGAGTTGAAAGCCGAGTATGCAGAGATCGAGAAGTTAATTGCTCACTTGAACGAGTTGCTCGCCAACGAGGAGATGCGCTACGACGTCATCAACACCGAGCTCCTGGAGATCAAAGACAAATACGGCGACGAACGCCGCACCAAGATCGTGAAGATGGCCACCGAGTTCAACCCCGAGGACATGTATGCCGACGACGATATGGTAATCACCATCTCGCATCTGGGCTACATCAAACGTACTCCGCTGGCTGATTTCCGTCAGCAGAGCCGCGGCGGTATCGGTTCGAAGGCCGGCAGCGCCCGCGACCAGGACTTCATCGAGCGCGTATATCAGGCGTCGATGCACTCGACGATGATGTTCTTCACGGAGATGGGCCGTCTGTACTGGCAGAAAGTATATGAGTTGCCGGAGGGTAACAAGCAGTCCAAAGGCCGTGCCATCCAGAACATGATCAACCTGCAGAAAGGCGACAAGGTACGCACCTGTATCAACGTGAAGGGTCTCAACGATCCGGAGTATGTGGAGAACCACTTCCTGATTTTCATCACCAAGAACGGTCTGATGAAGAAGACCACGCTGGAGGCGTACAGCCGTCCGCGTGCCAACGGTATCATCGCGCTCGGTCTGCGTGAGGGCGACGAACTGATCGGCGTTGAACTGACGGACGGTCAGAGCGAAATGATGGTAGCTTCCTACAACGGCAAAGTCGTTCGTTTCAACGAGGGCGGCGTGCGTCCGATGGGACGCGGAGCAACCGGCGTGAAAGCGATAACTTTGGAAGAAGACGGCCAGGATCGCGTGATTGGCATGGTTTGTGTGGAGAAGGGTACAGACAAGACCATTCTCGTTATCTCGGAGAAAGGCTTCGGCAAACGTACGCCTGTCGATGACGAGGAAGGCAACCCGATCTATCGCGTGACCAACCGCGGCGGCAAGGGCGTCAAGACTATCGAGATCACCGAGAAGACCGGTAACCTGGTAGGTATCGAGGCAGTCACCGATGCGGACGACCTGATGCTGATGACCAAGAGCGGAACCGCTATCCGTATGGACATCTCGACCATCCGTCAGACGGGCCGTGCCGCACAAGGCGTCAAACTGATCGAACTCCAGAAACGCAACGACAGCCTCGTCAGCGGTTGTATCGTTCCGAAAGAAGAGGAAGAGGTTACCGGTGACGGGTTACAGGTTACAGAAGAAGAAAACAACAATGAAAATCAAGAATAAGTTATGAAAAAGACATTGATTTTGGCAGCCCTGATGCTGGTTAGCGCAGGCTGCTTTGCACAGAAGAATCCGGCTGTGAAGAAAGCCAAGAGTCTGATGAACAGCGAGAACCCTGATTTCGCAGCAGCACGCGCTTCCGTGAAAGAAGGATTGGAGCAGGAGCCCACTGCCGAGAACTACTACTGGGCAGGTATGATTGGTTTCAAAGAGGCTGAACGTCAGAACAATAACCTGTATATGGGTCTGGCGAAAGACATCCCGACGGTAGGTGCCGCGATGGAAGAGAGCCTGGAGTATCTGGTGAAAGCCGATGAGCTGGCCCAGGTACCGGTTCTCAACAAGAAAGGCGTAGAGGTACCGACCGACCCGAAGATGCGCGGCAAGGTAGCGAAGATGCTCATGACCTACTACAAGAGCGAGGATCTGGTACGCTACGGCGCAGTCCTCTACGAGGCCAATGATTTCGCCGGCGCGTACAAGGCGTTCAAGACCCATCTGGACATCCCGACATTAGCCCCCATGCAAGACCCGAAACTCCAGAAGGAGATGCCGCGTGACACCACGTATGCCAACTATCAGTACAACGCCGCCTGCTTCGCTTACCGCGCCGAGATGCACCCCGAGGCTATCGAGCTGTTCGAACAACTCAAAGACGGTGAGATAGAGCCGATTATGGTGAACCAGTTCCTGTGTCAGGAATACATGATGAGCAAAGACACGGTGAAGTTCGTAGAGGCATTGCACCACGCTATCCTGCGCTTCCCGCAAGAGGACTGGTTCATCCAGAACCTCGTCAGCTACGCCGTTCAGGCTCACCAAGAGGAAGAGGCTATCGCTTTCTTCACCTCGCTCATCGAGCAGAACCCGTCCGAGCAACTGTATTACATCAAACGCGGTGTGCTGTATGAGATGCTGGACCGTTTCGACGACGCCATGGCTGATTTCGACAAAGTGCTGTCCATGGACGCCAACTCCGCAGACGCTATCGCCGGCAAGGGCCGTGTATATTACAACAAAGCCGTGAAGCTGAACGAGGCCGCCGCGCTGGTATCCGACGCCGAGTACAAGAAAGCGCTGGATGAGATGAACGCCGTGTTCAAACAGTCCATCCCTTATTTCGAGCGGGCTCATGAGCTCCGTCCGGACAACATGACGTACATGCAGACGCTGAAGATGCTGTACTACCGTTTCCGTACCGAGGACGGCATGCAGGCCAAATACGACGAGATCGAGGCGAAACTCAACAACCTCTAAATGGGACGTATCTTAGCAATAGACTACGGTCGCAAGCGTACAGGATTAGCCGTTACGGATATACTCCGCATAACGGCTAATCCGTTGCTTACGATCGAGACCAGAGAACTGATGAAATGGCTGGCAGACTACTTTGCCCACGAGCCCGTGGACGAAGTGGTCATCGGTCATCCGACACAGATGAACGGCGAGGAATCGGAGAGCATGAACTATATCCGACCGTTCATGGGGGAGTTCAAGAAACAATTTCCCGACAAACCTATAACTATGTATGACGAGCGCTTCACCTCCGTGTTGGCGCACCAAGCCATGATAGCCGGCGGCATGAAGAAAAAAGACCGGCAGAACAAAGCCGTGGTGGACAAGATCGCTGCGTGCATTATTCTCGAGGGGTACCTTGAGACAATTAAAAATTAAAAATTACGAATTACTAATTACGAATTACGAATTACGAATAGATCGATGATACTACCTATATATTTGTACGGACAGCCGGTACTGAGAAAACAGGCTGAGGAGATAGAGAACACGCCGGAACTGAAACAGTTCATCGCGGACATGTACGAGACGCTGACGCAAGCGGAAGGCTGCGGTCTGGCGGCTCCGCAGGTAGGCAAGCCGTGGCGGCTGTTCGTAGTAGATGGCACAGAGTTGGAGGAAGACTATCCAGAGTGCAAGGACTTCAAGCGGGCGTTCATCAACCCGGAGATCCTGGAGACGAGCGAGGAGACATGCACCTACAGCGAGGGTTGTCTCTCCCTGCCGGGTATCAGCGAGAATGTCGTTCGTCCCAAGACCGTCACCATTCGTTACCTGGACGAGGATTTCAACGAGCACGAGGAGACGTTCACGGATTTCCGGGCGCGTATCGTGCAGCACGAGTACGACCATCTGGAGGGGCACGTGTTCACCGACCGTATATCGCCCATCCGCAAGACTTTCGCCCGCAACAAACTGGCGGCGATAGCCAAAGGCAAAGTGGGGGCGCGGTACAAGTACAGGAGGAATTGATGATTGAGATTGATAATTTATGGGCATCTTATCTATTATCATTTTAGCAGTCGGTCTGGCAATGGACTGCTGTGCGGTGTCGGTGGTACAAGGTCTGACATCAGACAAATACGACCTGTCCAACCGTCCGCGACCGTTGCTGATGGCCCTGATCTTCGGTCTCTTCCATGCGGGGATGCCGGTGATCGGTTTCTTTGCCGGCAGTCTGTTTACGGAGTTCATGCAGCGTTATGCACCGTGGATAGCCTTGGTAATCTTAGGTTTCCTGGGCGTGAAGATGATCTGGGAGTCGTACCACGAGCATGAGGACGAGGCGCAGAAAGCCTCCTGGAAAGTCTCTCACCTGCTGGTGCTGGCAGTGGCTACCAGCGTAGATGTGTTGGCTACGGGTATTCTGTTTATCCCTTATCCCGGACAGCTGTGGTGGTCGGTGCTGACGATCGGCGGCATCACGGCGCTGTTCTCGTTCGGCGGGTATCTGGCCGGGGTGTTTGTAGGCCGACTGAAGATCAACATGGAGCTGGTGGGCGGACTGGTGCTTATCGGGCTGGGTATAAAGATATGTATTGAAGGCGTATGTTTATAATAGGTGACACACTGGTCAGTCTGGATGTGCTGGAGAAGGAGTTCTGCTGCGATCTGGACAAATGCCGCGGCTGTTGCTGTATCGAAGGTGATGCAGGAGCACCGTTAGAGGCCGAAGAGGAACAGAAGATCAACGAGATACTTCCTCTCCTGCTGCCGGATATGACGCCGGAGGCCAAGGCGGTGGTAGCAGCACAAGGTATTGCGTATAACGATCCTTCCGGGGAACGGGTGACATCAATCGTCAACGACAAAGACTGCGTCTTCGCCCGTACCGACCATAACGGCTGGTGCTACTGTCTGATAGAGAAGGCCTATAACGCCGGCAAGATTGATTTCAAGAAGCCTGTCTCGTGCCATCTGTACCCGATACGTCTGTCGCAAGTAGGCGAGCGCGTAGGAGTGGAGTACCACCGGTGGGACATATGCCACTGCGCACGCGTCTTAGGCAAGAAGAACCACGTGCCGCTGTATCAGTTTTTGAAAGAACCGCTGATCCGGCGTTTCGGCAAGGAGTGGTACGACGAGTTGGAGTTAACCGCAACAGAATGGAAAAAACAATGCGAGCAGAGATAATCACTATTGGAGACGAGTTGCTGATCGGCCAGGTAGTCGATACCAACTCCGCCTGGATGGCGCAGCGGCTGAATGAGAACGGCATAGAGTTGTTCCAGATCACGTCCGTGCATGACGACCGTGCACATATCATCGCAGCGCTGGAAGAGGCTTTCGGCAGGGCGGACATCGTCCTGACAACCGGCGGCTTGGGACCCACCAAAGATGACATCACCAAGCAGGTGCTGTGCGAGTATTTCGGGACACACCTCGTGGAAGATACGCGGGTGCGGGCGCATATCCATGATTTATACAAGGAGCGGCCGGAGGTGCTGAACCGCCTGACGGCTACGCAATGGCTGGTGCCGGAGTGCGCGGAGATATTAGAGAACAGGGTAGGCTCCGCGCCGCTGATGGTTTTTCATAAGGGAGACAAGATACTGGCTTCCATGCCCGGTGTGCCGTACGAGATGAAGATTGCCATGGACGAGCAGATACTGCCGTATATTGAGAATTACGAATTAAAAATTACGAATTACGAATCAGGGCATATTCTGCACCGTACGTTGCAGGTGACGGGCATACCGGAGTCGTCGCTGGCGATTATCTTAGAGGATTACGAGAATTCCAAACCCGGGTATCTCCATCTGGCGTATCTGCCCAAGGACGGTATCATCCGTCTGCGTCTGTCGTCCTACGGCGAGGCTGCGGAGGCGGAGATGAACGAGTGGTTCGGACGGCTGAAGACGCTGGTGGCGGATTATCTGATTGCCGAGACGGACGAGCCGTTGGAGGTGATTGCAGGACGCCGGCTGCAAGAACGCGGCGCTACTGTCGCAACGGCGGAGAGCTGCACGGGAGGCAAGTTAGCCGCCATGTTCAACAAACATGCCGGCAGTTCGGCTTTCTATTGGGGCTCCGTCGTCAGCTATGACAACTCCGTCAAAGAGCATCTCTTAGGTGTTCCCGAAGAGATGATAAAAACGCACGGCGTGGTAAGCGAAGAAGTAGTGCGCGTGATGGCCGAGTCCGTTCGCAAACTGATAGGGACGGATTATGCGATTGCTACCAGCGGCATTGCAGGTCCTTCCGGAGGCACGGCAGAGAAGCCCGTCGGCACGGTGTGGATAGCCTGGGCAACACCCGAAGGCACCACCGCCGAGTGCTTCCACCTGGGCAAGCTACGCGAGCAGATCACCGACCGCGCCTGCATGAAAGCACTGATCGGACTGATACGGTTGTTAAGAGAATAAGCAATGAATAGCATAGAGCAGTTTTTGTTTAATCCGTCCATCACGCAGTCGCTGCTGTGGTTGACGATTGTGATGACTATCGGCCTGTGGCTGGGCGAGAAAGCAAAGATACGTCATTTCTCGTTAGGTGTGACGTGGGTGCTGTTTGTCGGTATCGCGTTTGCCTCGGCAGGCGTGCAGATAGACCACTCGGTAGAGCAGTTCGCCAAGGACTTCGGTCTCATCCTTTTCGTCTATTCTATCGGTTTGCAGGTAGGCCCTTCTTTCTCGCCGTTCAAGCGGGGCGTGTTGCAGTTGAACATGCTTGCCGCGGCGGTAGTGCTGTTAGGATGCGTGTGCGCGATCGTACTGCATTACGCCACGGGGATAGAGATGGGGACAATGGCGGGCGTGATGTCCGGTGCAACGACCTCCACGCCTTCGCTGGCGGCGGTGCAGCAGGCGTATTTCGACCTGACGGGCAGCACGAACCCCGATATAGCTACCGGTTATGCGGTGGCGTATCCGCTGAGTATAGTAGGTATCATCCTGGCGTTTGAACTGATACGGCTCTCCTTCCGCGTCAGTCTGCCCGAAGAGGAGAAAAGGCTGCGCGAGGCGGCGCAGAAAGACAACGAGGAGCCGCTCTGTGTGGATATCACCCTCAATAACCCGCAGATAGGTGTACTGACGATGAGTGAGCTGGTGCGTATATGCCCGGTTAAAGAGATGGTTGTCAGTCGTGTCATCCGTCCCGACGGGTCGGACGAACTGGTGAACGACCAGACGACATTCAGCAACGGCGACACACTGCGTATCCTGACCGACAGACAGCATCTGGACGCCTTGCGGCTGCTGGGGCAGATGCGGGATTATGACTTGCGTGTGCAACATGAGAAATCGGACCATCTGATCTCCCGCCGTATCGCGGTGACCAAGCCGGAGTGCAACGGCAAACGTATCCGTTCGTTCAATCTCAGGCAGCAGTACCACGCTACCATCACGCGTGTCAGCCGTGCCGGTATTGACCTGTTAGCCACGGACGATATGGTCCTTCAGTTGGGCGACAGGCTCATGGTCGTGGGCGACAAACATGACGTGAGCCGCGTAGCGGAGACTTTCGGCAACGAGCTGAAAAGGCTTGATGTGCCGCATCTGATGCCGGTGTTCTTCGGTATGGTACTGGGTATATGCGTGGGATTACTGCCGATCCCGTTGCCGGGTATGGGACAGACGTTCAAATTAGGCCTCGTAGGCGGTTCGCTGATCGTGGCTATTCTCATCGGCCATTACGGACCGTATTACAACATGGTCACTTTCTCCACCACCTCGGCAAACATGATGGCGCGGCAGTTGGGCCTGACGCTCTTCCTGGCAGCCTTGGGGCTGAGTGTAGGTGAGGGCTTCATGCCGACACTCATGAACGGCGGCTATCTATGGATCGGATACGGCTTTGTCATCACCATCGTGCCGCTGCTGACGATAGGTGCTATTGCCTATAAATGGATGAAGATGAACTATTTCACCGTCGTCGGTCTGCTCATCGGCTCCATGACTTCCGCTATGGCTTTGCCTTATGCACAATCGCTCTCCAACGAGAACAACCAGGCATCCGTGTGCTACGCCACCGTCTATCCGTTCACGACCTTCCTGCGGGTGATGGCAGCGCAACTATTAGTGCTTATTTTCTGTAGTTTTACCTCCAACGACTCCATCCGCCCGGAGCTCCTGCCGCCTGCTGTCAATACCTTAGCCGGCGAGGAATACGGACCCGTACTGAGCATGGATGACAATACACTGTATTTCGTGGGCCTTAACCGCGAAGACGGCTCTACGAGCGAAGACATATATATATCGCACCGTAACCCCAAGACGGGCGAGTGGGGCAGTGCCCGCCGTGTTCCCGAACTGAGCAATCCTTATCGCAACGAGGCACCTACATCCGTTTCCGGCGACGGGGGGATGATGCTGCTGTTTATCGAAGGACGGATGTGCTTCTCGCAACATATACCGCACCGCGGCTGGACGGAACCCAGACCGCTGCCGCAGACCTTGCAGATAGGCAACTGGCAGGCGGATGCGATGATTACCGCAGACGGCAAGGCGCTTCTTTTTGCCGCCAACTATCCGGCAGGAGGAGAAGACAAACCGTCTCTCAATATCTTCGTTTCCGTCCGGGATGCACAAGGCCGTTGGGGCAAACCGTTCTCTATCGGCCCGGCGGTCAACACCCGCGGCATGGAACGCTCGCCGTTTCTGCACCCGGATATGAAAACGCTCTATTTCTCCTCCGACAGGGAGGGGACGATAGGCGATCTGGATGTGTGGGTGAGCCGGCGGCAGAGTGACACCTGCTGGAACTGTTGGAGCGAGCCGGAGAACTTGGGGGAACAGATCAACACCACGGGAAGAGACTGCTGGTACAAAATCACAGCGGACGGCAAGACGGCATATTACGCGCAGAAAGCCGGTCGCCGGCATGACATCTATTCCATCACGCTGCCGGAGGACAAACGGCCGGAGGTGATTACGGTGCTAAAGGCCAACGAACCGACGCCTATCAACAACCTGCTTTTTGCCACCGCCAGCGACAGTATCATGCCCGTCTCGCTGCCGGAGTTGAGACGCATAGCCGACTTGGTGCGGACTTACGGCTACCGGGTGCAGTTGTCCGGGCATACGGATAATATAGGCAAGCCGGAGGATAACCTGGCTCTCTCCAAGGCACGCGCCGAAGCGGTACGGAAACAACTGATAGCTTACGGTTGTGAACCGGAGAGAATCACCGCCTTGGGCTATGGCGATACGCAGCCGGTTGCCTCCAACGATACGGAGGAAGGACGCCGGCTTAACCGCCGTGTGGAGATAACTATTGAGACAAAAGTAGAAAGACAAAAGTAAAAAGACAAAAGTAAAAAGACGGAAAAATACGAGAAAAGAGTGGCATATGTTTGCGTATGTCATTTTTTTTTTGTAATTTTGCACCCGCAAAATGAATAAATTGTAAATGACTAAATAGTAAATGTCTATATGTTTGATAATTTAAGCGAACGATTAGAACGGTCTTTCAAGATACTGAAAGGTGAGGGCCGTATTACCGAGATTAATATTGCGGAGACAGTAAAAGACATCCGCAAAGCCCTCTTGGAGGCGGATGTGAACTACAAGACGGCCAAGCAGTTTACCGACCAGGTGAAGGAGAAAGCACTGGGCCAGAACGTGATGACCAGTGTCCGTCCGGGGCAGTTGATGGTGAAGATCACCCACGATGAGTTAGCGGCTCTGATGGGTGGCGAAGCGCAGGAGATAAACCTAAAGGGCAATCCGGCAGTTATCCTGATGTCCGGTCTTCAGGGTAGCGGTAAGACCACTTTCGCTTCCAAACTCGCCAACTGGCTCCAGACCAAAAAGAACAAACGCGTGATGCTGGTAGCCTGCGACGTTTATCGTCCGGCGGCTATCGAGCAGCTCCGTGTGCTCGGCGAGCAGATCAACGCCAAGGTCTATCTCGGTGAAGGCGAGTCCGATCCTGTAAAGAAAGCCAAAGCAGCCATCGAAGAGGCGAAACGCTTGGGGTACGATGTGGTGATCGTCGATACTGCCGGCCGTCTGGCTGTCGATGAGCAGATGATGAACGAGATAGCGGCTATCAAGGAGGCTATCACGCCGTCCGAGACGCTGTTCGTCGTCGATGCCATGACCGGACAGGACGCCGTCAATACCGCCAAGGAATTCAACGAGCGGCTCGATTTCGACGGCGTGGTTCTGACCAAACTGGACGGTGACGCCCGCGGCGGTGCTGCACTCTCCATCCGTTCGGTGGTGAACAAACCGATTAAGTTCATCGGTACGGGGGAGAAGATGGAGGCGTTGGATGTGTTCCACCCGGCGCGTATGGCGGACAGGATCTTAGGAATGGGTGACGTAGTCTCCCTCGTAGAACGCGCCCAGGAGCAGTACGACGAAGCCGAGGCTCGCCGTATCAGCAAGAAGATCGCCAAGAACCAGTTCGATTTCAACGACTTCATCGGCCAGCTCAACCAAATCAAGAAGATGGGCTCCATGAAGGATCTGATGAGCATGATTCCGGGCATGGACAAGGCGCTCAAGGGCGTGGAGGTCAGCGACGACGCCTTCAAACCTATTGAAGCGATGATCAATTCTATGACCCCGGCAGAACGTGCGAACCCGGGTCTGCTTAACGGCAGCCGCAAGAACCGTATCGCCAAGGGAGCAGGCGTCACCATTGTGGATCTTAACCGTTTCCTCAAGCAGTTTGAACAGACCTCCAAGATGATGCGTAAAGTACAGCAAATGAGCATTAAACGCAGATAATGGCAGACGAAGATATCAAGACATATCAACCGCAATGGGAGGAACGTAAAGCGAGCAAACGCAGACACCGCCACCACCATCATCATGCTTCTTTCCACTCTGACAAACTGACCAACGGTTGGGGAGGATGGATGAAGATGCAAGACAAACAAGCCTATTATGGTTTGATGTTCATTGTGCTCGCTGTGCTGGCATTCGGCGGATACAAACTGACAAGACTGGTGGTGGAGGAGATACGTTCGCTACCGATGGATGACCCCGGGACAGAGGTGAAAGTGGACGAATTGAATATCCGTAAGGTGGATCGTCAGGACGCCTTGCTGCTCGGCGATAGTTTGGCACAGACTTACAACATTGACTCTTCGGAAGTGCGACGCGTACAGACGGAGATCCATATGCACCACGTCTATCGCCCGCCGCGACGGGAAAATAAATGGTATATTACCCAGCGCGAATGGAAAGATATTTGGCGTAACATCCAACGATGGAAACAAAGTAATATAAACGATAAACGGTTTGATGAGCAACAATCCGAGAAACAAGCAACAGAGGAGAGAAAAGAATGATTTTGGACGGTAAGAAAGTAGCTGCCGAGATCCGGGAGAAACTGCGCAAATCGGTGGCTTTCAATCTGGCGAACGGACTGCGGGGCCCTAAACTGGTCATTGTGCTCGTGGGGCATAATCCCGCTTCGGAAATCTATGTGGCAAATAAAATCAAAGCTTGCCAGGAAGTCGGTATAGAAGTTGAGAAAATAGCTTTTGAGGAAGATATCAAAGAGCGTAGGTTATTGACCGAAATACGCAAACTCAACAATGATCCGTCAGTAGATGGATTTATCGTCCAGTTACCGTTGCCGGAACATATCAGCGAATCCAAAGTGCTGACAACCATCGATTTCCGTAAAGACGTAGATGGCCTCACCCCCATGAGTATGGGACGCGCAATACAAGGCCTTCCTGCTTTCCGCAGTGCCACTCCCGCCGGAATACAAGAGTTGCTCAGTGCCTATAATATCTCTACGGAGGGCAAACACGTGGTAGTCATCGGACGGTCGAATATTGTAGGCAAACCCATGGCGATGATGCTGATGCAACGGCCGTATCTCTCTCTGCCGAACATGAGTGCCTCTTCTATGGGAGATGCTACCGTAACGGTTTGTCATAGCAAAACACGCAATCTGGATGCCATATGCCGTTCGGCGGATATCATCATCGTGGCAGCAGGCTCTCCGAAACTGCTCAAAGCCGACATGGTCAATGAGGGGGCTGTAGTAATCGACGTGGGAATCAACCGTGTCGATGACGCCTCTTCGCCACGCGGATACCGGTTGGTCGGAGACGTGGATTTTGAAAACGTAGCATCCAAAGCATCGTATATTACGCCGGTTCCGGGCGGAGTTGGACCGATGACTATTGCGATGTTACTTATGCATACCTATGTCGCCTATACCGGCAAGGTGTTAGGACTGAAAATGAAATAATGGATATCTTATCGAAAATAGAAGGACTGGAAGCGAAGTTCCACGAGGTTTCCCTGTTGATTACAGACCCGTCTGTCATAGCTGATCAGGCGCGTTATGTGCGTCTCAACCGCGACTACCATGACTTGGAGCGCGTGCTGGAATGTGCACACCGCTATAAAAAAGCCGTGACTGACCTGCAGGACGCCAAAGACCTGTTGTTCAATGAGACAGACGCGGATCTGAAAGAGATGGCAAAAGCGGAGATAGACGAACTGGAGCCGCAGATACCCAAACTGGAGGAGGAACTCAAACTCCAGCTGCTGCCCCAGGATCCCGAGGACGGCAAGAATGTTGTCATGGAGATCCGTGGCGGAACGGGAGGTGACGAGGCGGCTATCTTCGCCGGTGACCTGTTTCGTATGTACACCAAGTATTTCGAACTGAAAGGATTCAAATACACCGTGTCTTCTTTCACGGAAGGTGCCGCCGGAGGGTATAAGGAGATCATCTTTAATGTCACCGGCCAAAATGTCTATGGTACGCTCAAATATGAGTCCGGAGTCCATCGTGTGCAGCGTGTGCCTGTCACAGAGACGCAGGGACGTGTCCATACTTCTGCGGCTACGGTAGCCGTACTGCCGGAGGCAGATGAGTTCGAGGTGCATATCAACGAAGGTGAAATCAAATGGGAGACCTTCCGTTCCGGCGGAGCCGGAGGACAGAACGTCAACAAAGTGGAGTCGGGCGTGCGTCTCAGGTATATGTGGAAAAATCCCAATACGGGCGAGGTACAGGAGATACTCATTGAGTGTACCGAGACGCGTGACCAGCCTAAAAATAAGGAACGCGCGCTCTCACGCCTGCGCACGCAGATATATGACAAGGAGCACCAGAAATATATTGACGACATCGCAGCCCGCCGCAAGACCATGGTCTCTACCGGCGACCGCTCTGCTAAGATTCGTACCTACAACTATCCGCAGGGGCGTATCACCGACCACCGAATAGGTTATACGGTTTATAACCTTGCAGCCTTCATGGACGGCGACATACAAGGTGTCATTGACGCCCTCCAAGTGGCAGAGAACGCCGAACGCCTCAAAGAAAGCGAACTGTAAGATGTACTTGTTCTACTGCCCGGATATAACAACGACCCTGACGCTCTCAGAGGAAGAGAGTGCACATTGCGTCCAGGTGCTCCGCCGTACGGCGGGGGACGAGATACTCGTGACGGACGGAGTGGGGAATCTCTATCATTGCGAGATTACGAATCCGCATCGCAAACATTGCGAGGTCCGTATTACTGCCGTAGAGCAACCTGCACCGTTACATGACGGTAGCATACATATCGCGCTTGCACCGACCAAGAATATAGACCGGACAGAGTGGGCTATAGAGAAATGCGTAGAGATGGGCGTCGATGAGATCACCCTTCTGCTCTGCGACCATTCAGAGCGCAAGACGGTCAATATGGAACGGTTGCAGAAGATTGTTGTCTCTGCCGCCAAGCAGTCCCTCAAGACCCGTTTCCCGAAACTGAATCCTTTAACCAAGATAAACCAGCTGCAAACAGCCGGCGATAAGTTCATCGCCCATTGCATGACAGAGGAAGAGGTCTTGTCATTGCAAGATGCATATCGTCCTACGAATACTAAGCAAGCTTTGCAACAACTTGTCGTTCGCGGACATGAAACCGCTATTCTTATCGGCCCCGAAGGCGATTTCTCACCAGCCGAAGTGGAGTGGGCGGTGAGAAATGGCTACCGTCCTGTCTCTTTGGGTGCAGCGCGTCTCCGTACGGAGACCGCCGCCCTTGTAGCCTGCCACACCGTTATACTAATAAATTCGTAATTTTAAATTTTTAATTCATTATAGCTTGTCTCTCGACACCGACATATTACTATGGATCAACGGCCATTATTCCGAGTGGATGGACAGTTTCATGTGGATCGTAAGCCGTGCCAAAACATGGCTCCCGTTATATGTTGTGTTGGTTGGTTTGATTGCCTGTAAATATCGCTCTTGGAAAACCGTTCTGTTCATTCTCTTGGGATTCGGCGTAGCGGTGGGATTGAGCGACTGGATCTGTAGCGGTCTGCTCAAACCGCTGGTCTGCCGTCTAAGACCGACTCACGAACCGGCTATCGATCCTGTACATCTGGTGAACGGATACATGGGAGGTTTGTATGGCTTCTGCAGTTCCCATGCCGCCAACACCATGGCGTGCGGACTGCTTTTTTCGCTTTTGTATAAGAATAAAATAGCTACCGCAAGTCTTATGACGTGGGTAGCTTTGAATTGCTATAGTCGGATGTATCTTGGGGTGCATTACCCCAGTGACATATTGGCCGGACTGGTTATTGGTTCTCTTTTGGCGCTTCCGGTATATTGGGCGTTACGCCGCTTGGTGCTGCCTGAACCGGAGCCGCCATCATGCGGTTTGCTCCGCTAGGACGGCGTGGCTGCTCGGCAGGGTGGTTCATGAACCGATCCAACTCCTCGGAGGAAAGCAGATGCTTCAACTCCTCGTATATAGCCTGCATTCGCTCCATGTTCTGGGCACGGGTAAGCCCGTTCTGGCGGATACGCGCATATTTCAGATGCATGCGGTAGATGGTATCGAAGCGAACGGAGTCCCGGATATCCAGCTCGCGCACCAGACGGGTGGTCTGCTTGAGCGCCTCCTCCTCCGGAGTACGGTGAGGGCGTTCGCTAACAGGCTCTTGAGCTGTCATAATTACTGCTACTAAAGCAGCACACGCAATAAAAAATAGTCTTTTTAGCATTATTCAGATTACTCTGATTAAACAACAAAAATCATGCCAATGCCCGAACTAAAAATAGCTTCCCGGCTTTATTTTTCCCAAGCCGGCGAACAACGGCGTTCACGCCCTGCCGTCAAGGTGGCTCTTGCGGGGATGATTGTGGGCGTGATGGTCATGATTTTGACCATCTGTATTGTCGTTGGATTCAAGCATACCATCACGCAGAAGGTAGCAGGATTCGGGGCACATATCCAGGTCGTTTCTTTTGATAATAACAACACATATGATCTGCAAGCTATCGAGGTTTCGGACAGCCTGTTAACCGTTCTGGGTAGTTATCCGCATGTCGTTGCCGCCGAGCCGTTTATCACCAAACCGGGGATGCTCAAAACCGACTCTTCCTTCATGGGAATGGTGCTTAAAGGCACCGATTATTGGGATTTCTTTACCCGCAATCTAGTAGAAGGAACGATCCCTTCCTCGCCGCAAGAGGTGCTCGTTTCGCGCTCCACGGCACGCCAACTGAACCTCTCTTTAGGAGCTGTTATCTCTGCCTATTTCGTGGATGAGACGGATGTCCGTGCGCGACGTTTCAAGATCGTAGGCCTGTACGATACCGGCATTGCCCAGTTTGACAACCTGTTTATGATCACCCCACTCGAAACGGCGCGAAGACTGCAATCCTGGGAGGCGGACGTCTATTCGGGAGTGGAAATACTCGTGGATGATGTGTCTCGTATAGACGAGGTGGCGGACAAAGTATATTTCGCTACCATGCGCCAGATGGACGAAAACGGCTATCATGTGTACTATGTGCAGACCCTCCGTGAGCAGAATCCGGCAATCTTTGCGTGGCTTGATCTATTGGATATGAATGTGATTGTCATCATCATCCTGATGCTGATTGTAGCGGGATTTAATATCGTCTCCGGACTCATCATCCTTATTCTGGATGGCGTTCAACTCATCGGTACGCTAAAAGCCCTCGGAGCGGATAACCGTTTTGTGCGGCGGATCTTCCTTGCACAAGCGGCTTTGCTGATCGGAAAAGGGATGCTATGGGGAAACATCCTCGGCTTGGGAATGGCAGCCATCCAGTATTACAGCCACCTCATCCCGCTGGATGCTGCCACCTATTATGTGGATTACGTACCCGTGAACTTTGCATGGGGATGGATTATTGCGCTTAACATATTGACTGTTACGGTCTCGCTGTTGATTTTGCTGATACCTTCGTCTATTATCTCCAAAATCAGTCCGGCGAAAGTAATGCACTTTGAGTAAAAGACTATGGTCAAACTGCAAACAATCATAGATATCAAGCCTTCCGGATGGAAAATCGGCTATGAGGACAAGATTCTCCTGATCGGTTCGTGTTTCTCGGATGAGATGGGCAACGAGATGGCGCATCGCGGCCTTCACGTTACCGCCAACCCTTTCGGCACACTGTATAACCCGCTATCAATAGCAAACGCTGTCAATTCTCAATTCTCAATTGTCAATTCTCAATTGCCGCTTGTGGAATACGACGGCTTATGGCATTCCATGGCGCACCATGGTTCTTTCTCGCGTCCTACCAAGGAAGAGACGGAAGCGGCAGTTAAAGCTTCTGTTGTGTTGATGCAGCAAGCCCTCTCGGAAGCTACGGTTGTTATCGTCACCTTTGGTACCGCCTGGGTCTATGAGATGAACGGTGAGATAGTAGGAAATTGTCATAAAATGCCGGATACATGGTTTACCCGTCGCCGTCTGTCAGTGGAGGAGATAGTGGCGGCATGGCAACCGATTATCAATAGTCATCCCGACAAACACTGGCTCTTTACCGTCTCGCCTATACGTCATATACGCGACGGGCTTCATGAAAACCAACTCTCCAAAGCTACGCTTCTCATGGCAGTAGAGGCATTGACAAATGTCAAATCTCAAATGTCAAGTTGCCATTATTTCCCATCCTACGAGATTCTTCTGGACGAGTTGCGTGATTACCGTTTCTTCGCAGACGACCTGGTGCATCCTTCATCGCTCGCGGTCAATTATATTTGGGAGCGTTTCGCCGACACCTTTTGCGATCCACAGACCCGCAATGAGATGCAGCTTCAACTGAAACGCTGGAAACAATTCCAACACCGCCCTTTGCATTAAAAAAAACATAAAATTTCTAAAAAATGATGTGCGTGCTTGCGTATGTCATTTTTTTTTTGTAACTTTGCCCCGA
>CADBZO010000023.1 GCA_902799185.1 uncultured Bacteroidales bacterium | reverse complement strand
GGGAGTTTTTAGCAGCAAAGTACGCGAGAGCGAAGCTCAAAAGCATTCAAAAGGGTTTATCTCTGTTTATGTTCTTAAAATTATCGCAACACTACTAAAAAAATTACAAAAATTATGACAATTCTCTTGTTTATTTGATAAAAAAAGTGTACCTTTGCGCCGAATTACACTTTTTTAACATCCTGATACATGACGAACCGCTCGAACTCCATTACTGATAACGGCATCCTGCAGGAGATTACTCCGTTAGGCGAACATGATTTCATGTACGTAGCGGACAGGCATAAGACCGGCTATGATTTTCCGTTGCACAAGCACGACTTGTTCGAACTGAATTTTATAGAGAACGCGCGCGGATGCCGGCGCATAGTAGGGGATAGCGACGAACTGACGGATGACATAGACCTTGTGCTGATTACCTCGCCGCAATTGGAACACCAATGGGCGCAAGGAGAGTGCAAGAGTATGGATATCCATGAGATTACGGTGCAGTTTTATCTGGATTTCCAGGTAGGTATGTTTGAGACGAATCCCTTTGCCTCTATCAAGACCATGTTTGAACGGGCGCAGATGGGTTTGGCATTCCCCAAATCGGCTATCATGCAGGTTTATCCGCGTCTGACCAAATTGAGTAGTTTGAAGGGGTTCTGGGCTGTGAATGAGCTGTTTACAATCCTGTATGAATTATCCGTATGTACCGCTGCGCGCACGCTGGCGTCCTCTTCCTTTGCAAAAGTATCGGAGACCAGCGAGAGCAGGCGCGTGCGCAAAGTAGAGACCTATATCCGAGCGCATTATGCGGAAGAACTGAGGCTGGAGCAACTGAGCGAGATGGTGGCGATGTCTCCGTCTGCTTTCTCGCGTTTCTTCAAACAGCGGACAGGCAAGACGCTGGCGGAGTTTATTGTGGATATCCGTTTGGGACACGCGGCGCGGATGCTCATTGACACAATCTCGCCGGTGAGCGAAGTGGCGTATGTATGCGGGTTTAATACGCTCAGTAATTTTAACAGGCTTTTCCGAAATCGCAAAGGCTGTTCGCCATCGGAGTTCCGCGAGCGGTATGTCAAAAAAAAGGTGATTGTATAACAAAGTGTCAGTCCCTGCAAAAATAGTGTCAGTCGGATTGCTGGAAATGTAGTAATTTTGCAGCCGAAAACACTAATTGCTATGAGACACGGACATCTTCTTTTATTTTTTTTGCTTTTATTAGCCGGTTGTACCCAGGCGCAGGAGCCTGAAATACAGCCGGTTTCATCATACGTCTTATGTAACAAGAACGCTACGCCGGAGGTGAAGCGGCTTTGGTCTGTCTTGTGCTCCGAGTACGGCAAACGCGCCATGAGCGGCGTGGTGGCGAATGTGGACTGGAACACACGCGAGACGGAGAATGTCTATCAATGGACAGGCAAATATCCGGCGTTGAACGTCTTCGATTTCATCAATATCCATGCTTCCAGAGATGTCAACAAGCAAGGGTGGCTCGACTATAGTGACCTCACGCCGGTCACTGAATGGTACGAAGCAGGCGGAGTAGTCGGCTGTATGTGGCACTGGCAGGTACCGGCTAATAACGGCACCAACTACACCTGCTCGCCCGGTACCCAACCCGGAGAGACGAGTTTTGACCCCGGGAAAGTGAACGACCCCTCTTCCGCCGAATACAAGCGTATGATTCACGACATTGACCAGGTGGCGGGGTATCTGAAGAAGATGCAGAAACGCGGTATCCCGGTTATATGGCGTCCGCTTCACGAGGCGGCGGGCAACGCCACGGAGTTCAGCGGTGGCGGCGCATGGTTCTGGTGGGGTGCCAAAGGACCGGAAGCATACAAAGCCCTCTGGCGTTTTCTATATGACCGAATGGTCAATTATCATAAACTCAACAACCTCATCTGGGTCTGGAACTCGCAGATGAACGACCGGGATTGGTATCCGGGAGACGAATACGTGGACGTGGTCGGTCGCGATAACTACTACGCGCTTCAATACCCGCTTGCCAAGGAGTTCAAGCAGCTGCAAGCAGAGTACCCGAACAAATTGATCACCCTTGCCGAGTGTGGCAACGGAGACGAGGTGGAGATGTCCCTCTGGTCCAAGATATGGGGTGAAGGAAGCCGCTGGAGCTGGTTCATGACATGGTATGACTACAACTATAACGCCGGCACAAGCGACGAACATCAGTTTGCCGGAGAGAAATGGTGGCGCGATGCGTTCAACACCGGTCTCGTCATCGACCGCGAGGAAATGAAAAGACTGTTAGAAGTGACAAAGTGACAAAGTACAACGTACAAATTTATAGAAACATGCGCGCGTATAAATACATATTTACCGTTCTCCTTGGTACTTGGTCCTTGGTGGCTTTGTCACTTGAGCGCACCATCCTGCTCGGCCCGAAGACCATCGGCAAGGCGTGGAAAGATAATATCCTCATTGAGCCGCGCCATTTCACGGACGCCAAGCCCGGCGACGTGCTCACTGTCTATAACGATAACGCAAAGGGCATGTCCCAAGCGGCGTTCCAGCACCCCAAGACTTGGCAGGGAGTAGCACCCGAATACGGCTGTTTCGGCTTTGCCGGACCTTTCCGCATGACGCTCTCGGACTCCATATTAAATATCGCGCGCACGCATGGAATCATCCTCGGCGGTCACGACTACCGCATCCTGCGCGTCACGCTCTCCGAGGCTTCGGACTATGAAGAGACAATCGTCTGGTCCGGTCCGGCGGTGACGATGAAAACCGATTGGTCTGCCTCTGTGGAGATCCCCGGACGGTGCTTTGAGAAGCTGCAAGAGGGCGACGGCTTGCGCCTGCATGTGAGCAAGGTTCAAGAGGGAGCGGCAGCCAAACTGATGGATTTTACATGGAATGCCCTCGCTCCGTCTGTAGACGGCATGCCGGTAGGGGAGAACGGAGTCACGTGGTTTGTATATGACCGTGCGCCGCTCTTGAAACTGCAACTGGCGGGCTATGGCGCACAGACGGCTATGCGTATCGGAGGTAAGGGATACCGGCTGGATAGTATCGGTATTGTCCGCCAGACGGGAGAGGTGTCGGAAGACCTCACCGGCGTACAGCGTGCCCCGCGCGAATACCAACTGCAGCCCGGCGAACTCTTCCGCGGAGAGAAAGCCTTCCCTGCCGACTGGAGCGGAAACCTGTCCCTGACCGCCGCGCCTTTCCAGGAGAGTACGGAGAACGACGTACTTCTTGTCTCTTACCGCCTGGACAAAGAGGCGCAAGCCGCAGGCGTCAAACCGCAGCTCTCCATCCGCGACTCACGCTGGCAGGAGATAACGGGAGCCGGCGAACCCGTATGGTATCCCCTTGACGGCAATGACCTCATCTATATCTTCGACCCCGTGGCGCTCGACCGTGTCAAGACACGCGGACTCATCGTCACCGGAGTGGGATTTACCTTGACCAAAATAGAACTAATATCCGCACAATAACATGAAACGATTATTATTCTCCTTCATCCTTTCATTTTTCACCTTTCACCTCGCATTTGCCCAGACCACCGTCACCGGCCGGGTGATGGACGGCGCGAACAACGAGACGGCTATCGGTGCTACAGTCATCGTGGCGGGCACGCAGGTTGGTACCGTCACGGATTTTGACGGAAACTTCGCCATCGACGTGCCGGAGGGTAAGTTCATCCTCCAAGTATCCATGGTGGGGTATAAGACCCAGGTGGTGAATATCAAAGGCAAGGAGCGTGTGGAGGTCACTCTGCAACAGGACGTGCAGGAGATGGACGAAGTGGTGGTGGTCGGATATGGCGTGATGAAGAAACGGGACCTCTCCGGTTCGGTCAGCCAGATCAAAAGCGAAGACCTCCTTTCCGGGGCGCAGATAGGTACGGCGCAGAGCCTGACGGGTAAGATAGCCGGTGTGGATGTCAAGGAGTCGGACGGTGCTCCCGGCTCAGGGGTGAGTATCACCGTCCGGGGCGCCAACTCATTCACTACCTCCTCGCAGCCGCTCTATATCGTGGATGGCGTTCCCTTTGGCACGGACCCGAACGGCGTGCCTGCCTCGGGAGCCAATGACGGACAGAATACCTCGCAGAACCCCCTCTCGATGATCAACCCCAACGACATAGAGAAGATAGAAGTGCTCAAGGATGCCTCGGCAACGGCTATCTACGGTTCGCGTGGTGCCAACGGCGTCGTCATCATCACCACCCGCAAGGGACAGCAGGGCAAGCCGAAGGTGGAACTCTCCGTCCGCGGTTCGGTCAGTCAGATAGCACGGAAGGTGCAGATGCTCGATCCCTACCATTATGCCCTCTATCAGAACGAAGCGGCTGCCAACAGCCGCACTTACGAAGGCGGTACGCAGCGCGACCCCTATCGCGGAGAGTGGGATTATCCGTATATCGGTTCCGGCTATGTCTATACGCAGGGCAAGTACAACCCCTCGCCGGAGGACTTCCTCAACCCCGGTCTCCGCACTGACCGGTACGGCAACGTGGATGAGGTAGCGGGTGCCGACTGGCAGGACGAGATATACCGCACCGGCTGGTCGCATGAGTACAACGCCTCCGTTTCCGGCGGTACGGACAAAGGCTATTACGCCTTCTCCGGCAACTACACCGGCCAGACGGGTATCATCAAGAACACCGGTTATCAGCGCTACGGCCTCTCCGTCAACACCGCCTGGCATATCACCAAGTGGCTGGAGATAGGTACCTCGCAGCATTTCACCCATGCCACCACCGATTTCCAGCGCACCAACTCCGAGAACACGGGTATCATCCGCTCCTCGCTCATCTTCCCGGCTACCTACGGCCCGCACCAGCAGACCGAGCAACTGGACGAACTGAACTGGCTGGCGGCGAACCCCGTCAATTATGTCAACGGAGCGAAAGACCGGCTGAGGCAGATATCGTGGTTCTCGTCCTCCTTCGTGGAGTTCACGATACTCCCATGGCTCAAGCTCCGCCAGAACCTCGGTTTGGGCTATAACGACGGCCACCGGGAGACCTACTACGACCGCCATACCCAGGAGGGGAAGTCGCCGGCTAACGGCAAGGCGGGAAAAGCGTCGAACATCTGGAAATCGCTTACGGCGGAGACCTTGCTCACCTTCGATCATAAGTTCAATGAGAACCACAGCATCAATGCGGTGCTCGGTGTCACCTTCGAGCGCGGCGAGGGGAGCAGCGAGTCCATGACGGCTACCAATTTCCCCAATGACCTCACCAAGGATGCAGACATGTCCCTGGCGCTGGATAAAGCCGTGCTCAAGAGCAGCCGTACTGTCCAGTCGCTGGAATCTTACCTCGCCCGCGTCAACTACACCCTCATGGGACGGTATCTCTTCACCGCCTCGGCGCGAGTGGACGGCTCGTCCTCGTTTGCCAAGAACCATAAATGGGCGCCGTTCTTCTCCGGTGCGTTCGCCTGGCGCATGATAGATGAGGATTGGATGCAGTCGCAGGATATCCTCTCCAACTGGAAATGGCGTGTCTCCTTCGGCGAGACGGGTAACCAGGCTATCGGTGCCTACCGTACGCTCACCGTCTTCGATGCCGCTAACTATCCTTATGACGGCATGTTGGAGTCCGGACAGGCGATGATAGACTGGCGCGGACCGACCAACCCCGACCTGCGCTGGGAGACAACCGACCAGGCAGATGCAGGACTGGATATCGGATTTCTCAACAACCGCATTAACCTCACCCTCGATTATTACCGGAAGAAGACCCGCGACCTGCTACAGAACGTGACGATCCCCTCTTCCTCCGGTTTCAGCCAGATGATGGTCAACTCCGGATGGGTCATCAACCAGGGTTTCGAACTGACCATAGGAGCATTGGCTATCGACATGCGTGACTGGAGATGGCAGCTGGATGCCAACTTCTCTCTCAACCGCAACCGTATCGGCGGACTCAAGGGCGACCAGTACGCTACAGCCCTCTGGTCCAAAGCAGACCAGGTCTTCCTACAGCGTAACGGATGCCCTATTGGTACGCTCTATGGTTATAAGGAAGAAGGGATAGACCCCGCTACGGGAGAGATCATCTACGCCGACATCACCGGGGATGGGAAAATAACCGAAGCGGACCGCACCATCATTGGAAACACCAACCCCGACTTCACCTACTCCCTTACCTCGCGACTCTCGTGGAAAGGACTCTCCCTCAATTTCATGCTGCAAGGCTCGCACGGCAACGACATCTTCAACTATAACCTCACGGACATCACCATGTCCAATATCGGTAATATCACCAAGACGGCGTACGACCACCGCTGGACGGCCGAGAATCCCGACGGGGCATAAAAAAACCGTCCCGAAGGACGGCTTTCCCTGTTTCTGAGGGCTCGCGCAATTATGCGCGAGAAATGCCAGCGGATTACCCCCGCGGGTGCTGGGCGTCGTACTCGGCACCGCAGATCTGCCAGAGGTAGGCTTTCATGGTTTTCTTGCCGTTGGCGGCATAGCGCTGCGCCTCGAAGGCCTCCTGGTCGGCGGTCATGTGCTGAAGGCTGGTGGCGCGGGTCTTGACAGCCGCCTGTACCGCCGTGAAGCGGTTGCGGATCTCGACCTCATTGGTGCTCAGCGCCGTGGTGCGCTTATAAGCGCCCGCCTCACGAACGTACAGACGCGTACAATCCGGATTCTCGGTCGCTGCAACGCGGTGAGTACCAATCAGGTACGTACCACACTGGTGACCAGCTTTTACCTTCGGTTTAGCAAGGCTACCTCGTACATAGTCGATACCGGTAGCATATTTTACTTTACCCATATTCGTTGCGGTGAACATAACTCCTCACCGCTTGGAGGGAAATTGTTAGTGAGTAAGTACAGGCTCTTTCTTTGTAATCGCGAGCCGTTTGCGATTTACTTTTTCTTTACGCCCTGATATTCCTCTACCGTTTTGGTAGAGATCGTCGTGGTCGTCTTTGTCGAGTCGTTCTGCTGAACGTAAGTTGCGGAAGTGGAGACGGTTCTCCAAGCCTTGCAACTACAGACGCCGATTGTTACGGCTCCGAGGACTACCGCACTAAGCAGTAAATTCCTCCATGATGTCAATTTGCGCATTTTCTTCTTCGTTTTCCAATTGGTTAAACAATATCGTTATATTCGACATACCCGCCAAATCAAGCAGGATGCAGCCTTTTGAGTGTTCGGGTATGGTACCGCGGTATATGCGGATGCCGTCCCGGTCGGGCACGTTCTCAATGAGCGGTAGGAACTTCTTGAAGCGCGGAGACCAAGTACTCTCGACGGGGTATGTCCCTGCGGGGATGAGGTAGTCGGCATTTTCGAGAGACGGCATGGTGAATTTCTCCAATGCATAATCGCGGTTCCTCATCTCAAAGGAGAGTTGCCCGTAAACGGCTTTACCTTCGCGGCGGTTTCTTATCAGCGTAATCTTTCTCATTTCCGGTACTTGTAAACGTAATCAATCCCAAACAGCGCGCCTGCGAATGTTGCAACCTCTCCGAAGCCGATGAGTAGGGACTCGTGTATCTGTCCGTGCGGCTCAATAAAGACCCCGCAAAAGAGGAGTACCAACCCGCCAAGGGAGAGGATGGCGGCAGTGAGTAGTTGTATGTATCGGTTGTTATTTGACATATGACATTTGAGATTTGACATTTTACATTTGAGATTTGAAATTTAAGATTTCGTTTCCCTTTTGGGGAGGTGCGCCCTCTCCCAAGGACGCAGCCTCTAAATGCTAAATGGCAATGAACAAAACCAAACCCTTTTTGAAATCCGGTGCAAAGGTACATTAAAAAAACGAAGCCACCAAATTTAGGGGCTCCGTCCGATAATAAAACTACTTTTTACTGCAAAGCGTAGTTTCTAAAGCGAATAAAATCGGCTTGCGGCAACCAACCTCGCTGCCATGAATTGGTATAAAAGAAGCCGGTATGTCGCTTGGCTCTCAGTTCAGTTTGTCTCCATCCTTGATAGAGGACCTTAAACTTTCTTGCCACCTCCGGAAGTTTCCACTCCGGGTCTCGTGCCTCAAGCGCATTCAGGACGCTAACAATCAATACTTTTTTTTCATCATTCATAATCCAACTGTTTGTTTGAAGGTTAATACCTCATTGGCGTTAAGTGTCGGGTGCAAGTTTTCCATAAATCGCGAGAGGCACCAGCCAGCCTCTTCGACCGCCTTGGCGAGCTCGTCACGAGAGACGCGTATATCTGTGACGTGCAGTTTCGATTGTGCGAGGTCGGCACAGGAGAAGATGAAGCGGAGGTGTCCGTCGGGAGGGATGGATCCTTTTGAGTTACGTTTAGCAAAGAAGCCTTTTTTGCGTCTTTGGATGTGATACCCGAATCCGCGTCCAAGTGAGCCCGTAAGGGACTCGCATTGTTTTGATAAGATGATTTCCATAATTGATATGATTAAAATGATTTTTGAACAGGTAATAAGTAGGTAATAAGTAGGCAATAAGTCCGATATAACCCCGTAGGGGTTAGTTGGCCAAGTCATTAGCATAGAAACGCGCAATGATGTACCCTCGGAGTGTAGCGTACTTCTTGCCTTTATAGCAGTAATTCGCGCTTTCCCACGGCTTATGAAACGCCATCCTTTGTTCCTCGGAGAGGTTTTTGAAATACGTAGCAGCCTCGGAGAAGCGGTTTCGAGCCGCTATCTCGTTTTCGGAGAGAGGGGTTGAGCGTTGGGTTTTGGGTTGCAGATAGACGCGCGTCTCTTTTTTGTACGTGCCGTCCGCTTGTAGGCGGTTGTATGTCTTGAAGGTGAGTTTTTTACCGTTCTTACCTTTCATAGAGCCGGATATGGATTCAATTCCGGGCATTAAAGTACATTTCATATTATACTCAATTTTATGCGGTATACCGCGTATTAAACATTAAAAATTCGTTTGTGGATTTTTGCGGAGGGAGAGCACCGCAGGTAAACAGCCCTTTTACCAATGGCGGACAAATTCAAGCCCGAACGCGTTCATCGTTTCCTTTGTGCAAATGAGGAATTTCCCATCGTACTTGACCTGCACAAGCGGGATGCGACTCTTTTTGCATTCGTCTTGCTCTTGTCCCGAGAGGAAAACGGGCTTGGGTTCGGGGAAGTCGCAAAGGTAGAAATAAGGATTTTCCTTGAACGGCTTTTCGTGCATATCTCTGCACCGCTTGAGGTCGTCGAGAATGGCTTTGCGGTGTAATTCGGGCAGTTTAGCCCATCTTTGTTCGCAAGCCTCACCGCGGTACTTAAACCAATTCTCACCGCCTTGCGGTGTAATATCGGAGACCTCAATAAAAGCCTTCTTAAAATCTTCAAAATTGCTGCCTTGCTGCTCTTCGCAATCGCGTGCGCATAGCGCGCGTTGCTGCTCTTTTTCTTTTTCGTTCATATTATTATTAATTATAGGGGGGTTATTAGGGGGGAGCACATTTTGCACACTCTCTTGTGCATTCTGCACACTTTCGTGTTCATTTTGCACACTCTCTTGTGCAATTTGCACAGCGAACAATGTTTTATTCTCGCGTTCCTCTATCAGCCCCAAGTTTAACAATTTTTGAATAGCCCGATAAACGGTAGTACGATTAATGACGAAAGGCATAGCTGCTGCGAGTTCGCGGTAATTGCCGTACCATCCACGTCCTGCACGGGTGCATTTGAGGATAGCGGCAAAGATACAGGCCTCGTTAGCATTGAGGTCGTAACCGCGTGTTGTCTTATCGTCAAGAAGGAGTTTCATTAAAATGAAAAATGAAAAATGAAAAATGAATAATGATTATTTACCCCAATAAATCACCGTAACAACAGTCACAGAGGCAACCGTAGTGTGTATGGTGGGCTTCATCGTTAAATATAATATCCCCACACCGGTCGCACTTGACGCACTCGTTTTTGTAGCACTCTCCGCATACAAAAACACCACTATCTTCGCCTACTTGATAAGCTTGGTCTTTGGGTAATTCCTTACCGCAGACTTCACATTTAACGGTTTCCATAAGGCGTTATTTTTGAGGGTTATTAAATCTCCAGACCTTTTCAAGTTTGACGAAATTAAGGACGGAAAAGGATCTCCATTCTTGTTTTTCGAGGTCAAAATATGGTATGGCTTTTGCTCTCTCCTCCCACTCTTCATTGTCTTGCGGGCATTTGGGCGCTTTGTCGGCGGGTATGAGCAGGGGAGACCGCGTACCAAGCGTGCGGCGGAACGTACCATCTTTCTTGAAGTAGGTAAAGCGCGCAAAGCCGTTACTGATGGCGTCTCGGAAGGATTCGAACCACCAAGCTTGTTTGAGGGCGAGAGATTGCCCAAATTTATGGTAATCATCTCCTTTTTGCAGGACATGAGCGGTGCGCATCAGTCGGCGCAGTTTTTTGATGTCGTTTGGCATAATAAATAAAATTACGAATTACTAATTACGAATTACTAATTATCACTCATCGGATGGCAGCACCTTAATGTGAGTTCACCACAGAGAGCGCCGCAGGAAGCCCAATCGAGACGGGCATCGATGAAAGAAGCTTTTTCTTGGGGTCTGAGTTCGTCAAAGAGCTCATAAATTGTCTTTTCCATAAGTCGCACGGAGGTTGTTAAGTTCTTTTTCAAAAGAGGTATCATCGGTCCGCCTCGGGTCTTGGATGCTTTTTAGGTATTCGGTCTCGACACAATACATATCCGGCAGGATTTGCTCAAGTGCCCGGCGCCGTTTGTCGGCGATATGATGCTGCTTGTAGGTCAGCCAGCCCATAAGATTGGCTATACGGAGGTCGTGGGGGTTCTCAATAACGTGATGAACGATACCCTTGTAGGGGTTTCCCTTGGAATCGAAGTAGATCGGGCAAGGTTCGTCAGCAAAGGTCTCGAACATGAGACGGTGCGCCAGTCTGTTGCCAAAATTCCGCATAATAGGGTGTGTTAGCCCTCTTTTGCCGTTATTGGCTTTACTGCCTTTCTTTCGCATAGCGGGACCAAACAACAGGGTCTGTCTAACGCCGTATGCGCTCATAAAATAACCCTCATTACCATTAGCCCAGAGGACTTTGCCGCCTGTTGATTCGAGGGGCACTTGTTTGCAGCCTTTGGATAGAAAATAAAGGCGCGAAAGGTGTGTTTGCCGCACTGACTTATTTGGCGGCACAATAGTTTGTTTCATATACATCGGATCTTTATGTGCGGCGACGTTGCCACAACCGAAATCCGGTGCAAAGGTAGAGGTATTAGAATTGAAAGTCCGCTAAATTTTAGCGAGGATGCAAAATATCTATTTTTTGTTGACTATATAACGTATTTTAGCAGGAGAAGCGTCAGTAGATTTCGCCATTTTAGAGTTGGTGTTATACGGAAATTCCTTATACATCATGTCATACCATTGGCGCATAAACTGATATTCAAAGTCACGAAAAGAGAAACTAATCCGGTCGCATTTGACGCGTTTAATTCGGCAGATAACAAGTAAGATTTTGACTGCTTTCTCTACAACAATACCGGTAATGTCGTAGCACTCGCTTGGGTTTTTGTGCATAGCGCAAATATATTTTGCGCGTCAAAGGCTTTTGGGGATGAAGAGAGGCGGCAATCCGTCCACTCCTCAGGCCCTAGGAAAGCCTATAACATAGACAGATGCCGCCCCTATAGGGATGCACTACTTGTTAGCAATAAATCGAATTTCCTAGGTTCGAGGATTGCTGACGCAAGTTAATATAAATACTCCGAAATAAACCATCCGATTATGCAGAAGCCTATGATCCAACCGCCAATTCCGATGATTATATTTAGGATGATTTCAAACATGGTGCAAAGTTACAACTTTTTTTTGATATATGCAAGAAAAAAGTGTATCTTTGCAGAAAATTTTGAGAATTGAGAATTGAAAGTTAAGTATTCCTATGAAACGAACAGGAACCATGCTGCTTGCGCTGTGCGCCTGCCTTCTGGCGGGCGTACAGTCGCATGCTATAGACTTGTTACCCACCTTTGGTGACATCGACCATATCCATCTCCCGGCGCTCCTTGTGCAGCACGCCGACGGCGACCAGAGTCTGCAACTGAGACCGCAGGACACAACCTACATCAACAATCCGCAATATACGGAAACGGTAATCAAAACGAAAGACCTGGTGCAGCCGTTCTATGTGACCATTCATGTGCGGCAATGGAAGGCGGTGGAGATGACCGAGACATGGTACGACATCTCTCATACCGAGAAGAGACCTGTGCGCTTGCAGCGGTACGACAGCGGTTATCTGCCTATCGAGGGAGACAACCCGTACTTGCTGCATCTCCACGGTAACTGGGCGGCGGAAGGTGTGCCTACCGTCGAACCCCTCACGCGCGGCGTGAAAAGCATCCGTAACTCCGACGGCGCGCGCAATGCGCACCTTGACGCACCCGAAGTAATGATTGCGTTGGACGGCGTACCCCAAGAGAACTACGGACGCGTGCTCGGTGCTGCCCTCTGCTGGTCCGGTAACTTCGAACTCCGTGTTGCAGCTACCGACGAGAAAGGTTTTCATTTCTATGCCGGTATAGACCCTATGGCGTCCGAGTATGTATTGGAACCGAAAAAAGTCTTCTCTACGCCCCATCTGGCTTATACATGGTCGAACGAAGGCATGGGCGGTGTCAGCCGCGCTTTCCACCGTTGGGCACGCACCTGCGGCATGCTTCATAACGGCAATGCCACCCGCGACATCCTCCTCAATTCCTGGGAAGGAATCTATTTCGACATCACCGAGGAGCGTATCCTCGCGATGATGAACGACATCGCCTCTTTCGGCGGAGAACTGTTTGTCATGGACGACGGTTGGTTCGGTGGTAAGTACCAGCGTAACAGCGACAATGCCGCCCTCGGCGACTGGGTGGTCGATACCCGCAAACTGCCTAACGGACTGAAAGCCCTCACCGATGCCGCCAAGGCTCGCCACATCAAGTTCGGTATATGGATAGAACCCGAAGCAACTAACACGCTCTCCGAGTTCTACGAGAAGCATCCCGACTGGGTATTGCAGGAGCGCAACCGCGAACTCAAACTTGGCAGAGGCGGCACCCAGCTCGTGCTGGATATGACGAACCCCAAGGTGCAGGATTTTGTCTTCAATCTGGTGGACACGCTGCTCACCAATAACCCCGAAATCTCCTATATCAAATGGGACGCCAACGCCTCTATCCAGAACTGCGGTTCACCTTACTTGGCATCCCTTTCTCCCTCCCTTTGGGGGAGGGCCGGGGAGAGGTTATCCAATCTCTATGTGGACTACCATCTTGGTCTCGTCAAGACGCTCGAACGTATCCGCGCCAAGTACCCGAACGTGGTCATCCAGAACTGCGCCTCCGGCGGAGGACGCGCTAACTACGGACTGATGCCGTATTTCGACGAGTTCTGGGTGTCGGACAACAACGACGCCCTCCAGCGCGTCTATATCCAATGGGGCACCTCGTATTTCTTCCCCTCCAACGCCATGGCGCAGCACATTGGCGGTTCTCCCTACCTCATGACCGGACGCACGACCCCGATCAAGTTCCGTTGTGATGTGGCGATGTCCGGTCGTCTCGGCATGGAACTCCAGCCGGCGCACATGACCGATGAGGAACGCGCCCAGTGTACCGTCGCGTTTGCGGATTATAAGGAACTCCGCCCCCTCATCCAGCTCGGCAACCTGTACCGCTTGGTATCTCCTTACTCCCTCCCTTGTGGGGAGGGGCGGGGAGAGGTTGCCGCGCAGCGCGTCGCTTCCCTCATGTACGTCTCGGATACCAAAGACCACGCCGTTCTCTTCGCCTACGGACTATCATCCTTCATGAAGCAGTCGAGCCGCCGCATCCGTCTGGCAGGTCTCGATCCCGACCGCACCTATACGCTCCATGAACGCAATGTCCGTGTACAACCCCCTTACTCCCTCCCCTTGGGGGAGGGTCGGGGAGAGGTCTCTGCCCTAGACGGCAAGTCTTTCACCGGTGCCTACCTCATGTCTGTCGGACTGGATATCCCCCTCTCTACAGAATATAATATCGATTACCCCTCACGAATCTTTGAGTTGAAATAATGAAATATCAAATGTCAAATCTCAAATCTCAAATATTGCTCCTCTTGGCATGCGCCCTTTGCGCGTGCCAAGAGAGCAATTCCGTTCTTTTTGGTCACCAGGATGATGTGGTTTATGGCTCCGACTGGCAGCGCCTCGCGGACAGTACCTACACTGACACCCGTTCCTGCATCCATGATCTGACCGGCGAATGGCCCGACCTCATCGGTTTTGATATAGGCGGCATCGAACTGAACCACTCCCGTAACCTCGACTCGGTGCCGTTCTCCCGCATGATAGAGGAGTGTGCCCGTCAGTTCGAACGCGGCGGCAAAGTGACGCTCTCTTGGCACGCCCGCAACCCCCTCACGGGCGGTAACTCGTGGGACACCACACCCTGCCTTGCGCAAATCGTCGATTCCTCTACTGCCGTGCATGACACCATGCAGGTGTGGATAGAACGCGCTGCGGCTTTCGTGGCGCAAGTAGCTGCACTCCAGACCCAACCTGACCAACTCATCGTACGTCTCTGGCATGAGCAGTCCGGCAACTGGTTCTGGTGGGGACGCGAAGCCGGCTCGGCGGACGACTATATCGCCCTTTGGCGTTGGACACGTACCGTCATGGATGAACAATTATCCCTTGTACATGGTACATTGTCCCCTTGTACATTACTTTTTGCCTATTCTCCCGATAAACTGACGCTCTATGAAGATACGCCCGAAGGGGCGTACCGCGAGACCGAAGAGTGGTACCCGGGCGACGAATACGTGGACATCATCGGCACCGACTGCTACCACCACGGCGGAGCCAAAGGCTCAGAGGACTATCTCTATCGTGCCCACCGCCAGCTGGACGCTGCGGCAAGACTGGCAAAGGAGCACGGCAAACGTCTCGCTTTCACCGAGACCGGCTGTGAGGCGCTCCGTTGCCCTCACTGGTACACTACCGTCCTCCTGCCGCTCCTGCGCGAATATCCGGCCATCGAATATGTCCTCGTCTGGCGCAACGCCTGGGATATACCCACCCATTATTTCCTCCCGCAACCCAACACCGCGGAGGCGGAAGATTACCGATCCTTCATGAGGCAACTATAACTTCCGTTTAACCACCGGCATATATGCCGGCAAAATTGATTCACAATGAGAAAGCTCCTTTGTACTTTGTACTTTGTCGCCTTGTCCCTTTGCCTGGCTTCGGCGACGGAGACAACCCTCCACTCCGAGACCTTCGTCTGCGCCAACAACTGGTCCACTTATGTCACTATTGACAAGTCCCTTCTGGCGGGAGCTACCGCTGGAGACGCTGTCAATGTCTATGTCACCGCTATTGCGGACATCGACTACCCTCAGGTCTTTCTGCAATACGTAGATGCCTCGTGGCAGTGGCTCAATTTCACCGACCCGCATGACTTTCAGCTGGCAGGTAAAGAGGCTCCCCTTACCGCTTCCATCACCCTGACTCAAACGATGCTCGATCTCGTTGCCGCAGGTCAGCAACTGGTGGTCAAAGGAGCGGGATATACCGCCTCTAAAATCACCCTCACCCATACCCCTGCTGAAGCAGGAACCAACCAATCCATCTGGTCCGGTGAGAAAGATTTTGGTGCTGCTTGGGGCGAGTGGGAGACTATTCCCGCGGCCAAGTTCGCTTCTGCCGAAGAAGGGCAACTCCTCCGCGTGCGCTTCAAAGAACTGCGCGCGGGCGCACAACTCAAGATAGGTCGCTCTGACTGGGAGGTAATGGACGACACGGAGATAGTCTCCCTCTCCGGACGCTATCAGGATTTTACCATTACGGCGAAGATGCTGGCGGAACTGAAAACCCATGGCACGATCCTCTCCGGTCTGGGCTTTACCATGACCGAGGTACTGCTCCTCAACCCCGCTTCGCTCAAGACGCTTAATCTCTCCGTGCCCGTGACCGACAACTGGGTCTTCAGCGCCCGTCCGACGATCACCATCCAAGCCGAGAACCCCTACGCCGAGGCCGTTACGGCGGCTGTGGAAGTGGAGATAACCACTGACCAAATGGCACCCGTCACCACCCTTACTGCATCCGTAGAGATAGCCGCTTCCGGCGTGCAGAACATTACCCTGACTACCGAAACAGACTTGGCGCCGGGCTTCTATAAAGCAACCTGCATCGTCAACGATGACCTCGCCCGTGCCTTCGTCTTCGGTATTAACCCGACTGCTATCATATCTGCCCCGGACAAGCAAGCGGACTTCGCTACTTATTGGGCTGCCGCCAAGACCCAACTGGAGGCCGTCAACATGTCCGCGACGCTCACGGAGATAACCTCCAAATCCACTGCGGCACGCAAGATCTATCTCGTGGAGATGAACTCTATTCCCGACGGTCTGACGGGTAACCCTGTTGTTATTCGTGGCTACTATGCCGAGCCGCAGGATGGTAAGAAACATCCCGTCATCATGCACTATGCCGGTTACGACTCCGGCTACCGCCCCGGCGGACAGGATGTCAAACCCTATTGCCCCTCCGGAGATGCCGAACCCGACTACGCCGAGTTCTTCCTCTCCACCCGCGGACAAAACATCAACAACCGCCTCTCCTCCGAACGCGAGGCGGACGGCAAGGGCGATTTCACCAACACCTACGGTGACTGGTTCGCCTACCGGTTCGGAGACAAGGATAGCTATTACTACCGCGGTGCGTTCATGGACTGCGTGCAGGCGGTCCGTTTCATGGCTACCCGTCCTACCTCGGACATGACGAACCTCTTTGCCGAGGGGCAGAGTCAGGGCGGCGCGTTCACTTACGCGGCTGCGGCTCTCTCCGGCTACACCTTCCGCGCTATAGCACCGGGCATCGCTTTCATGGGCGATTATCCCGACTATTTCAATATCGTCAACTGGCCTGCCTACGTGGCGCGGGAGAACCAAGGTACGATGACCGATGACGAACTCTTTGCCTTCCTCTCGTATTTTGATACCAAGAACCTCGCTACCGCTATCTCTTGCCCGGTGATTGCATGTAGAGGTCTGCAGGACGACGTCTGCCCACCGCATACCAATATAGCGCCGTACAACAACCTTCTTTCCGCGGACAAGCAGCTCCTCTTTAATCCCGAACTGGGACATCAGGCTGCCGCTTCGTGGTACACCGATTTCATGGCGTTCTTTGCCGCCCGTATTCAAACTACCACTACGGCCATTGACCAAACGATAAATGAGAAGATAGCCAAATGTGGAAATGAGAAAATCCTCTCGGATGGACAATTATTCATAATTCGTAATAACAATAAATACAATGCAAATGGAACTCTGGTCAAATAAAGTAGCGGCTCTCCGTGCCGCACACGAAGCACTCCTTACCCGCCCCAATGAGCCGATGGCGGAAAATGGGCTTTCGACAGGCTCTGTCCCGTTTCGACTTTCGACGGGTATCTATACCAAATACAAATACCCGATTCTCACGGCGGAGCACACGCCGTTGGAGTGGCGTTATGATTTCAATGAACAAGACAACCCCTTCCTCATGCAGCGCATCATGATGAACGCGGTGCTCAATGCCGGAGCGATCCTCTTTGAGGGCAAATACACCGTCGTGGCACGTGTGGAAGGAGCCGACCGCAAATCCTTCTTCGCGGTAGCCCAGTCGCCTAACGGCATCGACAACTGGCGTTTCTGGCCGGAACCCGTCACCATGCCCGACGGCAATAACGCACCCGCAACGAACGTCTATGATATGCGCCTCACGCGCCACGAGGACGGATGGATATACGGCATCTTCTGTGTCGAGCGGCATGATGAGACGAAGCCATTCGACACATCTGCTGCAACGGCTGCCGCAGGCATAGCCCGCACAAAGGACCTTATTCACTGGGAACGGCTCGACGACCTCAAATCGCTCTGCCAGCAGCGTAATGTCGTCCTCCATCCGGAGTTCGTTAAATGTGAAAATGAGAAAATGGGTAAATGCTATGCCCTCTACACCCGTCCGCAAGACGGTTTTATCGAGACCGGCAAAGGCGGAGGAATAGGCTGGACACTTACCCCCGACATCACCCACGCCGAGGTGCGCAACGAACGCATCATCTTCTCCCGTGCCTATCACACCGTCTATGAGGTCAAGAACGGCGAAGGCCCCGCACCCATCAAGACTGCCAAAGGCTGGCTCCACCTTGCTCACGGCGTGCGTGCCACCGCTTCCGGGCTCCGTTATGTGCTTTATATGTATATGACCGCCCTGGATGACCCCACATGTGTCATTGCCCGACCCAGCGGATGGTTCCTTGTGCCCGAAGGATATGAGTATATCGGCGATGTCATGAACGTCGCCTTCTCCAACGGCTGGATAGTGGAGGAGAAACCTCTCTCTAACTCTCCCCTCAAGGGAGAGGGTCGGGGTGAGGTGGACACTCGCAAGGTCTTTATCTACTACGCCTCCGCAGATACCCGGCTCCATGTAGCCACCACTACCGTGGAGCAGCTTCTTGACTACTGCCTTCATACTCCCGAAGACGGACTCACCACCTCCGCCTCCGTGGAGAAGATCAAAGCCCTCGTTGCAAAAAATGCCTCAATGTCTAAATAAATGACCCAATGGTAAATGACCAAATCGTAAATAGCAAGTGGCTTCGCCACATCGGTTATGGCTTCGGCGATATGTCCTCGTCGATGTTCTGGAAAGTCTTTTCCTATTACCTGCCGTTTTTCTATAGTAATATCTTCGGCCTCTCGCTCAAGGACGCAGGTATTATCCTGCTTGTCACGCGTATATGGGACGCTGTCTCAGACCCGATGATGGGTATTCTGGCAGACCGTACGCAGACACGTTGGGGCAAGTACCGCCCGTACCTGCTCTTTGTGGCGCCGCTCTTCTCCATCGCAGGTATCTTGCTTTTCACTACGCCGGACTGGGGGTACACCGCCAAACTTGTCTGGGCGTACGCCACCTATATCCTCATGATGACCGTCTATACGGGCATCAACGTGCCCTATGGGGCTATGCTTGGCGTGATGACTGCCGACTCGCAGGAGAAAACGGTCTATTCGTCCTTCCGCATGTTCTTTGCTTACGGTGGTTCATTCCTGGCGCTCTTTCTCTGGGAACCGCTCTGCAACGCCCTCGGCGGCTATAATACGCCTCAGGGCTGGTTCTGGGCGATGGTAGTCATTGCGGCTGCCTGTTTCGTCCTTTTTATCTGCTGTTTCCTGCTGACGAAAGAGGAATTGAAGACCGTCTCCACCGTCTCCATCGGTTCGGATTTCAAGGCACTGCTTTCCAACAAACCCTGGTGGATACTCATTGGTGCAGCCCTTTGCTTTAATCTCTTCTGTACCGTCCGCGGTGCTACCGTAGCCTACTACTTCGCCGACATCATCCCCGAAGGAGCTACTCTCTCCCTCTCCTTGGGAGAGGGTCGGGGTGAGGTCTTTCAACTCCTCTTCTATGCGGGTCTTTTCCTTGCTGTAGGCGAAGTATCTAACATGATCGGTGTGGCGCTCTGTGTGCCTTTGGCGGCGCGGTTTGGCAAGAAAACAACCTTTATTGCTGTCAATATCGCCCTCTGCATCCTCTCCGTCCTGTTCTTCTTCATTCCTGTCTCGCAGACCGGCTTCTGGCTCATGCTCCTCGCTCAGATACTTATCTCCATGCTTACGGGCGTGATGTCTCCTCTGGTGTGGTCGATGTACGCCGATGTGTCCGACTATGCCGAGCAGAAATACAAAACAGCCTCCACCGGTCTCATCTTCTCCTCGTCCTCCATGGCGCAGAAGTTCGGCGGTGCTATCGGCGGTTCGGCTGCCCTGTGGCTTCTCGCCGCCTGCGGATATATCTCAAACCCTCAAACAATTTCAAACCTTCAAACAGGCGAAGCCTTCACCCAGCCCGACTCTGCGCTTCTCTGCCTCCGATGCCTGATGTCCTTCATACCGGCTGCGGTGAGTATCATTGCCGTGCTGGTGGTATCGTTCTATCCCCTCACTACGGCACGCATGAAAGAGATCGATGCCCAACTCAAAATCCAAAGAAATGAAAAAATGTGAAAATGAGTAAATGTATAAATCTTCGAGCCGAGGCGCAAGCCCTGCTCGAAACCAATATCCTGCGTTTCTGGCAGGAACGGATGGTGGACTACCAACAAGGTGGTTTCTACGGACGTATAGACGGATATAATGTACTGCATCCGGACGCGGAGAAAGGAGCCGTGCTCAATGCGCGTATCTTGTGGACTTTCTCTGCGGCGGCGCGTGTGCTGCATAATACACCTTACCGCATACTGGCAGCGAGAGCTTATGACTACCTCGTGCAGCGGTTTATAGACCGCGAACAAGGTGGTGTCTATTGGTCGCTCAAGGCCGATGGAACCCCGCTGGACACCAAGAAGCAGACCTATGCGATCGCTTTTGCCATATATGGTCTGACGGAGTACTATCGCGCTACCCAAGATAGTGAAGCCCTCAATGCCGCCATCCGCCTCTTCGAGGATTTGGAGACACATGCGTTCCATGTCTCTCCCCTTGAGGGGGAGTCGGAGGGGGTTGGTTATCTCGAAGCGCTTGACCGCGACTGGCAGCCGATAGCTGACATGCGTCTCTCCGAAAAAGACGAGAACGGTGTCTTCACCATGAACACCCATCTCCATGTGCTCGAAGCATACACGAATCTCTACCGCGTCTTAAAGAATGTCCAAAGGGACGATGTACGATGTACGATGTACGATGTACAAGGTACAAAGGAGAGGGTAGAGCGCCAGCTCCGTACACTTATTGACATCTTCGTAACCCGCATCTTCGACCCCGCAACGGGACACCTTCTCCTCTTCTTCGATGAGAGCTGGCATCCCCTTTCTTCCTCCCTCTCCTTGGGAGAGGGTCGGGGTGAGGTGTCTCCCGGACATGATATAGAAGCGGCATGGCTGCTGCATGAGGCATTGGAGGTGTTAGGTGATGAGGTGCTGCTGAATCAAACCCTGCCGGTCATTCATTCATTGGCGCAAGCAGCGGAAGAGGGCATTATGGAGGAGAAAGAATGGTGGTGTTTTGCTGAGGCGGTGGTGGGATATCTCGACCAATGGAAACTGTATCAAAGGGAAAAACCTGTAGAAAGTAATATCAATCTTGAGTTGGCAGAAACAGCATTCCTTTATATCCAAAACTGCTTGATAGACCGCGAGAACGGCGAGTGGTTCTGGTCCGTCCTCCCTGACGGCACCCCCGACCGCACCCACGACAAAGCCGGCTTCTGGAAATGCCCCTACCACAACTCCCGCATGTGTATTGAGATAATGGAAAGACTAAATTCGTAATTCGTAATCCGTAATTCGTAATCCGTAATTCGTAATTCGTAATTTTTAATTCATAATGAAACCCTATAAGTTTGCCCCTTATTTGAAGACCACCATCTGGGGTGGCTATCAGATTGCGCCCTTCAAGGGCATTTATACCGCGCAGCCGAATATCGGCGAATCGTGGGAAATCAGTGCCGTACCTGGACATGAGTCCATAGCAGTTGAACGCGGCATCATCGGCGATGTGGATCTCGGTCTCAACCTCGCCCAGCTCATCGACAAATACAAAGGACTCCTTGTAGGCGAACGCGTCTATAAGAAGTTCGGCAATCAGTTCCCCCTGCTCGTCAAGTTCATTGATTCGCGTCAGGATCTGTCCGTACAAGGCATCCCGATGACAAAATGGCGCAGAAAAGACATAAATGCCCGGGCAAAACAGAAATGTGGTATGTCGTCAAGGCGGATGTCGGAGCCAAAATCTATTCCGGCCTCAGCAAATCCATTACCCCCGATGACTACGAGCGCTTGGTCTCCTCCCCTGGTGGGGAGGTCGGGAGGGGTTTACAGGACGTCATCGCTACGCATGAGTCCCACCAAGGAGACCTCTATTTCCTCCCTGCCGGACGATTGCATGCCATCGGAGCGGGTAATTTTCTTGTAGAGATCCAACAGACTTCGGATATCACCTACCGCGTCTATGACTTCGGACGCAAGGATGCGCATGGCAACCCGCGCGAACTGCACATCGCCGAAGCCAAAGAGGCAATCGATTATCAGGTCTGGCCGGAGTACCGCACGTCCTATGATTCTACCAAACCCAACTCCGAACTTATCCATTGCCCCTATTTCACGGTCAATCGTGTTGTGGTGCAAGTGGCGGCGGAGATTGACCTGCACACGGATGCCTTTGTGGTGGTCGTTTGCCTGTGGGGTGAAGCGCATATCAACGGCATTCATGTCAAGCAAGGCGAGACCCTCCTCGTTCCTGCATCCGAAAATGTTCTCTACATCTTCGGCAACGCTACCTTCCTGACGGCTACGATGTAGCAAACTTTTACATAATACCTTAATCCGGTGCGACTCGAAAGGGTCGCACTTTTTATACCCTTTCCACGCCCTCCGCTGCGCTATGCGTCAGCATCGCGTCTTCGTCTATTAGCCCGGCATTTAATGCCGGTATTTTCTTCGTTAGTTACGCGGGATAGTATCCCGCATTATATTCTTTGTATTGTGAGCCCGTGGCCGTGCCAGTCGGCGTTTTTTCTTCTTTTCCCCGACATCGGATGTCGGCTTTCGTTGTCCTGTGCGCTATTTCCGTTAGCGCGTTTGCTTCCCCGTTGATACCCTCCGAAATTCACCACTCTCCCGACCGACCGAGCGATGAGCGGGAGATGACCGAGACAAAAAATGACGATTTTTCGTGACAAAACGGACGAAAATTTGCATATCTCAAAAAAATATCGTACCTTTGCAGCCGAAATCTGAAACAATTGTGGTTGAGTTCTCGTATAATGACCGCCAATTGACGGAAGCAGTATTATCGGGCGACCAAAGAGCTTTTGAACAGATGTTCAGGAACCTTTATAATCGCTTGAAAGCGTTTGCTATGGCGGTAACCCAAGACGAGAAAGAGGCGGAAGATATTGTGCAGGATTCATTTCTATCCCTGTGGGAAATAGTGCATAGAACGGCTGAGTTGCCGAAAGACCCCACAAGTCCCCCTCATATCCGTTCCGTAAATGCCTATCTCTTTCAAACGGTGCGCAACCGATGTATGAATTATGCCAAACATATGGCGGTAGTACAACAAGTGATGGTGATGAACGAGGATGAGGAACTGATAGAGAGTTTGACTGCTTTGGATATGCAGGCAGACGCTGCACAGGATACCATCTATAAGGAACTGAAAAACACCATAGAGGCATTAATTGCACAAATGCCAGCCCGCCAGCGTGAAGTCTTCCTCCTCAGCCGCGAACAGCAGTTGTCCAATGCTGAGATTGCACAGCAATGCGGCGTGAGTGTCAAGGCAGTAGAGAAACACATTACTGCTTCGCTCAAGTATCTTCGTGAACACCTCAAGGAGGAGCATTTGATGGCTCTTCTATACTTAATTATAAAAATAAATGCTGTTTGAGGTAGGGTTATCCGTTGTTCGATTGTCTTATAGATAGACGGATATACTTATGGAACAATTCAAGCAGTACACATTTTCCTATTTCTCAGGTACTATCACCGCCCCGGAGGCGGAAGCATTACGCCGTTGGTTGAAGACCGATTCTGCTCATCGGAATCTCTTTCGCCAATGGGAGCACGAATGGCGGGCGCAGAAGTCTGCCGCTTTGACAGACGAGGCATGGCAACGCTTTACGGAGCGTGCTACGCAACCTGCTGAGCCAATCGTGAAACCGCTAATCTCCCCCTTGCGCCGATGGGCACGCTACGCTGCTGCAGCATGTCTTTTGTTGCTGTTGGCTGTGCCTTTCTATTTCCTTTTCCGCCCGGCTACGAAGTCCCTTGCTGCCGAATATACGCTGCGTACAACCGGCGACCTGCAAACTTTCTATTTGCCGGATAGCACATTGGTGTGCCTGAATAGATATTCCGAATTGACCTATACGGAGGCATACGGAGGCGAGTACCGTGATGTGCAACTCTCCGGCGAAGGATATTTCGATGTCCGTAAAAATGCCGCCTCTCCTTTCCGCGTGCAGGCTAACGGCGTGCAGGTGGAGGTGACCGGAACGCGCTTTAACATATCTGCCTATGCGGACGATACGCAATACCGCGCTACGTTGCTGGAGGGCGGTGTGCGAGTCAATAATGCGCAATTCCAATACCATCTGGCTCCGGGAGAGCAAGTTGTTTATACCTATGCTTCGCAGGCGGCCGGCAAAAGCGCTTGCGATGCTGAAGCTTCTATCGCATGGATGCAGGGCAGAATGGAGTATGACCATATTTCCATGGGTGAATTGATGGGACGTCTCTCGCGCATCTACGGCAAATCCATTGAGATAACCGACTATGACACCCGGATGCTGGATGTGCATTTTGTGATGAACGATACCCTGCCGCTCAACGATATCATGGATGCTTTTGCTACTACGTACCATCTGCATATCAGCCGGACAGACAACGGATACCGTATAAACTGATGAAGAGACTGCTTGCGTTATATTACGTGATGGTGTTGGCCGCCTTTACATGGGCGGCTCCGGGAGCATGGACTATGCGCTTCTCCCGCGTTCCGCTATCGCAGGCTATCCGCACCATTGAACGTAATACGGGCTATACATTTGTTTATAATGCAGCCGAGGTGGATATGCAGCACTCCGTTACCGCCAACTTGGAGAATGCGGATATTAATGAGATTCTGGATGCCGTTCTGGGTTCGGACTATAACTATACCGTTAAATCATCATTGGTGACTATTACACCTGCACCGGAAAAGGGATCCTCTAAAACGCATCAACCTATCACATACTATCCCACCTATTTAGATACCCGTTATCGCGACAGCATTATCGCGCGTGCAGATACCTCTTATATCACGCGCGTGGACTCTTCCCTTTGCCTTCGTGACACTTCCTGGCAGCAGCCTGTTGACCCCGAAGAACCTATGCCGACCGAAGCCACCCACCGTCTAATGATTGGTGCAGGAGCCGGATATGGGCAGATGGGTTATGCTACGGAGAATACGGAGTATCTTTCGCTTCGCCAGTCGGGCGGCTTTGCCGGTCAGGCGGATGTACGCTATGCTTATTTCTGGAACAAGCACTGGGGCGTCTCGCTCGGAATAGGGTTGGATTATTACAGCGGAGCAGTGACAATGAACGGTTTTAGGGCATACGAGGGCTGGACGGATACGGATCATGAACCCTGCACGTGGCAGGTACAGCCGCAGGCACTCAAGGAAACACAAAAAGGATTGGTATTTGGCATACCCGTGATGTTGCATTACGAGTATGTATGGCAGAACATAGGCGTTTATGCTGCCGCAGGAATGCGGGTGGCAATGCCTGTGTTCTTGCGTTATGCAGGGGTGTCCGGAGAAGTGGCATATACCGGTTACTACGACAAATGGCACCTGACCCTGGACGGGCTTCATGATTACTATCACGATACGCAATATCGTTCCGGTGCGCTTCGTATGCAGCCGGTTACCGCCGCCGTGCAAGCGGAAGCAGGTGTGGTTATCCCCCTTCGTGCTTCTTCTGTTACCATCGGCGCGTATGCCAATGTAGTAGCCAATAATGCCATTCAGCCGGCGGAGCAGTCTTTCTATACCGATAAGGGACTCTTTTACCCCGAAGACTATGCCGGAGTACATCAATCGGATCAAATACACGGCGCGCACCCGTGGCAGGTCGGCGTCCGTGTTACTTACGCTTGGCATTGGCCCGCAAAAGCCAAACCGAAGCCGGTGGAATATGAGACTGTTTCCCGTACCGACAGTACATGGCTCGTGACGGAGCATACAGATACACTCGCTACTGTCATCTATGACACCCTCCGCGTAGCGGAGCAAGTGACCCTGACGTCTGCGGATAGCGCGTATGACTATCAAGGAGCGGTAACTACCATCTTCTTCGGTTTGGACAAAGCTGTCCCGGAGTCTGACGCGACGGAGTGTATCGACAGCGTAGCTAAGTCGCTGGTTGCCCATCCGGATTGGCGGGTGGAGATCACCGGTCATACCTGCACGCTCGGCAGCAAAGCCTATAACGACCGCTTGTCTCTCCGTCGCGCGAAAACGATCGCTGCCATGCTGCGCCGCCGGGGCGTGAAAGAGGAGCAGATGCTCGTTCGCGGCTGCGGATACAGTATGCCGAGGGAAGACGGCGCGCATGACATCGCCCTTGACCGAAGAGTGGAGATCAAACAAATACGATAATATGACTATCCAATAAACTATTTACTAACATTTAAATCAAACACAACAATGAGAAAGATTTTCTTTTCTATCGTAGCCCTGCTGGCTACCATCACCATGACGGCACAGGTGACGCCTACTGTTTCCACGTCATCAATCACCTTGCGGTATTGTACCACCAAGACCCACACTGAGACGGTATCTATCCCGGAAACCAATTTCCCGTACATATGGGACGGACAGAACTATGCTTCTGCGGGAACCTACGAGCGTCTCTATACTGCAGCAGACGGTTGCGACAGTATCGCTACTTTGGTACTCAAAGCAATCGTTTCTCCGAAATATCTGGCGGTAGCGAAAGACCAGATTCTCTATGCGCAGTCGGTTCTATCCATGCCCTCGTCTTGGCAATCGAAATTCCAAAGCACGTCTGTCGGCACCGGGGCTAATAAGGAGTACAAAGCCAAGGAAGATATCTATATTGTGATATCCCGCGGTAACTTGCAATACCATACTTCAGACCGGAAATTCCGCTTCGCCGAACACGGATATATCTGGTGCGGCGATGACAACAAGAAAATCGGCAGCTATACGAATACTTGGATAGATATGTTCAGTTGGAGTACAAGCGGATATAACCAGCACGAGCCTTACTATAACTACACTTATAGCAGTACTAATTGTGGCAATGGTGCGAACTGGGAAGAGAATTATGACTGGGGACAATACAATAATATAGAAAACGGCACCACCACCGATCCGAAAGGAACATGGTTTGTGCCTACCGGAGGCATGCTGCAATCTACATTGTATAATGCGGCGAAGAAGAACAAATTGGGTTGCGGTAGCGTCAATGGCGTGAAGGGTTGGATTGTTCTGCCGGAGGTGTTTGAGCAACCGGAAGGAACGCCCGCATGGGTGGCACAGGCAATCAGCACAGATAACGGCAGCCGCTCCACGTACGCCGCTTGGGCGGACAACAATGTTTATACGGAAGACCAGTGGGCACTGATGGAAGATGCCGGTGCGATCTTCTTCATCGCAGACGATATCTATCCGCGTGTTGGCAAGAACTTCTCTTCGCAATGGACGATTGCTGGCGGCGACAACACGACCATCCCGAATGCCGTTCCCGGTGCGGGCTATTGGATCAGGGAAATCAATTATAGCGGTTTTAACATGACGTATATGAGTACTGGATTCCCTTGCGTATTCTCCACTTCGTTGGCTCCGCAATTCAATAGGGCACCATATATGCTGGAATCGAATAATAGTAATGTGAACAAGTTGGAGAAACACATGGGACAGTTTGTCCGCCTGATCAAGCTATACGAATAATAACCCTTCAAATCCGAATCATTGTGAAAAAGTTAGCATATATCCTTACACTGCTTGCGCTGCCGTTGGCGGCGCAGGCAGAGGAGGTGAAAGCCACTCCCGATGACGGCGCCGGCGGTACGGTCCGCATGGCGTTAGCCGATACACGGGTGGCGCTCACCCCTCAGCCAAATGCAGGATATGCGTTCCTGCAATGGCTGGACGGCAATACCGATAATCCGCGGCTCGTGGAGATAACCGATATAGCTTCCTCCGGCACTACCGGAATCGCTTATCAGGCAGTCTTTGTACACCAACCGTCCGTCTCCATGCCGGAAGGTACGGTGGCGGTGACGATAGCGGATCCCGCTGTTCCTTCGTTCGCGCTGAATGTAACGCCCTCTTCCACGGAGACAAGCTTCTCCTCCTGGAACACCGGCGTGACGGCGAATAATCTTCTCTACACCGAGGCATTGGGGCATATCTATCCCCGTTTCTCGGGATTGGTCTCTTCGCGCACCAACGGCGCCGGAGGTACGGTGGAGTATGTAGTGAACGGCTCGGACGTAGCATTGACCCCTATGCCCAATGCCGGTTATCTCTTCTCGCAATGGTTGGATGGCAATACCGATAATCCGAGGATCGTGCATCTCTCGGATCTCGGGACGGTCACCAACCAGGCGGTTTTTGTCTATGAGTCAGCGGTTAGCTCCAATAACGGCGAAGTGGCGGTAGCGGTCAATGATCCGGCTGTGCCGTCCTTCACCCTCTCGCATACCGATTGCAGCAGCTTTGCCGCTTTCAGCTCTTGGACCAACGGTCAGACCAATCCCGTCTTCGCCTATACCGAAGATATGGGACTTGTCGCGCCGCGCTACCGCGCTGCGGATTCTACACGTGTGGATGCAGCAGGCGGATGGATCAATTGGGAGAAAGCCGACTGCGGTTTCGTTCTGACCGCCGTGCCGAATGACGGATGGCATTTCAAGCAATGGGAGGATAACTCCACTTCGGTTACCCGTACCGTCATCCCCGGTCCTGCGACCTATGAAGCAACCTTTGAGGAAGGCGTGCCGCCTTATTCCGTCAATGGCACGGACTATATGCTGGCGGAGGAAGCCATGGCGGCGGTAGAAGCGTCCGCCGGAGCATACCCGCTGGTGATAGCCGAGAACACGGATGACCATCTGGTTGTGTCTTCTACCATGACGATAGAGGGCAACGGACACACTATCGGTGATCTAACCGTCCTCAACGGCGGTGATCTGACGCTGGCGTCTGATTTGAAGGTCAATAATCTCTATCTCAATGCCACTCGCGGCAGTTCGTCCCAGTTGCGCGGAGAGAACTATCTCAGCTATACCGATGCGTATATAGACATTACCCTTATTCCGGGTGCTACGGAAGCGGACGAGCAGTTATGGTATGCTTTTGCCGTGCCGTTCAATGTAGATATCGCTACCGGTATCCGCCGTGCTACGGAGCCGGAGACCGCCTGCACGAGTAATGTGGATTATCTCATCTGGGCATACGACGGTCAGATGCGTGCCAATAACCAAGATAACGGATGGAGCAAACAGCTCTCCGGCACATTGGCTCCGGGGCGTTTCTATATGATGGGAATCAACGGCACCTGCAACGTATGGCGGCTGCATAGCGCTTCTGCTACCTTAGGCGGCAACGCTTCGCTCAACATGGCGAAGTACCCCTCTGCCAGCCCGGTGGACGCCGGATGGAACGCCATGGGTAATTCTACGCTGACTTATGCTACGGCATCTGTGAATAGCGGTATTGCTATTGCCCAGTTCTACGCCAACGGCGCCGCTACGCCGCGGTATGACGTGATTAACCTCGCCGAGTCCGGTTTTGTAATGGCAAGTCCGTTCTTTATCCAAGTAGCCAATGATGACCAACTGTCGCTTGCTCCGCTGGCTGCAGCAACTGCACTCTATGCTCCGGCACGCTATCGGAGCGAGACACCGGATTACTACAAGTTGCAACTGATGCAGGGAGAGGACCAAGCGGATGTAGTTTATCTGTCGGCGGACGAGAACGCAGAGAACAGTTATGTCATCGGAAAGGATGTAGTCAAACTCATCGGCGGCAATACCAATCCCTATCTATGGGTGAATGCGTATGGCTATCGCCTCTGCGCGCAAGATGCGCCGGTTATTGATGGCGTGGCGGAGTATGCGCTATCCATGTATGCGCCTCAGACTGCGGATTATTCGTTGGTATTCGGTTCGTCTGATGCGGAAGCAACTCTTTGGCATAATAACACGCAGGTATGGAATTTCGCCAACGGCGGATATGCTCTCACCCTGCCGAAGGGTACCACCAACGGCTATGTCCTCCGTATCGGCACGCCGCGGTATATGCCCACCGGCATGGACGAAGTACCATATGGCGAAGTACAATGTACGAAGGTGCTTGAAAACGGCCACCTGATGATTTATATGAACAACCGCGTCTATGATGCGCAAGGCAAGCAGGTAAGATGAAAAAGATTTATACCCGCCCCGAGACTGCGATAGTATGTCTCGGGGCAGGAGCACCTCTGTTATTCCCGACATCCGGTACTCCGCTTAATCCCGCTCCGGTTAGACAGCATATAGATGCCGATTAAACAGATATGAAACGGTTTTCTTTCATAGGAATATTCGTCCTCTGCGCATGCCTGACATATGCGCAGAGCGACGATTTCTATCGGCAATGGCTGCGGCTCTACTCGGTGGACTGGCTTCCGGGAGATGAGGTGTGCTATGATTATCAGGATCTCACTTCTGCTGCAACGGAGGGTCTGGTATATACCTATGGCGAGTATGTGGCAATAGGTGATAATGCGCCGGATTTCAGACACCCGGCATCTTACACCAAGACCTTCACCGTTGACCCGCAGCACCCGATTCTTTCCCTCTATGTGGTTCCTCAGTTCGGACCCGTAGGAGGGGGGTGCGGGCAGCAAGACTCCATCAGAGCCTCTTTCTTAATCATTATAGACCGGGATACACTTCAATATGAGATGCATGCTGTTTATTCCTTTATAGAGCCGCTGCATTATTATTACGACCTGAAAGGAAAGACGGAGTTCACCCTTACCATCAAAGCTTCCGACTGCGCCGCGGATGTGCATTATATGTGTTGCAAGATGGCGATGGGCTGTACTTCTCTGCCTCCGTTGGAGATAACCAAGCATTACTGCGAGAATGCCGATACATTAGTCACCCTGTCTGTCCGCTCCCATGACTATCCGGAGGACCCCGGGCTGTATTGGGCGAATACGGCTGCGCCGAACACGGTACTCGGTTATGGCCATTCGATTACCGTTCCGGCGGACAAAGGAGAGTCCTATGCCTGTTTCTGGTCTGTTCCGGGTGTGTTTATCAATGCGCTGGATACCGTACTTACGGCGACTGCGGAGGACGGTATTACAGACGCGATGGAGTGCCCCGTCTATGAGCGATATGATACAATCTATATCACCTCGCGGACGGAACGGACGACCTGGCATGGTCAGACGATCCTCGGACCCGGCGTCTTTGCTACGGACACACTCCCTACCGTCTATGGCTGCGATTCCGTTTGCCACATGGCGGTCAAAATAGTGCAGAATATCTATGAACTCGACACCGTATGCGGACCTTCCTATGTCTGGCGGGGAGAAGAATATTTCTCCGAGGGACATTATCAGACGGAACAGATATACGGTGCGCTGGAAGATACTATCTACCATTTGTTACTCAAGTTCAAAGACTGTCCTCCGGATGAACATGAGTGGCAGGAAGGACATCCTCTGAACCCTACGGTCGATTGTGTACAAAGTTTCAGCACGCTGGATACCACGGTTTATTGCGACAGTCTTCTCTGGTTCGGCAAATGGTATGATGCGTCCGGTACTTACCAAGATACGCTTGCCGGAGGAAACTACATGCTCTGCGACAGTATCGGTACGTTGCACCTGACGGTGATAGACGCTACGCCTATCGCTCAAACAGCAGACACAACGGTATGCGATACAGTCCTGCCTGTTTTATGGAGAGGGGTGCTGTTTGTCTCAGACTCCGTCTATCGCGACACGCTCTATACCGCCCATGGGTGTGACAGCGTTTACCGCACCTATCGCTTGGATACGATCACATGTTATCCGCCTCTGCCTCCCGATCCTCCTGATCCGCCGGTAGAGGACACGTGCGCCAGCGACATGGTGTATGAGAAATGGACTAATCTGATCTTCTGCGATAACGGCAAAGATGAGTTTGTCGCTTACCAATGGTATCGCGATAATACGCCCATAGCAGGCGAGCAGGGGCAATATCTCTACCTGCCGGACGGTATGGGGACAAGCGAGTATTTCGTGGAAGCAACGGATACCTTGGGGCACAAACAACGCTCCTGCCCGAAGCGTTTTGACGAGACTCCGAGGAGCGCAGACACCTATGCCCATGTGCAATCGGTCGTCCGGAGAGGCGAAGCGTTGCATATAGAGATGTCTGATACTGCCGGGGAGGTAACCGTTTATTCGGCTGTCGGACAAATGGTTAAGCACCGTCATATAGACGGTACGGATCATGTACAGATGAATCTTCCAATAGGTATCTATGTCCTCTATTTGAAGGGAGAGAATGTATCGAAAGTGACCAAAGTGAAAGTCGAGTAGCGTATGTCTGCTAAGATGCGATGGCTGTCCGTGCTGCTCCTGTTTCCCCTATGGATGCAAGCGCAGAGTGTGGTGGAACTCACCGTTGATGGTGGGTTCTCCACATTCTTGTATCAAACAGCCGATGCCAAGCGGCTTCCTGCTTTCGGGTACGGCGCGCATATAGGGTATGCGTATTTCTTTCACCCGAATGTAGGAATAGGTACAGGAGTCGGTTTCCGTCAAACGGCAGGAGGGGTACACTATGAGGGAGAGCAGGTGTGGCAAGGAGTCATGGACACCGATCATGAGCCATACGACCATCATTTGGCAATCCGTCATTGGCACGAACGATATACCGCTTACTATGTGGAATTTCCGCTCGCCTTGTATTTCCGGGTACCACTGAGACATGTGCAGTTGCGTCTGGAGATAGGTGCCAAATACGGGCTGGGAATCCATGGTAATGCCAAGGCAAGCGGTTCGCTGACCCATACCGGATATTATGAGAAATGGCATCTGTGGTTGGATGTGGATGAGTATGGTTTTTATCAGGAGGATGATTACAAACCGGCTCAAACCCTTCCTGTCCGGAATATGATCTCCGCTTTTGTTCGCGCCGGTGTGGCGGTACCGCTCTCACGAGTGTGCTGTCTGCTGGCAGGAGTACATGCCCAATATGGCTTCAATACTGCATTTGAAACAGGAGGAGAGAGCCCTTTAGGTTTTCGTGATGACCGGCCTGAAGGAGCTTATTTTCATCCCTTTATGACTTCCTATACTTCTTTGTTGAATACCTCTTTGGTGTCCGGTAAAGCGTCTCCGCTGAATGTGGGCATAGAGCTCGGCGTCCGGTTCGAACTGAGCCCTAATCGTTATACCTATCGCCATAGACGCAAGTATCCTTGCCGGTGCTTGTTGTATTAATTTCTAAATAATTTGAACGCCACTTCCGGGAGACGGAGTACTTTGACGGTGCTTTGCCTCTTTCTTTGTGCCCTTTTGTGCGTGCAAGGGCTCCACCACTTGATGCCTGTTCCTTACTTTGTCTATTGCGTCCGCATTGGATGCGGACATGAATATGTTTTCTTCGTTCATTTCAGGTCGATACTATCGACCGCTCAAAAATAATTATTATGACCAAGTATCAATTTCGAACTCCCGCTCAAGTACGCCCAATGGATGGACATCTATGCCTACCATCTGGCGCATCCGCAAGAAAGCCAGTGGCGCGTGTCACTGGCTTTCGGCGTCAGTAAGGGCACCGTTTGGAATGCCTACCGGTTCATGGCAGAGGGGATCGCCCACGATTTTGTGGTCGCTCATGTCGAAAATTAGCACTACCTTTGCACCGTCTTTCGAGAAAAAGAAAGCCGATAAAAGAAAGTAACCAAAGAAAATTAAAAAAGAAAAAGTCCTGTCCTGTCCCATACATCCTACCAATAATAGGACAGGACAAGACGGGACAGGACAGTTAAAAAAATTAAACTATGGATTATTTTATCGTGGAGGAATTTAATCGTTTCTGGTATCTCTTCTCGGATTGTCCGTCCAGCTCGCGTGTCTCAGTGGCGAGGAGAATGCGAGAAGGGGACAAGAGACCCAAAAAACACATCTGGAGGGAAGTGAAAGAAAACCTGACCCAAGAGCCGGATAAGACCCAAGTAAGACCTGAATAAGACCTAAGTAAGACCTGACTCGGACTCATTTTTATGAAACAGCAACCAAAAATCACC
>CADBZO010000022.1 GCA_902799185.1 uncultured Bacteroidales bacterium | reverse complement strand
TTTAACGATTCCGCCTTGCGGATTCTTTGCGTTGGGTTTGGTACTCTTGGATACCATGTTAACGCCTTCTACGATAGCGCGTTGCTTGTCAACGATCACCTCCAGCACACGGCCGGTCTGACCCTTCGAAGCACCTGCGTTTACATAAACGGTGTCACCCTTTTTGATATGAAGTTTTGCCATTTTTGTAATAGTTTAGATGATTAGAGCACTTCAGGTGCCAGAGAAATAATTTTCATGTTCGTTTGACGCAGCTCACGTGCTACGGGACCGAAGATACGGCTGCCACGGAGTTCACCGGCGTTGTTGACGAGAACGCAAGCGTTGTCATCAAAACGGATGTAGCTTCCGTCAGCGCGGCGTACCTCTTTCTTCGTGCGCACTACGATAGCACGGCTGACCGTACCGTCTTTCATGTCGCTGGAAGGGATAACGCCCTTAACGGCTACTACGATTGTATCGCCGAGGGTTGCGTAACGCTTCTTGGTGCCGCCGAGAACGCGGATCACGAGTGCCTGCTTGGCACCGCTGTTGTCACATACTGTGAGACGGGATTCTTGCTGTACCATAATTACTTAGCCCTTTCGATAATTTGAGTTAAACGCCAACGCACGGTCTTGCTCAGCGGACGGGTCTCCATGATGCGTACGGTATCGCCGATACCTGCCTCATTCTTCTCGTCATGAACATGGAACTTGCGAGTTTTATTGACAAACTTGCCATAGATGGGGTGTTTCTCTTTCCAACGGACAGCGACCACGATGGTCTTCTCCATCTTGTTGGAAACAACTACGCCCACGCGCTCTTTTCTAAGATTTCTTTCCATTGTCTTTGTCGTTTTTTACTTGTTAATTTCACGGGCACGAAGTTCCGTTGCAAGGCGAGCGATATTGCGACGCGCAGCCTTAATCTGCAACGGATTATCGAGCGGCGAAATACTGTGATTTAACTTCATACGAACCAGAGCCTCTTTCTCTGCAGCGAGACGCTCCTGGATCTCTTGAGTTGTTAATTCTTTAGTTGTTAATTCTTTAATTTCAGCTGTTTTCATAATCCTTAATTATGCATTTTGTGTTGCGTCGTAATCGCGTCTTACGACAAATTTAGTGGTGATCGGCAGTTTCTGGGCAGCGAGACGGAGTGCCTCTTTAGCTACGTCGTAGCTTACGCCCTCTACCTCAAAGATGATACGACCGGGCTCCAATGGCACTACGAAACCTTCGGGAGCACCTTTACCTTTACCCATACGTACATCCAACGGCTTCTTGGTAATCGGTTTGTCCGGGAATACGCGGATCCAAACCTGTCCTTGACGTTGCATATAACGGGTAACGGCGATACGGGCAGCCTCGATTTGACGACCGGTCAACCATACGGTACCCATACTCTTGATACCGAACGAACCGAATGCCAGTTCCTGACCGCGGTGAGCGAACCCTTTGATGCGGCCTTTCTGGCAACGGCGGAATTTAGTTTTCTTAGGTTGTAACATGATTCTAATCTACAAATCGGTTAAACATTATTGTTTTTTGTTGCGGCGGAAGTTGCCCTTGCGGTCTCCGCGTCCACCCTCACGGCGATCCATGCCGGGGCGGCCGCCTTCCTGCTTCTGCGAGAAGTTAGGAGCCAGGTCCTTCTTGCCATACACTTCTCCACGGCAGATCCATACCTTTACGCCGATGACACCCACTTTGGTGATAGCGCCTACGTGGCAGTAGTCGATGTCGGCACGGAGCGTGTGCAGCGGGGTACGACCCTCTTTGTACATCTCCTTGCGTGCCATCTCGGCGCCGTTCAGACGGCCGGATACCTGAATCTTGATACCCTCGGCGCCCATACGCATGGTGCTCTGGATAGCCATCTTCACGGCACGGCGGTAAGCAATCTTGCCTTCCAGCTGGCGTGCGATCTTGGAAGCTACGATGGTGGCGTCCAGTTCCGGACGTTTTACCTCGTAGATGTTGATTTGCACATCCTGCTTGGTGATTTTCTGGAGTTCCTTCTTCAATTTGTCAACCTCTTCTCCACCTTTTCCGATGATATAACCGGGGCGAGCGGTGCAGATAGTAACAGTCACAAGTTTCAGAGTTCTTTCGATAACGATACGGCTGATACTGGCCTCTGCGAGACGAGCGTTGAGGTACTCGCGGATCTTGCTGTCCTCAAGCAACGTATCGCCGTAATTCTTGCCTCCAAACCAGTTGGAGTCCCAACCGCGGACTATGCCCAGACGGTTTGCTATAGGATTAATTTTCTGTCCCATAATTTGAAATTACTTTTCAGCGTTAGTATCTTTGGTATCTACAAATATTGTAACGTGGTTGGAGCGTTTGCGGATACGATAAGCACGACCCTGAGGAGCGGGAAGCATACGCTTGATCGACATGCCGCCGTCAACCATGATTTTCGTTACATAGAGAGTTTCGTCCTCTGCTTTCTTACCGGTTTTTACTTCCCAGTTAGCGATAGCAGATTTCAGGAGCTTTTCGAGTGCGCGGCTTGCCTCACGAGTGGAGAAATGCAGAGCACCCAATGCGCGATTCACTTCCATGCCGCGAACCATGTCTGCTACGAGACGCATTTTGCGCGGGCTGGTAGGAATGTTGTTTGCCTTGGCGAAGTATTGCTCTTTGCGGGCTGCCTTCATTGCCTCGGCGCTGTTATGTTTTCTTGCACCCATTTTAATCTTGAGTTTTAATAATGTTAATGATTACAACGGGTTACTTCTTGTTGTTGCCGGAGTGACCGCGGAAGGTACGCGTCGGAGCGAACTCGCCCAGTTTGTGACCTACCATGTTCTCGGTAACATAAACAGGAATGAACTTGTTTCCGTTGTGAACTGCGATTGTGTGACCTACAAAGTCAGGGGAAATCATCGAGGCGCGGCTCCAGGTCTTGATAACCTCTTTCTTGCCCGACTCATTCATAGCCAGTACCTTGTCTTCCAACTTAACGTTGATAAACGGTCCTTTTTTCAGTGAACGACTCATAATGTTTTCTTTACTTTATAGGTTATTTCTTACGTCTTTCTATAATGTACTGGTTGCTCTGGTTCTTCGGATGACGCGTCTTGTAACCCTTAGCGAGCAGACCCTTGCGGCTACGCGGATGACCACCGCTCTGACGGCCTTCACCACCACCCATCGGGTGATCTACAGGGTTCATTACTACGCCACGGTTGCGAGGACGACGACCCAGCCAACGGCTACGACCGGCCTTGCCGCTCTTCTCCAGTGCGTGATCGGAGTTGCCTACTACACCAACAGTAGCCTTGCATGCTGCCAGCACCTTGCGGAGCTCGCCTGAAGGCAGTTTGATGATAGCATACTTGTCCTCACGGCTCGACAACTGAGCGAACGTACCGGCAGAACGTACCATGCAGGCACCCTGGCCCGGACGAAGCTCGATGTTGTGAATCAGCGTTCCCAGAGGAATTACCGACATCGGCAGTGCATTTCCTACCTCGGGAGCAGCGTTCTCTCCCGACATTACAGTCTGACCTACTTGCAGTCCATTCGGTGCAAGGATATAGCGCTTCTCACCGTCAGCGTAGAACAGGAGGGCGATGCGAGCCGAACGGTTCGGATCGTACTCAATGGTCTTAACTACTGCGGGTACACCATCTTTATTGCGCTTGAAGTCAATTACGCGGTACTTCTGTTTGTGACCACCACCGATGTAGCGCATCGTCATTTTACCGACGTTGTTGCGACCACCGGTTTTGGTTTTACCAAACACAAGCGATTTCTCAGGAGCGCTCGCGGTAATTGTCTCGAACGCACCTATAACTTTGTGTCTCTGCCCTGGTGTTGTGGGCTTAAATTTACGTACAGCCATTTTTAGATATTGCTATAAAAATCAATTGTTTCACCTTCTTTCAGGGTCACGATGGCTTTCTTGTACGCCTGTTGTGCACCGCGGAGCAGACCGGACTTGGTCCAGCGCTGTTTTACTTTCGGGGCACGGATGAGCGTGTTGACATCGGTTACCTGAACATTGTACATTTCCTCTACTGCCTTCTTGATCTCAACTTTGTTGGCATTGCGAGCTACTACGAATCCGTAACGGTTCTGTTTCTCGCCGGCGGCAGTCATCTTCTCAGTGACGATAGGTTTGATAATAATTGCCATAATATACCTCCTTATGCTTTAAAAGTTGCCTCGAGAGCGGCTGCCGAAGCCTCGGTGAGGACAACAGCGTTCGAGTTCATGATTGTGTAGGTGTTCAGCTCGTTTACGTTCACGACATTCACCTTCTGGATGTTAGCGGCAGACTTGCGGGCGTTGAGGTTCGCATCGTCAACGACGAAGAGAACTTTCTTGCCTGCTACCTGCAGTGCATTCAGCACCTCAACCATGGCTTTGGTTTTCGGAGCGTCAAAGGTGAGTGCGTCTAGCACGAGCAACTCATTTTGTTTTGCGCGCAGCGACAGAGCGGACTTGCGTGCGAGTTGTTTCACTTTCTTGTTCAGTTTGAAGTCATAGTCGCGGGGTACGGGACCGAAGATAGTACCACCACCTACGCGTACCGGAGACTTCAGATCACCCGGACGTGCGCCGCCGCCACCCTTCTGGCGACCGAGCTTGCGGGTCGAGTGAGCATTCTCGCTACGTTGTTTTGCTTTCGCTGTGCCTTGGCGCTGTGCGGCCAAGAATTGCTTAACGTCCAAGTAGATAGCATGGTCGTTAGGCTCAATTGCGAAGATAGCGTCATTGAGAGCGATCTTCTTGCCGGTCTCTTTGCCGGCCATGTTCAGAATACTAAGTTCCATAACTAATTACTTGTTGATAACGACGATTGAATTTTTTGCACCGGGTACGGATCCCTTGACCATGATCAAGTTGTACTCGGGGATAACTTTGAGAACGACGAGGTTCTGGACCGTAACGCGGTCGCCACCCATCTGACCGGCCATGCGGGTACCCGGGAAGATACGGCTAGGATAAGCACAAGCACCTACCGAACCCGGAGCGCGGAGACGGTCGTCCTGACCGTGAGTGCTCTGGCCTACACCACCGAAACCGTGACGTTTAACGACACCCTGGAAACCGTGGCCCTTGCTGGTTCCGATGACGTCCACGTACATACCCTCCTCGAAGAGGTCAGCTGCGGTGATGGTCTGTCCGAGCGTGAGCTCCTGGTCAAACTCAAATTCTGCTAAATGGCGCATGGGCTCTACGCCGGCTGCCTTGAAATGGCCAGCCTCGGCCTTGTTCGTGTGCTTCTCGCTCTTGTGCATAAAGCCTACCTGAGCGGCTTTGTAACCGTCTTTCTCAACGGTCTTGAGCTGAGTCACTACGCAAGGACCTGCCTCAATCACGGTGCACGGTACGTTTTTACCGTCGGCACCAAAGACGGAAGTCATTCCGATCTTTTTTCCTAATAATCCTGGCATTGTTGCTTAGATTGATTAAAATTGTTAATTCATTTTGCCTGCGTTCTCGCCTTCGGGTTAATCTGGATTTTCCGGATTACCCGGATACTCCGGTTTTACTATCCGAAGGAAACGCTCCGGCGTTCATCAAACTTTGATTTCTACTTCCACACCGCTGGCGAGCTCCAGTTTCATCAGGGCCTCAACGGTCTTGTTGTTGCTGTTGTAGATGTCGATCAGACGCTTGTAGCTCGATAACTCGAATTGCTCGCGGCTCTTCTTGTTAACGAAGGTAGAGCGGTTCACAGTAAAGATACGCTTGTGGGTCGGCAGTGGAATAGGACCACTTACTACGGCACCGGTCGCCTTTACGGTCTTCACGATCTTCTCTGCAGACTTGTCAACCAGGTTGTGGTCGAAAGACTTCAGTTTGATACGGATTTTTTGACTCATAATAAATAATAGTTGTTTTATTTTGTTAATACTTGGCAGAGCGCAGATAATCCAAAGAGTCATTTGCTTGAATGACCCGCACCCTGCCGGGGTTTGTTTTGTTCTTACGAACCTTATGTTTCAGGCCGTACTTATAGCCACACGCATGTGTGTACGTGTACGTTCCTTATTGTTTATTAGGTACGCGCTCGCACGTTTGCTTACGCGTGCCTAACTTTTTGCATTTCTTGTTTCTTCAAGTTTTGTTTGGAGCAGATTTGGTTTTTCTTGTAAGGGAGTTATGTGGTACATAATGACCGAACAAAAAAGCCAAAGGTGCCCAAAGAAAACTTTACACGAGATCGACACGACCTCCCACTTCAGTGAGGACGGTCTTGGCGATCGAGGAAGAAACAGCCTCGTAGTGGCTGAACTCCATGGAGCTCGTAGCACGACCGGAGGTGATGGTACGGAGAGCGGTTACGTAACCGAACATCTCTGCCAGAGGCACATGTGCTTTGACGATACGTGCACCGGTGCGGCTGGTATCCATACCCTCTACCTGACCACGACGTTTGTTCAAGTCGCCGATGACATCACCCATGGACTCTTCCGGAGTAACAACTTCGATCTTCATGATCGGCTCCATCAGTACGGGTTTAGCCTTTGCACAAGCCTCTTTGAACGCCATCTGAGCAGCGATCTCGAACGACAACTGGTCAGAGTCAACGGGGTGGAAGCTACCATCCAGGAGGGTCACCTTCAGGCTGTCGAGCGGATAGCCGGCAAGCACACCGTTCTTCATAGCCATCTCGAAGCCCTTCTGTACGCTCGGGATATACTCCTTAGGCACGTTACCGCCCTTGACAACATCCTCGAACTGGAGGCCGCCGGGGAAGTCAGCGTCAGCCGGCTCTACGCGGACGATGATGTCGGCGAACTTACCACGACCACCGGACTGCTTCTTGTAAACCTCACGGAGCTCAACCGGAGCAGAGATAGCCTCGCGGTATGCCACCTGCGGGCGACCTTGGTTACACTCTACCTTGAACTCACGACGCAGACGGTCGATGATAATCTCAAGGTGAAGCTCACCCATACCGGAGATAACGGTCTGACCGGTCTGCTCGTCGGTCTTGACGGTGAAGGTCGGATCCTCCTCTGCGAGCTTGGCAAGACCTACACCCAGTTTGTCGAGGTCAGCCTGGCTCTTCGGCTCTACAGAGATACCGATCACCGGTGCCGGGAACTCGATCGACTCGAGTACGATAGGTTTGTTCTCGTCGCAGAGCGTATCGCCCGTGCGTATATCCTTAAATCCTACGCCCGCGCCTATATCGCCCGCGAGGATGGTCTCAACAGGGTTCTGGTGGTTGGAGTGCATCTGGAAGATACGGCTGATACGCTCTTTCTTGCCCGAACGGGGGTTGTAAACGTACGAACCGGCATCCAGGTGACCCGAGTACACACGGAAGTAGCAGAGACGACCTACATACGGATCGGTAGCGATCTTGAAGGCGAGTGCGCAGAGCGGCTCCTCATCGTTCGGGTGACGAACCTCTGGTGCATCGGTGTTCGGGTTGGTACCGTTGATAACCTCGGTATCCAGCGGGCTCGGCAGGTAAGCGCAGACAGCATCAAGCATGGTCTGCACACCTTTGTTCTTGAAGGAGCTACCGCAGATTACCGGGAAGATCTTCATGGCGAGGGTACCCTTGCGGATAGCCACGCGGATCTCGTCCTCGGTGATAGTCGAAGGATCATCAAAATATTTCTCCATCAGCGTGTCGTCGAACTCGGATACTGTCTCCAGCATCTTATCGCGCCACTCCTCAGCCTCAGCCTGGAGGTTAGCCGGAATCTCTTCCTCTACATACTCGGCACCCATGGTCTCGTCATGCCAGAGGATAGCTTTCATCTTCACGAGGTCAACGACACCCTTGAAGGTCTCCTCAGCACCGATAGGAATCTGGATAGGACACGGAGTAGCACCGAGCACCTCTTTGATCTGACGTACTACGTCGAAGAAGTTGGCACCGGAACGGTCCATCTTATTCACGTAGCACAGGCGCGGTACATTATATTTATCAGCCTGGCGCCAAACGGTCTCGGACTGCGGCTGAACACCACCTACCGAGCACAATGCCATTACGGCACCGTCAAGGATACGGAGCGAACGCTCTACCTCGACCGTGAAGTCCACGTGCCCCGGAGTGTCAATGAGGTTGATCTTGTACTTGTTACCTGCGTAGTTCCAATAGGTGGTGGTAGCAGCAGAGGTGATAGTGATACCGCGCTCCTGCTCCTGAACCATCCAGTCCATGGTAGCAGCACCGTCGTGCACCTCACCGATCTTGTGCGTCAGACCCGTGTAGAACAGGATACGCTCCGAAGTGGTGGTCTTACCGGCATCGATGTGCGCCATAATGCCGATGTTACGGTTTAATTTTAAATCGTGTTTTGCCATTTGTTTATTGTTTCAATCTTTTTTGTGTTTGCTGTTTGTTGTGTTGATCTTGAAAAACTTTCTACTTTAAACTTTCGAACTTCTCTCAACTCTCAACTCTCAACTCTCAACTTTTTAGAAGCGGAAGTGTGCGAATGCGCGGTTAGCCTCGGCCATGCGGTGCATATCCTCTTTACGTTTGAAGGCACCACCCTGGTTGTTGAAGGCGTCCATGATTTCAGCCGCCAGTTTCTCAGCCATGGAGTGGCCGCCACGTTTGCGTGCGAAAGCGATCATGTTCTTCATTGCGATGGACTCCTTGCGGTCAGCACGGATCTCGGTCGGAACCTGGAAGGTCGCACCACCGATACGCTTCGATTTAACCTCTACGAGCGGAGTGATGTTATCCAGAGCCTGTTTCCAGATATCCAGAGCGCTCTTCTCCTCGTTCTTTGCTTTGTTCTCTACCAAGCCCAGTGCGCTATAGAACACACCGTATGCGGTATTTTTCTTTCCGTCGAGCATGAGGTGGTTCACAAATTTAGCCACCATGACTTCGCCATACACGGGATCCGGAAGGATCACACGTTTTGTCGGTTTTGCTTTTCTCATTGTTTCAATTGTTTTTTTAGTTCGGCAGTCTTCGTCTCTTGTCGTTTGCTTTTTGTCTTTCGACTTTCGACTTTTGACTTCCTTGGTTGTCGATTACTTCAGTAGCGTTGCCTAATTTTGAATTTTTAATTTTGAATTTTTAATTCCTTCAGCCTCGCCGCTTACTCAACCCTCAACCCATTGTTTCGTCCCAAATATGGAACATTTAGTTAGTTTAATTCAGATCAGAACTTTCCTTTCTCTTCTCCTCCCTTGAGGGGAGGTCGGGAGGGGTTTTTACTTCTTCGCTTTCGGACGCTTAGCTCCGTATTTGGAGCGGCGTTGGAGGCGGTTTGCTACACCGGCGGTATCAAGCGTACCGCGAACGATGTGGTAACGAACACCCGGCAGGTCTTTCACACGGCCGCCACGTACCATGACGATACTGTGCTCCTGCAGGTTGTGTCCCTCTCCGGGGATGTAAGCATTGACTTCCTTGGCGTTGGTCAGACGTACACGTGCAACCTTACGCATTGCGGAGTTAGGTTTCTTCGGGGTCGTTGTGTAAACACGTACACAAACGCCACGACGTTGGGGGCAGCTGTCCAGAGCCGGGCTCTTCGACTTGTCCACCAGTTCTGCTCTTCCTTTTCTAACTAATTGTTGAATTGTAGGCATCTTGTTGTTTTGTTTAAATTAATTTGTTTATAAATGTTTCCATATTGCTTCCGCGTGCACTTCTACCCCCACTCGTCCGCCCGATTTTATTTTTCACGTACGTACGTGTGAGACAGGGCACACCGCGAAAAAGCATGCAAAGGTACAACTTTTTTCCGACATGACCAAATAATTCGGCAAGAAAATGCAAAAAATCTTCATTTTGTACGGTTTATTAGGCATTTTTGCACTTTTCCGATGCCCGTCCATACTGCATTTATATTCTGCGAGAACCGACTGTATATCGAGTCAAACACACGACCATCACGGGACCACACCGCGACCACACCGCGACCACATCGCGACCACCTTGCGACCACCTTGCGACCTCACAGGAACAACACCAAGGACTGCGGAGTTTTTGGCCGTCCCCGATAGAATTGGTCTAATCCGGTGTACATTGTTTCTCAAGGCATGGAAAACAACGGGCAACATGCCTGTAGCGGTCTGCCTGCAGGCAGTCCGAAGAGCACCACACTCCCGTGCAGTGCTCTTTACCAATGCATTATGAAAAACTGAAGGTTTAGGTGGTTCTTCTGTGTTTTCCGATGCCCGTCCATACGGCATAGGCGAGTGCCAAGAGCCAGAGCGGCAGGAGGACGTCACCTATGGGGGCGAGCTGCGGGTTGGCGGGGTCGTAAGTGGACTCACCGGTAGGCGTGCCCGGTGCCCTGCGCGGGCCGGCAGCCGGAGCATAAGCAGACGGGCTATAGGAGCCCACGGCATAGACAGTAGAACGATAGGTACTACCGGTGGACATATATGCCCCGTTATTGACCGACTGCATCGAGGCGGCAGGGGCGGAAACGGGAGCGTAGTCAGCCGCATTCATACTTAGGCTGCACACCGCAAATATAAACAAGAATACACGTTTCATATCACTGTCCTCCTACCATTAGTTTGACACTCTCGTTCGCGGAGCGAAGGATATAGATGCCTTCGCCTTGTTCGCTATGGAGCCGTTGTGCGGCTTCCGTGAAAGAGCAATCGTAATAGCGTGCAACGGGGAAGCCGGTGATGGTATAGACCATAATGTCGGTCTTGGGTTCGGCATTGCATACATCGTCCCACCCGGTAGGCGTGTCGTCCGGTGTAGCGCCACGCCGCAGTATGCGATAGCGGGTGGTTGTAGCGCTATTAGCAAGGATATAGCACTCGAAGGGGTTGATCGTGCGATTGGTACCTATATCCTCCCGCAGCCACGCACCGGAGGGACCGTAATCGGGCTCCAAGAGATAGGCGTCCCTTACTGTACCGCTTTGCATGGTGTTATTGCCATATATATTGACCACATCGTCCGCAGAAGGCGCTTCGCCGACATTGAAGTCAGAGGGGATAGCCTGATTGGTGGAACCGAAGAAAGAGATATACTTGCCGAGGAAGTACGGATCATGCCATTGGATGATATAGGGTGTGTTCTTGACAGGCTTGTAGATGCTGCTTTCCGGGTCATTCCATTGGTCAAATTCAGCAATAGCAAGGTCTGTAGCAGTTTTCGGCGTGCGGATGATATAATGCCCGTTATAGAACTTACCGCCGGTGCGGAAATAGGGAACAATGTCATAATAATCCGGTCCGTCATCCGGATCCCAGACCTTGACGGCACTGACTTCAAACGGCAGGCAGAGGGTTGTCCACTGATTGAGGGTGTGCACCTTCATACGGTACTCGATAGCCTCGGAGATGGTACCGCCGGTGTATTCTTCCACATCATCCACTGCCGCCCGCGGGTCACCCGCTTTGTCGCCGGTGCGATAGATAACGAAGTTAGTGGATTTGAACTTGGCAAAGGAGTTCTGTGTTTCGGTAACATTGTTATTCATCCAAGACAATTCAGTATTGAATGTATCTCCATACGTATCATTATTACACCACCCGACAAAGGTGTAATATGTGTTCGCTGCTGCGGTAAAGGTGATGCGACCTCCGTTACATACATAACCGCCGTTAGGAACTTCGTTATTGTCACCATCTTTCACTGAGGTGACGCTACCTCCAACAGAAGAAGCATAGTTGACCTGATAGGATGTCGGATAAGTGACGGTCATGGTCTTGTCGGTAACATTCCACGTAAAGCGATAGGTCCCTTTACCGGCTGTCGTGATACCACAGTTAAACGTATAGTTTGTAGCAAATCCCCAATCCGTGTGGTTGGTATAGGTCATGTATTGTACCGCAGCGTTGTTGTTCTTGTAGATATCATTGGTCAGCAGGTCTTTCATCGTGAACTGATAGTTTGTATTGGCTGCGAGGGAAATATCCACGTAGCCGATAGTCTTGCCATCTTTTAAGGATATATTTTCAATCGTAAACTCTTCTTGCCCCCATCCGTCTGACTGTGTCGATAGAGCCCATCGGTGGGTGAAGTTGGCGGTGAGTGTTTGTTCGGAGGTGGCACCGGCACCAAGGCCTGTAAGGGTGGTCGGGTTGGTGGAGGTGGAGGTAGTGGAATAGTCCGTTTTGGCTGTTTCCGTCCACGAGGAGAACATATATCCGTCGTTCGGCACGGCAGTCAGGTTGCGGGTTGTTGTCACGCCGACAGTGGTCTCTGTTTTATCTTCTCCGCCTATCTGAATTTTTCCGTGTCCGTCATTGGCGAGGTTGACGGTGGTAGGTGTTTCGGTGAATTGGGCATAGATGTTTTCGTCGCCGGTTACATTATAATTTGTCCACGTGTTTGCAGGTTGATCAACAAAAGGAGACGAATATGTGCTATTGGAGTACCATGTTACTGTATAACCTCCGGCGGGAGCTACGGTATAGGTGATGTCCGAACCATAATTGAACCAATCGCCGTTCGATACCGGGCTACCACTAATGGAAGCTGTGAGTGTACCGCCGGTGTTGTCACTATAGTCTGTTCCGTCTATATTGACTCGTTTGTGCCCCATGTGCATTTGATGCGGGCGCTCTACTGAAACGGTAGGGCGACCGCTGCCGTCAATAGCAGTAATCTTGAAGATATATTCTCCCGCCCCTGTGGTATAGAGATATACATCATTGTTGGCATTCTCCATAACCAAAGAGGCATTTTCAGCAAGCACACACACAGGATTACATCCGCTACGTCCAAGATTGGTGTTTGTTGTTTTGTCGTGCACCTGAACCTTGTATGTCTTATCCGCCAGCAGGGTGCATGTACGGGTCAGATCGACAGGCGAAGAACTATTGACGGCGAAGTCTGCCGTATAGTCGCTCCAACCGGGCAAACCGCCATCGCCGGAATCATCTTGCAAAGAACCCACAAGGCAGTATCTGGGTTCAAAGACCGCGGTAAGGGTGCCATTGACGGAAGCCGTTACCTGCACCGTGTTATCCGTACCTGTTCCTGTATAGGGACCAACATTGGTGCCATAGTCCCATCTTAGGAATTTCCATCCCGCATTAGGCGTAGCGGTGATGGTGGCAGATGGCGTAACGATATATGCAGTGACCGGACCTGCAGGAGAGAGTGTACCTGCACCGGTCGGAGATACTTGCAGGGTGATGGTACGGGGTGTTTCATTCCATTTGGCATAAAGAGAAATGGCGTAATCATGTACCCATGTAGGATTGCCTGCGCCATCGTTGCCGGTATAGCCTGCCACACCCGCTATCCAGTTACCGTTGGCGTCGATGAGTTGAGTTTCTAAAGCGTGAGTGCTTTCATTTCTAACCCAGTAGCCGTCAAAGGTGTAGTTGGTTTTGGTGTGTGGAGTTACATGAGAGAGTACGCCATCATATGTTACATTTACTTGAATAGGCTCCTCTGAGTCTGCTTCCATACCTTCCAAGTTAATGGTATAGGGTTTGGGAGTCCAATGAGCATAGAGAGTTGAAGCCGCCGAGCACGTCCAATTACCGCTATCGTCTGTATATCCGGATACATCAGCTATCCACTCGCCGTTTTCATCTATCACCTCTGTGCCTCCCGAAGTCCTAAAGCCATTAAAATTATAGCCGGTTTTAGTAGGCAATGATGCGGCAGCTATATTTCCGGTGCTTGCATCGGCTCCGGAAGTAGCGAATACGGATGTAACATCGCCGTCCGTGCCTCCGTTGGCGTTCAAGGTGATGGTTACACCTACATTAAGCGTTACGCTATTATCGCTCCTAACCAAAATATGTCCGTCCCAGCCGAGGGCATATACGGTATAAACGCCCACCGCAAGAGAACTGATGTCCGAAGGATCAAACTTCGTGAATGTCGTTCCTCCGTCTGTAGTATAGTAATAGTAAAGAACCTGCTTATTTCCATAGATGGAATTAGTCACGGTCGCTGCTATTTCGGAATCCTCCGTACCGACCGTTTTATTGACCGTTGTTGTTGAGAAATGAGGTATAGCGCCTGCAGCCACATTCTTGTATATCTTATCGCTGTTGTCTTCATTATAAACGGAATACAGGCATCCTGCTTCCGCGGTTGCTTCCATCTGGACGCCTGCCCATCCCGTTTTTCCAACATAATATTGCGCAGGACTGACATAAGCCACGGAAATCCAAGAAGAACATTTATCATCCGGCAACCGGTGATACTGTTGGTCTGCTGTTTTTTCTGTTGTATTGGATGTGCGCAATACATTCCATTCTTCATTCCATTTGGTTGTCATACCAAAATAGAACATAATCTTATTCCCCTTGAGAATTTCTATCTCCTTGGATTCCTCGACCCATACGTAGGGTTTCCATTCGCCCTGATTATTGTCTCCTGATGACTGCGCTGCACATATTTTAACCAAGCCTGTAGCACCGGTATATTTCCACGCATTGGTTGTACCATCCGTTGCTACACCTTTGCCTGTTCCACCATCATTATTGAGTGTAGCTTGGTCGCTACTTGGTCCGACTTGTTTTGCGTCTCCGGGATTGAAAAAATGGTTGTTGAATGCGAATGTTTGATTTGTCTCCACCCACATATATATACAAAACTCGTCCCATTTTGTGTTTGCCGGTGAAGTTAATGCGAACTCCTCATAACTTTTACTCCAATTATCCGTAGTCTTCCACGTTGTGATAGGTTCTCCTATAAGACAATGGTGTGCATTAGAAGCCCACACTTCCCCTACTCCAAGGGTGAGGAGGAGAAGGAGAGTGGTGGTGAGTGTGAGGGCGTATTGGCTATAGTGTGAGGATAGTGACGCTATAGTTGACTGTCGGTTGACCGTCGGTTGACCGTCGGGATTGATTGCTAAATTGCAGCATCGAGCACGCGAACTACCCCCCCCTTGAGATTTTGGCGGCATTCGCAGTTTGGTTAAGTAAATTTAATCGTGTTTTCATAGTGCAAGCGTTTTATCTCTGTTCTACTGTTTCGGTATGATCTTCACGGCACAGCCTCCACCGGAAGCGGTGAAGAGCTTGAGTTTGGTTTTGGCAGTTACCGTTTTAGTGGTGATGGTATATGCCTGCGGGTTATTGCGATAATGGGCATCCTTGGCGTCCGCATAGATGGTAGCGGTATATTTTCGTCCGGCAGGCAGGAAAGAGAGGTCGAGGGTAGCGGTACGCGGATCATAGCCGTTGGTAGAGCCGATGAACCAGGCGTCGGTATCTTTCTGCTTGCGGGCGATGGTGACATACTCATACGGCTCCGCCTCCAGGTACCAGACGGTATCCCACTCTACCGGCACATCGACGATGAATTGGAAGGCATCGCGGAAACGCTCGTAGTGCTCCGGCAGGTCGGCAGCCATCTGGAGGGGGCTGTAGAGGGTGACATAGAGCGAGAGCTGGTTGCAGAGAGTGGTGTTGCACCAGGAATTGGAATTGGGGTTGAGTTTGTGGATGTCATTTTCAAAGATACCGGGCGTGTAATCCATCGGTCCTCCGATGAGGCGTGTGAAAGGCAGCATGGTGGTGTGATTGGGAGCCGAGCCGCCAAACGCTTGGTACTCCGTACCTTGCGCGGACTCATTACCGATGAGGTTCGGCCAGGTACGGCATAGTCCGGTAGGACGAACCGCCTCATGGGCATTGACCATGATATGATACTTGGCGGCTTTCTCCACGCAATACTGATAGTGGTTGTTCATCCATTGCGAATAATGGTGCTCGCCCTTAGGCAACAAGTTGCCCACGTACCCGGATTTGACAGCCGGATAGTCGTATTTGTTCATGAACTGATAGGCAGTATCGAGCCAGCGCTCGTAGTTCCGTATAGCGCCTGATGTCTCATGGTGCATGATCATGGAGACACCATTGGCGCGCGCATAGTCATGAATACCCTCCACATCGAAATCGGGGTACGGGGTGACGAAATCATAGACGAAGTCTTTCTCGTTTCCGAACCAGTCCTCCCAGCCGATGTTCCATCCCTCAACGAGTACGCCGTCAAATCCGTATTTGGCAGCAAAATCAATATATCGCTTCACGTTCTCGGTCGTAGCACCGTGACGTCCGTGGGGTTTGGCTTTGGAATAGTCTGTTTTGCCAATATGGATAGAGGGGAAATCCCAAGTGTAGGACCAGTCTCTCATGCCGGCGATCATCTCCCACCAGACACCCACGTATTTCATGGGTTTGATCCATGAGGTGTCCTCTATCTTACAAGGCTCGTTCAGGTTGAGCACGATACGGGAGGCGAGTATGTCTTTCGCCGTCTCGCCGACCATGATCACGCGCCAAGGGCTGACCGCATCGGTCTGGATATGGCCCTTCGTACCGTCTATGTCCGGCGTGAGATGAGAGGTGAAGACATTTACCATTTGACCATTTACCATTTGGTCATTTAGTTCGAGGTGCATGCATGAGTAGTTCACCAATGCCGCCTCATGGATATTGAGCCACAGCGTATGATCCTTTGTACTTTGTACCTTGTCGCCTTGTAACTTAAACAAAACGGGGGTCTGCACGCCGGTGGGAGAAAAAGTGGTAGTAGAGAGATTTGCCTTGGAGGTGGATTCCTGGATAGCACGTATCTCGCTGAGTTTGGAGCGGGTATATTCGTACTCCTGGGTATCGTAGTCTCCGGGTATCCAGTAGGCGGTGATGTCACCGGGCATGGCGAACTCCGTCTTCTCCTCCTCAATCACGAAATAGTTGAGGTTCTTCTGCTGGGGGAAGATATATCGGAAACCGAGTCCGTCGTCATAGAGGCGGAATTGTATCTGTATATAACGATCCTTAGCCGGTTGTTTGAGGGTGATGAGCATCTCATGATAAGAATTATGAATGCGTCGTTCCTCTCCCCAGACGGGTGTCCACCAGTCGTCGTGGATAAAACGTTCGGAGCCGGTCATGACAAAGCCGGAGAGCAACCCCTCCACACCCCTTCCCTCAAGGGAGGGAGAAGAAGATTCCTCTTTATAATCATTGAAATCACCGCGGGAGTGTTCTCCTCGGAGAGCAAGCCCGAGGTGTGAAGGACGGATGATGGTATCGCTCTTATGGAGCAGCCAATAGACAGGTCTTCCCTCTTGCACATCGAAGTAGGCAGTAAGGTTCAGCGAGGGGGACTCAACTTTTTCTATGGAGTATAAGAACCCCACCCGGCCTCCCCACAAGGGGAGGAGAAAAAGACTAAAGACTAAAATGTACTTCTTCATAATTCTCAAATTTCAAATATCAAATTTTCAATACTCAATTACTATCATGGTCCAATATTGGAGAGCGGGGATGGTGAGGGACACCATGCCGGAGGCATAGTTGAAATCCAGTTCCTGCGCATCACCCTGTCTGTCATCGGGAGTAGCGACCCATATACGGCTCGGCTGTTTGTCAGCAGCAAAGGTAATCGGTATATTCCTCAGGAGCGGTTGGGGCGCCTGGTCTCCGTCGGTGTCGCACCAATCAAGATGGGTGGCATTGCGGTAAGAGAGCAGGTGGATTACGTCACGCGAACCGACATGCCGGCCTACGGTAGCGATTTGGTTCATCTGCGGTCCCCATTGGTTGAAGACACAACGGTCGTCCATACTCGTGATGTCGATACCGAACCAGTCGGTGTTGACACCGGTTGCGGGAACGTCCGGACGCAGCAGGTTCTCATACGCGACCGCGAAATCATAATACCGGATCATCGCCCGTTTGAGTTCTCCGGTCATCGTCAGGTTGTCATCGGGAAAATACTCATGGCATAGCATATGCTCGCCCATCTGCAGGATCGTACCGCCCCATGCGGAAGCCGCAGCAGTAGCCATCAGAATCCCCGGGGTATTGAAATAGCCGCGCCCCTTCTGGCCATAATCATAGTTGAGATAGGCCGCGAGCACCGTCTGCTTGCCCGAAGACCATGAAGCGTTGTTGGTGATGATATCCGAGAAAATGGCATATCCGTGGGTGTCCGAGTGGTCCCACACCTCGGTGTAGCAGAAATCGACCGGTGCCGAAGCTATCTGTCCCTGCTGGCCATACTGCCCCACCGCATTCATGACAATCCGTTTGTCCGGCTGTGCGGCTTTCTCATTGGCGATAAACGACCCGAAAGCGGCTTGCACATCCACCTCGTTGCCTTCGTAATCAAAGACGGTAGTCGGGCGTGCTCCGAGCTGGTCTATCTGCCACCCGTCGAAATCAAAGATAGCATATACCTCCTCGTTCCGGGCGCGCAGGTAGTCACGCCAGCCCTCGTTATGCATATCCGCAAGATAGATCGCGCTCTTGAACGGAGAGCCGAGGGGGTGGTTGTCTATCCGGCTATGGTTGCGGTCGGTATAGAGCAGCCACTCGCGGGACACGTCGTCCGTTGCGAAATCCTCCAGACAGCCGTACCCTAAGTTATAGAACAGGGTCACCATCCCGCGGTTATGCGCTCCGTCTATATACCGCTGCACTGTAGAGCGGTAGCAGTTACGGGAAATGATATCCGTCCAGCTGTCCATGGGCTGTGTAGCCGATCCTGCCAGCGGGTGATGGTGTTTCCAATGCCAGTCCTGGAACTGCACATAGTTGATATGATAGCGGTTGAGGTCGTCCAGCACGGTTTTGATCTCGTTATTTGACAAACTGCCGTATGACGACAGGAAGCCGTTGCGGGGGAACCGGCTCGGTTCGGACGACACGTCAATACCGATAGATGCCACCACGGAGTCCCGTCCGGAGACGGACATATGCAACGAGGCCATGTACCCTCGGAAATCATCAGCAGGCGGCAGCCATGTCCAAGACAGGTCTGCAAGAGGTTCCTCCTTAATCACCTTGCCCAGACAGGTGTAACGGACCGTTAGCGCCTCCTGAGGCAGCGAGTTGATGGAGAGCGTAACCTTTTCACCGGGCTTATAGGCAGCCTTATCCGTGCTTATCAGATAGGGGATATAACTCTCTCCGTACGTTACCGGGTCGTTATCCGGCTCTATGATGTTGCAGGAAGACAGGAAAAGGGACAAAGCCACAATGTACAATGTACAAAGGATATTTCGGATAATCTGTTTCATAGCCGTACAAAGGAAATAGTGGTGTCATTGATGTTGATTCGTATGGACCAGTCGCCGCTCTCGGGGATGAGCCATTTGTTATCGGGATCACCGATGTGTGCGTCAAAAGTTCCCTTTGCGGCGGGCGCACAGTCGGGCGTAGGCGCATAAAGCATCTCGCCGGACCAGTCGGATTTGATCTCCGTGGGGAACTTGATCTGACCTGTATTCAGATGCCCCTCGTAGGTAAAGATACCGCTCTCGGGGTGCTGCAACTCCGTGATATTGTCCCAACTCCAGCCTCCCGGTGTAGCATCGCCGATCATATAGATATGACTGTATGCCTCACCACCGAGATAAGCCACCTCTATCGTCAGCGCCTCCACATCGGCGGTGATCCGGTAAGTGCCGGTCCTGGCGATCGTCCATTTGAAATCGGGGTACCGCTCCTCGCTGTCGCGATAGACCATCTTTGTGTTATTCATAGTGTCCCTCACGAAGCAGGGGATCCAGTCTTCGGTACCGGTCACGAGTTTGAACTCGCCCTTGTGGAGTTGCCCCGTCCAGGAGAAATTGGTGAAGTTGTCCATATCTATCACCATCGGTGTAGCCCGGCCGAGATTCCAGCCGCCGGGTGTAGCATCGCCGACAAGGAACAGCTCCGTCATCATGGTGGCGTTCCAAGCCATAGCGACCGTAACCACCGGAGATATCTGCTCCTCCCCGGTCTGGAGGACGGTAGCACGTACGCGCCATTCAAAGAGCGTGTACGTGTCCGCTTTTATTTCAGGAAAAGTGAGTTGTAGCGTGTCCGCCATCTGCTGATGCCCCAGCACTAAAGTCCGGTCAGCCGTACGACCTATCTCCCACCGGAGTCCGCCCTGAAAGTCATTGCCGGCAAGGTCCGTCTCCACCGTATAGGCGATAGCGGAACCGGTACCGTGATTCGTCCCCGGGGTCCACGATAGTTCCAACGCCGCCAGATCTTTGTAGATCGGCAAGCACCGCACGGAGTCACGCGAGACAGTGAGTACCAGAGGTTTCTCCTCTACCTGCTCCTGAGGCTTCTCGCAAGAAGAGAGGAGAAGGGACAAAGTGACCAAGTACAAAGTACTAAGAATTATGTTTTTCATATTACCAACCGGGATTTTGTGTTAATAACTCGTTCGCTTCCATTTCCTGCATAGGGATAGGGAAAAGGAGGTGTTTGGCAGTAGCCGCCGTCTTGCCTATCGAGTGCAGATAGGTCAAAGCGTAGTTATCGGGATAACGGAGCATATCAAACCAGCGGTGCCCCTCGAAGGCCAGTTCCACTCTGCGCTCATGGATGATTTTCTCCCTCATCTGCGCCTGGGTGAGTCCTTCTATCTGCGCGCGGCTGGTCAGTCCGGCTCGTTTGCGCACCTGATAGAGCGGCTCCTCCGCCTCGGTGGTGCGCCCTAACTCATTGAGCGCTTCGGCTTTCATGAGCAACACATCGGCATAGCGGGTGATGATCCAGTTCTGGTTGGAGGTGTTATAGTCCGGCGACTGCGCCTTGGTCAAGAGGAACTTACGGACGTTATAGCCGGTGGTGGACCAGGTACCGGAATAGGTATAACCGTCAAAGGTAGGACAACCGGTATAGAAGACGGTGATATCTTTTCTGAGATCTCCCGGTTCGTACTGGCTGACAAACTCCGCCGTAGGCTGGTTCCACCCATAGCAACCGGCCGCCATGCCGGAGTTACGGGGGCCTTGGTAAGTGCTGATCCAGGAGGCCTGGTTTTCGTTGGACCAGAAATCCTTGTTGGTCTTGCCGTAATACTGGACTTCGAAGATCGACTCCACCCCGTTCTGTTTGGCCGGATTATAGTTATCGGCGTAGTTAGAAGCGAGCTGATACCCCATCTCGCCTATCGCCGTGCAGAGGCGTACCACCTCGTTATAGCCCGCAGTATTGGGCTGATAGGTCATATAGACGCGTGCCAGCTCCGCCATGGCTGCTTCCTGCGTAGCACGCCCTATGTCCTTGGAAGCATACTTGCTGCGCTGCGGCAGGTAGGCGATAGCCTGCTTGAGGTCGTCAATAATGAGTGCATAGACCTCGTCCGCAGAAGCTCTCCGCATCTTCAGTTCGCTATCGGCGGTGAGGGGTTCTGTAGGCATCGGTACGCCGCCGAAGAGACGAACCAGAATAAAATAGTAATGCGCCCTCAGGAAATACGCCTCTCCCAAGAGACGGGTTTTGAGATCATTATCAATATCCATCTGCGGCACGTTCGCCAAGACGAAGTTGCAACGCAGGATACCCGGAGACGGACCTCTCCACAGGTCCAGTGCTGCGAAGTTATCCGACGTGGCGATGAAATTCGCCATCTCCACCGTCTCTAGTCCGTCCGTACCACCGCCGGCACCCACAACACTCTCGCCGGCGATGATATCCAGCGTCCAGATACGCATATTATACAATTTAGGCCATTGCAGGGGCTGGTAGCACGCGTTTACCGCCGCTATGGCATCCGCCTCGGTCTGGAAACCGTTGGTCGTATCCACCGAGTCCCAGGGCTGCCGGTCCAAGAAATTACAAGCCAATGTACAAAGGGACAACGTACAAAGTACAATATATCGGTATAGTCGTTTTGTTTTCATAGCGTTAGAACATAATATTTATTCCAAAAGTAAAATTCCGGGTGATAGGATAGACATTGCTGTCAATACCGCTTCCGCCCACTTCGGGATCCAAACCGGTGTAGCGCGTAAGGGTATATAGATTCTGTCCCGAGACGGAGAAACGCACCTCCTCCATCAGTGCTTTCTTGGTCAGATGTTTGGGCAGGGTATAACCGATTGTAATACTCTTGAGGCGCAGGTAATCGCCCGGTTCCAAGAAACGATCGGAAGTGCGGTTATTCTTATTGGGGTCCGAGAAGACGGCACGGGGCATGGTAGTGGAGTGGCAGTCCGGACGCCATCGGTCAAGGACGGTGGTCATTTGGTTCTGCGCCACCGACATGGCTTCCAGCGTAGAGCGGTTGCCGTTATAGATCTTATTGCCGGCTGCGCCTTGCAGATAGATCTCTACATCCACCCCATAGAACTCAAAGCGGTTGTTCATCGAGAAAGTCCAAGAGGGGCTCGGCGTACCCAGGATGGTACGGTCGTCCTCATTGATGACGCCGTCGTTATTGAGATCCTTGAAGCGGATATCGCCCGGTTGGGTGGAAGTATAAGCGTCCGATCCGATGGTCTGGACGGCATGGGTGTCAATCTCTTCCTGGCTCTGGAAGATCCCGTCCGTCACATATCCGTAGAACGCCGCCACCGGGTATCCTACCTTATGGATATTACAGTCGAAATACATCGGCACGTCATCGTTCAAGGAAAGAATCCGGTTGTGATTATAAGCCACATTAACGGTAGTCGTCCATGTAAAATCGGTTTTCTTGATATTCATGCTATTGAGGCTGAGTTCGATACCCATGTTCCGCATTCTGCCGGCATTGATGCTCGGCACCGCCTCGTCGGAATAACCGCTGCTGATAGGCACGGACATCGGCACCAGCATGTCGTTGGTATTCTTGATATATCCGTCAATAGTAGCATGAAGACGTTGGTCCAAGAGCGCCAGATCGATACCTACGTTGTATTGCTCCACCGTTTCCCACCGCACATTGGGGTTCGGGAGGACCCATGGCGCCAAGCCGGCAACCTGCGTTCCGCCAAAGAGGTACTGCACCGTCTGGAGCTGTGAGGCATAGGCATAGTTGCCTACCGAAGCCTGGTTACCGGTCAGTCCGTAGCCGGCACGGAGTTTGAGATCCGAGAGGGCAAAGGTCTTCTCAAACCAATGTTCCTCACTCATTCGCCAGGCAATTGCGACAGAGGGGAAATAACCCCATCTGTTCTTCTTGGCAAACCGGCTGGAGCCGTCTGCACGGAAAGTAGCGGTAAGGAGATAGCGGTTATCATATCCATAGGTCACACGTCCCATGAAAGAGAGCAGTGCCCAATCGGATTTGTTGCCCCCCAGGGTCGGCTCCAACAGGCCGTTGCTCAACTGGCGCGCCTCGGCAGAGATAAAGCCTTGCACCGCTCCGTTCATATATTCGTAGTTATTGGCCTGCATGGACGAACCGATCATAGCGGAGAAAGAGTGCTTTTGGTTAAAGGTCTTGACAAATGTCAGGGTATTATCCCAAAGCCATGTAATACTCTTGTCGAAAGAGTGACTGGCCTGCGATTCGGGTTGGGCTATCGGCTTCCAGTCATAAGCCGGAGACCAGCCCTCTGTATCCCAATACATGACCTGCATACCGAAAGTGGTCTTGAAAATCAGCCAATCGACGGGTTTGATCTCCGCATAGATATTACCTAAGAGGTTGTAGCCTTTGGTAGTGCTGCTGTTCTCCTTCATCTTACCTATCGGGTTGGCGATATCGCCTACGTACATGGCCAGGCCGGTAGGTCCTGCCCAGGAGCCGTCCTCGTTATATACCGCCTGTGTAGGTAACGCACGCATAGTATTCTGGATATTATACTCGCCGGAGGATTTGATATCATGATTGAGCGACAGCTTATGTCCGAACCGCAGCCAGTCAAAGAGCTGGGTGTCATGGTTGAACTGAAGCGTGATTCGGCGGTAATTAGTGGTCTTGATGATACCTTTCTGGTCAAAAAAGGCACCGGAGACATAGAAATTGGATTTCTTGGTACCTCCGGAGTAACTGAGACAGTAGTTCTGGGTCGGTGCGAACTGCCATAACTCCGACATCCAGTCAGTACCTTTTCCCAGCGCAGTGGGATCGGCATAAGAGGTGTATTGGGGTTGTCCGGCAGCCGCCATCATTTCATTATGGAGCGAGGCGAACTGGGAGGCATTGAGCAAAGGGAGGGTACGTTGTATCTGATCAAATCCAAACGAACCTTTGAGAGATATATGTCCCTTTTCGTTCTCGCCTTTCTTGGTGGTGATAATCACCACGCCGTACGCGCCACGCGAACCGTATATGGCAGTAGCGGAAGCGTCTTTGAGTACGTCAATGCTGGCCACGTCGTCCATGTTAATCATATTCAACGGCACGTCGGTAGGCACTCCGTCGATAACGATCAGCGGCTGGGAGTTATTGATACTACCTATACCGCGGATATTCAGACTCACATTGCTTCCCGGTGCACCGGAGCCGATAACCTGCAATCCGGCGGCACGTCCCTCCAGAGCCGCCCCAAGAGAAGGAGCCGGCATCTTTTGCAGGTCTTTGTCATTCACCTGGGCGATAGAACCGGTCAAGTCGCTTTTCTTCTGCACGCCGTAACCGACCACCACTACCTCTTCCAGCAGTTCGTTATCCTCTTTGAGCACTACGCGCATGCCGGACACGGCTGCCATACTCTGGGAGACATATCCCATGTAACTGATTTCCAACGTAGTGCCCTCGGAGACAGACAAGGTGAAATTACCGTCAAAGTCAGTGATGGTACCGTTGGTTGTTCCTTTTTCCAGCACATTGGCTCCAATCACCGGTTCGCCCGCCTCATCCACCACTACGCCGCTCACTTGCGCGCTTGCTGTCAGTACGCACGCGAACAATAGATATAAGGCCAAAAGGATAGAAAATCTGTTCGTCATAATGATTGGCGATAATCAATGGATAAATATTTTTTGTGCTCCGATAGCTGTACGGATGATATACAACCCTGCGGGAAGATGCTCCGTATCGCGACCTACCCGGCGCCCCTGCACATCATAAACCTCTATTCTTTCCCCGGAGATTTCTATATTCTCAATACCGGAGGGTAACGGGTTTTCCGCAGAGACTGTCATCGTTTTTTGTACGGCATTGACAGTCACGTAGTAACTGGTTTCCGTGGTCCATGAGACCACGAATTTGGTATCATTGGAATTATCCGTGACAGCGATATCGTAGTTTCCTACTCCGTTCAGCGGTGCATCCGCAACTGTGGCTCCATAAGCTTTTCCCCAATCACGCTGATGGAGAAATTTTAACTCACCGCTATTCAAAGCCAACTGAGCGGTATAAATACCGCTATTAAACGCGCTCTCTTTCATTTCCACGGCTTTATCCAGGCTCCATCCGGCTTGTGTGGCATTACCGATAGCATAAACGGATACCGGATAATGGCCTACAAATCCTTTTTCCGGCATCTCTGTGCCATCCGCAACCGTTAATTTCGGCGTTTCTGAGGTCAAATCCACTCGCAATGACCACCGGCCTGCGGTAACAGCGTATTTGTTGTCGTTGTCCTGCAACTCCTGATCACGAAGCTTCATATCTACCGTACCTGCAACTAATGCTTCGCCATTGGTAGCAGGACCATATGAAGGCATCCAACCGATCTGAGGGATGAATTTCAACTCTCCCTCCTTGAGATCTCCTGTCCACTCATAGACACCGTCGCTAACCGTCATCATCAGCGATGCATTATCCAATGACCAACCGCCGGCTGTAGCATCACCGATGAGATACATTCTGGACGGATGGGCGTTCAGAGAGAGGGATACAAACAAAATCCAAAGAAATGCGGAAATTTTTCTCATAATAGTAAATTTTAAGGTTTTACATGACTTTCACAATCACGGTGCAAAATTACTGCTTTTCACGTAAATAAGCAATACATCATACATAAAAAGTAGCATTCGAACGAATTAATAAAAATACAAACTACTGAGTTACAATAATTTGCACATAATTCTCAGACTATAAAAAAGTAGTATGTAATTTACTTATAAAGTTGCTATTTTCGCTTCAAAGTCATCTCTATCACCTCGATAGAGGTTACGCATGCGTGTGCGTGAGTTATATATGGTAGAGAGCGAATAACGGAGGAAATCCGCTATCTGACGGCTGTCGGTAATCCCCAAACGAATGAGCGCTAAGACACGCAAGTCCGTGTTGAGCCGCTCGCCCTCTTTGAAGTGCAACTCGGTGCCGGGTAGAAGCAAAGCCCGGACATCGGAGATGAAATGAGGGAAGAGTTGCAAGAAAGCTTCGTCGAAGTCATGGTAGAACGCCTCCAGTTGCTCCTGCGTGAAACGCTGGGAATTGACGATAGACGTTATTTTATCATATTGCCCGTCGTGCGCAAGGGTCTTGAGATGTTTACGCCAAGCGTCGAAACGGTCGATGAGCAATGAGACCGTCTCCATATACCGGCCGATATACATAGTATTGATCTGGTTACTCAGCCGCAGTTTACCGTTACTTGCCACCAATCGGGCGTTCAGCGACGCCAGTTTCCTCCGCTGGATATTGAAATACAGGGCAATGCCTATCAGCAGCAGGACAATCACCAGAATACTCGCCAGCAACGCCATCAGCGTCATTTGGCGGCGATGCACCTGTTTCCGGTAGGCACTCTCTATGACCGGATAAGTGATACCTGTCTCTATAGACCGCACCCGTTCGCTGCCGGCCATAGCGTCCTCTATCGCGCATTGCATATAGCGGTAAGCACGGTCCACATCGCCCTCACAATAAAGCAACATCGCTAATTCCTGCAACGAGATATACTCCCGGATAGAATTGTGCAGATCCGCCAAAGAGGAGACGGCAAGATAGTATTTCTCACGCTCCGTATCCCCCAACTCACGATAGATATGCGCCTTTGTTACAGCAAAAACGGCTTGCTCGTCCGCACCAATCCTCCCTACTGCCTGCTTATAATGATCCATGACATGGAGCGCACTGTCGTACAGATGCGCTGCATACAAGCCATCGGCACGCACCAACTCGTGAAGAAAGGAGCCGGGCGGGTGGATCAGCATCATGGAATCCCGATACTGTTGGGTCAGCAACGCGTATTTCTCCCGTTCCGGCTGAGCTACCGAGAAATCCTCCATGAGCCCGTATAAAGTACGCCGAAGGTGGAAATAGTAAGGATGCAACACTACATTTATAGGTCTCGCGGAGGCCGAGTCGAAATAGAGGATAGCCTCATGGTACATTGCATTGCGCATCATTACCTCTCCGTAATTAAGCAACGCCACCTGCTGCTCAAAAGCTGTAGAGGCGGTACGGAGCCGCTCCTGAGCATAAAACAGCTGACTATTCAGATTATATGACCTATAAGACTCTATCAGTTTTCCGCATGTTTCGAAATAACTGTTCACTGAATCGGTTACCAGCAGGCGCTGCAACGAATCTATCTTGTGCTCACGCTCCGAACGGTATTGCTGCCGGAGAACAATAGCGTCATCCAAGTCTCGCAGCAGTGCTTCTGTTTCGTCATGGGAATTACTGCATCCGACTAACAAAGCCGTTGCCGCCCCTACAATAAATAGCCATATGACGGATTGATTAGACATAAGACCTATTAAACGGCTACAAAGATAGTACTTTTTTCTGAGATATGCAAACTTTTTTACAAAAATTCTTTCACCGAGGTATTTATCCGCGGGTTATTTATTTGCGGATGGCACTGACCAGGACAAAAAAAAGCCGGCACACATGCCGGCCTTTATAGAAGAAAGAGGGCTTCACTCGCAAGAAAGAGGGCTTCACTCGCGTGTGACCTCCGGAGTCGGTTCCACGGGCTGCGGAGCGTCCGGCTTGTGCATCTTTTTCGGACCTTTACCGTGTTGGAAGTCCCCGTGTTTCGGTCCGTGGAAATGCATCACCGCCTTCACCTGACGCTCGTTCAGGTCCTTGCCGAACTTCCCGGCATATTCCTTATAGAGCTTTGCTTTCGCGGCTGCGAACTCGCGATAGGTAGCCGCAAACTTCGTCTCCTGCTCCGGAGAGAGGTAGAGCTCTTCGCTCAGGATTTTAATATCCTTTTCGACGCGCTGCTCCGGTGTCAGTTTGCACTCTTTTTTCGCTTTCTTACACTCGCCCTTCGGGCATTTCGTTTCCTGTGCGCTGAGGTTCAGCGCTACGATGGCACTGACGGCCAAAACCAATAACTTTTTCATAACTGTTCTATTAAGTTCACAGTTACAAAAACAAACATCGTGCCAAAGTGTCCGACGGAGGGTTATTTAGTGCCTCCTCCGAGCGCCACATAGAGGTCGATGAGGCTGATGAGTCCGTTGTAGCGGTTGGTGACATCGGCGAGCTGTGCCTTGAGGAGCGCCTCCTGGGCAGTGAGGACTTCCAGATAGGAGGCTTTGCCTTTCTTCATCAGTTCGCAGGTGCCTTCGTACGCCTCGCGCTGGGTGGAGAGAAGGCGCAGATAGAGCGCTTCCTGCTCCTGCGCGCTGCGGCAGCGGAAGATAGCGTCATTGACTTCCCTTCCGGCGCGTAACATGGTCTCCGTATAGCGCTCCGCCGCTTCCTCCTGCGCTATCTTGGCTATCTTGAGGTTCGCCGTGAGTCTGCCTGCGGAGAAGACAGGTTGCGTCAGTCCGAGGGCTGCGTTCATGAGCAGCTGTCCGGGGTTGGGCACGAGTCCGCCGTTATTCGTCCATCCCACGAGTCCGGAGAGGGAGAGGGCGGGACAGAACGCCGCCTTTGCCATGTTCGTCCGGTAGAACGCGGCTGCCACGTTGCGCTCGGCTGCGCGCACGTCGGCGCGGTTGCTGAGCCGTGAGGCGGGAACAGGTTCGAGCGTCCAGGTGTCGAAAGTATAGCTCACCCAGGGCGAACGGGCCACCTCGTGCGGTTCTTCGTTACGCAGCATGCACATCGTCAGTTCGAGCGAGTGGATCTGCTCCAGCAGCTGCCGGCGCTGGATCTGCACATTGACGAGCGAGGCCTCCATCTGTCCCACGGAAGGCGAGTAGGCCTGTCCGTTCCTGACGAGGACGCGCTGGGTCTCCAGCACGCGCTGCCAGATGAGTTCGGTGCTGTCCAGAATAAGCGCCTGGTAGTCAAGCAGCTGGAGCTGGGTATAGACCCTCGCTACGGTAGCCACGAGGTTGGCGTGCGCCGCTGCGCGGTTATCTTCCGCCTGCTCACGGAGCACCTGCGCCTGCCGCTTGCGGTTGGTGATCGTACCGAAGCCTTCGCCGCCCCAGTTGAGGGCGAGGGGCACCTGGTAGGAGAGCACCGCCCCGGAGGTACCGCTGCCGGGAGTGTGGGTGCCGGAGACACCGACGGAAGCCGGACTGAGAGCCAGCGTAGGCAGGAAGCCTAATTTGGCTGCCCGCAACTGCGCATCCGCCTCTTTGACGGCGAGCAGGGACGAGCGGTAATCGACGTTATTGGCTATCGCCGTCTGTATATGCTCGCGGAGCACGGGGTCCTCTATATACGTCTGCCACGACGCCTCGCTGACCGCTGTCACGAGCGAGTCCTGAACCGGTTGCGCCGGCTCGTATTTCTTGAAGACGCCGCAGGAGGAGAAGAAGAATGTACAAAGGGACAATGTACAAAGTACAAGCACCGCTGTAACAGGATTCTTTTTCGGAGTACTCGGAGTACTCGGAGTATTCGGAGTATTCGGAGTATCCTGATTGCCCGGAGTCATCTCTCCCTGGAAGCGTTCGTGGAGCTTCTGGAAGATGATATAGAAGGCGGGCACGACGAAGACGAGCGCGAGGGTACCTACCGCCATTCCGCCGGTGACGCCGATAGCCAGGGCTCTGTTACCGTTGGCTCCTGCGCCGCCCTCGATGATAAGCGGGATCATGCCGGCAATCATCGTCACGACGGTCATGAGGATTGGTCTCAGACGGTCCTCGCAGGCGCCCAGCGCAGCCTCCATGATACCCATGCCTTGTTTGCGTTTCTCGACCGCGAACTCGGTGATGAGGATAGCGGTCTTCGCCAGCAAGCCGATGAGCATGATCACACCCGTCTGGAGATAGATGTTATTCTGCTGTCCGCAGAGCCACGAGAAGGCGAACGACCCCATCAGACCGAACGGCACGGACAGGAGCACCGCCAGCGGAATGAAGAACGACTCATAGAGCGACGCGAGGATCATGTATATCAGCAGCACGCAGACGAGGTAGATGAGGGCGGTGAGGTTGGACTTGCTGTTCGCCTCCAGCTCACGGCTCATGCCGCCGTATTCGTAGCCGTATCCGGCAGGCAGGTGGTCTTTCGCCACCTCGGCTATCACCCGCTGCACGTCGCCCTCGCTGTAGCCGCCGGCGGGCTGCACGGAGCAGGCGATCGACTGGTAGAGGTTGAAACGCTTCTGGGTAGCCGAACCGACCGCCGGAGTGAGCGTCACGAACTGCGAGATAGGAGCCATCTCAGTGACCATTTGGCCATTGACCTTGACGAAGATGTTATTGAGCGAGTTGGGGTCGAGCCTGTACTCCGGCGCGGCACCCGCCATGACGCGATAGACCTTGCCGTACTGGTTGAAGTTGGATATATAGGCACTGCCGCAGTAGGCACCGAGGGTGTTGAGCACCGCGTCCGGCGATATGCCCGCGCGGTCGCACTGGGTAGCGTTGACATCGACCTTGTATTTGGGGAAGGACTCGGAGTAGAGCGACATGGCCATCTGCACCTCCGGGTGTTGCTGCAGTTCGGCGAGGAAAGCGTTCACCACCTCGTTGAACTTGCTCATGTCTCCGCCCTGCAGGTCCTCCATCTGGAGGTCAATGGCGTTACTGTTACCGTAACCGGGTATCTGCGGCATCTGGAAGGTGAAGACCTGGGCGTCCTTGATATCCTCGCAGCTCAGATACAGTTTGTACATCACCATGTCGATATAATGCTCAAGACCTTTGCGCTTATCCCAGGGTTTGAGACGCACGACGAGCGTACCGTAGCTGACGCCCGTTCCGGAGAGAAGACCGAAGCCGGATATCTTGGCGTAACTCTCCACCTCCTCGAGCCTCAGTACGTGTTCCTCCACCTGCGCCATGATCTTGTCCGTCTCCACGAGCGGCGAGCCGGCGGGAGCCGTCACATCGACGAGAATCACTCCCTGGTCCTCCTGGGGCACGAGTCCGGCAGGCAGCGCCCGCATCGCCAGCACCATAGCCACCACCGCAGCGATGAGCCATAACCACGCGCGACCGGGTTTCTGCAGGAACTTCGCCACGCCGTTCTTGTACTTGCCGAGAATGGCGTTATAGCCCGCCTCGTAAGCGGTCCGCACCCAGTAGCTCAGACCTTTATGCGCCCCCTCTTCCTCCTTCTTAGGTTTGAAGAGCACCGCCGTGAGGGCGGGACAGAGGGTCAGCGCGGAGATACAACTGAGGCCCACGGAGCTGGCGATGGTGATACCGAACTGGGTGAAGAACGTGCCGCTCGTACCGGGCATGAAGGTCACGGGGATGAACACCGCCATGAAGACCAGCGTACAGCTGATCACGGCTACCGTAACCTCGCTCATGGCATCCTTGGTTGCCTGGTACGCCGAGGTGTAGCCCTGCTCCATCTTCGCCATCACCGCCTCCACGACGACTATCGCGTCATCGACGACCGTACCGATGGCCAGCACGAGGGCAAAGAGGGTAAGGATATTCAGCGAGAAACCCGCTATCTTCACCACCGCGAACGTACCTAACAGCGACACGATAATCGAGATGGACGGGACGAGTGTCGCCTTGAAATCCTGCAGGAAGAAATACACCACGAGGATGACCAGCAGGATAGCGATGATCAGGGTCTCCACGACGTTATGGATAGCGGCGTAGAGGAAGTCGTCGGAGGTCTGCAGGACCGTGAACTCCAGTCCGGCAGGCATGGACGATTGCAAGTCCTTGTAAATATCATGGATGGAGGCGTTGACCTGGGTAGCGTTGGCTCCCGGCGCCTGGTTGATGATAAACGCCACGCCGGGCTTGCCGTCGATACGGGAGGAGAAGCTGTACGAGAGCGCTCCTAACTCCACCTCCGCCACGTCGCGCAGGTGCAGCACATTGCCGTGGGAGGTACGGAGGACGATGGACTCGAACTCCTCAATGGACTGCAGACGGCCTTTGTACTCCAAGTTGTACTGGTAGGTGTTGCCGCTCTGCTCTCCCAATGCACCCGTGGCGGCTACCATGTTCTGGTTGCCGATGGCGGCGAAGACATCTTCCGGCCCCAGGCCGTAACGGGCCATGGCATCGGGTTTCATCCATATACGCAGCGAGTAGGTGTTACCTAAGTTCTGCACCGCGCCCACACCTGTCACACGCAGCAGGCGGGGCTTGACGTTGATGTCAATGTAGTTGGCGATGAAGTCGTTGTCAAACTTGCCGTCCCGGCTGACGAGGGCGGCTATCTGGAGAATGTTGTTCTGCCGTTTCTCGACCTTCACGCCCACGCGCGTCACCTCCTGGGGCAGAAGACCCAAGGCCGCCGACACGCGGTTCTGCACGTTCACCGCCGCCATGTTCGGGTCGGTGCCCTGCTTGAAATAGACGTTGATACTCACCTCGCCCGTAGCGGAGGCTTCCGAGGTCATATAGGCCATGTTCTCCACGCCGTTCACCGCCTCCTCCAGAGGCATGACTACGGATTTCATCACCGTGTTGGCATCCGCGCCGGAGTAAGAGGTGGTGATCATCACCGTAGGAGGAGCGATGTCCGGGTACTGCTCTACCGGCAGCGTCTTGAGGCATATGAAGCCCACCAAGGCGATCAGCAGCGAGATACACACCGCCATCACCCGTCTGTCAACAAATATATTTCCCTTTGCCATAATATCTCAAATATCAAATGTCAAATGTCAACTATCAACTGTCAACTATCAACTCAGAACAACACCTGTTGTCCCTCATGTACGTTCGCAGCCCCTTTGGCGACAATCGTCTCGCCGGCTTCGGCTCCGGAGAGGATAACGGCACGCTTGCCGTCGCCTAACTCCTCTATCTCCACCAGTGCACCGATAGCCAGGCTGTCCGGTCCTACTTTATAGACCATGGTCTTGTCCTGGATACGCACGACAGCGGTGAGCGGCACCAGCATGACGTCTTTCCACTCGATAGGCATCACCACCGTACCCTGCATGCCGGAGAAGAGCTCGCCCTGGGGGTTGGGGAAGGTGACATAACAGGTGACCGAACCGGTAGCCTGGTCCACCATGCCGGAGAGGCTGGTGACCCGTCCTTTCACGCCGTACTCGCTGCCGTCCTTGAAGCGGAAGGTCAGCGGCGGGACGATCCTCAGCACCTCGTCCAGCGAACCTAACTCGCGGACGATGGCGTGTACCTGGCTCTCCGTCAGGGAGAACTGCGCCTCCATCTCGCTCACGCCGGCTACGCGGGTGAGCATCGTCCCTTCGGCTATCACGTCACCCACATGAGGCAGGATATTCCCTACCAGTCCGTCCACCGGGCTCGTCAGCGTGCAGTAACTGAGGTTCAGCTCCGCGTCCCGCACTGCCGCTTCAGCCTGCGCCACCTGCGCCTCGGCGGACTGCAGACCGTTCTCGCTCTTGCGCAGCAGATAATCGCTGATAATACCTTTGGATGCCAACTCTTTGTTGCTCTCCGCTTCCAGACGCGCGTTGTCGCGGTTGGCGATAGCGGTCTGCAGGTCCGCACGGGCGTGTACTAACGCGTTCGAAGCGCTACGGCTGTCTATCGCGAAGAGCTTGTCGCCCGCTTTCACGCGTGCGCCGTCCTTCACATAAATGGTCTCTAACGTACCCGTACGGCGCGCTACGATCGACACGTCGCCCTTGCCGCGGATAGCGGCGCTCCACTCTACCGGAGCCGTCACCGTCTCACGGGAGAGGGTAACGGTCTCATAACTCGTGTGCTGTTCCTCCGGCATCTTCACGCACGAAGAAACACAGCCGACCAACACGGCCAGCATAAAAAACGAACTGATTCTTGTACTCATTGTATTGCTTGTTATAAATAGTTTGACACCTTTGCGCTGCAAAGGTACAACAAAAAAATGACATACGCAAGAAAAATCGCCCTTTCGAGCGATTTTTCCTAATTTACAATTCACAATTTACAATTTACAAAGGGCTTTTGGAGTTTGGTACAACATTTTAAGACCCGTACGGACCCTTCAGTTTGTACAAAACCTACCAGGACGCGTTGTTAATTGAGAATTGAGAATTGAGAATTGCTTACCCCTGCGGGTGCTCGGCGTCGTACTCTGCGCCGCAGACACTCCAGAGGTAGGCGCGCATGGTGCGCTTGCCGTCGGCAGCGTTCTTCTGCGCCTCGAAGGCCTCTTGGTCGGCGGTCATGTGGGCAAGGCTCGTCGAGCGGGTCTTGACCATTGCCTGTACCGCCGTGAAGCGGTTGCGGATCTCGACTTCCTTGGTGCTCAGCGCCGTGGAGCGCTTGTAGGCGTCCGCGCCGCGGGTGTAGAGACGCTGGCAGCCGTCGGGGTTATTGGTAGCCGCCTGACGGTGCGTAGCGATGAGGTAGTTACCGTGGTTGTGACCGTCCACTTTCTTCGGTCGCAGGAGTGCGCCCTGGATATACTCGATACCTGCAGGGCCGATTTTTGCTTTTGCCATTTCGCGCGAGCTATGGCTCAGAACGATTCGCGTTAGCACGCTCATGTGATCTTTCGCCATGCTCTCGCTCTTCGGTCTGCAAAACTGCGTTTTACATCCCGAGGAGGAGAGCGCCTCTAAGCTTGATGAGAGGGGTTAAGAGTTAGTTGATAGTTGATTATATGTCGGCATGTATGCCGACGGTTTGACGAATCAGGCGGCAGAGGTGAGCCGTCATCGCCCGTAGGGGGACTAACGTTCCCGCGTTCCCTCGTAACGCTCCGTGGTTTTGGTCATGATGGTGGTCGTAGTGTCTCCGTGCTGCACGTAGCTTGCCGTGGTCGTCACCACTCGTGCAGCCGTACAGGACGCGAAGCCGACCGCCAGGGTCCCGAAGGACAATGCACAAAGAACGATTTTTTTCATAACGGTTCAGGTTTGTCGGTTGTTTTTGTGGTTTCCGAGGCGGCGGATAGTCCGGACTATCCTGTCCGCTCCGGCCTTCCGGAATGTTCCTTTTTCCGCAGCAGCTACTGAGAACAGAGCGATAGACGCAGCCGTTGCAGATTATCCTATCTTTCCGAAAGCGAGTACAGAGGTAGTGCTTTTTTCCGACTCTGCCAAATATATGTCACCGTCCGACACCTTTGAAAGTGTTTCAGACGAACATGTATCCGCAATAGGCGGCAAAATCGCGTGCCATTTCCAGGTTCATCCATCCTCGCCTTTTGACGTCGCTGAGCCAGTTGGTGGTGTGTCTGCG
>CADBZO010000021.1 GCA_902799185.1 uncultured Bacteroidales bacterium | reverse complement strand
GAAAATTCTCGCAGAGGCAGGCATTGACCCAAGCATCAAGGTAGAGAATTGGACGGATGACCAAGCAGCTAAAGTCCGTGAGATCATCGGTGCTAAATTCAAAGTGGAAGGTGATCTCCGTTCGGAAACACAATTGAACATCAAACGATTGATGGATATTGGTTGTTACCGTGGTGTACGCCACCGTATCGGTCTCCCCGTTCGTGGTCAGTCCACCAAGAACAACGCCCGTACGCGCAAGGGACGTAAGAAAACTGTTGCAAACAAGAAAAAAGCAACGAAGTAATCATTAGTGTAATAACCAGTAAAGAATATTCATCATTATGGCAAAGAAAGCTATTGCAGCTAAGAAGCGCGTAGTGAAGATCGAAGGCGTTGGCCAGCTTCACGTGATGTCTTCTTTCAACAATGTAATCGTTACTGTTGCTAACGGAGACGGCCAGGTTATCAGCTGGTCTTCCGCCGGAAAACAAGGCTTCCGTGGCAGCAAAAAGAATACTCCGTACGCAGCCCAGATGGCAGCAGCCGATTGCTGCAAGGTCGCATACGACCTCGGTTTGCGTAAAGTAAAAGCATACGTTAAGGGTCCCGGACAAGGACGTGAGTCGGCTATCCGTGCCTGCGTAGCAGCAGGTATCGATGTAACGGAGATCGTAGATGTGACTCCGATGCCGCACAACGGTTGCCGTCCTCCGAAACGTCGTCGTGTATAAGTAAACGTAGTTTGCGTAGTTGGCTTCGCGTAATCTACGTAAAATACGTAAACTACGAAAACTACGTAAACAACATTTAAAGTTAAACCCTTTAACGTAAAATATAACAATTATGGCAAGATATATTGGCCCAAAATCTCGCATCGCACGCCGTTTCGGCGAGGCAATCTTCGGCGAGGATAAGGTGCTGGCAAAACGTCCGTACGCACCCGGACAGCACGGTGTTAACCGTCGTAAGAAAAACTCTGAGTACGGTACCCAGCTTGCTGAGAAGCAGAAAGCTAAATACACCTATGGTGTACTGGAGAAACAGTTCCGCCTTCTGTTCGCGAAAGCAGCTCGTACCAAAGGTATTACCGGTGAGATTCTGATCCAGCTTCTCGAGTGCCGTCTTGATAACATTGTGTATCGTCTCGGTATGGCGCCTACCCGCGCTGCTGCCCGTCAGCTCGTTTCCCACCGCCACATCGTAGTGGACGGCAAGGTAGTGAACATCCCCTCCTATGAGGTAAAACCCGGTCAGGTGGTGGCAGTTCGCGAGAAAGCCAAATCGCTCGAGGTCATCAACGAGTCCCTCCAGGGCTTCAACCACGCTAAATACGGTTGGCTCGAGTGGAACGAGGGCGAGAAAGCCGGTAAGTTGCTCAATGTTCCCGCTCGCGCAGAGATCCCGGAGAACATTAAGGAGCAATTAATCGTTGAGTTGTACTCTAAATAATAAATAAATTCATGGCAATATTAAATTTCATCAAACCTGACAAGGTGATAATGTTGGATTCGAGCGCGAACAAAGGTGTCTTTGAGTTTCGCCCGCTCGAGCCGGGGTACGGTATTACGATAGGCAATGCTATCCGTCGTGTGCTGCTGGGCAGCCTCGAGGGATATGCTATCTGCTCTGTCAAGATCAGCGGTATTGATCATGAATTTGCAACGATCCCCGGTGTAATCACTGACGTTACCAACTTGATCCTCAACCTCAAGCAGGTCCGCTTCCTCCATAAGGAGGGCATTGAGGAGGAGACCGAAACGGTCAAACTCCACGTGCATAAGCAGAAAGCGTTCCTTGCCGGAGAGTTCAATACCGTGCTGCAGTCCTTCGAGGTGCTCAACCCCGACCTGCAGCTCGCCGAACTCGACGAGTCAGCCGATTTCGAGATTGAGATCACCATCAACAAGGGTCGCGGATACGTGCCCGGTGATGAGAACCGCAAGAAGGACGATCCTATCGGCACCCTTGCTATCGACTCCATCTACACGCCTATCCGTAACGTCATGATTTCTGTTGATCAGTACCGTGTCGAGCAGCGTACCGACTACGAGAAACTGACCATCGAGATTACTACGGACGGTTCTATTGCCCCGCAGCAAGCACTGACCGAAGCCGCCAAGATTCTGATCTACCACTTCATGCTCTTCTCCGACGAGCGTATCGTGCTGGAGGAGGAGACCAAGAAGAACAATAACGCACTCGATGAAGAGATGCTCCGTATGCGCCAGCTCCTCAACCAGAAGCTCCAGGATATGGACCTCTCCGTACGTGCGCTCAACTGCCTCAAGGCAGCGGAGGTGGAGACCCTTGGCGAACTCGTTAAGTACCACCGTGCCGACCTGCTCAAGTTCCGTAACTTCGGTAAGAAATCGCTTACCGAGCTGGACGAACTGCTTGAGCGTAACGGTCTCGCCTTTGGTATGGACATCTCGCGCTACAGAGCGCTGGATTAAATGAAAGGTAGTTTTTGTAGTTTTCGTAGTCTGCGTAGTTTACGTAAATTACGAAATCTACGGAAACAACGGAAATAACATTTTTAATAGCATTAAAAATTATGAGACATAATAAAAAATTTAACCACCTTAGCCGCAAGGCTAACCACCGCGCTGCGATGTTGTCCAACATGGCATGCTCGCTGATTATGCACAAGCGTATCAACACCACGCTCGCTAAGGCAAAAGCGCTCCGTGTCTTTGTGGAGCCCATCCTCACTCGTGCCAAAGAGGACAATATGAACAACCGTCGTCTGGCTTTCTCCCTGCTCAAACAGAAAGAGGTCGTAACCGAGCTCTTCCAGAATGTAGGCGAGAAGATCGCTAACCGTCCTGGTGGTTACACCCGTATCCTCCGCACCGGTTTCCGTCTGGGTGATGCTGCCGAGATGGCTATCATTGAGCTCGTTGACTACAACGAGAACATGCTCAAGGAGACCAAGAAAGCAGCTAAGAAAGCTACCCGCCGTGCCGGCAAGAAGGCCGTTAAGGAGGAAGTATCAGAGGCACAGGCTGAGGCTGCCGAGGCACCCGCTGCTGAGTAATTGATAGTTGACAATTGATAATTGACAATTATCATGTTTCTGGATGTAAATAACCATCAACCGCAAGGTATCACTATTGACAACTGCAAGGTTGGCGATAGTGTTACCGTCAGCGGTATGATACACAATGTCCGCGTCACCAAGTGGGGCGGATTTATTGTACTTCGAAAAAGCCGTGGCTTGCTGCAGGCGGTAGTCTCCAACGAGACCTCGAAATTCTTCGACGAAGCTGGCAACGGGATTGCGATGAACGACCTCTGCCGCGAGATGGCGGTTACCCTCACCGGTACGGTCAACGAGGCGAAGATCAAAGACCCCGCTGCGTTCTACAACACCATTGAGATCGCAGTGTCGGAGGTACATGTACTCTCCCGTCCTACGACCGCCGAGGTAGTCGATATGAACGCCTTGAAGTTCGGTGACGAGGAGACACTCCTCCGCTATAAGTTCGACAACCGCCAGGTGACCCTTCGCAACCCGCGTGATATGGCTATCCTCAAGGTGCAGAGCACTATCGCCCGCGCATTCGGTGAGTTCTTGAGTGCGAACGGCTTTACCCAGATCTTCACCCCGAAGATTGTCTCCGAGGGAGCAGAAGGCGGAGCCAACGTCTTCAAGATGGATTATTTCGGCAAGCAGGTTTATCTGGCGCAATCTCCGCAGTTCTACAAGCAGATCGGCGTAGGTGTTTATGAACGTGTCTTCGAGATTGCGCCGGCTTACCGCGCCGAGAAGCACGCTACCTCCCGCCACCTCAACGAGTATATCTCACTCGATGTGGAGATGGGCTTTATCAAAGGTCAGGAGGACGTCATGATTCTCGAGGCGGCGCTGCTGCGTCATATCATCGCTACCGTGGAGAAAGACTGTGCGCACGAGCTTAATCTCCTCAATGCCGTCAATCCGGTTCTTCCGGAGCAGGTGCCGGCCTGGAAACTGAGCGAGGTGCATGAGATTCTCTTTGAGAACCACCTCTGCGAGGCGGACCACCGCGGCGAGGACGACCTCGCGCCGGAAGAGGAGCGCGCTATCTGCAAGTACGCCAAGGAGAAATATGACTCGGACTTTGTCTTCGTCACCCATTTCCCCTCCGAGCACCGCGCTTTCTACGCGATGGACGACCCCGAGGACCCGTCGCTCACGTTGAGCTTCGACCTCCTCATGCGCGGTCTGGAGATCACCTCCGGAGGCCAGCGTATGCATAAAGAGGCGGACTATCGCGAGAAGATGCTCCGCCGCGGCATGAACCCCGATGCGTTCCATTTCTATCTTGATACCTTCAAGAACGGTATGCCGCCTCATGGCGGTTTCGCTATCGGACTGGAGCGTATCACAGCATGTTTCTTAGGCATCGCTAATGTCAAGGAATGTTCGATGTTCCCGCGTGACATCAACCGCGTGGCTCCTTAATCAAGGCCGTCCTTCTGGACGGTCTTTTTTGTTGCCTCTCCGCGCGCTCCGTCCGTCGGCTATATGCCCGTCTTTCTTTTTTTGCTCGTTCCGTTTCACTCTTAATCCGCTACCTCTGTGCTACCTCTGCGCTACCATTGGGCTTCTTTTGCTTGTAGGGCGATGGCTCGCGGTGCAGACGTTCTCTGTCTCTTCTTCGTATTACGTCGGCTAGCTGCCGACATTCTCTCGCTATAGCTGTGTTTCTTCTTCGTATTACGTCGTCTAGTTGACGACATCCCCACGTCCGCTCCATTTCCGCTCTTCTTCGTATTACGTCGTCTAGTTGCCGACATCCCCACGCCCGCTCCTGTTCCTCTTCTTCGTATTACGTCGGCTAGTTGCCGACATCCCCACGCCCGCTCCTGTTCCTCTTCTTCGTATTACGTCGGCTAACTGCCGACATTCCCACGCCCGCGCAATCTCCCTTCTTTGAATTACGCCGTCTAGTTGACGGCATTTCATATAAATCTGCATTTTTCTCTTGCGTATGTGCGGATTTTTTCGTACCTTTGCACCAGAATTTGAAAAATAATCGCGCCCTTGTGGCAGAGAAAATTCGGTAGTATGGATCACGACACATGGCAATGGCAACAACCCGACACGGTGTGGAAAGGCACCGGTTTGTATCATGTCACCATGGTCGTCCCCTCTCGTCAGCCGCTTTTCGGCGAACTCGTCATCCTCGATAACGACCCCCTGCAGGCCTTCGTGAAGCGCACGGATCTTGGTGATGCGGTCGTTGATCGTCTGCTCCGTATACCGAAGTTCTATCCCGAGGTACAAGTGCTCCATTTCTGCCTTATGCCAAACCACCTGCACGCGGTCTTGTACGTCCGTCGGGCGATGAAGAAAGGTATCTCTTCTGTCATTGCTGGCTTCTGGCGGGCAGCCCGCACACTCGGCCGCGCCTATTCCTATCTGTCCTCTATCGTAACCCCGGCAGACGACCGTTACTACCCCGACCCCGCCTTACTCCGCACGCAGATTGGCAATGATGTTTTCTATGCTCTCTCGCCTGTCTTCACAGACAAGCCTTTCCTGCGTCCCATGTCGCAGTATCGCCAACTACCCACTGCTATCCGCTATCTCGACATGAACCCCGCCCGCCTCGCTACCAAGCGCCTCAAACCCGGCTTCTTCTGTGTCCAGCACAACGTCGAGATCAACGGCCGTATCTACGATGCCGTCGGTAATATCGGTGTCCTCATGGAGCAGTTCCGCAAGCCCGTCCACGTGCGTAGTATGTGGGTCAAAGATGCCGCCGAACATGGCTACGACCAGCCCCTCAAAGACTACAAAGCCGCCTGCCTCGAAGCTGCCTCCAAAGGCACGGTCATGGTCTCGCCTTTCATCTCTCGTGATGAACAGGAAGTGCTCCATGCGCTCCTCCATGACAATCGCTATATCATCTACCTCTCTGACAACGGCTTCGGCAATTACTTCAAACCCTCCGACCTTCTCTTCGATGCCGTCGCCGCAGGCCGCCTGCTCATCCTCTCTCCCTGGACGCACGATCCTAATAAACGCACGATCACTCGCGCCGAGTGCGTCGCCCTCAATCAAATGGCAGAGGAAATCTCCGCCCGTTGATTATATCCCCCTCTATATCTCTTCTTGGTATTACGTCGTCTAGCTGACGACAATCCCCCCGCCCGCTTCTCTGCCTCTTCTTCGTATTAAGTCGGCTAATTGCCGACAATCCGCTTCTCTGTATCTCTTCTTCGAATTACGTCGTCTAGCTGACGACATCTCCCCGCCCGCGCCGGCGCCCCTCCTGTGCTCTTCTTTGTATTACGTCGTCTAGCTGACGACATACCCACCCGCGCCACATCTCTTCTTTGTATTACGTCAGTTAGTTGCTGACATCCCCCCCGCCGCTTCTATCTCTTCTTCGTATTACGTCGGCTAGTTGCCGACACTTCTCCGCTATTCCCCTTTGATTTCGCTTCAAAATACAGTTTTCTTTACGATTTTATACGAAAAATTTGGTTATTTGCGAAAAAATCAGTATCTTTGCACCCAAAAGGGTGCATATAGATCCTTTCCGCTCTGATCGTTGGTGTTATAAGCGATTACATAAAAGGCGTTTATTAGCGCGTGTTTTGACGGTTCGGAAAACTGCTACGTTCCAAATTGTTATAGTCAAAGCAATGCAACAATAGATATATGCGTAGGGTATATTATGCTCCCGGCAGTGGGAGATTGATATACTTTTTTAGCGTAGGTTCTGTGTTGCTTGTTCGGTTATAACAAAGCTTGTAGCAGAGCTTCTGAACCGCAGGACAAGTAACAAAATACAGGTCCTGCGCTTTTTTTCTAAAAAATCACACCCCGATTAGGGGATGTGCCCATCTCAACTGTCATATTCATAGAATGAGCATATTCGGCAATCATATGGTAGCCGCTCGAAAACGCGAGTTTGAGCAACTATACGACGCGTATAGCCGCCATATCTATGGCTTTGCCTTGCGCTTGACCGGCGGGGATTCGTACCTCGCCGAGGAGATTGTGCAGGAGACCTTTGTACGCCTGTGGGAGCACTGGGATAGTCTCCGTGATCAGCAGGCGGCACTTGGCTACCTTTTCTCTACTGCCAAGCATATCTTCCTCAACTACTGCGAGCACGATATGGTTCGGTATGTCTATGAGGAGTACGTCATGCAGCATGGCTCGGAGACAACGAACGAACCCGAAAACCGACAGGAAGCCCGTTCCCTCGAAGACTACCTCAAGCAAGTCGTCTCGAATATGCCTCCTATGCGGCAACGTGTCTTCACCATGAGTCGCTTTGAGCATAAGACCAACAAAGAGATTGCAGCCGCCCTCCATATCAGCGAGAAAACGGTCGAGGTCCACATCACCCTCGCCATCCGCGAATTGAAAAACCATCTAAATGATTAAAAATCCTCCTCCCTATTAGGGGATGTGCCAAGTTCGGCTGTCTTATAGGTAGAAAGGCAAAATTCAATGAAACAATTATTCGAGAAATATCTGGCAGGTAATGCTACCGCTGAGGAGCGGGAGACCTTGCTGCGTCAGCTCCATGCGGACGAACAGCTCGGTGGCTGGCTTCGGGCGGACATCGAGTTTGCCGAGGGCGGCATGCCCGAACCCATACGCGAGCGTATTCTAAATAATGTTTACGCGCGTACACAGCGTCCTCTAATCAGCCGTCGTTGCTGGTCGATAGCTGCTGTCATGCTCATCCTCATCATCTCCGGTGCCCTCGGCTGGACCCTCTTTGGCATCCAAAATCAAAATCTCAAATCTCAAATCTCAAATAATCCAATTCGTGACATCATTGTCACGACGGGTATGGGCGAGCACAGCCGTGTCTCCCTTCCTGACGGCACAGCCCTCACCCTCAATGCCCAGACCACTGTGCGCTATAACCTCGCTGACGGCAAACGTCAGGTCTCCATCGACGGCGAAGCCTTCTTTGAAGTGGCACGTGATCCCGAGCATCCGTTCGTGGTCAACGCCAACGGCATGACCGTCACCTGTCTTGGTACGTCCTTCGATGTGCGTAACTACAGCGACGAGTCCAATGCCTCCGTTGTCCTCCGTGACGGCAAGGTGCGGGTCAACGCCCGTGATGCCGACCTCACGATGGAACCCGGCAGCCGTGTGCTCATGGATCGGCAGACCCTCGCCCTCTCCAAGCATACCGTTACGCCTTCCGACTATACCGCGTGGCTCAACGGTGAGATCAAGTTCAACAACCAGACCCTTGAAGAGATAGCTGCCGAGCTGTCACGAAACTATAATATCGACCTCGTTATCACCTCTAACGAACTCAAGCAGGAGCGGTTCAACGGCTACCTCGGACGCTCGTCCCTGCGTAACATCCTTGATGTGCTCTGTCTCGCGTCGGATATGAGTTATCATGTGGACAATGACACGATGGTGTATATATACCCGCGCAAAAAAAGATAACAACATATATATGTTTAATTGCAATTAAAAACCTTTATTATCATGAAAAAAACATTTATTCCTTTGTTCGTTGGGTTGCTCTGTTGGACAGGTGCCCAAGCAGCAATTATTCAAGTCTCGGTAGGAGACGATTTGCAAGCAAAAATCAATTCTGCAACTTCAGGAGATGAGGTTCGCGTTCATGCCGGAACATTCACCGGTAACTTCTCTTTTAAAGACGGAGTGAACGTTAGCGGAGGTTGGAATGAAGACTTCACATCCCAAACCGACTACGCAACCGTCCTCGATGCCAACAACAGCGGTCGTCCGGTATCGTCCACTACGAATCTGACGGCGCTCACCGTATGGAGTAATCTCAAACTTACCAACGGTAATCCGGCTGATGGCGGAGGTGGTGCACACCTGCGTGCCAATGCCCGCTTGGATCACTGTCTGATCGAAGGTAACACCACCGGTGGTTCCGGCAAAGCAGGAGGTGGCGCACAGCTCTATAACGGTGGTCAGTTGTATAACTGTATCATCCGCAATAATACCGCTACCGGCGATGCTGGAGGTGTGCGTATAAACGGTTCTGCAGGAAAAGTGATCAATTGCCTAATTGTCAATAATATCGCAACCAAAAGATGCGGTGGTATCCAATCAGAGACGGATGCCGACATTATCGGTAATACGATTGTCGGAAATGACCAGAATACGAGTAGCGACACAGATGGCGATAAGAGCCGTTGTGGTCTGACCTGTGCGAAAAGTAGCAGTATCTCTGCAGGCCATTATCTGGCAAACAATATCATCTGGGGTAATAAGCACAAAGGTGTTGTCAACAGCGCGCAGATCTTTTATATATCGCGCTATCCTGCGGACCAAATAATTAACAATGCCGTTTACAACCAGCCAACCGGTACGGGAAGCATCAATCTGTCTGCTGATGACCCGGGCTTTACGGATGCTGCCAATGGAGACTTCTCGCTCGTATCCACCTCTATATTGGTAGATAAAGGAAGCAATGAGAGATCAACGGTAGAATATGATGTAGCAGGCAATGCACGTATCTCCGGCACAACGGTGGATATCGGTTGCTATGAATACCAATATCCGGTATTGGCGGACAATTATGTACATCCGGACGAGGATTTGCAAGAGGCAATTGATGCTACTCCGGTAGGTGAGACCGTTTATGTAGAGGCAGGTACCTATTATGGCAACTTCACCATGAAAGACGGTGTGAACGTCAGCGGCGGTTGGGATGCTACTTTTGAGAACCAAACCGATTATGCCACTATTCTGGATGCCCAAAATAGTGGTCGTGTCGTTAACCAGACTGCCAACTTCGCGAACCTTACCGTTTGGAGTAACCTCACTATCCAACATGGTAATTTGAACGCCAATGTGGATACATACGGCTCGGGTGTGTTCCTCCGCAAAAACGGACAGGTAAAGCATTGTATTATTCAGGATAATACATTTACCTATACAGGTGCCAACTGCCAAGGTGGCGGTGTCGCGAATAACGAAGTGAATGAACATTCGGATGTATTAGTCGATGATTGTATTATTCGTCGCAACCAAGGTACGCACGGTGGTGGTGTCCGTATTGTAGGTACTATCCAAAACTCGATCATTGAAGAGAACTCCACTACGAATAACGCCGGTGGCGGTGTTCACTTGTTCAACGGTGGTTGTATGTATAATTGTATTATTCGCAACAATATAGCAGGAACAGTATCCAATGCTGATATGGGCGGCGTTCGTATGAGCGGAAGTTCTAGCGGTACTAGCGGTACGCTTGCTAACTGTCTGATAGTTGGCAATCATGCAACAAACCGTATAGGTGGTTTGTCATTAGAGAGTAAGACGCATACCGTGTTTGGTAACACGATTGTGAATAACTCGCAGGCATCTTCTACCAATCCCGACTGGTGCGGCGTGCGTTTGAATGTAGGTGGTCCGTTGCAGTTCTGCAATAATATTGTATGGGGCAACAAAGCCAATAATGAAGTACAAGCAAGCCAGATTCTGGTTTCTGCATCGTATGCTGCGCAGGCCAATAACTTTGTAAACAATGCGCTTGTATGGAATGGCAAACTGGCTGATGGCGCTGATTTCAATGTGCCCAGTACGATTTTCTTAACGGCAGATCCTTTCAAGGATGCAGCTAATGGAGATTTCACACCGACGCTCGCATCCGGTCTGATCGATACAGGTCATGGCGGCTATTTCCATGGTACTACTGACTTGGCAGGCAACAAACGTAAACAAGGAACAATGGACCGTGGTTGCTACGAGCAGCGCGTAAATGGTCGTAGGGTTGAGGAAGGCAAGTTTGGTACTATCTGCCTCCCGTATGCGGTAGCGGAATTTGAAAATGCCAAAGTGTATAAAGTGCTCTCTTTCGCAACCAATGAGAAAAACGGATTGTTATTGGAAGAGGTGGATGCTCTCGTAGCAGGCAAACCGTATTTCTTCCTCGCTGAAAGCGACACGGTATCTTTCGCATATACGGAACAAGGTGACGCCGCTGCTGATGATCATGAGAATGGTTTGTATGGTACTATCTCCGGCACCACCGTCAGCGGCGCGGGCAAGTATGTGCTGCAAGACAACGAACTCCGACAGACCTACAACGAAGCCACTTCCTCCGACGTGGAAATAACTTTGGCTGCTAACAGAGCCTACCTCGTCTTCTCGGAAGTGCCGGATGCACCGGGCGGCGGTTACGCTCCGTCTCCGCGCCGCATAGTACTCGGCATCCACCAGGCTCCGAACACCACTACGGACATGGATCAAATAGTAAATGGTAAATCGTCTAATCGTAAATTGATTATTGATGGACAACTCTTCATCCTCCGCGACGGAAAAATGTATAACGCTTTAGGACAACAACTATAACCATGGAAAAAAAGATGTATATAAAACCTTGTACCGAGCATACAGAAGTGCTCCCGATGTGCCGCCTCTTGAGCGGTAGTGGCGATAAAGGGGATATTGGAATACAGTCCTACATACCTGCCGATACATACCACCTGAATGGTGGAGACTGATACGCTATCGTGTACATATCTTAAATCCTGATTATATGAAACTCCGTTTATATATCTTCCTTATGCTCCTTTTGCCGGCGTTCGTTGCCTGCAAGAAGGAGCAGCAGAGGGAGTTGCCGAAGTTCAGCGAGATTACGCTGAGTCCCTCCAAAGCGGTCTATGCCCTTGGTGACACCGTACAGGCGTCCATCACCATGTTGAGCCCGGGAGACCCTTCGCTCAAGAAAGCCACCTACTGGTTCTATACCTCTTGGTGGGGATCAGATCCGGAAAAGACAGCGGACTTCTGTACACCCGATACGATCGCAGGCACCATCTGTTTCACCTCCGGCAAGATAGCCCTCACCCAAGCAGGCGAAGTGCGTATCTATTTCTGGGGCAGGCTGGAGTATCCTAATTGGGATTTCCAACCCATACAGATACCCGTTACACTGAATGTAGAATAAAAACATACCGCCCATGAAACGCCTTTTTACCATTGCATTGTTTACGATGCTGCTTTCGTTGTTGACACTTCAGGCGCAGACGCTCACTCTCAACGTAAGCAACAAACCCTTGAAGGATGTGCTTCCGATGGTGGAACAGCAATGCGATTACCATTTCTTTTACAACAGCTCTCTCCAAGGACTGGACACCCCCGTCACGCTCAACGTGACCGACTCACCGCTCGACAAAGTGCTGTCTAAACTGTTCTCCGGTACAGGCATCGCCTACAAAATGGCGGAGAACAAAGTCATCGTCCTTTCCCCCGAAGAGAAGAAGACCGCCGCACGGACCGTCAGCGGTATAGTGGTCGATAAAGTTACCAACGAACCCGTCATAGGCGCCTCGGTCGTCATCAAAGGTACCACCCAAGGTACTGTCACCGACTTCGACGGAAATTTTTCACTCGATGCGGCCACGGGACAATATCTCCAGATCTCCTACCTCGGGTATGAGACCTATGAGCAGCGCGTCAGCGCTAACTCCGATTCCTATCGGGTCGCATTGGCGGAATCAACCGCACAACTTGAAGAAGTGGTTGTCGTCGGCTATGGTGCACAGAAGAAAGTGAACCTCACCGGTGCCGTCAGCGTAGTGGATCAGAAAGACATCGTCGGACGTCCGACGCCGAACATGGCTACTGCCCTGCAAGGTGCCGACCCTGCCCTTAATATCACACCCTCTGCCGGAGGACCGGGGGCCGGATATAACTTTAACATCCGTGGTGCGGCGTCTATCAACAACGCCTCTATCACCAAGCCCCTCGTCCTTGTGGACGGTGTCGAGATGGATCTGGCACGTGTCAACTCAAACGATATAGAGTCTGTCTCCATCCTCAAAGATGCATCCGCTTCTGCCATCTATGGTTCCAAAGCAGCCGCCGGTGTCATCCTCGTCACCACCAAGTCCGGTAAAGAAGGACTCGCACCGCAGGTAACCATCGATGCCAAAGCTGGTTTCAAGACAGAGACCACCTCTCATGACTTCATCACCTCCGGTTTCTGGTCGGCATACATCAGCGACATCTTCCTCCGTCAGCATACCAACTATGCCATGACAACCTATACCGATGCCGACTATGCCGAACTGTGGATGCGTATCAATGACGATACAGAAGACTCCGAACGTCCGTGGGTGGTAACCCAATCTGACGGTTCCTACAAGTATTACGCGAACTTCGATTGGTACAAACATTACTTCAAGTCCACACGCCCGATGCAGGACTATAACATATCCCTCAAGGGCGGTAACGACCGTATCAACTACTATGTATCCGGTCGCTATTTCATGGAGGATGGTATGTTCCGACAGAATACCGACCGTTGGCATCAGTTCTCTACGCGTGCCAAGGTGAACATCAACATCAAGCCTTGGCTTCATTACGGCGTCAATTTCTCGTTCTTCTCCTCCAAATATACTTACCCGGGTACGGAGTCTTCGCGCGAGGTCTTCCGTGTCGGCTCACTTCATGCTATGGCATACATACCCGCCACCAACCCCGACGGCTCTTTCGTCTATCTCAACCCGTGGATATACTCGGGTAACGGAACGGTCGGTAACGGCATGAGCGCCATACTGCTCAACGGCAAGCATAAGAATGTCAACCGCAACCGCGAGATGATTATCAAGAACAGTCTCACTTTTGACCTCTACAAAGATCTGACACTCAATGCGGACTACTCGTTCACATGGCGTATGAAGGAGATCTGCAACCGCTCCGTCAAAGTGCCGTACTCCTGCAAGGAGGGAACAACCGACCTCATTGAGGACTTCCGGTCCGTCGATTCCTACCGCCAGCAACTCGCGCGCTATCAGACCCATAACTACAACGTCTACGTCCGCTGGGCACCGACATGGGGCAAACACAACCTGAACATCACCGCCGGTTATAACGGGGAGATGTTCCGCTATCATTCCACTGTGGCGGAACGCATGGATCTGATGAGCGAAGAACTGTCGTCCTTCAATTTTGCTAAAGGCGAAGTAACCGACCTCAGCGAATCTATCAAGACTGTTGCTACCAACGGCTTCTTTGGACGTGTGAACTATGACTGGAACGGACGTTACCTCTTCGAGGTCAGCGTGCGTGCCGATGCATCGTCCCGCTTTGCACCCGGCTATCGTTGGGCAGTTACTCCGGGCGGTAGCCTCGGATGGCGTATGTCCGAAGAGCCCTTCTGGGAACCCATACAAGACTGGTGGTCCAATGCCAAGATACGTTTCTCCGCCGGACAACTCGCAAACCAGATGACCGGCTACTACGACTACATCCAGTCTGTCAATGCCGACGGTATGTTCACGCAGGACATCACGTTGGATGGCACATCTGTCCTCTCCTATGCTACCGAAGCGGACCCAAATGCCGGTACACTCACATGGGAGAAAATGACTACCTACGACCTCGGTTTGGACCTCGGCTTTTTCAATAACCGCCTCTCTATTACCGGGGACATTTATATGCGTAATACCGAAGGAATGCTCAATACCGGATCGGCACTGCCTTCTGTCTATGGAGCAACCGACCCCAAGCAGAACTCTGCTAACATGTCCACCAAAGGATGGGAAGTGTCTCTCGCTTGGCGGGATAAACACAACGTGTGCGGCAAACCGTTCAGCTATGAGATATGCGGCGGTGTCGGTAACTACAAGACCGTCATCACCAAATATAACAACCCCGAGAAGCTGTTATCTACCTATTACGAAGGGCAAGTCCTCGGCGAGATATGGGGCTACGAGATAGACGGACTCTTTGCTTCCCAACAGGAAGTGGATGACTACCTCGCACAAATTGATGCCGTTTCTTCCGAAGTATATACCGACATCATCAAAGAAGTCAACTCCGCCGCGCCGGGACTCCATCCGGGCGATGTACGCTATGTGGACCTCAACGGCGACGGTGTCATCACTTCCGGAAACAACACCGTGGACAACCCGGGTGACAGGAAAGTGATCGGAAACAGACTGCCCAGATATAACTATAACTTCCATGTCTCTGCCGACTGGTACGGCGTGGACCTCGGTATCTATTTCCAAGGCGTAGGAAAATGCGACTGGTATCCGAACAATGAAGCAACCACCTTCTGGGGACCTTATTCGCGTCCCTATCAGGGATTTATGGAGAAAGACTTCATGTCTCATGTGTGGAGCGAAGATAACCCCGACGGTTACTTCCCGCGCTATCGTGCCTATGAAGCACTTGGGGCTGCCAACAGCCTTGGTCCCGCCAACAGCCGTTACATCCAGAACATCGGATACATCCGGCTTAAAAACCTTACCGTTGGTTATACTCTCCCGTGCTGGAAGAAAGTGTTCTCCGAATTCCGTATCTATTTCTCGGGAGAAAACCTGTGGTACTGGAGCCCGTTGCTGCGTTACTGCAAGAGCATCGACCCTGAATCCGCAGTCTCTTCCTCGCAAGCCATCACATATGGCTTTTCTAAATCATTCACTTTCGGTATAACCGCAACCTTCTAATGTATGATGAGTATGAAAAATAGTCTTTTATCTTTTAGCGTAAGCGGTCTTTTGACTTTGAGCCTGCTTGCAGGCGGTCTATCCAGTTGCAACATGGATCTCGTCCCCGAAGACCAGCTCTCTACCGCCACTTACTTCACCTCGGAAAATGCGCTACGCGAGTATAGCAATTATTTCTACCGTATGATGCCTGATCCCGAGACAATGTACGCTGAAGAAGGAGAACATTTCATTGCTCCCGCTCCTAACGATCTCATCCTCGGAACACGTAATATCCATAGCGGTGAAGCATTCTGGTCCAAAGATACATGGCGGAACCTGCGCAAGGTCAATTATCTCCTTGCCAATATCGACCAATGCGAAGATGCAGAAGCTCGGAACCACTACAAAGGTGTAGCCTGTTTCTTCCGCGCGTATTTCTATTTCGACATGCTCCGCTATTTCGGTGCCGTACCTTGGTACGACGAAGCCATCAACGCCGATGACGAGGATGCCCTCCGCAAACCACGGGACTCGCGCGAAGTAATCATCCGGCATATCATCGCTGACCTCGATGCAGCCTATGAACTGCTGCCGAAGATACATACAACCGGCGAAGTGAATGCTTATACCGCACTCGCGCTCAAATCCCGTGCATGCCTCTTTGAAGGAACGTTCCGCAAGTACCATGCCGGTACGGTCTTCAATGGTAGCGGCGATGTGTATCGTGAACAACTGCCGTGGGATGACCTGCTCAAGCAGTCCGCAGATGCGTCTTACAAACTGATGCAGGAAGGTGGTTATCGGCTCTATACAACCGGCACGGAACCTTATCGTATGCTCTTTGCAACCATCGTTCCACATGACGAAGAGATGATATGGGCACGCTATTTCAGCAAAGATCTCGACATCAAGCATAATGCGCAGGGATGGTCCGTCGCACGTGCTACCGGTTTCACCAAACGCCATGCCGACCTCTATCTCATGACCGATGGCACCCGCTTCACCGACAAACCGGGATTCGACACGATTACCTATCTCAACGTCTTTACCAATCGTGATCCGCGCATGGCGCAGACCATCCACGCACCGGGATACATACAACTGGGAGCGGACAAAACAACAGCGGTCAATCTCCAGATGACCTATACAGGATATAAGTATATCAAGTACATCATGGAGTCCATCTACAACGGTTGGGGTAGCAGTATCACGTCTATGCCGATATTCCGTATAGCCGAGGTCTATCTCAACTATGCTGAAGCCAAAGCCGAACTCGGTACACTCACCCAGTCCGACCTTGACATGTCCGTCAACCTTCTGCGTGACCGCGTAGGAATGGCGCATCTGGATATGGCTGCGGCGAACGCCAATCCCGATGCCTCTCTCACCGATGCTAATGGCTATGGATTTTCTTCACCTGTGCTCCTCGCGCATCCAAACAAAGGCGTGCTTCTGGAAATCCGAAGGGAAAGAATGGTGGAGACGCCGCTCGAAGGACTCCATCTGTGGGACATCATCCGCTGGCGCGAAGGACATCTCTTTACGCTCGAAAGAAAAGGACTCTTCTTCCCGGGTGAAGGCAAGTACGACCTCACTGGTGACGGGAAAGCCAACATCCTTCTTTCGCCTACCAAGAGATCCGGAGGTTTAGGTGTCACCTGCCTCGTCTTCGACCAGGACATCGTCCTCTCCGATGGCACATCGGGAAACATGGTCGCATACAAGGATATGACACTCATATGGGATGAGAACAAAGATTATCTCTATCCCGTGCCTGTTACGGATAGAACAATGACATTTGGAGCTCTAACACAAAACCCCGGATGGAATGATAATATCAATTTCTAATTAACATGTATAACGCTTAAATGATTAAATCATGAGAAAGATTTTCTTTTCGATGCTGCTTGCAGCACTCACACTGAGTCTCAATGCTCAAGATGAGACAATTCGTTATTTCTTCTCCCCCGCCGGTAGCGGCGATAACGACGGTACGTCATGGGAAAATGCAGCTCCGGCTGACATGCTCGGTGCTACGCTCGCATCCGCTGAACCGGGAATGGAGTTCTATCTGATGGAAGGTGCCTATGCACCCGATGTCAACACCAACCGCTGGATCATTCCGCAAGGTGTCATCCTCAAAGGTGGTTATCCTGCAACCATGACCGGTACCAACACTAAGTATGCCTTCTCCAAAGGTGGCCAATCTGTTTTCTCTGCTGACCTTGACGGTGATGGCGTAGGTGACAATACCGACTATGCCTTCGTTTATATCGGCGATGGCACGCCGGATGAGAAGAGTGAGGCATACTATTCTACTTGGCAGAAAACGGAAATATGGGGCATTACCTTCCGTGACGGCCGTTACATGAATAGTAAGTATTGGGGAAACATGGTGTTCGTACAAGCAGCACAAGTGGATTTCCATTTCTGCCGTTTCCTTAATAATGACTCGCAAGGCGATCCGGATAGCGATGGTTCTAATGGTGCCATAGAGATATGGGGTAGTGCCGTGCGTTGCTTCGATTGTATCTTCCGTGATAATATCACAGCCAAAGGTTCGGGCTCTGCGTTCCAAGTTCGTGCGCGTAAGTCCAACTCTTCCACTACAGATCCTGCCGATTACTCCATTGCTTATTTCGAGCGTTGCGAGTTCCGTAACAACATTACCTATAATACCGTTACCAGTACACCCGAAAAGCAGGTTTGGGGTACCTACGGAGGTGCTGCTTCTGTATCCGATAACGGTGGTACCCTCTATATGGTCAACTGCCTTTTGGCAGATAGTAAATGCTGGTACCGCGGTGTGGGCCTTCGATTGGGTACGAATACCAAAGCATACTTCATCTGCAATACTTTCTATAACAACCCCTGTCGCCAACGTAGCAGCCGTGGTTCGAACAATGGTTCGGCTATTTCTGCCGGCAATAACTCCAATACTTACTATGCCGGAAACATCATGGTGGAGTATGAGAAAAACGATGATTATACTGCTACCGATCCTGTCGTTTATATCCAGAATGCTGCGGCTACTGTCGCTTCTGCAGGATACAACGTTATGGGTACCGTTACCAACAATAGTACACAAGCCGGTGGCTTTATCTCTTCCGATAATATCCCGACATCTTTGGCTACTGTTAACACCATCGAGAGCATCTTCGGCAGCAATCAAATCGCCAACCAAGGCGGCGTAAGCGATGTCGTAGCGCCGATCGCCAATGTGGCTATGGACGTGAATGCGGTGCAAGCTGTTGTGAACACGTGGCCGGTGGACAACATCGCCAAAGTGATGGATCTGACCAAAGACCAACGTCGTTACACACGTGCTTCCAATACCGTATCGGGTTCCTATGACCCCAACGGCGTAGCACCGGAAGATGATGACGATGATCCGCATGAAGCGATTGATAATGTCTCTGCTACCGCTGCACGTACCGGCGTATATTCGCTGCTCGGTCATTACCTCGGCGAAGACATCAATGCCCTTCCTGCCGGTGTATATGTAGTCAATGGTCAGAAAATCATAAAATAATAGAATGATGAAAAGACTCCTGTTCGTTCTACCGCTTCTGGCATGCCTCTCGGGGCATGCCGAAGAGGCGGGCGTGCATCGCTTTGCCACCTATAACGTCCGCTATGTCAATGCCAATAACGGGGACACCGGCGAAAAACTGTGGGCGAACCGACGTACCTATGTGGTGCAGAATATCACCGGATTTGATTTCGACATCGTCGGACTCGAAGAAGTGACAGGTAACAATAAAGATGCTTCTACCGGCAAATCGCAGCTCCAAGACTTGCGCGATATGCTTACCGGCTATGCCGATTATTCGGTAGAACGGGAAGGAAAAAACTATTCCTATAACTCCATCTTCTACAAGAAATCCAAATACACCCTTTTGGACAAGGGACGTTTCTATGTCAACGAACATCCGGAGACCCCAGGTACCGGTTGGGATGGAGACATATCGCGTACATGCATATGGCTGCACCTAACGGATAATGCGTCAGGACAAGACTTCTATTTTGTATGTACTCATGCTAACTTTGGCGCTACAGAAAGCGGCATACAGGGGGCCAAACTGGTCAGCCAACGAATTAGTGATTTGGCCGGACAAAAACCTATCATCTTGGTCGGAGACTTTAATATGCAGCGATCTTCACATGAAGATTGCTATCGGTGGTATGCCGCCCATTTCTATGATCTCGCATTAACGGCTCCTGAAAATATATGCCTGCCTGCGGACGGACCACAGATAACAACTACTACCACAGAATGGACTCCGGCCGTGAAAACCAAAAGCGGTAATGAATATGATTACCTCTTCTACAAGAACATGATACCCCTCTCGCGGCATATCATCACCGAGTATTATCCTGAAGCAGGACGAACCGTCAATCCGTCCGATCACTATCCTGTATTAGGACGTTTCCGTTTGAGACCTGCTGATCATCCTACCTCCTATCAGGCAATAGATGAGACTACTCTGAACTCCGCATTAGAAAACGTCAAGATGGGGGATACCATCCGTCTTGCGGAGGGAACCTACAACCTTACACAATCCATTACTCCCGATTGCTCCATAACAATCAGCGGAGGATGGGATGCGGCATTCACTACCCAAACGGGAAATTCCCTTCTGCAAGTCAATAACTTGGCAGATCCGATCATTAATATCCCGCATTATTTCAACCTCACACTCGATCATCTGGAGATCTCCGGTGCAAACAGCACTGCTATGAGCGGGGGGGCTGTCGTCTATTCATGTGGACCGATACTGACACTTATTGACTGCTATCTGCATCATAATGCAACTACCAAAAACGGAGGAACCATTGTGCATAAAGGAGAAGATATGCAACTCACAGGTTGCCGTTTCGAGCACAACAGCGCCGCCAACGGAGGTGCTGTGTGGTTTCAGGAACGGGACCAAGTGACCATCCATGACTGCATATTCACTGCCAACAGCGCAACCACGGCAGGTAGCGCCGTCGAGATGATGGGATGCACCATCTTCGATGTGCAGCGGTGTGCATTCAACGCCAATACCGCAACTGCACGCGGAGCACTCGACATGTCTCCCGCTACGGCACCCAAAGCAGCACATATCATTAACTGCGCTTTCCTAAACAACACCCTTTCCGCCAAGAAAGGCATGGCTACTGCTACCAAACGTTACGGTGGTGCTGCCCTCTGGGCGGATATGACCGCCAACACCATCCCGCTCAATATAGGTCTTTGTACGTTCATGGGAAACCATACCACCTTCACCGGCACTGCTGACAACTTCGGCGGCGGTGCTTTGTCGGTGTTCAAAGGCAAACTCTGTCTCATGGACAACCTCATCCTTGCCAACGACCAGAAGATAGGGGATGCTGCACCCGTCTGGGTGGACCTCTATACCGTGACTTCCGATGTCAACCTCTGGAGAGACACCTACAACCTCTATTCATCCTCTACCGAGATAACCGGTTGGGAGAACACCATCGTCGATGCCTTCGGCGGTACACTCACAGGTGGACAATATACGCCGCATATCAAAACCAATGGAGCATACCCTATCTATCAGAAGATACTCGGTACATACTCCATCGCTTGTCTGCCTGCCAACCAGCGTATGTGCGAGTCCGCCTTTACCTATGACCTCAACGGCGACGGCTCCATCAGCGGCTCCGTCATACGCGATATGGTCAACCGGAATCGCAACCTCCAGTCCTGCGTCGGTGCCGTCGAGTTTACCGGCAACGACCAACCCGAAGGTGTGGAAGACGTGCAAAGTGACAATGTACAATGTACAAAGGTTATTGAGAACGGACATTTGGTCATTATCAAAAACGGCATCCGCTATGATGCCTTAGGTAACCGGTTATAATCATGAGAAAAGCGTTATTCTTAGTCCTTTGTACATGGTACTTGGTTCCTTTGTCTCTATGGTCGCAAGACCCTTGGACTATCCGTACAGACCAACCCCTGCAAGGGGATTACTACGGTATCACCTCTGCCAATGGACAGATAGGACTTGTCAGCAGTCGCCATCCCCTCCAAGTGGACAAAGTAGTCGTCGGAGGACTGTATGACATATACGGTTCGGGCAGAGTCAACAACTTCTTCCCGAACATCAACCCGCTTGACATACTCATCCAAGTCAACGGTACACAAATACAACCCGAATCCGTCGCAGACTACTCCCAGCAACTCGACTTCCATAACGCTGCTTTCACCGGCACCTTTACCTGTCCGGACCAACTACAAGTGCAGTACACCACCGTTGCCCTGCGACATATGCCCTATGGCTTCCTTACTGACATGCGTCTCGTTGCTCTCGCGAACATAGACATCACAGTTACCAACCGTCATCGCGTGCCCGACAACCTACCCGAACCGCATTCCTTTTTCTCGCGTGTCAAGAACAACGGTAGTCCGTTTGTCAAGAAATACCCCGTGCACTATCTGCTTTCCACGACCGCGCAGTCGCCCTCTGGCAGACACACCCTTGCTGCGACCACAGCTTTCCTCTTTCCTGATGCACCGGCACAAGGTACTCCCTATAAACCAGTGCTCATCGAAGACTCCACCTCCCGTGCCAACGGAATGGCATTCACCTGTCATCTTGCCCAAGGCGATACTCTCCATGTGTGTCTCGTGGGAAACATCCTTGCCTCCAACGTCATACCCGATACACGCAACGAGACCGAACGGCTCACCCTCTTCCAACTGCTCGAAGGCTACGACCGGCTCTGGCAACGGCATAACGAGGCATGGGCGGACCTTTGGCAATCCGACATCATCATAGAAGGGGATCCGCAAGCACAGCAGGACATCCGCTCCATGCTCTATCACCATTATGCCTTCTATCGGACCGATGCGCCCTCGTCCTGTTCACCCATGGGACTCTCCGGACTGGGTTATAACGGACATGTCTTCTGGGACTCCGAGACATGGATGTACCCCGTACTTCTGCTCATGCAACCCGACATGGCTCGGCAGATGCTCCAATACCGCTTCGACCGCTTGCCTGCCGCACGGCAAAACGCTTATATGCACGGGTACAAAGGTATCATGTTCCCTTGGGAGAGTGCTGCTTCCGGACATGAAGAGACTCCTCTCCCGAATCTTTATTCAGAAGCCGAGAACCATATCACTGCCGACATAGCCAATGCTTGCTGGCAATACTTCTGCGTCACCCGTGACAAACAATGGCTCGCCTCTGTCGGTTATCCCCTCATCCGCGAAGCGGCGGATTTCTGGGTAAGCCGTATCGAACCCAATGGCGACATCATTAACATCATCGGTGCCGATGAATGGAACCAAAACATCTACGGTGGTAAACAGGTGAACAACAACGCCTATACCATCGGGGCGGCACAAACAACCCTCCGTGCCGCAGCGGCTGCCGCCAAAGTACTGCGTATCAAACCTGATCCCGCTTGGCAGCAGACCGCCTCCAAACTGCATCTGTCTTACCTGCCTTCCGGCATCATCGCCGAGCATTCCACCTACAACGGCGAACCTGTCAAGCAAGCCGATGTAGCATTACTCGCATTCCCTCTGCATGTCCTCACCGACAAACAGGAAATCCTCCGTAATCTCGAATATTACATCGCTACTGTGCCTGAGAAAAAGACACCTGCGATGACCAAATCCATCTATGCCACCCTCTATGCGCGGCTCGGCGATGCCGAAAAAGCACTCTTCTGGTGGCGTGACTCCTACCTGCCCAACCTCAACCCGCCTTTCCGCGTAGTAGCGGAGTTTAACGGCGGCACCAACCCCTATTTCATCACCGGCGCAGGAGGAACGCTCCAGACGCTTCTCTTCGGCTTTGCCGGACTTGACATAACCGGCAAAGGGCTCAAACAAGCATATAAACCCGTCCTTCCTGCCGAATGGCGTTCGCTCACCATCCGCCGCAAAGGACACCCCGATATGGTAATCAAACCATGATACAATGAGAAGATATAGTTTTATCCTTTGTACTTTGTACATCGTCACTTTGTCCTTTCTGACGGCTTGTTCCGCTCCGAAAGAGCAGTTATCCCGTTCCGAACAGATCCGTGCCGACCTGCTTAACCCCGACTGTCCACGTGTGCTCGTGGCTTCCCACCGTGCCGATTGGCGAGGATGGCCCGAGAATTCCATCCCTGCCATTGAGTCCGCTATCGCGATGGGCGTAGATATCGTTGAACTCGATCTGCAATGTACTGCGGACAGCCAACTCATCATCATGCATGATTCCAAACTGAACCGCACCACTACCGGCAAAGGAGTCATCGCCGAAATGACACTCGACTCCATCCGCACTTTCCGGCTCAAGAACGGCGTTTCCATCAAGACCCGCCATGAGATACCGACCCTCCGCGAAGTGCTGCTCCTCTGTAAAGACCGCGTGCTCATCAATCTCGATAAAGCCGATCGCTACTTCGACCTCGTTGTGCCTATCCTTCAAGAGACCGGTACGACCCGCCAGATCATCATGAAAGGACGCAAACCGGCAGACGAAGTGCGGGCTCTCTATGGCCAATACCTCGATGAGGTCATTTATATGCCCATTGTGGACATGAACGATTCCGCTTCCGTGGAGACCTTCACTGCCCACCTCGCAAGCAACCCATGCGCTTTTGAACTGTGCTGGCGTGACGATGATACCTATGTCAAGCAGGCATCTGCGCTCGCACAAGGCAAGTCTCTCCTCTGGGTTAACTGTCTCTGGGACACTCTCTGCGGCGGACATGAAGATGACGAAGCCTACAACGATCCCGATGCCCATTACGGCTATCTCATCGACTCGCTCGGTTTTCGTATCATCCAGACCGACCGGCCTCAATATCTGATTAATTACCTCCAATCGAAACACCTGCGATGAGTTTCTTCTCCAAATCACCTGCTGCTCCGTTACGTAACGAATCGGAACAGCAACGCAACGCCCGTTTCAAACGAATGCAATGGGCTTCCTTCTTTGCCGTCACGCTCGGTTACAGCATGTACTATGTATGCCGGACATCCCTCAACGTAGTCAAGAAACCCATCATGGATGCTGGAGTACTTGATGCCAAACAACTCGGTGTCATCTCCTCCGCGCTCCTCTTTACCTATGCTATCGGTAAGTTCGTCAACGGCTTCCTTGCCGACCATTCGAACATACGCCGCTTCATGGCTACCGGTCTGCTCATCTCCACCGTCGCGAACATCGTCGTCGGACTGCTCGGTATCATCACCGCCTCCCAAATGGCAATATCCCAAGGTGCGTTATACACCGTCTTCGCCATCCTCTGGGGAATCAACGGTTGGACTCAGTCCATGGGTGCGCCTCCATGCGTCGTAGCACTCTCGCGCTGGTATCCGCTCTCCCGTCGCGGCACCTTCTATGGGTTCTGGTCGCTCTCCCATAACCTCGGGGAGTTCTTCTCTTTCCTCCTCGTCGGCGGACTCGTCTCCGTCCTCGGCTGGCAGTTCGGTTTCATCGGTGCAGCCATCGCTGGTGTCATCGGCTTCCTGCTCATCGTCTTCCTCCTCCATGACTCACCCGAAGCGGAAGGAATGCCCTCCGTTGTCGTTATGGCTGGCGAGGAACAAACCGAGCAGAAGAAAGACCATTCCATCGGCTTCTCGCAGAAAGCCGTCCTCCGTAACCCCTATGTCTGGGTACTCGCTTTCGCGTCCGCCTTCATGTATGTGTCCCGGTATGCCGTCAACGGATGGGGAGTCCTCTTCCTGCAAGAGACCAAAGGCTTCACCCTCGCCAATGCTACGCAGATAATCTCCATCAACGCCCTGCTCGGTATCATCGGTACGGTCTTCTCCGGATGGCTCTCGGATGTCGCCTTCAAGGGCAATCGTTACATCCCTGCCGTCGCAGCCGGTATCCTCGAAGTGCTTGCGCTCCTCCTCTTTGCCTTTGGCGGTGATGCCGGATGGGTGAACATACTTGCCATGGTACTCTTCGGTATCGCCATCGGTGTGCTCATCTGTTTCCTCGGCGGACTCATGGCGGTGGACATCGTCCCGCGAGAAGCGGCAGGTGCAGCCCTCGGTGTCGTCGGCATCGCATCCTATGCAGCTGCCGGACTCCAAGACATCGCCTCCGGTCTGCTCATCGATACCCACAAAACAGTCACCGCCACCATCGATGGAGTGGAGCAATATACCTATGACTTCACTCCCGCCCTTATCTTCTGGATAACCGCTGCCACCCTCTCCGTACTCCTCGTATGTGTCGTGTGGCATAAAGCACGTAGCAAAAAATAAATCATTATGAGGTCTTTTATCTGCTTTGTTTTTGTGTTGCTCTCGCTGGGCATGTACGCATTGCCCCCGGCGCAAACCGTTGTACTCTATCCCGACGGCGCTCCCGATTCCAATGGCTATACCGCTTCCGATGAATATGTCAAAAGCGAAACAAAGATATATCAAATAGCCGAACCGCGCTTGGATATATACCACCCCGACACTGCCCCCAAAGGCATCATCCTCTCCATTCCGGGAGGTGGATATTCTTTCGTTTCATCGGGCAATGAAGGCATCAAAGTAGCGGATTTCTTTGTCCCGCGCGGTTATATCGTGGCAGTTCTCAAATACCGCCTTCCCAATGGGCACGAGAACATCCCCCTTCACGATGCATTGCAAGCTATGCGTATCCTGCGTGATAGTGCCTCCGTCTGGCATACGCCCGATGTGACTGTCGGTGTTATGGGCTTCTCCGCAGGCGGACACCTCGCTGCATCCCTGTTGACGCATTATACCGACTCAATCACACGACCCGACTACGGTGTCCTCGTCTATCCCGTCATCTCCATGGACTCCACGCTCACCCATCGCGGTTCATGCCGCCAACTCCTCGGTGACAACCCGACCGATGAACAGCGCATCTACTGGTCGTGCGACAAGCATGTCACATCTGCTACGCCTCCCTGTCTTATCGTTGGATGTCAGGATGATCCTACCGTTCCCATAACCAACTCCATCCGCTTCTACGAAGCCCTCACCGCCCATAACGTACCCTCGTCCCTGCTCATCGTACCGTATGGCAAGCATGGTTGGGGCTTCTCCCGCCAATTCCCCGACCGCGACCGCATTGATGAAGCGATTACTGCCTTTGTCACAGGAAGACCTTCTGAGACGCTTGCTTCTCAACAGAAAAGACAACGTGACTGGGCAAAATTCAATAGGTATGCCCAGGCTAATGACGAATTGAAGGCTCGGAAATCAAAAGTGTCTGTTATTTTCTATGGCAATAGCATCACCCAAAACTGGTATAAGATGCGACCAGGCTTCTTCCTGGCACACGGTTTCATCGGACGCGGTATAAGCGGGCAGACCTCTGCTGAAATGCTCGTCCGATTCCGGCAGGATGTCATCGACCTCCGTCCGAAGACGGTCGTCATTCTCTGCGGCATCAACGACATTGCCCAGAACAACGGAACGATTTCTATTGAACATATCATGGGTAATATCATCTCGATGTGCGAGCTGGCAAAAAAACATCATATCCGACCCGTCCTCTGTTCCGTCCTTCCTGCGAGGTCTTTCCGATGGAACCCCTACGTTTCCGATGCCCCCGAACAGATACGCGAACTTAATACGCTTATCCGAAACTACGCACATACGTATCATATCCCTTATGTGGACTACTACTCAGCCATGGTTGATTTTGACGGAGGACTACGGTCCGGACTGAGCGGCGATGAAGTGCATCCGAACGATGCCGGATATGACATCATGGAACCGATTATTCTCAAAACACTGAAACTGAAATAACCTAAGCCATACCGTTTTTTCATGGTATTAGTTTGACCCCGTTGCACGTGAGTGTAGCGGGTTTTCTTTTATGTGCCTTTTCTCTCCATTCCATCCCCGTCCTCCTCCGTTGCGTCTCTTCTTCGTATTACGCCGTCTAGTTGACGGTATCTAATTATTCTTCTTCGTATTACGCCGTCTAGTTGACGGTAATTATTCTTCTTCGAATTACGCCGTCTAGTTGACGACACAAAAAAACAACCATTATGCCAAAATACAAAGCTATGTCCTATTCGGAGTTGGCAGAACATGCAGGTATTAACCGCCGGACGCTTTATCGTTGGCTTCAAGATCCTATGCACCGGCGCAAACTGCGTACTTTGGGTGTTGTACCTAAAGCCAAAGCCCTTCCGCCTGCTGCTGTCAAATATATCTGCCAATCATTTGAGATTGATATAGAATGATACCTATGTCGATATATATACGCGCGCCACCTATTGGGGGGACGGAGTGGGACTTATTGTGTATAATCGGGACTTAGTGGGACGCAGTGGGACACTGCAATTCCCCCGTATCGTATCTTTGCACTCGATTTCAAAATACCCCATTTATTAACATCAAACAACTACATTATTATGAGTCAAGTAAAGCCAATGGGACTTATTGAGTCCATGAGTGGCAAAATCTGTGGTCACTCCGACATGTATTTCTTCCGCAAGAACGGCAAAGTGTTCTCCGGCAAGATCTGTAACCCCTCCACCAAAGAACCCACGGCATCCCAACTGGCGCAGCGCACCAAGTTCGCCACCGCCAGAGCCAACGCCAAGACCGCCCTCGCTGATCCAGAACAGAAAGCAGCGTACCTCACTGCCTTCAAGAACCAGAAGAAGTACAGCGACTTCAGCGGTTACGTCTTTGCAATGGAGTATGCCAAACTCGGAGATTAAGCATCAGCAATATATGGCTGATTAAAAGTCCGGTACAATGAAAAAGTCTCTTCTGCAACTGATCCTCGCTACAGCAATGTGCATCTTCGGGTGCGCCTTCGTGCGCACGGCTTGTTGGGTTCTTCGCCGCTTTGCTATGTCGATTATTACGCTCCGCTCACAGCTTTTTCAAAAGACGGGCATATATAGCCGACGGACGGAGCGCGCGGAGAGGCAACAAAAAAGACCGCCCCGAAGGACGGCCTAACCGGATTACTCCAAGCTGTTCAAATCTACTAATTTGTTGACTATCGCGTAGATGGTCAGACCGGCTGTGGAATGGATATTAAGTTTGCGGGCGATGTTTTTGCGGTGGGAGATGACCGTGTGGGTGGAGATACACAGGACATCGGCTATCTCTTTGTTGCTCAGCCCGCGCACCACTTGGATGAGCACATCGCGCTCGCGTTCTGACAGTTCTTCTGTTTTCGGCATCTGATGACGGCGGTGTGCGGGGGGCTGTACTTTCGTCAGAGCCGGACGCAGTATGTTGTCCTCTATGGCGCAATGGTCTGCAAAATCCTGCTCTGTATGCCATAGATCGCTCATTACGCTTATCAGCGTGTATGTCACGGTCCCTTCCGTGAAAGTCGGATTGGTGGGATAGTACTTGATAATCAGGTTCTTGATCTCTGTCAACTTGTCGGTTATACGCTGGTCGTCGTGTTCGTGCTCGTCAAACAGACCTTCGTTCTCGTGCTCTATATGGGTACGGATTTCATCTGCGAACTCGTCGTAGCATCGTAATATCAGTCCGGGGATTTTAGTCATTGGGTCGGCGGGGATGATTGCTTCTATCAACTCCCTGCGTAGCCGTGGAAGGCGGAAATCTAAGAAGTACGTGTGCGCGTTACGCAGATAACGTTGGAGGGTAGGGATATCTATCTCTTCCGGCAATACGCTATGATGAAAAACCTTGTAATTGACAACGGCAAGGAATGTCGGGGTGTGAACGCCATGTACCTCACATACTTCGCCTATCGTCTTTTCGCCTACGCCCATCTCCAAACCGAAACGGCTGATGATTTGGATGGCGTCTTCCTCATGCGACATCAGGTCGCAAATCTTGTCTGTGGACTTGTACATATACGTAATTTTGCAAATTTGCTGCAAAATTACAAAAAAAATGCGACATGAGCAATAGTGCGGGCTAATTTCACTATTTTTGGGGATTGCCTGTTTTGGGAATTTCGGCGTTTCTTATCTCCTCGGCGGACTCCATTCCTATGCGAATTGACCACTTGTCATCTTTCGATGGGAAGACGGTGTTTTTTGTACATTTTGAATAAAAAATGCTCTTTAGCGATAGATTTTTGGTAAAAAATTTGGTCATATGAAAAATTATGCGTAATTTTGCAAGCGATTTTGAGTAAAATGCAGAGATGAAAAATCTGATGTTCAAAATTACCCCCCCCATTACGAAAATGTCGTATTAGGAGGTGATTTGGAATTAGCAACGCAGCAGGCGGTGCTCACTTTACGTGAGTGCCGCCTGTTTGCGCATCTCTATGCGTGCGTTCCGCAGTTTTTCTTTGCGGCCCTTCTTCTCGTGGCAGGTTTGCTCCCGACTGTCCCTGCCTGCGCGCAGGCGCAGGAGACGGAGCTTGCTCTGGATACACTCGTTACGGCTACCCTTGCGGCAGATACCATAGACAATACCGATCCGGAATGGTATGTAGAGCCCGTCATCCCCGCTCCCTTGCGCGCGCCCAAGCGTGCTGCGGCTGCGGCTGCGTCTTGTACAAGAGTAGAGGCTGTTCAGACCTTCAATATCGACTCCGTACTCACCGAAGGCACCTACTACGAGTACGACGCCAAAGGCAATGTGATCAGTACCACCGTTTGGTCTTACAGCCCCGACGGCACAATGACCGGCAAGAGCAAGAACGAATATGCCTTCGATGCCGCCGGCACACAGACCATGACCGCCGTCTATATCTGGGACGGCGCTGCCAACGACTGGAAGGGTACGGAGAAATACGAGTATGTCTATAAGACGTTCGCCGGAGAGAAGAAGATGACCTCCAGCACCTCCTCCGTCTGGCTCAACGGTGCATGGGTGGCAGACCAGCGCTTCACCTACGATTACGACGCTTCCCTCCGCGAGATTTCCTATTTCGAGTACCGCCGCAATACTTCCACCAACGAGTTGCAGCCCGTCAAAGGCCGTGAGCAGTCGTGGACTGACGACCTCCAGACCTTGGAGACGCTCTATACCGCTTATGCCAACGGCAAATGGACAGCCGGCACCAAGAAAGAGTGGGCGTTTGACGGAAACGGCACACAGACCATGTATGCCACCTATACTATCTCCAACGGCGCTTGGGTAGGCTCCTCCAAAGAGACTTGGGCTTTCTCCAGTGGCAAACAGACGCTTCATGAGCAGTTCATCGGTGATGGTAACAACTGGTCCAAGACCCTGCGCGAGGAGAACGAGTATGATGGTGCGAACCTCATCCGCGTGGAGAATTATACTTATGCGGACGGCGTAGCAACAGGTACCAAGAAAGAGACAACGGCCTATGCGTCCGGTAAGAAGACGGAGTTCGTAACCTATGCATGGTCGAACGGCGCATGGGTGAATGCCACCAAGGAGACCTGGGCTTTCACCAGTGGCAAACTGACGCTTCATGAGAAATCCGCATGGGTAAATGACGATTGGTCAAAGACCCTCCGCGAGGAGAATGAGTATAGCAGCGCTAACCTCATCCGCGTAGAGAACTACAGCTATTCCAACGGCGTAGCTACCGGTACGAAGAAAGAGGAATACACCTATTCCGGCAGCCAGAAGACGTCCTTTATCAGCTATTCGTGGGCGGGTACTGATTGGGTAGGTGCGTCCAAGGAAATCTGGGCTTATACCTCCGGCAAGCAGACCCTCCATGAGACCTACGCATGGGGCGCAACCGACTGGTCTATCACCCTTCAGGAGAACACCGCCTACTCCGGCGCGAACATCACCAAGATAGAGAATTACGCTTGGACAAACGGCACCAAGACCGGAACCAAAAAAGAGGAATATACCTATTCCGGCAGCCTGAAGATCTCCTTTGTCACGTATTCTTGGGCAGGTTCCGATTGGGTAGGTGCGTCCAAAGAAATCTGGGCGTTCAATGCTGCCAACAAACAGACCCTTCACGAGAAATACAATTGGTCAGATGGTGATTGGGTAGTTAATTTGCGAGAAATCACCAACTATGATGCACAGGGAAATACAATATTGGTAGAGAACTACTCTTTAACGAATAATGTATGGAAAGGTACAAAAAAGGAAGAATATACCTTCAGCGGCTCAACAAAAACGAGTACGATGACTTCCGTATGGGATGCCGGCAGTAATGCGTTTGTCTATAAAACATGGAGCGTCAATAATACGGTTGATACCCCTAATGAGAAATGTTCCTATAATTGGGTTGATAACGCATGGGTGGGGACCGGCACGCGCACATTGACAACCAAAGAAAACGGGAAAGAGATTGAGAAGATTAATCAGAACTGGCCTAATGGAGCAACGGATTGGGTAAACAGAACGTGTACAACTACGGTTTACTCGGGAGCTAATAAGACACAAGAGGTGTATTATTCTTGGTTGAACAATGCATGGGTAGGCGTCAAACGCACGGATTACCATTTCAATGCTGATAACAAAAATGACACGACTACTGCCTATACATATAGCAACAATGATTGGAACAGGTATAGTCGCATAGTTAATACGTTCAATGCAAGCGGTACAAATATCATGACTCATACTTCCAAATGGCAGAACAATGCATGGGAAATGATCTCTATAATCCGTACAGATATCATTGTAGATGATGGAAAACAGCTTCTCAATGCGCAATGGCGATGTGGAGCGGACTCAATATGGAAAGGCGTTCGAAAAGACACGGCTGCTTATTCTGCGACCGGCAAGAAACTATTTGAAGCACATTATAATTCGTGGGCGAACAATGATTGGGTGCCTACGTACAAGATTGAACATACGTATGACGAGGCGGATCGTGAGGTGAAAAACTGCCGTATGGATTGGAATAATGGCAAATGGGTAGGGCATTATCTATATGAATATGAATACAATGATTTTGGACAACAAACATCCTATACGTATTATGGTGATTGGAATAGTTCGACCGACTCTTGGAAGGGTAGTTCGAAATATGATTATGAATACGCCCCTAACGGCCAATATGCACTGCAAGTCATGTACAGATGGCAAAACAATCAATGGGTGGGCCTATTCCGGTATCTTTATACATATGATGCTGCCAATCATGAAATAGAGCAACTTGTTCAGGGGTATTCGGATGGGAATTGGCAAAACAGCCAATGGTACGTACACGAATACAGAGGAAGCGAGGTGGTTAAAAATAACGAATACCGCTGGCGAAATGAACAATGGCAGTTCACACGACGCAACGAAAAGATATACGATAATGCGCAAGCCACCCTGCGCCGGGAAATAACCGGTTCATGGAATACCTATGGTATCGTAATTTCCTTTACTGACAATCACTATTTCTATGATTGCGACCCGCATTTCTATACGGTGCGTTTTGTCAATTATGATGGTCAAGTATTGGCAAATACAACAGCCCAAGAGGGCGAAACGCCTGTATATTCCGGCTCTACACCTACCAAGCCTGCCGATACGGAGAATACCTATACCTTCTCCGGTTGGACACCTGCATTGGCTCCGGTGACTGCTAATATCACCTATACGGCTACCTTCACTGCTGTCAAGAAGACTTACACCATTACTTGGAAGAATGAAGATGGTACACTGATTGACCAAACGACTGCGGAGTATGGCACAATGCCGACGCATGAGGATGCATCCAAAGCCAATACAGCAGAATATACCTATACTTTCACCGGCTGGACGCCGGGCATAGGTATCGTAACAAGCGACGCAGAATACACAGCAACCTTTACCCAAACCAAGAACTCCTACCTCATCACCTTCCAGAATGAGGACGGTACGGTTCTGAGCAGCGAAACCTACGAGTATGGTGCAATGCCTACCATTCCTACTACCCCCACCAAGCCTGCCGATGGCGCAAACACCTATACCTTCACCGGTTGGAACAAAGAGGTAGTGCCCGTAAAGGAGGCTGCTACCTATACAGCGACTTACAATGCCACCAAAAATAGTTACACTATTACCTTTGCGGATGAGGACGGTATGGTTCTCCAAAGCAGTGAAGTAGAGTATGGTGCAATGCCTACCGCACCGTCAGATCCGACAAAAGCTAATACGGCTGAGTGGAGTTATACCTTCGCCGGTTGGACTCCGCAAGTAGAAGCTGTAACGGGTGATGCAGAATACATAGCTACTTACGACAGCGTACGCAACAGCTACACCGTCACTTGGCTCAACGAGGACGGCAGCGTCATAGCGAGCGAGACGCTCGAATACGGTGCTACGCCCGCGCACGCGGATATAACTAAGGAGAACACACCCGAATACACCTATACCTTTGCGGGCTGGACTCCGCAAGTAGAGGCAGTTACCGGCAACGCCGAATACACGGCGATCTTTGATAGCATAAAGAATAGTTATACCATCACCTTCAAAGACGAAGACGGTAGTGTAATCAGTTCCGCAAATGTAGTGTACGGCGCAATGCCTATTGAACCAACCGCACCCACCAAACCTGCCGATAGTGAGAACACCTATACCTTTGCGGGCTGGACACCTACTATTGTAGCCGTTACTGGTGATGCAGAATATACCGCTACGTTCACGGCAACAAAGAATAGTTACACGATTACTTGGAAAAATGAAGATGGCAGTGTAATAGCGAGTGAAACGCTGGAGTATGGAGCTACGCCTGCGCACGCGGATATATATAAGGAGAGTACGGCAGAATATACCTATATTTTTGCAGGTTGGACACCTACTATTGCAGAAGTAACCGGCGATGCCACTTATACTGCGTCCTTCACGGCTACGAAGAACAAATACCTCATTACCTTCAAGGACGAGGATGGTACCATATTAAAGAGTGAAGAACTCGAATATGGTGTAACTCCTGTAGCTCCGGAAGATCCGACCAAAGCAAGCACGGCGGAATATACCTACGCGTTCAACGGTTGGGATAAAGAAATAGCATCGGTTACAGAGGCAGCGATTTATACGGCTACGTATGCAGCTACCAAGAATAGCTACACCATTACCTTCAATGATGAAGACGGTACTACGATTAGTTCCGCAAATGTAGAGTACGGAGCAATGCCTGTTGAGCCGACCACGCCTACCAAGCCTACCGATAGTGAGAACACCTACACCTTTGCTGGTTGGACACCTACTATTGTAGCCGTTACTGGTGATGCAGAATATACCGCTACTTATACAACCACCAAGAACAGCTACACCATTACTTGGAAAAACGAAGATGGTAGTGTCATCGAGAGTGAGACGCTTGAGTACGGAGCCACGCCCGCGCACGCGGATATAGTTAAGGAGAACACACCCGAATGGACCTATACCTTCGCGGGCTGGACTCCGCAAGTAGAGGCTGTTACCGGCAACGCCGAATACACGGCTACCTTCACGGCAACGAAGAACAGCTACACGATAAATTGGCTCAATTCGGATAATTCGCCGTTAGCCCAAACCACCGTGGCCTATGGTGAGTCACCTGTCTATACCGGCGAGAAGCCTTCTCGCCCCACCACCGCGGAGTACACCTACACGTTTGCCGGTTGGGACAAGGAGATAGTACCGGTGGAGGGCGACGCCACCTATACTGCCACCTATGATAGCGTACGCAACAGTTACACCGTCACCTTCTATTACGAGGACGGCGTGACGGTGCTGGATCAGGTGACGGTGCAGTACGGCGAGACGCCTGCCACGAGCCTCATCCCCTCCAAGTACTCCGAGGAGCATTACTACTATACTTTCTCCGGCTGGAGCCC
>CADBZO010000020.1 GCA_902799185.1 uncultured Bacteroidales bacterium | reverse complement strand
GCAATACCCCGATATGCCGCACTTTGAAGTGCAATCTTCAAATCCTCAAATCCTCAAATCCTCAAATCTTGTTAAGATCCCTGCGGCATGGCTAATCGAGCAATGCGGATGGAAAGGCAAAACGCTCGGCGGTGCGCAAGTGTGGCCCAAACAGCCGCTGGTCATCGTCAACGCGAATAACGCTACGCCCGATGACATCATCGCTTTAGCAGCACAAGTCAGCGCAAGCGTCAAAGAGAAATTCGGCATTGACATTCACCCCGAAGTGAATTACATATAACTACGAAATATTAATTATTAATTATTCATTACCAAATGGCTACATTTGTAATAGAAGGTGGACATAAATTACATGGATCTATCACCCCGCAAGGCGCTAAGAATGAGGCGCTTCAAGTGCTCTGTGCTGTTCTGTTGACCAAGGAGACGGTCGTAATTGACAATCTCCCGAATATATTGGATGTGAATAACCTCATCGACCTGTTAGCGTCTATTGGCGTGACGGTGGAGAAACTGTCCAAAGGCAAGTTCGCTTTTACGGCGGCTAATCTCGACACAGCGTACCTGCGGAGTGCGGATTTCCTCAAGAAATGCAATAAACTGCGTGGCTCGGTTATGCTCATCGGTCCGCTTTTGGCGCGTTTGGGCGAAGTGACTTACGCCAAACCCGGAGGAGACAAAATAGGTCGTCGGCGTTTGGACACGCATTTCCAAGGAATGGTGAACCTCGGCGCTACTTTTACGTACGACCAGGACTTGCTCGCTTATCGTTTTGACGGCAAGCAACTCAAAGGTACGTATATGCTGCTCGACGAGGCGTCTGTCACCGGAACGGCGAATATCATCATGGCGGCAGTCATGGCGCAGGGCACAACCACCATCTATAACGCCGCCTGCGAGCCTTATGTGCAGCAGCTCTGCCGCCTTCTCAATAACATGGGCGCGAAAATCAGCGGAGTAGGGTCTAACCTCCTGACCATAGAGGGCGTAAAGACGCTTCATGGCGCGCAGCATAAACTGCTGCCGGATATGATTGAGGTAGGGTCCTTCATCGGCATGGCAGCCATCACGGGTTCGGAGTTGCGTATTAAGGATTGTAACTATAGTGTTCCTTCCGCAGGAAATCTTACCCCCTCCCTTGAGCGGGTGAAGAGCTCTGCTCGATCGGACGCCCAGTGGTCGTCCGTAGAACCTTCCGGGGTGGGGTTTGGTTCCGTTCTCGGTATCATCCCTGACGCCTTCCGCCGCCTCGGTATCCGCATTGACGAAGAGGGCGATGACCTCATCATCCCTGCGCAGGAGCACTACCAGATTGAGTCCTTCCTCGACGGCTCCATCCTTACGGTAGCCGACGCCCCGTGGCCCGGACTCACGCCGGACTTGCTGTCCGTGCTTCTGGTGGTGGCTACCCAGGCGAAAGGATCCGTACTCATCCACCAGAAGATGTTTGAGTCCCGTCTCTTCTTTGTGGACAAACTGATTGACATGGGTGCGCAGATTATCCTTTGCGACCCGCACAGGGCGGTAGTCGTGGGGCATAACCATGAGCGCCAACTGAAGCGTAACAACATGACTTCCCCCGACATCCGTGCGGGTATTGCCATGCTGATTGCCGCCATGTCTGCCGAAGGCACGTCCCGCATTGACCATATCGACCAGATTGACCGTGGTTACGAAGACATCGAGTCCCGCCTCAACGCCCTCGGGGCTTGTATCAAACGAGAAGATTGATTAATAGTTGTATGAGCGAGAAACCCATCGAAAATAGAGGAGAGATAATCATCTATCGTGCAGAAGACAACACGGTACAACTCGATGTGCGCATGGAGAACGAAACCGTGTGGCTGACGCAGAAGCAAATGGCTGATTTGTTTGGCGTAAAACGTCCTGCTATTACAAAACATTTACGCAATATTTTTATTGAGGGAGAACTTAACCCAAACTCAGTTAGTTCCATTTTGGAACATACTGCTGCAGATGGCAAAGTTTACAGCACTCTGTTCTATAATTTGGATGCAATATTATCTGTTGGCTATCGTGTAAATTCCAAGCGTGCTATCGCTTTCCGACAGTGGTCAACAAAGATTCTAAAAGAAGTTATTGTCAAAGGCTATGCCATCAACGAAAAGATTCGTCGTGAGCAGTTGTCGGATTTGCGGCAGTTGGTTCAGATTGTAGGTCGCACGGTACAAAGCAAAGCAGTAGAGAGCGAGGATGAGACGCAGGCTATTTTTGATGTCGTCTTGGACTACACGTACGCGCTGGACACGCTCGACAACTATGATTACGAGCGTCTGACCGTCAAAGAGATTACGCCCGAAGAGCGCTTCCACGCCACGTACGAGAACGCCATGCAGACGATAGCGGCACTGCGTGAGAAATTCGGCGGTAGCACTTTGTTTGGCAACGAAAAAGACGATTCGTTCAAAAGCAGTATAGGTCAGATTTATCAGACATTCGGAGGCAAGGATCTCTATCCGAGTGTGGAGGAGAAAGCTGCCATGTTGCTGTATTTAGTGACAAAGAACCACTCCTTTTCAGACGGCAACAAACGTATTGCGGCTACGTTGTTCCTATGGTTCCTGAACAACAACGGCATTCTCTACCGCGAGGATGGCACCAAGCGTCTGGCGGACAACACCCTTGTCGCGCTAACCCTTATGATTGCCGAGAGCCGCACGGAAGAAAAAGACACCATGGTCAAAGTGGTGGTGAATTTGATCAACCAGAAGAACTGATTCCACCGAGCGAAGACATCGAGTCCCGCCTCAACGCCCTCGGGGCTTGTATCCGAAGAGAGGAATAATGATATTTTTTAGATTATTCTTTTTTAGTTATGTACTCAGCGCATTTGTGCTGAGTTTTTTTTGCAAAAAATTTGCATATATCAAAATTTTTTTGTACCTTTGTACTCGTATTCCGATCAACCGCATTTCTGTTCCGGAATATCCCGGATTTTCTCTCTTTTTCCCTCAAATTAGTGCGTGATTAGTGCGTGATAAGTGCGTCATAAGTGTGTCATTATAGGGCCGGAATAGGGGGAGAGCAACCCTCTTTCTTTATTCTAATCCGAAAAATCTACACATTTTTTCCATTTTTTATTTGCATAGTTCAAAAAAATGTTGTACCTTTGCGCAGAATTATTTAGAACCGATGCTCGATGGGATATAAGAGAGCAAAGATTATGATGAAAAAAATAATGTTTTTCTTGCTGAGTGCATGTATGTTCCTTGGCTTTGTTTCCTGTGAAAAGAATGAGGTTACGGAAGGTAATCTCGTTGGTAAATGGCAAATGCAGACCATCGAGGCCGAAGGACAGAGTTACCCTGGGGGCGACCAAATCTGGGAATTTACAGAGGACCACAAATTGTACATATCTGCTGAAGGTGAGGAAGATATGGAGGCAGGTACATGGTCGTTGGACGGTAAGAAACTGACGTTGGATTTTATTCCTGTTCCTGTTACGGTAAGCAAATTAACTTCTTCAACGCTCGTTCTTGAAGGCCCCGGATTTACATATACGTACAAGAAATTGAAATGATTTTACAATAAAGTAGCAAAATTTTCGCCCGAGTTAACCACTCGGGCATTTTTTTATGCCTCAATCCGATCAATTTTCGCTAAAAATCCGTCCTCTCTTGCGTATCTCAAAAAAAAGTAGTACCTTTGCACTCGCAAAGGTTTGTGTATAAAATAGTGCTTAACGAATGAAACGATTTATAACCATATTACTCCCAATAATTGCTGTTTTCACAATGCATCCATTATATTCAGCAAATATTACGTATGAATTACCGTGTGCTGGTTACGAGACTCAAAGTAATGATGCTTACATATACGGAACAGGGAGTGGCTATGACTCAGATTCGCTTAATTCATTACGTAAAGCAAAATTGGTCGCTAGACAGCGCATTACGTCTCAAATTGAAACAATAGTAAATAGTACTACTGATATATACATTGCATCATTAACCAGTGCTAATGTCATAGAGATAAAAGAATATCTGCACACTACTGCATCTACTATATCCAAACAACTTTTAGTCGGATGTAATATTGTTTGTCAAAAAACGATAAAGACTTCTGAACAGCAATTTATTTCAAGTGTCGCAATAGAACTACCAACTAAACATATAACAACTGCATTTGAACATCAATCAACACCCCACAATATTGATTGGGTAAAATATAAAGAAATATTGACTACACAAATAAAAAAAGAGCCATGAAGAGATTCTTATTTATTACATCAACTTTACTAGTAGCGTTGTTTGTAAACGCAGAGAACAAAACTTTTATTCGCGAATATACATACCAAGCGAGCGAAAGTGATAGTAAAATTTCTGCGCGCACTCAAGCTCTAACAGAAGTTAAGAAACTTTTGTTGGAAGAATTGGGCGTTTATGTAGAAAGTTATGTAAATTATACTATTGAATCCCAAGGCGGTCATATTACCAAAGACTTTATTACGAATGAGATAAAGCAATTGAGTGTAGGTATAACTGAAACCAAAATCCTTGAAGAGAAATGGAATGGTGAGCAATATTACGTTCGTGCAGAGATTGTAGCCGACCCAACAGATGTTGTTCGCAAGATTAATCAAACTCTCGAAAAACGACAATCAGATGTCGTAATTGATAGCCTTCATATATTATTAAATTCTATGAAGCAGAATGTCGAAGTCAAAAATGCAGAAATTGAAAAACTTAACCAACAACTTCGCACACAAACAACTACAAATCAAACTCAGCAACAAAAGGTTAATGATCTAAACAAGCAATTATCAACGCTTCAAACGCAGTTGAGCAAGTATCGCCAAGAAGAGCAACAGCTATTATCAGAGATAGATCGGATAAAGAAAAATCTGCAAAATATCACAACTAAAGCAGTTAATAATGCAAGAGTCGGAATGAATACTTCAGAAGTTATAAGAGTTTGCGGAGAGCCTCGGCAAGTATCAGATTTTGTAGATATAAGTTGGTATAATTATGGGTACATCTGGCTTGGATTCAAAAATGGAATACTAAAAGGAGCAGAGACTGTGGAAAAATTCTCAGGAGCATATACAGAACCCAGTAATTATAATAATATGTTGTCAAGATAGTGTGTCTTCTATATTAATATCTACTTCTCAACGATAGCCTCACTTGTAAAAATTGAGAAGTATGATAAACATTCTTTATGATGAATGCTAAATTAAGTTGTCTATTAGAGAAATTGTATGTTCATGGAGAGATGTAGAAAACTTATCTTTTACCGAAGAATAATACAGAACTCAATAAAGACATTTAAAACAACAAAGCAAATAGCCCATATCCTAAATATATTATGACAGATTTTTATATTGGAATAATTACCAGTTGTGCGCTTATTGTTACGGGGCTGACAACTTTCTATTTAACTTTCATACCTTTTTATGAAAGGGACTATCTTCGCATGAGTGAACTATATAAAACACTATGTCTTAAACTATCTCATTTCCGCCAGATCTGCCACTCTTATTATTATGATAATAATTGCTTAAATCATGAAAAGCATCGGCAATACGTAAAAATGTATAAAAAGAACCTTATTCCAAAAGAACAAGATAGGGCATATGATTTGTATGGCGCATTTGATGAATTGGACAAAAAGTTTGATGAAGAAATGTATCGCATTAATCCTCCAATAAGTTACTCCCTTGCTTATTTGAACAAAGTTGAAAATTCAATAAATGCAATATGGTATGTGTTATCTAATTGTCAAAATCGAGATGAAGCTTTTACCGATCAAAAGATGGAGTTTATTGCAGGAATGTCTAAAGATTCAACAAAATATATAATTAATGATGTCAGTTTTGGTAATCATTTCGATTCTGTTGATTGGAAAGTACTTGGTAATATAGCAGGACATATTGATTGCGATATATTACCGGAAATGAAAAAAGTAAGAATGAGAATGGATGATAGACAAAAAATATATGCGCACTTATACCAATTATTTTATTTGACTGGAGGACTTTTTGTTATCGGAGTAATAATTCCACTATTTGCGATATTATTTAATTGGAGCTATCTATTAACGGCACTAATATGTATGACAGCTTTTCTTTGTGTATTAACTTGTATTATAAAAGTTTTATATAACCTATTTCATCACAAAAGAGAGGTTGAAAAGAATTTGGAGGAGATAGAACTATAAATTGAACATTTCAAAACTTGATACAATTGCATCCAATTTATCGAAAGAAAACAAGTGAGTAACGAAAGCGAAATGGATGAATATAGAGTAAAGCAATTATCTTTACAACGCAAATGTTCAACTAACTAATACATTTGAGGTGATAGATTTGGGCTTTATTTTGATTATATATAGAGGGGGCTATTTAAACAATGAAACCGTGACAAGATGTCACACTTTTACCAGGGGACAAATTGTCCCCAACCTTAGGAAGAAAGCACAGATTGAGGAGGGGTACAAATTGTACCCCCACCCGGAAACTAAAAGAAATTATGGCAAACGAATTGGCAATACAATTATTTGAGAACAAACGCGTGCGCGTTGTTTGGAATGACGAAGAAGAAAAGTACTATTTTGCGGTTGCAGATATAGTGCAAGTATTAACGGATAGTGCAGATGGACGCAAGTATTGGAGCGTCCTAAAGACCAGGTTAAGAAAAGAAGGTAGTGAGTTGGCTACAAATTGTAGTCAACTGAAATTACCTGCTGCAGATGGCAAAAAATATATGACGGATGTGGCTGATTTAGAGGGGATTTTCCGTATTATTCAATCCATTCCGTCCAAGAAGGCGGAGCCGGTTAAGAGATGGCTCGCGGAAGTGGGAGCGCAGCGGATTGACCAGATGATAGACCCCGAACTGACCTTCCAGATGGCAGTGGAGGATTACAGGCGGCAAGGCTATTCGGACAAATGGATCAACGAGCGAATGCGTTCCATCGAGATGCGCAAGGAACTGACTGATGAATGGAAGCGTTCGGGCGTAACGGAGCAGAAAGACTTTGCCGTGCTGACGAACGTACTGACGCAGGCTTGGAGCGGAATGACTACCGGCGAGTACAAACGCCACAAAGGCTTGACCAAGGAGAACCTGCGCGATAACATGACTAACATCGAGTTGGCGCTAAACACGCTTGCCGAGGTAGCGACTACCGAACTGTCGCGTCAGCGTAACCCGCAAGGTATGGACGAGAGCAAGCAGGCTGCAAAAGCCGGAGGCAAAGTAGCCAAGAACGCCCGCGAAGACTTGGAGCGCCAACTGGGAAGAAGCGTCATCTCTTCCGAACGTGCCTCCGACCATATCCGTCCCATTGAGAGAGGCGAAGCAGAAGAGTTGCCGTTCGAGGATGAAAACAAATAAAGCGAAACAACGAATTATCAATAACAACGAATGAAACGAATACTGTTTATACTATTAGCGTGCATGCCGCTGTTTGCAGCTGCACAGATGGTGCAACCGGTGAAGTGGAGCGGGGAAGAGGCAGGCGACAGCGTGCGGCTGAAAGCCACCATCGAGCCAAACTGGCACATGACGATTATTGAGTTTGGCGACCGCGAGTTCGATGAGGAATACAAAGACTCGTTCGTGCTTACCGTAGCTAAGGCCGACCTGACCCCCATCCGTTTCAATAGTTGCAACGATGTCATGTGCACCGCCCCGGAGGTGTGGGAGTACACAGCTCATTCTGCAAGCAGTAATGAGCAAATTCAAAATTCAAAATCAAAAATTCAAAATGGCGAGCGGTCGCTATGGGTGATATTTCTGTTAGGGTTGTTGGGCGGTCTGCTCGCTATCTTCACGCCCTGCGTGTGGCCGATTATCCCGATGACGGTCAGCTTCTTCCTGAAGAAAGGCGGGGGACTGCGGGACGCTGTTCTATACGGATTGAGCATCGTAATTCTCTATGTAGGCTTGGGGTTGCTGGTAACCGTTCTTTTTGGTGCTTCGGCGCTCAATGAGATGAGTACTAATGCCGTAGTGAATATCATTTTCTTCCTAATTCTGGTGGTCTTTGCCCTCTCGTTCTTCGGGCTCTTTGAGATCACACTGCCGGACAGTTGGTCAACAGCATTAGACAGCAAGGCGCGGAGTACCGGCGGTTTCCTCAGTATTCTGCTCATGGCATTCACGCTGGTGATTGTCTCTTTCTCCTGCACGGGTCCGATTATCGGCACGCTGCTGGTAGAAGCAGCAGGGAACAGCCTTCTGGCTCCGGCGATAGGTATGTTAGGCTTTGCGATAGCATTGGCACTGCCGTTCTCACTCTTTGCGATGTTCCCACAGTGGCTCAAACAGGCGCCTAAATCAGGCGACTGGATGACGAGTTTCAAAGTGGTGTTGGCGTTCTTGGAGTTGGCACTCTCGCTCAAGTTCCTCTCTGTGGCGGATATGGCGTACGGGTGGGGTATATTACCACGCCGGCTCTTTATCGCCATCTGGATTGCATGCTTCCTCGGCATCGGAATCTACCTGCTTTGGAATATACGGAACGTCTCCACAACGCGCAAGATTATCCGTGTGCTCGTTATTTTACCTTCTCTCGCCTTTGCCGGTTACCTCGTGCCAGGACTCTGGGGGGCGCCGGTGAAAGCCATCTCTGCGTTTGCGCCGCCGATGGAGATTGAAGGGCGCGTGGTCTTCAACGACTACGAAGAAGGTCTTGCTTATGCACGTCAGACAGGCAAGCCCGTCATCCTTGATTTCACCGGTTACGGTTGCGTCAACTGCCGTAAGATGGAGGCGTTCGTGCTGGATGACGACAGCGTTAAGACGAGGCTGCAGAACTATGTGTTCATCGAACTCTTCGTGGATGACCGTCTGGATGCAGACAGCGACGGTGAGAGCGAGGGCACGGAGAACAGCCGCATCCAGCGTGAGCAGTTCGGCTCAAACGCCCAGCCGTTCTTTGTGCAGTTGGATGCGTACGGACACCAAGTAGCAGAACCGATGGCGTTCACCACCGACCCGATAGAGTTTATCAACTGGCTGAAATATTAGACCTTTGTATGAAAGAATGAGGCAGAATGAAAGGTTCAATTTTATCCCCTACTGTTGCAAATGGCGACATTCGCAATCTGTGGTATAACTACCGTTCGGAAGTAGTTTTCAGTTTGATATTGTCCGCCTTGCTGGTAGTCAGTGCATGGCTGTCGCAATGGATACCGGCAGAGGTGTTTGACCGCTATATCAACCCCTCCTGTAGTACCGTAACCACTGCTATATGCTTCTTCGGAGCAGGTCTCTGTTTGCGGCATCACGACGGCATCCGTGTGCGCCGCTTATGGGCATATATGCTGATTGCATGGGGCATATGGGAAGTGCTGATGCTGGTTGCTTCCGCAACAACCAACCCTGAAATCATGCAGTTGGGGACAGACACGATGTCCGGCGTCACAATGGTGGTGGCTTGTGTGTTCGGATGGTTGCTTTTTATCTATCCTACGGAAGTGCTGCGTCCGGGATGGCTGGATTGGAAACACGCCCTGTTGCAGTTGGCGCCTTTGGCGATATTGGGGGTATTGGATTATTTCGTTCCGCTTGACCTCAGATGGCTCATCGGTCTCTATCCGATCGGCTTGCTGGCGATCCTCGTCGGGCATATCCGCAGATACCGTATCTGGTGCGAGGATAACTTCTCCACCTTGGACAATATCGACGTGCAATGGATCGTACGCTATGTGATGATGGTGCTGTTGGCGGGCTTGGTGTTCTATTGGCTCTGCTTGTCGCACCAGCCTGCCCGCGCGTTCACGCAGCAATGGTTCCTGATGTTCGTTTTGGCTTATACCACCGACCGCGTGCTCTTCCGTCCCGACCCGTGGAAGAAAGTACAAGAGGACAAACAAAGTACAAAGGATGATAGCCCGGCAGCGAGTGACGACGAGCAGTCGTACGCGGCATATAAGGTAACGCTTGAAGCATGGCTCGCTACCGACAAACCATACCTCAATCCTGATTTCCAGCTGTCGGACTTGCGCCAAGTGCTGCCGCTCAACCGCTCCTATCTTAGCCGGTTCATCAACAGCGAGTACGGCTGCACGTTCTACCAGTGGGTCAACCATCTGCGTATCGAGGAAGCCAAACGCCTCATGACCGGACAGCCCGATATGAAAATACAGGAAGTGGCGGAGCGTTCGGGCTTCTCCTCCCGCCGCGTCTTCACCCAAGTCTTCAATCGGGAAACAGGACTGAACCCCACCGCGTGGATCGCCTCATTAGGGTAGTTTGCGTAAATTTTTTGCCCATTTAGGGTAGTTTGCGTAAATTTATGCGTGTACGTATTGCGTATGCGCATTTTTCTTTATAATTTTGTAAGAGATTTTTGAACTAATCAAACTAAACAAATATGTTTAACTAAAATCAAAATTTATGAGAAAAAAGATCTTTACATTTCTTCTCGCCCTCGTGGCAAGCGTGGGAATGAGCTGGGCAACGAGCCAGCCTGTAGGCTATGTCGATGTCTGTACGGCTCATCCCGGATCTATACATCTCGTAGGATGGGCAAACGATCCGGATGCTGATACCTCACTCCCTATCCATGTGTATGTTGACCAGCCCAATGGCGGTGACTCGTACATCAATCAACATGGTTACAACCTCGGTACTACGGATGTATGGCGCGAGGATGGTGTCAACCCGCAATACACCGGTTATCACAAGATTGACCGCTACATTAACATTATGGAAGCGAGTGGTGCCGGTACGTATCGCATTAGAGCGTATGCACTTGATGCAGTAGGAAATGATGGTAATCCTCTTATGCGACACTCGTATCTTAGTGGCATGCCTCCCACTGCAACACTTACGGTGCCCGCTCCATACTCCATTACGTATAACGCCAATGGTGGTAATGGTGCTCCCGCAGCAGACTATAAGTGCTACGGTATAGACAAAACGTTAAGCAGCACCGTTCCGACACGTGACGGCTATACCTTTATCGGTTGGAACACCGAACAAAACGGAAGCGGTACTAATTATGCCAAGGGTGCTACCTATTCCGCGAACGCGAGTGCAACCCTCTATGCCAAGTGGCAGACAGTGAACTACACTATCTCTTATACGCTCAACGGAGGCTCCGTTTCAGGCAACCCGGCGAGCTACAATGTGGAGACCAACACCTTCACACTCACTAACCCGACCCGCTCTGGTTATATTTTCGCTGGCTGGACGGGTTCGAACGGCTCCACAAAGCAAACCTCTGTCTCCATCGCCAAGGGCTCGACGGGTAACAAGACTTATACCGCCAACTGGACACCGATTGACTATACGATCACGTACGACCTCGCGGGCGGTACGGCTACTAACCCGGCAAACTATACGATAGAGACCAATACCTTTATGCTGGTAGCCCCGACGCGCTCCGGTTATATTTTCACCGGATGGACGGGTTCGAACGGTAATACACCGCAGACCAGCGTGTCGATTGCCAAGGGTTCGACGGGCGACAAGTCTTATACTGCTAATTGGCGTTCGGAGAAGCAAACGGGTAGTTGGACTTATGTTGCCTACAAAACCGGTAGAACCAATACCCCCAATAATAATTCGCAAGCCATCAGTTACAATGGCTTCAACGGCAAATTAGGCAATTGGGGAAACGTATCGTTTATCAATGCAGGCGACAAAGGTATCGGTTGTCAAGCCACCGGTAAAGGTAGAGCAAACGAGAAAAAAGGTATTTACTCTATTTATAAGAACGAGCAAACGATTCCTTCCTACGCTAAGAGAAGACTGACAGCGACTTTGACCGTGTCTTCTTCTTGTGCGAAATATAACACCACAGCGGCTCTGTATGCCCATACCAATCAGACCGAATTGCAGGCTTGGAATGTCGATTTTACCCACGGCATGGCAAATAGTACCGGTTCGTCCAAGCGTATCACCTATCTGGTCAATAGTACGAAGAACGGCTCATGGCAAAGTCAGTCCGCTAATTATACCTTTGATTTTGATAATAGCAACGGTTCAGCGGACGCTACCAAAGGATGGTATATCCTCTTGACGGAAGTTATATGTACCTACGCAACATATGACAATGGTGTGGCAGAGAAAGCGGTTTTCAAGAGTACGTCAGAGAATTATACCTGGTACTACTACAAGTATGTTACCTTTGACCCGAACGGCGGAACAGGTACGATGAACGTTCAGACCGTTGAGAACAGTGCTCAGTTGCACTACAACGAATTCAGCCGCACAGGTTATTCGTTCGCAGGTTGGAACACCCAACCGGATGGCAGTGGCATCGCATATGACAATGAGGCCGTCATTACCGCTACCGCTACCGACAAGGGTCCGGTGACGCTGTACGCGCAATGGACGGTACACCAATATACCATCTCGTTTGACAGCAACGGCGGTACGCCGGTCGCTTCGATCACGCAGGACTATGGCACGGCAGTTACTCCACCGGCCAACCCGACCCGTGAAGATCATACGTTTATCGGTTGGGATGCAGCGATTCCGGCTACCATGCCTGCACATAATGTACACTTAGTAGCCCTTTGGAGCAATCCGGCAGCGGACAAGAATGCGATTTTGACTGAACTCTATAATGCATTAGGAGACCAGGTATGGACAGGTTACGGAGCCGAGACAGGTGTGATCAGTTACAGCCGAGGCGATGAGGCGGATGAGTTCCGTGCTTCGTTCATGGGTGGTACCTACACCATCGACTTGGCGTTCGATGATTTCATCATGGCTGAGAAATTTAACAACGGTGACGGTAGTCATACCTATACATTGGAAGTGAACCTTCCGGCGCAGATCACCGGTATGGACCACGAGATACTGCATGTCATGACGAATGCTGACGGTCAGATCACCGGTGTAACGAGTGTTCATGCAGGCGCAGAGATGACGAAGGAGAGCGATAGCGCAATCACTACCTGGGCAGAACTGCGAGCAGCGATGAACGCAGGCGGAATGATCAAACTGAAGCAAAATATCTCTGCTCCGGCGAATGCGGAAGCGCTGGTGGTACCGGCTGACAAGACCGTACTTCTCGACCTTAATGGTCATATCATTGACCGTGCCCTCTCAAGCGCACAGGAGAATGGTAGCGTCATCGTGAACAACGGTGTGCTCGCTGTCATGGACGAGACTGGCAACGGTCAGATCACCGGTGGTAACACAACCGGCAAAGGTGGTGGTGTGTACAACAATGGTACGTTCACCCTCTACGGCGGCGAGATCACCGGCAACCATGCCGATGAGATGGGAGGTGGTGTCTATAACCACATCTCCAATTCCGGCACGGAAGGTTTCTGGATGACCGGTGGCCTGATTGACAATAACACGGCAGGCAGTTATCCGGCTATCGAAGGTGAAGTGGCATTCAATAACTTGGCGGTTGTGCAAGTGAACGCAGGCGGTACCACCGTCAGCGTAAATACCGCAAAGGCACATCTGGATGTTTACAATTATATCAAGCCGGTAATGCCGGACATGAATATGTTCGCTACGCTGGCAGAACTCTACGCAGCGCTTGGTGATGATGTTTGGACCGGTTACGGAGCAAACACCGGTGTTATCAGCTATAGCCGCGGTGATGAGGCAAATGAGTTCCGCGCATCCTTCATGGGTGGTACCTACACGATCGATATTCCGTTCGGAGACTTCACCGCTGCTTCGAAGCATGAAGACGGTGGCAAGTATATCTATGACCTGACCGTTAGCTTACCGGCTCAGACAGGTATGTCGCAGGAAACCCTGCATGTAACGGTCAATAGCACCGGTCAGATCGAGGCAATCCATAGCGACATCGCTGAGATTGACCTGAAGAAAGAGACCAACAATGAGATCACTACTTGGGCACAGCTGCAAGCAGCCATGACCGCAGGCGGAAAGATCAAGTTGACGCATGACATCACCGCAGAGAGCACCGATGCAGCATTAGAGGTTCCGCAGAATACAACAGTAATGTTGGACCTGAACGGAAATACTATTGACCGTGCGCTCGCAAGCGCAATAGCTAATGGTAACGTCATCGTGAACAACGGTGTGCTTGCTATCATGGACGAGGCCGGTAACGGTAAGATTAAGGGTGGTAAGACAACCGGTAACGGCGGTGGTATCCTCAACAACGGTATCCTCACCCTCTACGCAGGCGAGATCACCGGCAACGCAGCTGCAGAAGGCGCAGGTGTATACAACAACGGTGGTGCGCAAGGTTTCTGGATGACCGGTGGTCTGATTGACGGTAATACGGCAACAAACGGAAACGATGCCATCAGCGGTAATGTGATCTTCAATAATCTGGCAGTCGTTCAGGTGGATGCCAACGGTACCACGGTTAGTCCGGCTACCGCTGTTGCAGGTCTCTCGCACTATAGTTATATCATGCCGGTAATGCCGGATATGGAGATGTATGCTATTCTGGCTGAGTTGTACGCTGCATTGGGTAACGACGTTTGGACCGGTTACGGCACACACACCGGTGTGATCAGCTATAGCCGCGGTGATGAGGCAAATGAGTTCCGCGCATCCTTCATGGGTGGCACCTATACCATCGATATCCCGTTCGGTGACTTTACTGCTGCAAGCAAAACTGCCACCGCAGAAGGCGGATCGGTTTACACCTTGGTAGTGAGTCTGCCGGCACAAACGGGTATGTCGCAGGAAACCCTGCACGTAACACTCAATAGCAACGGTGCAATCGAGGCTATCCACAGCGACATCGCTGAGATTGACCTGAAGAAAGAGACCAACAATGAGATCACTACTTGGGAAGAGCTGCAAGCAGCCATGACCGCAGGCGGAATAATCAAGTTGACGCATGACATCACCGCTCCGGCGAATGCCGAGGCACTGGAAGTACCGGCGAACACAACGGTGATGCTGGACCTGAACGGACATACTATTGACCGTGCGCTCACAAGTGCTGTCGCTAATGGTAGTGTCATCGTGAACAACGGTGTGCTCGCTGTCATGGACGAGGTCGGCAACGGTGAGATTAAGGGTGGTAATAACAGCGGCAACGGTGGTGGTGTCGTGAACAACGGTACGTTCACGTTGTACGGTGGTAAGATCACAGGCAACCACGCCGCACAAGGTGCCGGTGTTTATAACAACGTAGCGAACGATGGTGCGCTTGGCTTCTGGATGACCGGCGGTTTGATTGACGGTAACGAAGCAAGCAGCTATCCGGCTATCAAGGGTGATGTGACGTTCAGCAACCTGGCCGTCGTACAGATCAACGCAGGCGGTAACACCGTTAGTGCAGCTACCGCTATCGCAAGTCTGGCAACCTATGATTACATCAAACCTGTCATGCCGAACATGGAAATGTTTGCTATCCTTGCTGAACTCTACGATGCACTCGGTAGCGATGTATGGGCAGGTTATGGCGTAAATACCGGTGTGATCACCTATGCACAAGGTATGGAGCAAAACTCTTTCGAGGCAACCTTCATGGGGGGCGCTTATAGCATCGATATTCCGTTCGGAGACTTTACACAAGCTGAGAAAATCGATAACGGTGACGGAACGTACACGTATAATCTGGATGTCAACCTGCCGGCACAGACGGGCTTGAGCCATGAGGTACTGCACGTAACGACGAATGCTAACGGTGAGATCACGGGTATCGAGAGTGAACTGGCCGAGACCGAGATGAATAAGCTCGGCGGTGCTATCGCTACATGGGCAGATCTGAATGCCGCAATGGCTAACGGTGGCGTCCTCCAACTGAGTCAGAGTCTGACGGCTACTAACCTCGACGGTGCATTGATCGTACCGGCAGGTAAGACGGTCGTACTCGATCTGAACGGCTTTAGTGTGGATCGTCACTTGACGAGCGCACAGGCTAACGGATGCGTGATCGTTAATAATGGTACGCTCGCCATTACGGACAACGTAGGCGGTGCAGAGATTAAGGGTGGTTACAACTCCGGCAACGGTGGAGCAATCGTTAATAACGGCACCTTCACGTTGTACGGTGGTACAATTACCGGCAACCACGCCGCACAAGGTGGTGGTGTATATAACAGCGTAGCTAACGACGGTAATGTAGGCTTCTGGATGACCGGTGGTCTGATCCACGGCAATTTAGCTACCTCCAACCCGGCTATCGGCGGAGAGGTGATCTTCAATGCCATGGCGGCAGTGCAGATTGACGCAGACGGCACTCAAGTAACGATCGAGCAAGCTTTGGCTGATTTGGCGACCTATAGTTATATCAAGCCGGTTATGCCGAACTACGAGGATATTCCGACCGGTGAAACGATTGTGGCTAACAAGGACCCGCAGAACGATGGTATTTATTACAGCACCTTCTATGACAGCGCGAACAAGTACCTGTTGCCCGCAGGCGTAGAGGCATACGTGGCAGACCTGAGCGGAAGCGATCTCGTGCTGACGAGAATAGCCGTAGCTGGTCAAGTCATTCCTGCCGACGAAGCCGTTATCCTCAAATCGTCTGCTGAGAACTACACCCTCGCGATGAGCTTCGAAGTACCGGTTAGCGTTTCCGCTAATAACGATCTCGAAGGTGTGGATGCAGCAACAGCCGTTACGGATATTGACGGTTTGACACGCCAGAACTGCTACGTACTCTCAGGAACGACTCAGTACGGTGTCGGTTTCTACAAGATTAACTCCGACAATCTCAAGGCACACAAGGCTTATGTGAAGTACGCAGGTTTGCAGAACAACGCGCCGCGTCGTATGCGTTTCGTCTTCAACCAAGAGCAGGTGGCTACCGGCGTTGAGAATGTACAAGGTGACAAGGTACAAAGTACAAAGGTAATAGAGAACGGCGTTCTCTACATCCTTCGCGACGGCGTGAAATACAACGCACAAGGACAGATTGTAAAGTAATGTTTAACGTTTGATATATAAGGAGAAAAAAATATGAAGAAGCATTATAATCAACCCGAAGTGCTTGTAGCACGCATTGCATTGGAGTCTATGGTATTGGCAGGCAGTCCTGCCAACACGCTCGACATCAACGACATCGAAAGCGACCAATGGTAAAGTAATGTACGAAGGACAGATGTACGATTTACATCAATCCTACATTCAAGAAAAATCGTCCAAACCGGGCGATTTTTCTCTTTTTACTTGCATATGTGCAATTTTTGTAGTACCTTTGCAGGCGCAAAGGTTTTTATACTATGATACAGAAAAAACAATATGACACAAAGCGTCCGCCGGAGAAAGAGATGATCTTCGGTATCCGCGCTGTGATGGAAGCGATTGACGCGAGCAAGGTATTGGACAAAGTGCTCATCCGCCGCGACATGAGTTCGGCTATCGGACGCGAGTTACTCATCAAACTGGAAGGTACCGGTACACAAATCCAGCGTGTGCCGTTGGAGAAACTCAATCAGTTCACCGACAAGAACCACCAAGGCGTCATCGCTTTCCTCAGCCCCATTGAGTTCACGCCTCTGGACAGTCTGGTACAGAGTCTCTATGACGAAGGCAAGACGCCGCTCTTGATGATGCTGGACGGCGTGACTGACGTACGTAATTTCGGAGCTATCGCCCGTACCTGCGTGTGTGCAGGCGTGGACGCGCTGATTATAGGTACGCGCGGAAGCGCAGCCATCAACGGCGATGCCGTCAAAGCGTCCGCCGGTGCGCTGCATTCATTACCTATCTGCAAGGTAGAAAATCTCCAGAATGCACTGCGCTATCTGCAAGAAAGCGGTCTTCGCATTGTTGCGGCCACTGAACATACAGACCGTAACTACACCGAGGTGGACATGACCGTGCCTACCTGTATCGTCATGGGAAGTGAGGAAAAAGGTATCTACGAGGAGAACCTCAAACTCTGTACCGACCAGGTTCGTCTGCCGATGACGGGGACCATCGAATCCCTCAATGTGTCCGTCGCTGCCGGTGTCTTTATCTACGAAGCCGTGCGCCAGAGAATGCAATAAACGGATGAAGCGTCTGCTACCGATATGCCTCCTGTGGATAAGTGTCTGCGTCATGGCGCAAGATACTCTTCCGGCGTATCTGCCGCCTTTGGATTCGGTGTTTGCCCTACCGGTGCCGGAAGTGCAGACCACTCCAATTAACCCCACGGGACCGCATAAAAACTGGATAAGCCGGATGCTGGACAAGGCCGACCGCTTCTTCATGAAGAATGTGGATCCGGAGTATCTTGTTCTGCCGCAACACCGTTTCCGTGTGGCCATCAGCGGCGACTGGGGAAGCGTCTATACCACGATGCACTGCCGCGACGTACCTTATTACGAGAACGTGGATATGGTTTTCGGCTCTAATATAGCACCTAAGTTAGGACTTGTTCTCTCTTATCGGAATACGAATATCGGTTATTCTATAGACCTCTTCCGCGGGTATTCGAACTTCAAGTTCTCCATGCTTCAGAACGGTTATGGCATAGAACTCTTCCGACGCAAGACTACTTTCTCCGGCGGAGCGATTGAGTCTTCCGGCACAGGCGGTAAGATAGAGGTGGGCAGCGGCGAAGTAGCTACTACTACGTTCTTTCTCTCCGGTTATGTCTCGCTCAACCGGCGTAAGTTCTCCATGCCGGCAGCTTTCAATGCGTCGTTTATCCAGCGCAAGTCGGCAGGCGCACCGCTCATCGTGGCGGATTTCATCTACTCCCGCATGGCGCTTCTCAGCGATGCACTGGTCACACGTACCGGAGGAGTGAACGAGATGGAGCTTTACCAGATTGCTATCGGAGCCGGTTACGGGTATAACTACACGCCTAACAGGGGTAAGTTCCTGCTGCATGTCTCCGCTACGCCGATGCTGGCTGTTCTCAACCGAATGATTATCACCGGTGACGACCGCATGTTCATACCCGAGGAGGCCGGTTATAACCTCATCCTGAGCCGCAAACTCAAGCCGGAGTTTCCGGTTTATGTCACGGGCCAGGCGAAAGTGGCGTTGGTCTATAACATCACGCCGCGGTTTGTACTGGCTTTTAATACGGTCGTTAATAACATCCGTTTCAAGGCGAAAGATCGAATGATTGCTACCGGGGACGGTTCGACGCTCATCGATAACCCCGAGATACGGATGCGAACCATGACGTGGGACTGGAATGCCGTGCTCTATTTCGGAGTCCGTTTTTTGTAAATATGAAAATGAGAAAATGACTAAATGAGAAAATGTCATGACCGTTTTATACGAAGATAACCATATTATTGCTGTCAATAAGACCTGCAACGAAATCGTGCAGGGCGACAAGACGGGTGACACGCCGCTATCGGAGATCGTCAAGGCGTATATCAAAGAGAAATACAACAAGCCCGGCGAGGTGTTCTTAGGAGTGCCCCACCGTTTGGACAGACCCACGAGCGGGGTAGTGCTCTTTGCCCGAACGAGCAAGGCCCTGACCCGATTGAATGAGATGTTCAAAGAGAAATCGAAATTATCAACTGTCAACTGTCAATTGTCAATTAAGAAGACCTATTGGGCGATTGTGCAAGGCGCACCGAAAGTACCCGAAGCGCGGTTGGAGAACTGGCTCGTCCGCAACGAGCAGCAGAACAAATCGTATATTGCCAAGCCGGGTGCCAAGGATGCTAAGTTGGCCGTCTTGACCTATAAGACCCTTGTCCGCGGAGATAACTATACGCTTCTGGAAATCAATCTGGAGACCGGACGGCATCACCAGATCCGCTGCCAGTTGGCGGCTATCGGTTGTCCTGTCAAAGGCGACCTCAAGTATGGCGCGAAGCGTTCCAATCCCGACGGAGGTATCTGTCTCCATGCGCGGCAGATAGCATTTGTCCATCCTGTCAGCAAACAAAACATATGTATCACTGCGCCGGTGCCCGATGACGCACTATGGCGCGCTTTAACAACCCAAATATCATGAATAACTTTGTTAATCGTGCCCTTGTGGCTAAGAAAAAGATTTTCTTGGTTTCTTTTATTGCCATTATGTCCTCTTGTTTCTCCCTCTCATGGGGAGAGGGTCGGGGTGAGGTTTCCCTTTTGCCGGACACGATTGTTGCTTTCCCCGGCGCAGAAGGTTTCGGCAAATACACCTCCGGCGGCCGTGGCGGCAAAGTGGTGTATGTCACTTCTTTGGCAGACGATGCAAACGGTACCACGGAAGGCACGCTCCGCTGGGCGGTGCAGCAGTACCCCGGCGAACCGATTACCGTTTGTTTTGCCGTCTCCGGCGAGATACGTCTTGTCAAGGACTTGCGTATCAGCCGCCAGAACTACACTATCGCCGGACAGACAGCTCCGGGTATGGGTATCGTGATTACGCATAACAAAGTCAATTTCGGAGGATCGAAGAACTTTATTGTCCGTAATCTCCGTTTCCGTTTAGGTCAATACGATGTGAACGGAAAACTGTTGGATACCAACGCCGCCGGAGCGGAGAACTGCGAGAGCTATATCTTTGACCACTGTGATTTCGGTTGGTCCATGGAGGAGAACATGAACTCCTATGACAGCCATTTTATCACAGTGCAATATTGTATTGTACATGAAGGCCTGTATGATGCGGGACACAAGAAAGGCCAGCGTGCATATGGCTGCCAGTGGGGCGGTTCTCCGGCTACGTATCATCATAACTTGTTGGTTCACAATAATAAGCGTTCGTGCCGTTTCAACGGTGCGCAGGGCGTGAACGACTGTGTGGTGTATATAGATTATATCAATAATGTGCAGTATAATTTCGAGGGAGGTTCGAACGGTTGCTACGGCGGTGAGAACACCGCTAAGTTAGCGGAAGGAGAGTATAATGGTTTGAACTCTGCGCACGAGTGCAATTTTATCAACAACTACTACAAAGTGGGGCCGAATACGACGAATAAGAAATATTTCTTCTCGGTGGAGAAAGCACGTTCCGGTGCCACCTCTTGGGGCCCCAGTCAATGGTATCTGAGCGGCAATGTGTTCGATGGAGTTCCTTCGGCTACGGCTGATAACTGGTCTGCTGTTGCGGGTAAATCGCCTTATAATAAGGTAGATACTCTGCGCGTGGATACATTGATTCGCCCGAAAACGCCTTGGTGGAAATGGACGGAGGATTCTATCTATGGCCGCTATGATTTTGAACTGTACGCTTATGCTGTAGGCGACTACCAAACGGCGGAGGAAGCGTATGAGACGGTTTTGGACACGGCAGGTTGTTTCCCGCGCGATCATGTGGAACTGCGCTTGGTGGACGACACCCGCAACAAGAAGGCTACCTGTAGCGGAGCATCCAGAGGCAACGGTATCATCGATACCGAAGAGGATGCCGAAGGCTTCTATGCCTATCCGTCTGTCGCGGCATTGGTAGATACGGACCAAGACGGTATGCCGGACGAGTGGGAGAGTGTCAACGGCTGTAATCCGGAGATCGCGGATAATAACGTCCGTCACGCCTCCGGCTATACGATGCTGGAGATGTATCTGGATTATGCGATGACCCATAAGATGCCGATGGATGACGGTTATAAGCCTTCTGAAGAAGGAGTTGAGAGTTTAGAGTTTAGAGTTGAGAGTACAAAAATACTCCATGACGGTCAACTGCTTATCCGTCGCGGCGACAAGACATACACACTCCAAGGACAGGAGTTGTAATACAAATCATAAATTATAAATCTTTAATCATCAATCTATTATGGCAAAGTACGTATGTGATGTATGCGGGTACGAATATGATCCCGCAGCAGGCGATCCGGATAACGGTATCGCTCCCGGCACCGCTTTCGAGGACCTTCCCGCTGATTGGGCATGCCCCCTCTGCGGCGTTGGCAAAGACCAGTTCTCCGAGGCTTAAAACCGAGGCCTAAATCTCCAAAGAGATTCTTTTTACAAGAAAATCTGCACAAAATGCAGATTTTCTTGTGTATAATCAGAAATTATTACTACCTTTGCACCCGGAAAAAGATACTAAAAAGTAACTAAAATTATTTCCCCTTGCCAAAGAGGCATTTGCCGGTTCACGCGATGCCAAAGGAATTATATCTTTACATGTGTATGTTCTTGTGAAACATCTCACTTGAACATCCATCAAGATTATTTCATAGAAGCGGATCATATGCTCCGTTTTTTCGTTAAAAAATCAAATAAATCTAATTTTTATGCGTAAATATTTGTTTATGTCAAACTTTTGTTGTAATTTTGCAGCCGGAATGAGTTCATGCACGGAGTGACGTGCAAAGGATGAACTTGTTTCGCAGGAATCACTTACGCCGAGTCCGCCTTGTGCGGAAGGGTAAGAGGGATTCATTACATATTGAAAAGGCGTTTATTGACGCTTTGTATTTGACGCACAAAAAGCTTAGCACACTTTTTCAAATTCAACACTAGTCAAAAGCAAAGTAAGCAATTACGCCTACGGGTATGACATTTATCAGCCCTTTGTACATTGTACATGGTACCTTGTACCTTTTCTTGGGTTTGTCATATCGGCGTAGGTTTCATTGTTGTTTATTTGACTGGTGGGGTAAGTGCTAAGACCCTTGTGCGTAGATGAGCAATAGCGAAGTCTGCGCTTTTTCGTATATGTGTATATACACACACGCGTATGCGTACCTTAAATAATAGAACATAGAGCAGATAACTACAATTACATAATAGATATGAACGGAGGTAGCCGAAAATCCGTCAAAGAGTAGGCAAAATTTCAAACTTTATAAAGTTATGGATAACAACAAAAAGAACGAAGAACTCCAGTCGCGACGCGAGTTCTTCAAATCTGCAGCAAAGGCAGCATTGCCTGTATTGGCTATCGCAGTACTTGGTTCACCTGTTTTGACTTCTTGCGAAAAAAATGAGCCAAGTAGTGGCAGTAGCAGTGGTTGCGGAAACTCTTGTTCCGGTAGTTGCAGCAAATCATGTTCTGGCGGGTGTGATGGAGGATGCTCTGGTGATTGCGATGATGGTTGCACCGCTGATTGCTGGAATGGTTGCGACCGTTGGCAAAAGTAACCCTGTTATCTAAACGTATTGTGTGCCTAACTGATCCATATTGCACACAATACGTTTAGATAATGGATAATAACGTTGTATTATGAGAAAAATTATAACTTTTATAGTAACAAAAGACTGCCAATTAGCATGTAAATATTGTTACCTTGTTGGTAAAAATACTAATGAACGTATGTCTTTTGAAACAGCCAAACAGGCTATTAACTATATTTTAGGTAACGAAAATTTATTTCCCAATGAATCTGTTGCTTTCGAATTTATTGGTGGAGAACCATTTTTGGAAATAGATCTGATAGACAAGATTTGCGACTATATAAAAAAAGAATTATACCGATTAAATCATAGATGGTTTAATGATTATGTTTTCGGTTTTACTACAAATGGTCTAAATTATGGAAGTGAAAAAATTCAACGATTTATTGAGAAAAACAAGTCGCATCTTAATATCGGAATCACGATAGATGGTACCAAAAAGAAACATGACTTGAATCGTGTTTATAAAAATTCTGGTAAAGGATCTTATGACGATGTTGTAAAAAACATTCCTCTATATGTAACGCAATTTCAACAAGCAAATACAAAAGTGACGATAAGCAGTGCAGATATACCATACATTACTGAATCTGTGCTCCATTTGTACGAATTGGGTATCCATACTATTCACATAAATTGCGTTTTTGAAAATGTATGGAAAGATGGTGATGATATATTATTTGAAAGTCAATTAGTACAACTTGCTGATGCAATAATTGATAACGATTTATATAAAAATCATGAATGTTCGTTTTTTAATGAAAAAATAGGCAAACCTCTTGATCCTGTATTACGGAATAATAATTGGTGTGGTTCTGGAAAGATGCTCTCTATTGATGCAGCCGGCAACTTCTATCCTTGTACTCGCTTTGCGCAATACTCACTTCGCGACAAGGAAGCATGGATAATTGGCAATATTCATGATGGCATAGACAAGAACAAACTTCGTCCGTTCCTTACGCTTGATCGTTGTACACAATCTACACCTGAATGTATAAACTGCGAAGTAGCGGAAGGTTGTGCATGGTGTCAAGGCGAGAACTTTGATGCCGCAAAGACCCACACTGTCTTTGAACGTGCAACCGCTATCTGCAAAATGCACAAGGCACGTGTGCGTGCGAATAATTATTATTGGAATAAACTCTATCGCAAACTGGAAATGGAAGGCAAACGTGAAGAGTTCGAAGCTAATAAACAAGATATAAAACCCGAAATCTGTTAATGCCATGCTACAGTACTTAGTTATTTTATTGGACGATACAAGCGTGGCATATTGCCATGCTGAGAATCCACTCAAGGGACGCAACCTCATTCCTCTGGAGACCCTCAAAAAGGCTATTCTCTTTGGTATGAAAGAGAATCTGATGATTCAGTATGTCTATCCCGACTACGAATTGCCGGAGGAATATAACGAAGTCATTGAGTCCATCGACCATGTGAAGATAGGTCGTGATGTGGCAGTATATAATGAGGTGCCGAAATCGATTGCTACAGAAAATGTAGTATTACGTCTTTCTATCGCCGATTTTATTGCCAAGCAGTATGATATTGCTGCCTTGTTGCCGCAAGTGACACGCCTGAATATCTGTTTGACGGACATAGAGAGTTTCAAAGATGATCAAGTAGAGGATTACAAGAAAGCACTTGCTACACTTAACGCTGTTCTGCTCAATCTGTACAAATCGGGCAAACAACCGCAACTGAATATCCTCACCGATCGTTTGCAACTGAAAGAGATGCACAACTGCGGCGCAGGAGACAGCAATATCACACTTGCGCCTAATGGCAAATTCTATCTATGTCCGGCATTCTATTACGACGAGAAAATGGGTATCAGCAACCGCTTGAATCATCACAAACCATCTTCAGAACGATCGGTGGGAGATTTGGAAGCAGGTTTGCAGATTCCTAATCCGCAGTTGCTCAAGCTCGATCATGCACCGCTTTGTCGTATTTGCGATGCATACCATTGCAACCGTTGTATTTGGCTCAACCAAAAAATGACTTGGGACAATAATACGCCAAGTCATCAGCAATGTGTACTGGCTCATTTGGAACGTAATGCCGCACGTGACTTACTGCTGAAACTAAAAGAAATGGGTTTATTAGCAGGCGAAGAAATAAAACAAATTGATTACCTCGACCCGTTTGATGTACGGGAACAATTCTAACAATTATGATGAAATTAGTAGGTCAGGTTACACCTGACGAAAAGAATGAGATTCAAATGCTCTTTGAGCGTCGTAATGGTCTGAATGAGTTGGCAAAAATTCTGACAGCCGATAATGCCGACCTGTATGAGAAATTAATAAAAGATTTAGGTGAAACAGGTTCGAGGTTCCAAAACTGGTGGGATACCATGGCGCAGAAATATAAATGGGAATCAGCACAAAATGGGCACTGGAATATAAATTTTGAAACCTGTGAGATATTTCTTGTAACGCCAGAAAACTAAAAGAATAGATATTATGCTGAACATGGTCTTATTATTCATCGGAACAACAGAAATAATTGTTATCGGTGGTATCGCACTCCTTATTTTTGGCGGGAAGAAACTGCCTGAACTCATGCGTGGATTAGGGAAAGGCGTCAAGGAGTTCAAAGAAGGCATGAAGGATGTTAAAGAGGAAATAAACAGCGACGGGCAGCCACAGGAATCTTCTGACCAAGAACAGTCCCGACAAACTCCGCAAGAGCAAAAAAATGAGTGATGAAAATCAAATGATGACGTTTGGCGGACACCTTGAGGTGCTCCGCCGGATGTTGTTTCGGGTGTTGATAGTGACAGCCGCCTTTGCATGTGCCATCTTCTGCTTCAAGGACACCACTTTTGACCTGCTCCTTGCGCCAAGTAAAAGCAACTTTTGTTTGTACCATTGGATTGAGCATTTCTTTGCATGGGTGGGCTATGATTTCCATTTTACGCAATTTGAGGTGGATATGATTGCTACGGATCTTAGCAGTCAGTTCATGACGCATATTTCCACCTCGCTTTATCTTGGATTGCTTTGCGCCTCTCCGTATATCTTGTTTGAACTATTCCGTTTCATATCTCCTGCGCTTTATGAAAACGAGCGCAAGTATTCTATTCCCGTTCTGCTCATCATCTATACGCTTTTTATTGTAGGGGTATTAATGAGCTATTTTATCCTTTTTCCCATTTCTTTCCGTTTCTTGGGAACCTATTCCGTATCCGAGCAGGTGCATAGTACGATTACTTTGGATAGCTATATTTCAACTTTTGTGACTCTTACGTTAGTAATGGGCGTTGTTTTTCAATTACCTATAATAGCCTATTTTTTAGCAAAACTAAATATCATAGATAGCGAAATCATGGTAAAATACCGCCAGTATGCCCTAATCATCATAATGATCGTAGCAGCCATCATTACTCCTCCTGATTTAATGACGCTAATATTAGTAACTGTGCCGCTATATCTCTTATATGAGGCGAGTATTATAGTAGTGAGACATACTTCTTAATTTATGTGTTGTCCTAGGTGTAATGGTTGCATAAAGAGTTTGGATAATTTCTGTCCGAAGTGCGGATGGAAAATTGTACATCCCAGAAAATACAAGCGCAGCAAGCCAATGAAATGAATGAGAAGTAGAAATAGAAAAGAAATATATGCGGAAGACAATTATTTTAGGATTATTGTTATCTGGTATGTTTATGTTCGCGGAGAGTAGGGAGGTGGTCTGCGAGGCATGCGAACAAGCAGTGCAGATGACGGATAGCACCATTAGCCGTATGGGCTATGGATGTGCTGCGACGCAGGCAGAAGCAGATAGTATCGCTTTTCGTAATGCACGTGCAGAGTTGGTCAACCTGCTGCGTGATTCTATTGCGGAGATATGTTACAAAGTGGCAGTGGTTCGCAAAGCTGGTGAGGAATACATAGAATATCAGATGTTCAGTGACCAACCAGAGCAGAAGACTTTCTTCTTTGCCCAAGAAGGCATTCTTGCAGAGGCCCCAATCGTCTGCCGGAATTGTATTCAAGACAAAGACGGGCGGTACCACTCTTGTTATGTGCTGGAGGCTAATAGAAAAGAACTGAGCAAAGGCTCTACTATAATCATGTTTGAGATTTTAGAGCGGATGCCATTTTTCCTGTGAAACCACTTAGAACCCATTTAGAACGTGCAGGATGCGAACGAGATGGTAATGTAAATGACTGCTAACAGACTGCAAACGAAAAGTACTTGCAATGAATATATCAATAAATCCCCCGAATCCGCATTCGCGGTTCGGGGGATTGTAATTTGCTGCAAAGTTACATAAAATAAATGAATTACGCAAGTGTTTTGAATAAAAAATCAAAATCCCCCACAATTTTATTTATCAAAATACCAAAATCCCCCACAATTTTATTTATCAAAATACCAAAATCCCCCGCAATTTTATTTGTAAGAATATTCAAATCCCCCGCAAAACTTTCCTTTGAAAAACAGCAAGCCCCGCGAGGGCGGGGCTTGGGATCATAAGGGTAGGTAAACTACCTGCTTCGTCGCAAACCATTCTCCTTTGAAGAATGTACTGCAATCTGTGACCTCCGCCTCCTTGAAAGGGCGGAGTTCTTCTTGTAAATCTCCGCCTTTGAGCACCACCAGGCCGTTGGGCACAGCGTTGATATGATGGTTGGAGATATTCTTGCGCACCAGCTTGACAAGGTCGGGTAGGGGCATCACCGCGCGGGAGACCACGAAGTCGAATTTCTGTTTCTCCTCCTCGGCACGCTCCTGTTTGCAGGTCACGTTTGTCAGCCCCAAGGCGTTTGCCACCTCCGATGCCACCTTGATTTTCTTGCCGATGGAATCAATGAGCAGAAACTTGCACTCGGGGAAGAGGATCGCCAAGGGGATACCCGGAAAACCGCCGCCGGTACCTACATCCATGATGGTAGTGCCCGGTTGGAAAGGCAGCACTTTGGCTATCGCCAGCGAGTGGAGCACATGGTGCTCGTAGAGGTTGTCGATGTCCTTGCGGGAGATGACATTGATCTTGCTGTTCCAGTCGCGATAAAGCGCGTCAAGCTGAGCAAACTGCCCAGCCTGACGTTCTGTTAATGAAAAATAATCTTCGATCATCATAGGTCTTTCGACTTTCGACTTTTGACTTTCGACTATTCTGCCATATTGGTGAAGACATTCTGTACGTCCTCGTCCTCCTCGATTTTGTCGATGAGTTTCTGAACGGACTCGCGTTGCTCGTCGGTGAGCTCCTTGGTGTCGTTCGGGATACGTACAAACTCAATGGACTGGATCTCAAAGCCTTGCTCCTCCAGGTATTTCTGCATGTTGATAGCCTCGTTGAAATCCGAGTAGATGACGATGGTGTTCTCCTCCTCGTCCACGCCGAGTTCCTCTACGCCGAAATCAATGAGTTCCAGCTCCAATTCGTCCAGGTCGATGCCGTCTTTCATCGTCACGGTGAAGCAAGCCTTGCGGTCAAAGAGGAACTGCAGAGAGCCCTGCGTACCGAGTGTGCCGCCGAACTTGGTGAAGTAGGAGCGGATGTTGGCTACCGTACGCATATGGTTGTCCGTGGCAGTCTCCACGAAGATAGCGATGCCATGCGGACCGTATCCCTCGTAGTTGATCTCCTTGTAGCCCTCGGAGGACTTGTCGGTAGCTTTTTTGATAGCGCGGTCGATATTGTCCTTCGGCATGTTCTCGCGTTTGCACTGTTGGATCAATGCACGCAGACGCGGGTTGGAATCCGGATCGGGTCCGCCTTCGCGGGCTGCAATCGTGATTTCTTTTCCCAGTTTGGTAAATGTGCGGGACATGTGTCCCCATCTTTTCAGTTTAGTCGCTTTTCTGTATTCAAATGCGCGTCCCATAATGTGTTGTATTAATGATTGTTTATAAATGTGTTAGTTAGGTGGCGGCCGGTCAGAGCCGCCACCCAGAATGCTTATTCAGCGGGAGCCGGTTGGTCAGCGTGGTCGAGGATGGTCTCGATATGTACCTCCTCGAAGGTGATCTTGAACTCTACGCGGCGGTTCTTCTGACGTCCGGCCTTGGTCTTGTTGTCTGCAATAGGCATGTCCGGACCATAGCCGTGCGCCGACATCCGCTCTGCCGGTACACCTTTCTTCTTGAGGTACTCCATCACGGCGTTAGCGCGTTTGTCGGAGAGACGTTGGTTAACCTCGGCCTTACCGGTATTGTCGGTGTGGCCCTGTACCTCAATCACGTAGTTTTCGTTCTCAATGAAGGTAGCGGCGATCTTGTCCAAGAGCGGGTAGGACTTGGACTTGATAGTAGCCTTGCCGGTCTCGAACTCGATACCCTGCATAGCCTTCTGGAGGAGTTGGCGTACCTCGCGTTTGAGTTCCGGACAGCCCTTGTTGGCTGCGATACCGGCTACGTGCGGACACTCGTCTTTGTAATCAGGTACACCGTCGCCGTCGCTGTCCTTCGGACATCCGTGCTCGTCCAGGAAGCCGTATGCCTCAACCGGTGTGTCGTTGCATTCGTCGAGGTAATCGGCTATACCATCCGTATCGCTGTCAATCGGACAACCTACGCTGTCCACCATACCCCATGCGGCCTCCGGTGTATCCGGGCATTGGTCGATATAATCGGGCACTCCGTCGCCGTCGGTATCCAACGGACAACCTACGCTGTCCACCTTACCCCAAGCGGCCTCCGGCGTATCCGGGCATTGGTCGATATAATCGGGCACTCCGTCGCCGTCGGTATCCAACGGACAACCTACGCTGTCCACCTTACCCCAGGCAGCCTCCGGCGTATTCGGACACTGGTCTTTGTAGTCCTCTACACCGTCGCCGTCGGTGTCCAGTTCGCAACCCAGCGAATCCACAAATCCGATAGCTGCTGCCGGTGTACCGGGGCAGCGGTCCAGATAGTCGGGTACTCCGTCTTTGTCCTCGTCCAGCGGACAACCTCTCTCGTCCACCGCCACACCGCGCGGTGTACCGGGACACATATCAATCTTATCCCATACACCGTCTTTGTCTTTGTCGCGGCGGTTGGAGCCCCAGCAGATGGAGAAGCCCATCGCCAGATTCAGCATCTTGGCCTTGTCCGGGAGGAGATACAGGTTCGAGTTAGGCACCTTGGCATAACTCGTAGGGATATAATCCAACGCGAGGGTGAGGTTGATACCGTCATACGGCATAAAGCCCAGACCGGCACCGATATTGCTGTATTTGCCGTTGTCTATCAGCGAATAGCTCACGGCGATATTGAACCAGTTCACGGGGCGGAAGGCGGCACCGATAGTCACCTCCTCATAGATCCGCGCGTTATGCAGGCGTGTAGCGGACACGATACCTACGCCTACGCGGTTGTCCCAGAAATTCGCATCCAGACCTACGTTCAGGCGTGCGGTAAGCATTTTCGCCATGCCAGATTTGCCATCGGCGGACATCTTGGTGCCGTTGAGCAGATTGCCCAAACGGGTGGTGACGGTATCCATCAGGATGGAGGTGGAGAAGTTGTTGTCCGCATCGCGGTATGCCGGATCGTTATAATCCACCAGGCCGGCACCGTCGAAGACGGTATCTACAGAGCACTTGTATTTGCTGCTTCCCGTCCAATAGATGAAGCCCAGATCAACGATGGCGGCGCTGATCTGCAACTGCTCGATAGGTTTGTATGTGAAACCGAAATCAAGTGCTGCTCCATAACCGGAGGGAGTTAACAGACTGCCGATATTATTGTAGTTGATAAGGCTGTCTATCTTGAACGGCTCTGCGCCTTCGCCGTCAATAATCTGGCGGACGGAGCGGTTGTTGATATACCGTGTCAGGTAGTCATCCTCAATCGGACCGGTGACATCGATACCCATGTCTCCGTGGATATGCCATTGGGAAGCCGAAGCGTCAATAGCCAGATTCTTGGTGTTTGTTCCGGCGTGAAACGATCCCAACAGGAACTTCAGCTTACCACCGATGGTCCATTGGTCGTTGAGCTTGTGGCTGTACCCTACGCCGACTTCGGTATAGGCGGTTACATCGGAACCTAAACCGTTCAGGTTGAAGGTGTTCAAGCCGCCGTTGAGATCTTTCATCATACCGTTCAGCCAGAATTCAGGAATGGCTTTGGGCAGATAGGAACTGCTCTGAAGACGCTCGTTGATGCCGATAGTCAGATAACCGTTCTTCTTGATACGGAATCCCATGTTGATCCAGCTGAAGGTCATCTCTCCGTTCGTGAGCGTGGTGCTGCGGAAACGTTTCAGGAATGCTTCCTTGTCACCGTTCGGATGGATCGGGGTGATGGTCTTGCCCGTAGCGGGATCCACCATGAAGATATCGCTCATTGTCAGTGAGTTATTGCCGAGACTCATCGATGTCCATCCTAACGGGGAGAAGTTGATATATCCCTGGCTTACCGGTTGGAAAGCCGGGTTGATAGTATGACGCATAGGCGCGTTCTCCAAGAAATAGAGGGTGTTCACCTGCTGCGCAGAAGCTGCAATCGTGCACACAGCCGCGAGGGCTGCCAAAATAGATTTCATCTGTTTCATTGTTTCGCCCTCCTATTATTTCTTGTTAAAATCCAGTACTGCATCAATCTGCGCAGTGATACCTATTTGCACTAAGAGACTGGAGCTGTCTTTGATAATACACCGTTGCGGATTGTCGAGAATAGCGGCATCCATGCGGATATGCTTCACTTCCGCGAAACGGTCAAACTTACTCTTGTCAATACGGATGATGAGCGTGGCGTCTGTAGCCTCAAGCACCTCTCCATAGCTCTTTTCATCCTGCGGAGCAGTCATCTTCGGAGCAGGGATGCGGATATGATTGCTGGTGCTGTCCTGCAACAAGATCATATTCATATTGATGCTGTCTTTGTCCAGGAAAACGAAGCGTGCGTCAATATTGAACGGAATCTTGTTCTCAAACCTCATGATCAACTTCAGATCGGTGGCATTGACGGTATCCAATATATCTGCGCTTGCCAAGAGAGAGTCGAGGGTAATCTTACTGAGATCTACGTCCGTGAAGGTAGTGATGTATTCCAACTCCGAGCCCTTGTTGAACTTAAACGGCAGGTCTGCCACGGCATATCCGCGTACCTTATGATCCGCAGTGATACGGTGTTGGTTCCAAGGATAGTCGCTACGCGAGTTCTTGTCCAACTGAAGGTGGAAACCATAGCTGAAATAATCAGGCCGCACGTCAAACATCCGGTCTATATGTCCTTTGCTCGGCTCGTAGTTGAAGAGACGCGTATTGGTCACGCTGTCGTTCAAATCAGGGCTATACGGCGACAGGGTAGGACGCAAGTCAAAATCCGTCTGGCGCTCACCATCCCATAACGCGTAGGTGGTGTTTCCCAGCGAATCCACAGCGGTCAACGAATCTATGTACATACGGAGCGGAGCTGCGATCTTATGCGATACAAACACCTCGATGCTCGGCTCTGCAAAACGGACTTTGAGTTTCTTCAGGTCTTTCCATCCTTCCCACAGGCTGTCCATGTTGAGTTTTTGCTCATCGCGCATCTCGTTTCCGGCCTCGAACAAACCCCAGATAGCATCATAGTTAATCACCTTAACCTGCAGGTTATAAGCAAACTTACTATCGTCCGAGACAGGAATATCGTGGCCGTTATTCGGACGTACTTTGAACAAAATCTGGAACTTAACTTTGCTCACTGTACCGGCCGATGGATTCGTTTTGTCTTTCATCAGACAGAGCGTGAAATCACGTACCTTGATCGGTATCTCTTGATCAAAATCTTTGCCGGAGACAGGGATGTCAATCGTCTTTCCTTCCGGACGGCGGAACTGGTCGCTCAAGATCAGTTGCACGCCCTGGATCTCGCTCCAGTTCAGCTGGAAATCCTCTACATTGATGATAGATGTGAAATCGGCTTCGGAAACCCAGATACTGTCGATACGCTCTTCGGTGGCATCCTCGTTAATACCTTTCATACCGAGCTCCAGATCAAAGAGCAGGTTGGTGACTGTGGTTCCATCTCCATGGATAGTACCCGTACCGATTTTGTCTGCGATGCTGAAATGCAACGTGCTTTCGTCCTTGATGATGTAGCTGGCTACATCAATCTTGCGGTAATCTTTGGTCGGAATGTCAATGGTATCCACAAAGTGAAAAATACCATACTCGTCCACCTTGATTTCTTTGACTTGCTCGGCGCCTAAGAAATCGCCGATGGTGGCGCGAATGCTACCTACCGGCAACGCCAAACCACCGTCAACCTGGGCCTTGGCGTCAATGTTCTTCAGATCAATGTCTGATCTGCATCCCATTAGGGCGCACCCTGCGACCAGGAAAAATAAGAGTTTTTTCATCGTTAAATTAATTATTGTTTGTTATGAATTGCCAATTTGGGTGCAAAGTTACAAAAAAATCTCCATATATGCAAATATATGGACATAATTTTAAGAAATAAATGTCTTTGCTTATCGCAACAGATAGATTTTCTCCGTTGCACGCGTCACCGCGGTATAGAGCCATCTGAGATATTCCTGTCTTTCCGCAGGGTCCGCCATACGCTCCTCGTCTTCGCCGATGCCGGACGTGTCCAGATAGACATGTTTCCATTGGCCGCCCTGCGCTTTATGGCAGGTCACGCAATACGCGTATCGGATCTGCAGGGCGTTGTAATAGGGCGAAGCGTATATCTTTTTGACCAGCTCTTTCTTGTTCCGAATCTCCGGATAGTCCTCCGCAATACGGCCGAAGAGCTCTTTCTGCATTGTGTAGTTGGTCTCCGGGCTGTCTGTCGTAAGGGTGTCCAGCCAAATCATCGCCTCTATCTCCCAGTTATAGTCCACCGACCGTAACTCCGCCTGTGCAAAGTGAAAACCGTACATCTCATGGATGTTGGTCAAACGATTGATTTCCAGCATATCGCCGTTAGCTAAAAACTCCAGGTCATCGTATGCCTCTGTCCAGAAATAGTTGTTTTTCGTTACCATCACCCGGTCGCCGTTGGAGAGTTCGTCTTCTTTCCAGAGCACACGTGCACGCACGCCTTGATTATAGAGGTTGGTCATCTTGTTGCTCCGTGCGATGATCAGTGTCTCTTCGGAGCCCGCTTCCCGCCAGCTGTCCTCCAGCCGTTCGATGACTTCTTCCCCTTGCAGCTTGACGATGTCCTTTCCGTTGGGATGGATGGATAAATTGGCCATCGGGTATTCCGAATCAGAAATAAGTTCCCTGATCCTTGTCGCCTCACTCAGGATACCGCTGTCCAGCGCCTGGCGTGCCACTTCTCGTAACCCGTAACCGGTCACCTGTAACCCATACCCACTCATGAAATCCGCGTCCAGCGCGGGGCTCTGCAGACTCCCGACCGGTGGCAACTGGGCGTCATCACCCAGCAACAGCAGACGGCATCCCTGTCCGTTATAGACATATCGCACCAGGTCGTCCAGCAGGCAGCCGCTGCCGAAAGTGCCGTTATCGCGGTTGCCGGAGAGCATGGACGCCTCATCGACGATGAATAGCGTGTTCTTATGCAGGTTGTCGCTCAGCGAGAAGGCCTCTACACCCAGTTGGTCTTGCCGGTAAATCTTCTTGTGAATGGTGTATGCCTGTCTGCCGGAGTATTTGCTTAACACTTTCGCCGCCCGGCCGGTAGGGGCGAGTAGTACGCAAGGTTGTTTCAGCCCCGCCAACGCACGGACTAACGCACTCATCACACTGGTCTTACCCGTTCCGGCATAGCCGCGCAGGATAAATGCCTTTCGTTCTTCACGGGACACCAGAAAAGTGCCGAGTGCTTTGAACAATCCGGCTTTCTCCTCGTTCGGCTCAAACGGCAGTTCCGCCTTAATTCGTCCTATGATAAAATCTTCCAACATGACCTGAACACGACTTCTAACACGACTTCCAACACGACTTCTAACACGACTTCTAACATGACCTGAACATGACTTCTAACATGACTTTTTGTCTGTGAGTTTCGGAGTAGTCCAAGAGCAACTCAAGAGTAACATTGGACCAGCATCGGACCTAACACGTATCCTACTTATATTTATATATACATAGTATATATAGATGTGCAGTTGAATTTATTTTGTAAAAAAAACTTGCACAATTCAAAAAAAAGTAGTACCTTTGCACCCGATTTATAGAGCAAGTCCTATACGACCAGCTCCCTCTGAACTCCCCCAGGCCTTGACCGGAGCAAGGGTAGGAGGTTGTAGCGGTGCGATGTAGTAAGCTTGCTCTTTTTTTTGTGCCTAATTCTGTACCCTCCTGCCCATTATATCGTATATCGTCTCTCCGCGGATAATCCGGATCTGTCCGTCCCGGAGTACCTTTGTACATTGTCCATTGTCCCTTTGTACATCCCTTAGTCCCATCGGCAGTTTCATCATATAGGCTTTCCACGCATCGGGAATACCATAGCCGTACTGATAAGTATCGGGGGTGGTGTAACGGTCAGCCGGCCGGATGATACGTTCGCGTATCTGTATGGCGTTTTCGTTCGGAAGAGCAGACCAGAGCGATGCCGCCAGACCGGCCAGCAGCGGCGTAGCGAAACTGGTACCATTGCTCCGGTATGTATTGCCGCCGGCATTGATGAGTACTGCCTGTACGCCTACGGCGCATACATCTGGTTTGATGCGTCCGTCGGCAGAAGGACCATAACTGGAGAAGGCTCCAATCACGCTGTCCGTGCTTACTGCTCCTACAGTCAATACGCTATCTGCATCTGCCGGTACGCTGATGGTTTGCCACTCTTTGGAGCCCTCGTTCCCGGCTGCTACACATACTAACATGCCTTTGCGTGCTGCGATAGTAGCGGCTTGAGAGACACGTGTACTCTTGCCGTCCAGAGCCGTCTTCGGAAGTGTCCACTCGTCATGGTCAAACATCGCATATCCCAGCGAGACGGAGAATACATTGACACCCAGCGAGTCTGCTTTCTCCAATGCGGCTACCAGATTATCCATCTCTTTGGGCGATTCCGTTTCGTATTCCTCGGATCGCATGAGGTAATACTGTGCCTTGGTGGCTGCGCCGTGGTATTCCTCCCGGATGCCGGAGATGGCACTCAGACAGCAAGTCCCGTGCAGGCCTGTTGACCCGTAGAAATCACTGGCGTCATCTGTGAAATCAAAGTGCCCGAGTTCTAACTCATGCCGGAAACAGCTCAGACGGTCGGCATTCTGGAACCCGCCGTCGCAGACTGTCATTAGGATGCCCTGTCCTTCAAAACCGGCTCGGTGTAGCGGCAGAAGGTTGTATAGCCGCAGTTGGTCGTCTGTCAGTAGCCCTGTTTCCTCCTCCCGGACCGCAGAAAAGGCAGGCGTACGGTGTTTGGCATAGAGTTCACCGGGATGCGTGTTGTCACGCGTCATCTCCACGGCGGTAACGAACTTCAGCCTTTTCACCTTTTCGGCCGTCTCCGGCTCCATCTCTACCGTTGCACCGTTAAACCAGCGGCTTGTGTGATGGATCGTAGCGCCCATCCGTTGCAGGCTGTCTGTATATAGCCGGGCTACAGGATAGTCCTTCTCGTCCGTTGCAATGCCCCATTTGGCGCGTTGTTCGATGGCGCGCGGGGATAAAGCCGGAACGCTTTTCTCCGGCTTATCCGCAAAGGACACAAAATAGATAAATAAAAATATCGTTAGCATTTTTCACCTTTCACCTTTCAATTTTCACCTTTCAATTTTCACCTTTCAATTCTAATTGCACCACATTCTCCACGTGCTGGGTATGCGGGAACATATCCACCGGCTGTACTTTGGTCACTTTGTATTTGGCGTCCAGCAGTTGCAGATCACGGGCTTGGGTAGCCGGGTTGCAGCTGACATATACAATCTTTTTGGGCTCCGCATGAAGGATCACATTTATTACATCCTCATGCATACCGGCGCGCGGAGGATCGGTGATGATGACATCCGGACGACCATATCGGGCTACGAAATCGTCATTCAGAATATCCTTCATGTCGCCTGCGAAGAAGAGAGTATTCTCAATCCCGTTGATCTTCGAATTGACTTTTGCGTCTTCAATCGCTTCGGGCACATACTCGATACCGATGACCCGTTTGGCGTTACGGGCAACGAAATTGGCTATCGTTCCGGTGCCGGTATAGAGGTCGTAAACCAACTCATTTCCTGTCAGCCCGGCAAACTCACGCGCCACTTTGTATAACTCGTAAGCCTGCTCGGTATTCGTCTGGTAGAACGATTTGGGACCTACTTTGAATTGCAGCCCTTCCATCTCCTCGATGATATGGTCCTGACCGAAATAGACTTTCACGTCCAGATCGCCGATAGTGTCGTTGTATTTCAGGTTCTCTACATATTGCAGCGAGATAATCTCCGGAAACTCCTGATGCAGGTACTCCAGAAAGCTTTCGACTTTCGACTTTTGACTTTCGACTTTCTCCCCGAAGGAGACGACTAACATGAGTTCGCCCTTGTGGTTGTTACGCAGGATAAGTGTCCTGAGCAGTCCCTCGTGCGTGTGTTCGTTATAGAATGTGAGCCCGTGTGCCCGAGCGTATTCACGTACGCCGTTGCGTATCCGGTTGTTGATCTCCGGCATCAGATGGCACTCCTCTATATCCAGCACTTTGTCAAAGCAGTTGGGGATATGGAAGCCCAAGCCGTAGGTCGGATCAATCTGGTCCAATCCGCCTGCTGCTTCTATCGTCTCCCACGGCAGCCATTTACGGTCCGCGCAAGTGAACTCCAGCTTGTTGCGGTATTCGTAGATATGTTTCGAGCCGAGGATAGGACTGATCTCGGGCAACTCGATTTTGCCGATACGCGTCAGGTTGTCCACAATCTGCTGTTGTTTGTATCGCAACTGCTCCTCGTACGGCAGAATCTGCCATTTGCACCCTCCGCACACGCCGAAATGTTTGCACCGTGCTGCGCATCGGGTGGTGCTCGGTTGTACCAGACGAAGCACTTTGCCCTCCATGAACGAGTGTTTCTTCTTCGTGATTTGCAGATCTACCACATCGCCCGGTACGCAGTTGGGGACAAACGTCACGATGTCGTTGATACGCACCAGCGCCTTGCCTTCTGCGGCCACACCGCTGATGGTGATATGTTCAAAAACAGGTAAATTCTTCTTTTTTGCCATAAATGATATCTATTTGTCTAACAGCCATTCTACGGAATGGCGGTAAATCTTGTCAAACTCCATGACGGCCTCCAGCGGGAAGCCGAATACCACTGTCTTGCGTTCGTATCCTACTGCCGCAGGGCATCGCATATCCTCATAAGTGGCGAGTCGGATAGCCGTAGTGTCTGTCGGCATAAGTGCCTCAGGATGGCAGGTGAAGAGTTGTTCTTCGTTGGGCTCCAAGACCAGGTGGAACAACCGGTGACGAATCCCCTTTACCCTTCCGCTGCGGGTGGCTTGTGCCGCATAAGCGGACGCATGAAGATATGTCTTTGCCCACCTCCGGTCTATCGCACTGAAATGGTCGGTACTGAGTAGCACTCGGCCGCCTTGGTCAAGATACGAAGACATAACCGTGTAAAGAGAGTCGTTAAGCGGACTGCGGTTCCTGCCGCAGATGACATCCATCAGACGGATCTCACTGCACTGCGGACGGTAGAGACCGGCCATGCCTGCCGTACAGGAGGCGTACGATAGCTTCATCTTTCTTAATGCCCGCCCGTGCTGCGAACTCCAGTCATGCGTGTTGCCTACTGTCAGTTGGCCTGCATGGTCGCGGTAGCAGGCGCCCCAGCCGCAGTTGTCGTCGTTGGTCCACTGGCTGCTACGCCGGTAATCCCATTGCTGGCCGATGTACGAACACGAGAAGCCATCCTCGCAGGCATACGAACCCGGTACGATACCTGCGTACGTGGAGTCTGCAAACCATTCCACGCCGTACACTTCGTCAAACGCATCTATCACCAGCGCAAAACGCTCTTTCTCTGTCTCTTCCGGTACGGAAGCACAATAGGCACTGACCACCGGAGAAGGAAAGGAGAGCCCCCCCTCGTTGCCGGCTACTACGTAGTAGTCGTATTTCACACTCCGTTGCAATTCCACCGTGAGCACTGTGTCGTTTTCCACCTGCTGCACGTCCCATTCGCCGTCATTGGCTTGGATATATACCATGTAATAGGTCGGAGTGGCGCTTGGCTCCAGTGTGTCCCGGACAGGTCTCCACCGCAATGCTCCTTGGACCGTAGCACCGCCGTCTGGCGTGATTTGGATACCTAAATCCTTTATCGGCAGCGGTTGCACGACAGCCGACTTGCCGTTGAGATATCGCAATATACCTTTATATACCGCCCGCGAGGCCTTGAACCGGAAGGCGGGATCCAGACCGTAACGCATATCCGCCATGTTCTTGTGGCTCAGTAGCTCCAGGATGATACTCGGCACAACGGGGACACGGCTCTCGCAGTAGTTGGCTTCTTTGAGTTGCCGTCGGGTCCACTCCGGTGCTACAGTCTGCAGGTCTTGTATTACCTGGGTTTGTATCCGGTCAGCCAGATTGCGGTTGGTCTTCTCGCGGTCACGGCCGTCACGAAGCCTGGTGTTGCCCTCATCGTCTTTGGCGGTGTAGATAGCCAGCGTACCAATTATCGTACTGTCGTTGCCGCTGTCCAGTCCGTCTGTATGAAGCGCCAGACACAGATCGGTTGTTCCCGGAAGGGAGTTCACCCACATCGCACGGCATTTCATGTCGTCTTTATACTCGTCTCCCTCATAGAGGTTCCATAGGGTAGAGTCCGTTTTCTGCGAGGCGAGCCAATACCGCGCGCCTTCTGTCCATTGCGGCATGCCGGAAAGCCCGGGCTGTTGCTGCTCAAGACCGGCACGGGGGGAGAGCACCGTAGCGCCGGCGTTCTCCAGCATGCGGGTGATGAGGCGCACATACTCATGGCTGTACAGATCCTCCACCGTCGTCCAGAGGGTCGCGCGTTGCCAGATCCATTCGTCGCGTTTGTGGTTGAAATACAAGCCGTGGCTGGGGTAGAGTACTATCTGACGGTCAGTCAGGTCGGCTTGTTTGTAAAGACCGTTTCCCGGGTTCTTGGCGCACTCGGTGACCAGTTCCTCAATATTTGTTCTGCCTGCTTGGATAGTCACTTTGCCTTTCTCATGACCGAGCACCCAAAGGCTGACTTTGCGTTTGAGTTGAGCCACGCTCTCCGGCGTCCAGCGTACGTCACGGAGCGTGGTATTCGTTTTGACCGTCACGTTATTGCCGTTCACCCGCAGGTTCTTTACCCGCACGGCAGGAGCCCACACGGGTGAGAAACCCGTATAGGCCGTCAGCGAATCACCTAATTCCTGCATGCCGATCTGCGCCTTGGCGGGGCAGAGGAGCAGGGAGGCCAGACCGATTATTACGAGACGTTTAGAAATCCTCATCGCTCATGTCGCTGTTAGCTTTCTGGTTTTTGCTAACGGCTTCCTGGTATGACTTCAGCAAATCGGCTGCCATCTTCGGTTGGTAACCTTCGGCTATGTCGTAGTCTTTCGATTCGTTCTCCTTGAATACGATGCGCACTTTGATGATGGCGGTGCCGGCTTCCAGCGCTTCAATCACCTCCGGCAGTACCTCGTATTCCGTCACGGTCTCGTAATAAGAGATTGTAGCAGTGCCGTTTTTCTTGCTGTACTTGCGAGTGGCTACTGCCGAACCGGCTACGCGGTTGAGTCGGACCATCTTACCGTCCGTAAAACGCATCAGCACACGTGAAGCGTCGTTGAACTCGTTGAACCCGTTTACATTCACCGTCTGCACCAGCAGGGTGGTGACGTCCTGTCCTTCCGCCTTCTTCTGACTGAAAGCCAGTTGCGGCTTGAGGTTCTTGTTGACCGTAGCATCCACGTGGATGAACTTGCCGCGTTCTGCAGCACTCATTGTGGCAGCTATCACAAGGGCTGCACACATCCATAACATCTTTTTCATATTACCTTATTTGATTTTTGTATTTCTGTTCACTGGGCGAACGCGGTAGCCGGCCGCGCGCAGTTGGGCTATCAATCCTTTGTCGCCGCCTAAATAGATGGCATTGAGCGTAATGAATACGCCGCCTTTGCTCAGGTACGGTTGCAGCCTTTTAACCCATTGTTCGTTCCGTTGGCAATAGACCTGATAGTCCGAATAAGAGATAGAGCTGGTATTGTTCGGCCCTTCTACCTGATAAGAGATATCTGTCAGGCGTCCGTCGCGGTACATGGCTTTGATGGCTCGTTCCTGCTTCACCTCGTTCTCCGGATATTCCACTACTTTGAGCAGCTCGCGGCACTGCCATTCAAACGGCTCGCGGTCGAAAAGCATGTACATCGTCTCGCCTATATTGTCTAATCCCGTTACCGGCATGTCTCTTTCTGCCGCCACTGCCTCAAAGAAACTCTCCATGGATTTCTGCTCGTCGTATTGCATCCATTGCTTCATCAGTTCAGTCCTGTAGAGCTCTGTCAGATACGATGGCTTCATCCGGCATAATTTATCCATGCCCATCCCTATGTTTATGCGAAGGCCGTTGTCTATCTCTTGATATTCGCTTTCGCTGTAGAAATTGCTCAACTTGATAGAGTCGGGGAGCAGGGCGGCTTGGCGCAAAGCGGAGAGGGCCTCGTAGTCCTGCATGGCAAACTCCGTGACGACGCGGTTGCAGCGGCTGAAGCATTTGAACACGTTCGGAATGGTGTCTAAAAACTGCATCTCTACATAACGGTTGGTTGCCAGCAGATACGATTTCTGACGGGCACCTCTGCCGCTGATCTCGTAGAGCAGTTGGGCACGGCATTCCGAAATGCACAGAACGAACAGAACCGTTACCCACAGCCATTTTCTACTACTATGTCTCCTTTCACCTTTCACTTTTCACCTTTCACTTTTCACCTTATTTGAATCTCGTGATCATGTTATAGGCCTGATACATACCTAACTCGCCGGCTTTGGACAGATCCGAGAGACCTTTCTCGTTCTCGCCGGTATAGACATATGTCAGTCCCCGGTTGAAGTACGCCTCCGCGCAATCCGGGTCTATCCGGAGAGTACGCGTGTAATAATCTATAGCGTCTTTCCATTCCCGCTGGGCACAGAGGATATTGGCTTTGTTGTAATACGCAAACGCAAAGTCCGGCTGGCGGCGGATCACCTGGTCGTAGTCGCGCAGCATGATATCGTAATCCATGTTCACGGTGTTCTCCTGTTCGCCCGTAGCGCGTTTGTATTCCAGCAACCGGTATCGCCAGTTGGCGCGGCAGAAAGTAATTACAGTTGCCAGCATGGGAGAGAGTTCTGCGAAATTGAGTGCACGCGTGCAATCGTCTATTGCACTCGCGTAGTCTTGTACGACGGCAAACTCGATAGCCCGGGTGAAACACAGCTCCGCGGTAGGCGCTTCGTCTATCATACGGGACAGACGGGTGATCTCCGAGAAATGGAAATCCACCATCTCGGCTGTCAGTGCCAGCTCCTGGGGAGTGAACCGTAGCGCAGCCGGAAGCACCCCGCTTTTATTGATGATATCTACTATCGGGTGGTAGTAATTAGTCCGTCTAAGACTCATGTCCTGGCTGTAATAGCTGAGTACGATATTCGGCTCGTTCACGACGTCCTGGTAGCGTTTCTGTACGGTGCCGCGGGTCTCCGAGTCGTATTTCTGTTCCTCCTCCGGGATGTCGTTGCGGTTCTGCGCCGTAGAAGCGGAGAACTCCTTGCGACGGTCTTTCTTCTGCGGTTGTGCCTCGGCGATGGTCACGTCTGTATGGGGTTGAGACGCTTGCTGCGTCTGGATCTCGTCTTTGCGTTGCTCCAGGTCGTAGGCCTTCTGGCGGTAGCGGTACGCTGTAGTGCTGTTGCCCTGTTGCGTATATGCCTGCGCGGCCATGTAATAGGCGGGGAGGAAATACGGATAGCGGGCTATCAGGGTGTCCAGATCGCTAATGACGGCTTTCCATTGCTTGAGTTGCATCTCCACCAGCGCACGCTGGTAGCGCATCTCCGTCCGTTCGGGCGCTAAGGCAATGGCAGTATGGAAATCCTCCAGCGCACGGTTATAATCGCCTACCTCTTGGCGAAGCACGCCACGGTTGTAATAGCAGTCGGCATCGCGCGGCGCCAGTTTGACGGCTTGGTCGTAGTCTGAGAGTGCACCGCGGTAGTTATGCCACCGGTAATGGATTACACCGCGGTTGATATAGTCGCCGGCCCATTTGGAACCTAAGTTGATGGCCTGGGTCAACTGCACGTACGCGTCTTCCTCATGTTCCAGCATCAGGTTAGTCACACCCAGTGCCGACCATACGGCGGGATTGCTCTTGTCGTATTTGGCGGCCTCTTCAAAAGCCTCTAACGCGCTGAGTGTGTCTTTTTTCAGAATACAGATGTGTCCTTTCTCGCCCCAGACGGACGCCGACTGCGGCTCGCGTTTCAGCAACTGAGCGATGTCTTCCAGCGCGGCATCGTACTGCTTGTTTGAGGCACGCGTGTCTGCGCGTAGGAGTATATAGGTCTTGTTCTCCGGCGCGAAATGCAGTGCCTCCGTGTAGTCTCTCTCGGCTTCGTCCAAACGGTTCAGTTGGCGGTAGATATACCCGCGGGTGTAGTAATAACCCGGCGAGAAAGGATTGCGTTCTATCGCATCGTTGCAGTCGCGAAGGGCTCCCTGATAGTCCTCCAACTGGATCTTGGCTATCGACCGGTAGAAATACGGCTCGGCGAGATATGGCTTGAGACGGATCACTTGGTTGAAGTACTGGATGGAGAGCACATAGTCCTCGAAATACAGCGCATTCCTGCCGATCGCTGTGATGCGGTCGGTATTCAGCTGCGCATTGCAAATTGAAAATTGAAAACTGAGAAGTGAAAGGAATATGATTCCTCTCAATCCAATCGTGCTATGTTTCCTTTCACTTTTCACCTTTCACCTTTCACCTTTCACTTTTCACCTTACTTGCATCCTTCTTCGGGGTCGAACCATGCCGGCACGTCAAACTGCTCCTCCGGGCTGTAACCTAATTCCTCGTCGGCCAGCACTTTCTGCATGTACAGAGCGCAGATAGGCAAGGCCATTGAGGCACCCTGACCTTCCGCCATGGTGTCAAAATGGATGCCGCGGTCCTCGCCGCCGACCCACGTTCCGCTGACCAGAGAAGGCGTGAAGCACATGAACCATCCGTCGGAGTTGTTGTTCGTTGTGCCGGTCTTGCCACCCATAGGCGCCGTGATGCCGTATTTGAAACGCGCACGCACGCCGGTGCCGTGGTCCAGCACTTGGCGGAGCATGTAAATCATCTTGTAAGCCGTGCTCTCGCTGATGATCTCATGCGTGCGAGGCGTGAACGTTCCTATCACGTTGCCGTTGTTGTCCTCGATACGTGTCACGTACAGCGGTTCCGTTCGGATACCTTTGTTGGCAAACGTCGTGTAGGCGTCCACCATCTCTTCCACGCTTACCTCGCATGGACCCAGACAGAGTGACACCACGGGGTCCAACTGCCCCTGTATTCCGAAGGACTGCATGATCTTCACTAACTGTTCCGGCGTGAAGAGGGACATCAGATAGGCGGAGATCCAGTTGGACGAGTATTGCAGTCCCCAAGTTAGCGTCACTGTGTCGCCGCGGTACTTGTCGTGCGTGTCACGGGGAGTCCATTCGACGCCGTTGCCGTCAATAAGGGTGATAGGTTCGTTGACGGTCTTGTCGCATGGCCACATGCCTTCGTCCATCGCTAAAGTGTAGAGGAACGGCTTTACGGTCGAGCCTACCTGACGACGGCCTTTGGTGCACATATCGTATTGGAAATGTGCGAAATCAGGTCCTCCTACATACGCCTTTACATGACCTGTATGGGGATCCATCGACATGAATCCGCAACGTAGGTAGCTTTTCTGCCACCGGATCGAGTCATACGGACTCATCGTCGTGTCTATCATGCCGCGGTCGTAGGTGAACACCTGCATCTCCCGCGGCTCTTTGAACGAACGCATAATGGAGTCGTGGCTTGCGCCGGCGCGCTTCATGTTGCGGTAACGGTCAGTCTGTTTCATGGAGCGGTTCATGATTCCCTGGATCTCCTCTTGCGTCAGAGACGAAGAGAAGGGTGCTGATTTCTTGCGTTTTAACTCTTTGAAGAATGATTTCTGCTGTGCCTGCATATGCTCGCTCACGGCTTCCTCGGCATACCGTTGCATGCGAGAGTCAATGGTCGTGTAGATCTTCAGACCGTCCTGATAAATGTCGTATTTGGAGCCGTCCGGCTTGTGGTTCTTCTCGCAAAAACCGTACAACGGATTGTTCTCCCATTGCCATAGATCCAGTTTGTACTGCTGTTTGTTCCACTCCGAGTAGTCGCTTTCTTTAGGCTCTTTGGCGGTCAGCACGCCGCGCAGGTACTCACGGAAATAAGGAGCAATGCCTTGCTTGTGATCCACCGAGCGGTAATGTAACTCTAACGGTAGCGCTGCAAGCGAATCCCGTGCCGCCTCGTCTATATAGCCGTATTTCTCCATCTGACCGAGAACCGTGTTGCGGCGGTTGGTCGCACGCTGCGGATGACGGACCGGGTTATACAGCGAAGGATTCTTGCACATGCCTACTAACATCGCCGCCTCCTCGATTTTCAGTTTGGCCGGAGTGGTGGAGAAATAGACTTGCGATGCTGACTGGATACCCACGGCGTTGTACAGGAAATCGAACTGGTTGAGATACATCACCAGGATCTCGTCTTTCGAGTAGAGTCGCTCCAGTTTCGTGGCGATGACCCATTCGATGGGCTTCTGCATGGCGCGCTCCACAATATTGTTCGCACGCGGAGACCATAACTGCTTGGCTAACTGCTGGGTGAGGGTGGAGCCACCGCCGGCACGGCCTAACTTAAGGATTGCGCGGAACATGGATTTGAAATCCACGCCCGTATGGTCGTAGAAACGTGCATCCTCTGTGGCTATCAGCGCATGGATGAGGTCCGGCGAGAGGTCGTCGTATTGCACGCCTACGCGGTTCTCATAACGGTAATAGCGACCCAGCGACTGCATGTCCGACGAGATGATCTCGCTCGCAAAGCGGTTCTTCGGGTTCTGCAACTCCTCCAATGGGGGCAGGTAACCTAACACACCACGGGTGATGAGCCACATTACCAGCCATATCACCAGAATCCCTCCTATGAAGAGACCCCAAAACCAAATCATAAATGGTTTATACCAACTCTTTGTATTCATATGCTCAAACTTTTGTTTCAGATCATTAAATCTTCAATGATTCTGTTCAGTACATGGAGGCCTTTCTGGGTTGCAACAATCCGCCCGTCCTCTTCCTCTCTCAGTAGGCCCGATTGTATATAATTCCCGACGGTCAAACGACGGTCAACCGACGGTGACAGCATACATCCCTTTGCGGTACGTAGTCCTAACATGACTTGTTCGTTATACTGATCGTTCTCTGTCAGTACCTCTTGCCCGCGTTTCAGATTTCCTCTCTGTACTCCTTTTATATAGGCTTTCAGGTCGTTTATGTTCCAACTCCTTACCGGCGGCAGATAACTGTGCGCACCCGCACCTGCGCCTATGTAAGGTGTGCCGTCCCAATAACTGCTGTTATGCTTGGACTCAAACCCGGGCAGAGCGAAATTGCTTACTTCGTAATGTACGAACCCCGCTTGCTTGAGCCGTTTGCAGAGATAGTCGTACATCTTGTTCTCCGTCTCCTCGTCCACGACCTCTAACTCGCCTTGCTCTTTCTTTTTCGTCAGCGCGGTGCCTTCCTCATACATCAATCCGTAGGACGATATATGCTGTACGCCTAAATGCAACGCCATCTCGATGTCGGCTTTCCAGGTTGCCATCCTCTGGGAGGGAAGGGCGTACATCAGATCAATGGATATATTGTCAAACCCGGCCTCTTGCGCCATGTGCACTGCGTCGATTGCCTGCATGGCATTGTGCCGCCGGCCGATGAGTTGCAGCAGATCGTCCCGGAACGACTGTATGCCGATAGAGAGCCTGTTCACACCGCACTGCCTGATTTCCTGCAGATATCTCGGATTCGCATCACCCGGGTTCATCTCCATCGTGATTTCCTCGGCATCGTCGGTGCCGATGGTTCGGAGGATGCGGAATATATCGATACTGTCCATCAGACTGGGTGTCCCGCCTCCAAGATAAATCGTCTTGATAGGATCCTTCAGTTCCTTCTTCCTCTCTGCTATCTCCTGCAACAGGGCATCCACGTATGCCGCCCGTCGGGGAAGGAGAGTCGTGGAGAAGAAATCGCAGTATAAACAGCGTTTCGTGCAAAAAGGCAAATGTACGTAAAAACCAGCCATCAATCTTTATGCCAAAATACAGTTCCTGCCAGTTCGTCCGGCAGATACTGTTGTTCTACCCAATGTCCCGGATAGTCATGCGGATACTTGTATCCGTCGGAATATCCTAAATCTTTCATCAAACTCGTCGGAGCGTTTCTCAGATGCAGCGGAACAGGCAGGTTGCCTGTCTCACGCACTTTTGCCAGCGCGCCGTCGATAGCCATATAGGCGGAGTTGTCTTTCTTGCAGGTAGCCAGATAGACTGTCGTCTCCGCTAACGGAATACGTGCTTCCGGCCATCCTATCTTGTTCACCACCTCGAAACACGTGTTGGCCAGTAACATCGCATTCGGGTTCGCCAAACCGATATCTTCGCTCGCGGAGATCACCAGCCGTCGGGCTATGAATTTCGGATCCTCGCCGCCCTCGATCATACGTGCCAGCCAGTAGATAGCGGCTTGGGGATCGCTGCCTCGGATGGATTTGATGAACGCAGAGATGATATCATAGTGCATCTCGCCGTCCTTGTCGTACGCCACGGGGTTCTGCTGCAACTGCTTTGTCACTGTTTCATTGTCAATGACTTTTACACCGCTGTTGCTGACTAACTCGATGATATTGAGTAGCTTCCGTGCGTCGCCTCCGCTGTACCGCAGGAGTGCCTCTGTCTCTTTCACCTCCAGCCCTAACGAGCGGATATATTCATCCTGCGTCAGTGCCCTTTGCAGCAACTCTAATAGATCCTCTTTCTCCAACGATTTGAGTACATATACCTGGCAACGGCTCAACAGCGGTGTGATGACCTCGAAACTCGGGTTCTCCGTCGTGGCGCCTACCAGCGTGATTGTGCCTTCCTCCACGGCGCCGAGCAGACTGTCCTGCTGGCTCTTGCTGAACCGGTGGATCTCGTCGATGAAGAGAATGGGGCTTCGGCTGTCTGCGGGCGCAAAGAGCCCGGCGTTTACCGCCGATGTACGTTTGGCTTTGTCGATCACGTCGCGTACCTCTTTCACGCCGCTCGTCACTGCGCTCAGCGTGTAGAACGGCCTTTGCAACCGGTGGGCGATGATACGTGCTAACGTGGTCTTGCCTACGCCCGGAGGACCCCACAGAATAAAACTGGCGATGTTTCCGCTCTCAATCATCTGCCGTAGAATGGCACCCGGTCCCACCAGATGCTTCTGGCCTATATATTCATCCAGCGTCTTGGGACGCATTCTTTCCGCTAATGGCAACATAAGTGCATCTACAATTTAGTCATTTACCATTTACGATTTATACCCCAGTAACTGTCTTGCAGTCTGCAAAGCCGCTTCTGAGGTTTGCTTGCCGCTCAGCATGGTAGCTATCTCCGTGATTCGTTCTTCGTCATTCAGCCGGCTGATATGCGTCTCGGTGCGTTTGTCCGTATCGGCCTTGAATACTTTGTAGTGATGTTCGCCCAAAGCCGCTATCTGCGGCAGGTGGGTGATGGTGATGATCTGGCGGTGGGTAGCCATCTCGCGCATGATGGTTGCCATCTGGGTGGCTATATTGCCGCTCACGCCGGTGTCTATCTCGTCGAAGATGATTGTCGGCAGGCCTTTCGTGCTGGCTATCAATGCCTTCACGCATAGCATCAACCGGCTGATCTCGCCGCCGGAAGCTACTTCACTCACTGCCCGCAGGCTCTGGTTGAGGTTGGCGGCAAACATCAACTGCACTTCGTCGCAACCATTCGGCGTGAAATCGGCGGTTTGGTTCATCGCAATCTCCACTCTCGCGTGCGCCACACCTAACCGCGTCAGACCTTCTTCTAACCGCCGGCAGATAGGTTGCAATACCGCCTTGCGGCTCTTGGTCAGTGCTTCCGCGGCTTTTGTCAGAGCGGCACGTTCCTGTGCTACTGCTTTCTCCGCTTGCCCGATCTCGAAATCGAAGCTGTCGAAACGCTCTACTTGTTCGGCTAACTCATTACGGGTGGTGATCAGTTCTTCTACACTCTCAACCCCGAACTTATGCAGCAGTTCGTCCAGGGCGGCAATCCGCTCTTCCACCCATTCCAGCCGCTGCGGGTCCATCTCTACGCGGTTGAGCTGTTGCCGTGCTTCTTCTTCGATGTCCTGCAACTCGATACGGGCGCTCTCTATCCGTTCCTGCAACGCCGGTGCTGCTTCGTCCAGCCGGCAGGCACGTAAGGCTTCGATGGCGCTGCCTTGCTCGCCGCTCAACGCCTCTACCGCAGTCTGCAGAGCCGCACGGATATCCTCGGCGTGGCTCAACCGGTATTGCTCTTCCTCCAACTCCTCTTTCTCACCGGGTTGTAACTGCGCCTCGTCCAAGAGCTTGTACCGGTATTGGATATAGTCGGCGTCCTGACGGCTTTTCGCTGCCAGTGAACGAACCTTGTTCAATTTCTCCACTACCTCTGTATAACGCTCGTACTGAGTAGAGTAGGCATTCAAAAGAGGCTCATTCTGGGCAATGGCATCCACGACCTCCAATTGGAAATCTCCGTTTTCTATCAGCAGGTTGGCGTGTTGGGAATGGATGTCAATCAGTTTGTTGGCCAGCACTTTTAACTCCTGCAAAGTTACCAATCCGTCATCCACAAACGAACGGCTCTTACCGTTGGCGTACAACTCGCGGCGGATGATACAGTCGTCAAACTCCGCCTCAATGATACATTTGTCTTCGCCGTCGGTGATGGCTTTGCTGTCCGCACGGCCGCCCAGCACTAATGCCAGAGCGCCTAAGATAATACTCTTGCCGGCGCCCGTCTCACCGGTGAGTACGGAAAAACCATCCTCGAAATCGATGTCCAGATGGCTGATCAGTGCGTAGTTTTGTATGTGTAAATGCTTCAGCATGATTACTTGTTGATTCGCTCATACGTATTCTGCCGCGTGGGGTCTATATCCATCAGCATCTCATACACCTCTTTCTTCTCCTTGTCCGTTCCTTTGCTGAAGATATCCACCAGTTCGTCCGCCTTGGCGTCCAGGAAGGTGTTGATGACATATGTAGCGGGCCTTGCGCGGTAGGCTTCTTTGAGGGTCGGCAGCCCCTCGGCAATACGGGCGCGGCCGTTGGTCACGTTGCCGCTCATCTCGTCCAGCCCCAGCCTGTGGTAGTCGTAGTAGAAATTGCGGTATTTCTTGAACGCCTCGTCCAGCAGGTTGTTGATCAGCGCATAGCGGTTGCGGTTGCTGTCAAAAGCCAGCCAGCCTTTCTGCTCAATATTGTCCATGCTGGCGGACTGGCAGGTGTTCACGATCTCCTCGCATTGCTGGAAGAACGGTGTACCGCCCATACGCTGGAAACTGTCCTGGTCGTGACCGATGATGAGGTAGCAGTAATAAGCTAACATAGCCGTCAGGTTGGTTGTGAACTGGTTCTGCTGATGCTCCAGACGGTCAAACTCCTGGTAACTGAAGTTGAACGCATTGTCCTTGAAATTCAGGAGCGGGGTGGTGTACGTGGTGCCATACACCGGACGGCGGCTCTGGAGCGTCATCTCGCAGGAATACAGGTTATCCGCTACGGTGTTGACCACGATCAGCATGCTGCACTCGATCCGCTCTTTCTCGGCGTAGGTCATGTTGGTCCAGCGGTTCTGGTTCATGTATTCCTCGATGGAGGTCTTGAGTGTCTCAAACACCTGTTTGTTGGACCCCTCGATCTTGTCGGAGTTCACAGTCACGGTGCATTTGAGCTCTTGCGCCTGTAAGGGCAGAAGAGCAAGGCTGAGAAGTCCGGCTACTATGAGTTTGATACGTTTCATTTGGATATAGATACTATGTTTCCGGTTTTCTCGCTGAAAACAATCACAGGCAGTTCTTTGCCCGTGAAGAACTCTTTGGTCAACGGTACGTCAATACCGTATTGCGCCATGGGCACGGTGCGATGGGCCAGCGTCTCGTTCTTGTAACGCACGCTTACGATACCTTTGCCAGGCAGGTTATAGACGATCTGGGAGAGCTCGGAACCTTTCTTCTTTTTCTTCTCCTCCTTGGCGGGAGCATACGTCTGAGGCCGGATAGCAATACTGATCTTCACCGAGTCGGCCTCTACGTTCTCCGCCGAGGTAAAGCCGTTTTCGTCCGAGAAGAACAACACTTTCTCCGTCTCCCCCTCATTCATCCGCACTTTCTTATGCAGCGTGCGTTTGCTTCTTTTGCCGGTGAACAGCTCCGTCAACTGGCGTTCCTGTTTGTCCAGTTCCTCCAATACCAGCCGCATGGCCTCGCCGTCCGCCGGGGCATGCTCTACCTCGCCGTTGATGAGATACATGCGTGTCTCGCGCAGATGGAAGATTTGACGGGCTACGGCGTGGGCTTGTGCCAGCGGCGTAGCGGCTTTCAACACCTCTTCTGGCAGCGGAGCCACACCCGTTTCAGGGTGTTTGTGCGCGCCTCTCACTTTCGCCTGCTCGTTCGGACGGGACTGTGCTTCTTTCTTCTCTGCCGGCAGGTTATAACCCGTCAGCAGACCCCGCTCATTGATCGTCAGCAGCATCGGAACGCCCGGTTCTGCTGCCACTTTGTGCGGACGGGTGTAGTCCGTAGCGGTAGAGGTGCCGACGCGTACGTCTTTGATAGAATAGGTCGTCTTGGTCGTTTTGATGGCGTTCTCGGCGCCGATCATCTCCTCGGCGTACTGGGCGTAGATACCGGCTTCCTGCTTCTCCTCCGTATAGGTGAAATCTACATGGATAGCGGTCTTGGGAGAGTAATAGACTACTGCGGCCTCGCCTTGTTCCACCACTTGTGCACCTGCTGTGCAAAACATCCCTGCTCCTATGAGCAGCAAAAAGAACTTTTTCATATATCCGAAATATTCATTATTCATTATTCATTATTCCAAATCTTCCACGCCGCTTTGGCCTGTCCTGTAAGCATCTCCATTCCGTTGCGGATGGTAGCCCCTTGCGCCTTGCCTTTATGCAAGAAGACGGTCTCTTCGGGGTTATATACACAGTCAAACAACAAATGCCGTGCCGTAATCCATTGGTACGGAATATCGGGGCAGGTGTTTTCTTCGGGTGCCATGCCCAGAGGCGTGCAGTTGATGATGACGGTATAGTCGTGCATCACCTCTTCCGTCAACTGGTTGTATCCCAACATACCTTCTTTCGGTGTGCGGCTTACGAGTGTGGGGGAGATTCCTAATTTCGACAGTCCGTAACATACGGCTTTGGAAGCACCGCCCGTACCGAGTACCAGTGCTTTCCTGTCGCTCTTGCGGAGTAGGGGCCGGATGGAGTTCATGAAACCGATACAATCGGTGTTGTAACCGACCTTGTTATGTACCACATTTACCGCTCCCACTGCCCGGGCGGTCTCGTCCAGACGATCCAGATAAGGAATGATCACTTGCTTGTACGGCATGGTTACATTCATTCCGTCCAGCGTGTCCAGCAATTCTTTTATCCGCTCCTCCGTCAGCTCTTTCAACGGATAGAGCGAGTATTCCGCATCAATCTTTTCTGTTGCAAATTTCTCATTGAAATATTTCGCCGAGAAGGAGTGCAATAACGGAAAACCTATTATACCGTAGTGACGCATAATTTTCTTTTTTTTAGGATTGCCCGGTGGGTCTTGGAGGTGAACGTCTTACCTCCTTCTCCCCGTTGCAACGCATCGTAAATCTTATCTATTTCGGCAAATCCGCACTCGCGAATATCTTCGTACAGTTTTACTATTCCCGCTTCGCGCGTTTCTTTGCCTTCTAATATATCTACATAGCCCTGTATGTATTCTGCCGTTTGGGCCATGTGTTCTATCTCCGTGTCGGAGTATGTGCGTAGCTGCTCACGGATGGCGTTGCGGGTGATTGTGGTGTCCGTGTTGGTGCTGTCAGTCACCCATCCCAAATGCCGTTTGTCCTTCAGATAATGTTCAATATATCTGCGGGTGGTGCAGAGCAACGGACGTACTAACGGCACTCCGTTCTCCACTACCGGATTGCTGCTCATCGGACGCATTCCGGCTAATCCGCGGATGCCTGTTCCGCGCCTGAGGTTCAGCAAGATCGTCTCTGCCTGGTCGTTCCGGTGGTGGGCTACCGCAACCGCCTGACACCCCTTTGCCCGGGCTGTCTCGTCAAACCATCTGTACCGTAACTCCCGCGCCGCCATCTCTATACTTATATGGTTCGCACGCGCGTAGGCGTACGTATCAAAATGCCGTACCTCCAAAGGCACATTCATCTGGGCGCACAACTCTCTTACAAACGTCTCATCCCGGTCGCTCTCTTCGCCCCGCAGGTGGAAATTACAGTGTGCGGCGATACACGTATATCCGGCGCGGACCAGTACGTCTAATAGTGACACACTGTCAGCTCCTCCGCTCACGGCTACCAGCACCGGCTTGTCTTTCAGTAACAATCCCCGCTGCCGAATATATGTCGATACACGTCTAAGCAACTATAAAATATTCATTATTAATTATTCATTATTAATTATTCATTAGTCCGCGGTAACGGGCTCTCTTAGGTTCGCAGGCCTCTTCGCCCAGACGCATCTTCTTATTCTCCTCGTATTCTGAGTAACTGCCTTCAAACCAGAACACTTTGCCGTCGCCCTCGTACGCCAGAATATGGGTACAGATACGGTTCAGGAACCATCGGTCGTGGCTGATAACAACGGCGCAGCCGGCGAAGTTCTCCAGACCTTCCTCCAGCGCGCGGAGCGTATTGACATCAATATCGTTGGTCGGCTCGTCGAGAAGGAGCACGTTAGCTTCGCTTTTGAGAGTCAGTGCCAGGTGCAGACGGTTACGCTCACCGCCGGAGAGCACGCCGCATTTCTTCTCTTGGTCGGCACCGGTGAAGTTGAAACGGCTCAGATATGCCCGTGCGTTGATCTCCTTGCCGCCTACGCGTATGAACTCCGTACCGCCGCTGATGGTCTCAAACACGCTCTTGTTCGGGTCAATATCTGTGTGTTGCTGATCGACATAACCGATCTTCACGGTCTCGCCTACGCTGAACGTACCTTTGTCGGCTTTCTCGGAACCGATGATCATGCGGAAGAGGGTGGTCTTGCCTGCACCGTTCGGACCGATGACGCCTACGATGCCGTTGGGCGGAAGCATGAAGTTGAGGTCCTCGAACAGCAGTCTGTCACCAAACGATTTGGCTACGCCCTCGGCGTTAATGACTTTGTTGCCCAACCGCGGACCGTTCGGGATGAAGATCTCTAATTTCTCCTCCCGCTCTTTCTGTTCCTCGTTCAGCATCCGGTCGTATGACTCCAGACGGGCTTTCTGCTTGGCGTGACGCGCTTTCGGTGCCATGCGTATCCATTCCAACTCGCGCTCCAGGGTCTTGCGGCGTTTGGAAGCCTGTTTCTCTTCCTGCGCCATGCGGTTGGTCTTCTGCTCCAGCCAACTGGAGTAGTTGCCTTTCCAGGGGATACCTTCGCCGCGGTCCAACTCAAGTATCCAACCGGCTACATCATCCAGGAAATAACGGTCGTGTGTGATACAGATGACGGTTCCTGCGTACTGTTGCAGGTGCTGCTCCAGCCAGTCGATTGACTCGGCGTCCAAGTGGTTCGTCGGCTCGTCCAGCAGCAGCACGTCCGGCTGTTGCAGCAATAGACGGCAGAGCGCTACGCGTCTCCGCTCGCCTCCGGAGAGGGTGGTGACGTTAGCGTCATCGGGCGGGCAGCGGAGTGCATCCATCGCGCGGTCGAGTTTCTGGTCGATATTCCACGCGTCTGCGGCGTCCAGTTTGTCCTGCAGCTCCGCCTGACGCGCCAGCAGTTTGTCGAAATCGGCGTCCGGCTCTCCGAAAGCCATGTTGATCTCGTCGTACTCCTTGAGCATATCCATAATCGGCTGTACGCCTTCTTGTACTACCTCACGCACGGTCTTGTTTGGATCCAGCTTCGGGTCCTGCTCCAGGTAGCCTACGCTGTAGCCGGGACTCCAGACCACCTCGCCCTGGTACTCTTTCTCGATACCGGCAATGATCTTGAGCAGCGTACTCTTACCCGCGCCGTTCAGGCCGATGATACCGATCTTGGCGCCATAAAAGAAACTGAGGTATATATTCTTTAATACCTGTTTTTGCGGACCGAAACTCTTGTTCAGTCCCACCATGGAAAAAATTATCTTCTTGTCGTCTGCCATATGATTCGTAATTCGTAATTTGTAATTCGTAATTTTTAATTTTTAATTCCCTTTAGGCTCAACTGTATCCTCCCGCGTGCGCGGTCAATATCTATCACGCGTACCCGCACGTGCTGGTGCAGTTTGACCACCTCCTGCGGGTTGCTTACCCGTCTGTCCGCCATCTCCGAGACGTGTATCAATCCGTCCTTGTGCACGCCTAAATCCACGAATGCGCCGAACGCACTGATATTCGTTACGATACCCGGCAGTACCATGCCTGCCTGCAGGTCGTCGATGGTGTGTACGTGTTCGTCGAAATGAAACTCCTCCGTCTCGCCGCGCGGGTCACGCCCCGGCTGTGCCAGCTCCTTCATGATATCCGTGAGGGTAGGGAGTCCCACTTCGGCTGTCACGTATTTGTTCAGATCTATCTGTGCCCGTTTCTGCTCGTCGGCAATCAGTTCCGCTACGGAGCACCCTTGGTCTTTCGCCATCTGTTTCACAAGGGCGTAACTCTCCGGGTGAACGGCACTGTTATCCAGCGGGTTCTTGCCTTTGAGACGTAGGAAACCTGCCGCTTGCTCAAACGTCTTGGCTCCTAACTTGGGCACTTTGAGCAACTCTTTGCGGCTCCCGAAAGCGCCGTGCTCCGCCCGGTAATCGACGATACTCTGCGCCAGGGTAGGTCCCAGGCCGGAGATATACGTCAGCAGGTGCTTGCTCGCGGTGTTCACATCTACGCCTACGTAGTTCACTACGCTCTCTACCGTCTGTTGCAGACTCTCGCGCAGCTCCGTCTGATCCACGTCATGCTGGTATTGGCCTACGCCGATGGATTTCGGCTCTATCTTCACCAGTTCTGCCAGCGGGTCTATCAGCCGTCTGCCGATACTCACAGCCCCGCGAACGGTCACGTCCTCCTCGGGAAACTCCTCCCTCGCAATCTTGCTGGCGCTATATACCGAAGCCCCGGCCTCGCTTACCACAAAGATCTGAGGAGTCCTTTCAACTTTCAATTTTAAACTTTCAACTACCTTTCTTGCCATCTCTTCGCATTCCCTGCTGGCGGTACCGTTGCCGATGGCGATGGCCTCAATACGGTATTTCTGGATCAGTTCTTCCAGCCGCTTGGTGCTCTGCAGGTTATGCAGGAAGATGACGTCATGCGTGACCAGGTCGCCCTGTTCGTTCAGCACCACGGTCTTGCAGCCCGTCCGGAAGCCCGGGTCAAGGGCTAAAACCCGTTTCCGGCCTAACGGTGCGCCGAGTAGCAACTGCCGCAGGTTGTCGGCGAACACACGGATAGCCTCTTGGTCGGCTTTCTCTTTGGAGAGCGCGGCAAACTCCGTCTCGATGGCGGGTTTGAGCAGCCGTTTGTAGCCGTCCTCCATCGCCAGCTCCACCTGGTAAGCGGTGTCGTTATGGGCTTTGAGCCACAGGTTGGCGAGCTTGTCCAAGGCTTTCTCGCTGTCCGGAGATATATCTACGCGCAGAAATCCTTCTGCTTCAGCACGCCGGATAGCTAACAGTTGATGACTCTTGATATGCTTGAGCGGACATTTGAAATCGAAATAATCCTTGTAGTTCTGTGCCTCCGGGCTGTCGCATTTGGTCTTGACGGCTTTGGTGGTCAGGAGTGCCGTATAGCTGAACTCCCGCCGGATGGCATTACGGCTCTTCTCGTCCTCGGCAATCCGTTGTGCGAGGATATCCCGTGCGCCTTGCAGCGACTCTTCATCCGGCAAACGCATCGGCCGTTGTTTGAGTATCTCTTCCGCCAGCGGCAGCAGCCCTTTCTCGATGGCTATATCCGCTCTCGTCTTGCGGTGGGGTTTGTAGGGCAGGTAGATATCCTCCAGTTCCGTAGCGTCCCAGCAATCCGCTATGCGTTGCCGTAATTCGTCATTCGTAATGCCTATCTCGTCCAACCGCGCGTAGATCGTCTCTTTGCGTTTGGCGAGTTCCTGCAGCTTGCTGTACTGCGTCTGGATAGCTGCTATCTGTACCTCGTCCAGCGAACCCGTCCGCTCCTTGCGGTACCGCGCTATAAAGGGAATAGTAGCCCCTTCGTCCAGTAGCGCCATGGTAGCCTCTACTTGCCGTTGACCAATACCTGCCGAACCGCTGATAATATGTGCGAAATTACTCTCCAATTCGTAATTCGTAATTCGTAATTTTTAATTCTTAATTTTTCTTTCGTATTCTGCGAATGTAAAAGCGTAAGGGTTCTTCTCGTCCGCCTCATGCCGCTCGGCGCTCACTTGTTGCCATACAGCCGGGTCTATCACCGGGAAGAACGTATCTGCGTCCTCCCAGCTATGATGGATATGCGTGATATAGAGTTTGTCGGCGTGCTCCATCATCTGGCGGTAAACCATGCCCCCGCCGATTACAAACGCTTCCTCTTCGCCTTGTATCTTGGCCACCATCTCATCTAACGAATAGACCGCCTCCGCGCCTTCGAACGTCTTGCCCGGTACGTCCGTCAATACGATATTCCGACGGTTAGGCAGCGGGTGTTTAGGCAGCGAGAAGAACGTCCGTTCGCCCATCACCACCGTCTTGCCGCTCGTGATCTCCTTGAAATGTTTCAGGTCCGCCGGCAAATGGCAAAGCAGGTCTCCTTGCTTGCCGATGGCGTAATTCTCTGCTATGGCTACTATAATTGAAATCATAATTTTTAATTCTTAATTTTTAATTTAAACCGACACTACACCGGCAATATGCGGGTGTGGATCATAGCCTTCCAGCCTGAAATCTTCGTATTGGAAACCGAACAGATCCTTCACCTCGGGGTTGATAATCATTTTCGGCAGCGGCCGCGGTTCGCGTGTCAGCTGCAGTTTCACTTGCTCAATATGGTTCAGGTAGATATGTGCGTCGCCGAGGGTGTGTACAAAATCGCCGCATTGAAGTCCCGTCACCTGCGCCATCATCTGCAGCAGCAGTGCATAACTGGCGATGTTGAACGGCACGCCGAGGAAGATATCAGCGCTGCGCTGGTAGAGCTGCAGACTCAGTTTGCCGTCTGCCACATAGAACTGGAACAGACAGTGGCAAGGCGGCAGCGCCATCTTCTCCACCTCCGCTACGTTCCACGCGCTCACCATCATCCGCCGGCTGTCGGGGTTTTCCTTGATCATCTTCACGATATTCGCTATCTGGTCGATTGTACCGCCGTTATAGTCAGGCCACGACCGCCACTGATGGCCATAGACCGGACCTAAATCGCCGTTCTCGTCCGCCCATTCGTTCCAGATACGTACGCCGTGGTCCTGCAGGTACTTGACATTCGTGTCGCCCTGGAGGAACCACAGTAACTCATAGATGATGGATTTCAGGTGCAGTTTCTTGGTCGTCAGGAGCGGAAAGCCCTCCTCCATATGAAATCGCATCTGGTGGCCGAAAACAGAAATAGTCCCGGTTCCTGTCCTGTCGTGCTTGACGGTTCCTTCCTCCAGCACCCGCTTGCATAAATCCAAATATTGTTTCATAAATGTCAATTCTCAATTCTCAATTCTCAATACAACTTATACGTTGTTTTCAACACCTTGAACTCCGTCCGGCGGTTAATCTGGTTGCAGACCTCTTGCTGGTCGGCTTTGAGGCCTGAGATAAACGCCTCGTCCAGCGCTTGCTCCACCGGGATGAACGGATATTTCTTGTTTATCGCTTTGTCCGCTATCACGGGTTTGGCTTTGCCGTAACCTACCGGTGTCAGCCTTTCTTTCTCGATACCGTGCCGGATGAGGAAGTCGCAGCAGCTCTGTGCGCGTTTCTGCGAGAGCTCGTTGTTGAAGTCCTCATTACCTTTCATATCCGTGTGCGCGGAGAGCTCGATGGTGATGTTCGGGTTGTCGTTCAGCAGTTTCACCAGTTTCATCAGCTCCTCCTCCGAGGCTTTGGTCAGTTCCCACCGGCCGAACTCATAGAAGATATTGTCCATCTTCACCGGCCGGCTGATCGGGCTGAGTGCAAAATCCATGGTGTAGGTCTTGCTGTCTTTGAGACCGTTGGTGTTCCATTGCTCTTTGGCATTGAGGTGGCCTCGTGCCGTAGCGAGCATGACGTACCGCACGTCTTTCGCCAGCTTGATCTTATATGTACCGTCGCGGCGGGCATTGACTTTGCTGTTGGTGCCGTCCGAGCCTACGATACGCAGTTTGGCGTCCGAGAGCGGGTTGCCTTCCTCATCGCGCACCGTACCCTCGGCGATGAACTCCATCTCCGGCAGGGTGAAGCTGTATATCTTGTCGTACCCTTTCGTGTCGTTTCTGTTGGACGAGAAGAAGCCGTCCTGGCTGTTGCCGGCAAAGGTGATTCCGAAATCGTCACCGGTGCCGTTGAACGGCGTGCCCATGTTATAGAGCAGCCACACGGTGCTGTCCTTGACCGTCGTGTCGCGGAGGGCTTTGTAGATATCCAGTCCGCCGTAACCCGGGTGGCCGTTGGAGGCGAAATAGAGTGTACCGTCCTCATGGAGATACGGGTACATCTCATCGGCGGTAGTGTTGATGCCGGGGCCCAACGGAGTAGGGGCGGTCCATGTGTCGCCGTCTAGCTCCGCCATCCATATATCTTTGCCGCCCATGCCTCCCGGCGCGTCGCTCACGAAATAGAGCGTGTCGCCCGTGGCGTTCAGAGCGGGGTGGCCTACGGTGATGGAGCTGTCGGCAAACAGCTTCACCTCCTGCGCTTCTCCCCACTCGCCGCTGGCACGTTCGCTCTTGTAGATCTTGGCGCCTAAGTCCTGACCGTTGATAGGCTTGGAATAGGTGAAATACATCGTCCTGCCGTCGCGGCTGAAGCAGCATACACCTATCTCCGCGCTGCCGGCTTGCTTGCCGCCGCCCGTGGAGTCGTTCTCCTGCTTGTCCTCGGCCTGCTCGCCGTACAGTCCTTCCGCCAACTCGATCTCTTCCCACTCGCCCGCGGCGTTCTTCCGCGTCTGGTAGAGTTGGAACAACTGCTGGCCGGTTACGTTACTCGGCCGTTTGAGTTTCTTGCTGCCGCCTTTGGGTTTCTCCTGACGGTTGGAGGTGAACATCAGCGCATCGCTATTCGAACCGATGAACATCGGCGCAAAGTTGCTTGTGCGCTTCTGGTTGAACTGCTTCGCCTCGGAAACCTTGTAACGCGTGCCTTCTTTCTTCCACTCCTCCACTTTCATGCAGGCGTACTTGCCCGCCTTGGCTACGTAGTCATCCGGATGCGCCTCCAGATACAGGTCATAACTCTTGGCGGCGTCTTTGTACTTACCCTGGTATTGCAGTACCTGGCCGGCGTGCAGGAAGATAGTCGAGTCCTGCAGGTGGTATTTGCACCGCAACGCACTCTGGTACGCGTTCGCCGCACGGGGGTTGTTCAGTATCCGGTAGCACTCCGCCTGACGGTAAGCTACGTAACCCTTCAACTGCCTGTCTTTTTTCATCGACAAGCGGCTGTAGCAGGATTTGTATATATCGCCGGCGGCGTAATACTCGCCGATAGCGAATTTCTTGTCCGCCCGTTTGATGCGCTGTTTGATACTACAAGAAGACAAGTACAATGTAACAAAGGACAGTGCACAAAGGATGAATATGTTTTTATAAATTTTCAAATCTCAAATCTTAAATGTCAAATCTCAAATGTCAAATCTCAAATCTCAAATTAATTCATGTACCACCAGTCCGCTTCGCAGTTTCGGTTCGAACCAGGTCGTCTTCGGCGGCATGATATTTCCGCTGTCGGCTATGTCGATGATCTGCTGCATGGTCACAGGGTAGAGTGCCAGCGCCATCTTCATCTCGCCGCTGTCCACACGCCGCTGCAACTCGCCCAGGCCGCGGATACCGCCTACGAAATCGATACGTTTGTCGCTCCGCAGGTCTTTGATGCCGAGGATCTTGTCCAGGATCAGATTGCTGGAGATCGTGACGTCTAACACCCCTATCGGGTCGCTGTCGTCATAACGGCCCGGTTTGGCTGTCAGCGAGTACCATTTCCCACCCATATACAGCGAGAAGTTATGCAGCCCCTTCGGCTTCACCGCCGAGAAATCATCTCCCTCCCTTCGGGGGAGGGTCGGGGAGAGGTCAAAATCCTTTTTCAATGCCTCCAGGAACTCTTCTTCCGTCAGTCCGTTCAGGTCTTTCACTACGCGGTTGTAGTCGATGATGTTCAGTTCGTCGTCCGGGAAACAAACCGCCATAAAGAACTCGTACTCGGGTCTTTCCCCCTCTCCTTGGGAGAGGGTTGGGGAGAGGTCTTTCTTCTCTTCTCCCACTCTTGCCGCTGCTGCGCTGCGGTGGTGCCCGTCGGCGATATACATGGCCGGTATCTGCGCAAAGATCTCCGTGATGCGGTCAATGGTCGCACGGTCGTTGATTACCCAGAACGTGTGTCGGAAGCCCTCCGGCGCACCGATGAAGTCGTACTCCGGCTCGCCTTTGGTCACCTCTTGGATGATAGCCCGCAGGTCCTCACGGTGCGGATAGGCTAAGAACACCGGCTCCATGTTCGCGTTCAGCACACGGACGTGCTTCATACGGTCCTCCTCTTTGTCTTTGCGGGTCAGCTCGTGCTTCTTGATACGGCCCTCCAGATAGTCATCCACCCACGCGCCTACTACCAGACCATACTGAGTCTTGCCGCCTAACGGGCTTTTGTCTTTGAGCGAAGCGGTCTTTCGACTTTGAGCGACTCCGTCGCGGTCTAAAATCGTCTGCGCATACACATAGTATTTCTCCTCTTTGTCCTGCACGAGCCAGCCTTTCTCCTTGAACAGTTTGAACTGCTCCACGGCGGCGTCATATACACGCGGGTCATGTTCGTCCGTACCCGGCGCGAAGTTGATCTCCGGCTTGATGATGTGGTACAGGCTCTTCTCGTTACCCGCAGCCTCTGCACGCGCCTCTTCCGAGTTCAGCACGTCGTACGGCCTGCTGTTCACTTGCTCCACCAGTTCTTTCGGCGGACGTATTCCTCTGAATGGTTTGATCTTCATATTAATTTACAATTTATAATGTACAATTTACAAAGGGCTTTGGGAGTTTGGTACAGCGTTTTAAGATACGTACTTTCTATTAATTTTGTACAAAAGCCTATAGGACGCTTTGTGAATTGTTAATTGTTAATTGTTAATTATTTGGAAGGCATCGCCTTCGAAGCTTCGCTTCCTCCCATCGAGCACGTTCCGTTGAACTGTGCACCCGGCTCTACGATCAAGGTCTTGGTCTGTACGTCGCCCTGGATCTTCCCGCTGGCACGGAGAGACAGCTGCTGGTGGCATTTGATCTTGCCCTCCAGAAGACCCATGATCTCTGCGTTGGCGCAGATGACGGTACCTTTTATCTTGCCCGCTTCGCCAATCACTACTTTGCCGCTACAGTTCAGCTCGCCTTCGATCAACCCGTCAATACGGTAATCGCTGTCGGCGGTGATGTTTCCTACGATTTTGCTTCCTGTGGTCAATGCGTTGAACATCATTCCGCTTTGTTGTTTGTCTGCCATAATTCTATTGGGTTTAAAGTTTATCATTTGGATTGTAACATGGTTAATTGCACAAATTGCGTGCAAAGGTACAAAATTTTTTCCACATACGCAAGCGCGCACGCATTTTTCCTCATTTTTTGTGTTTTTGTATCATCAAATTTTGTGTTTTGTATCATCAAATTTTCTGTATTTTGCATTTTTTGCACTTTCAAACCCCCGAAAATTTGCATTTCTCGTTTTTTTGTTGTATCTTTGTACCCGATTTAAGAAATAGTTCCACTCCATTTCTCCCCCTCTGAGAGGGGGTCGGGGGGTGTCCTATTTCTCTCCCCTCTGAGAGGGGGCCTGGGGGAGCTCCCGCCTCCCATCGGACCTGTATCGTATCCTACCGCACCCTATATATACATAGTATATATCCCGTGATTTTGAAAACAAACCATTAAAACCTACAACTATGAACTCTAAAATCAACCCTGCTTTATACAAAATGTACCTCCGCCTCCATGACACCTTGGGCGCGGAGATGGTTCACCGTCGCCGCCGTGCCTCCTCCAACTGCATCGAGGTCATCTTCCACGAC
>CADBZO010000019.1 GCA_902799185.1 uncultured Bacteroidales bacterium | reverse complement strand
GCCTGCTGCAAGAGAGCGTCTTCTTTCTTCCAGTCCACCGTGCCGATGTCGCCAAACTCATAGGAGATTGCCAAGCCTGCGATGGCGTCCGGCAGGTTCTGCTCCGCTGCCTCCTGCATGTATTGGTAAGCGATAGAGACGGAGTTTTCTCCGCCCCTTACGATGGTCTGCCAGCGGGCATAGGCGTATTGGGCATAGCGGTTGCCTTTCTCCGCTTCGTCTGTCAGCAAGTCGATGGACCGGGCCTCATCCAGCAGGAAGATACACTCACGCGAGAGAAAGAGACGGAGGAAGGCGCATGCGGCATCCTTGTCCGTTTCCACATGCGGCAGGGCCTGATTGACCAGTTCGTCGTAGCGGCCGGCGTAGAGCAATTCGTTGTAATTCATAAGGTCAATGTACAATGTACAATGTACAATGTACAATTTACAAAGGGCGTTAATTGATTATTGTTTAATCAAACAGGACTCCGGGGTTCATGCGGGAGGGGCTGCTCCAGTCGATGCCGCGGCGTGCGAGGGCGTTGCTTTTCTCCGCCCAATAGGCGAAGCAGAAACCCATTCCGCGGGGTACGTCCGTGAGGTGCGAATACGCTTCGTGGTCGGCTTCGTCAATGACCTCTTCGTACTCTTTGGTCCACTCTACGGGATCGTGGTTCAGATGACTGTTCGTCACGATGTCGTCCCAACGTCCTTCGTCCGCCGCTTTGATGTTCGCTGCGAGTTGCTCTATCTCATCGCGGAGATCTTCGATTATTTCCAAGTCGTGTTGCTCGACCGCCTCTATATATTCCAGAATCTCCAGTTCGGTCTCCTTGAGTTCGAGCAAGAGGCGCGGATGGTCGAAGAGGCACTCCGCCATATCGCGCGTGACGACGTACGCCGCTCCCAGCATGTGCTCGAACTGTCCGAGGTGCTTGGCATAGACAATCACTTCGCGCGCCCAGCCGGTAATGGGGCCGGGGTCGTCTTGTTCTTGCAGAATCTTTTGGGCTTTCTCGCAATAGTCATAGCAGATCCGGGCATATTCCTCTAATGCCTCGGGAGTAGATTGTAGTGTTTCCATATCAGTAAGTTTTTTATGGTTCTACTTTGACCCATAGCTCGCCGTAGGCGTAACTCAGGCCGACCTTGTCAATCTGTTTGGAGTGGCCGAACTCGACGAAGATGTCGTTGATGCCGTAGTGGAGGAGTACGCCGGTGTCACGCACTTCGACAAGGGTCAGCGCTGCGAGTTTATGACTGACTGCGCTGCGCCACCACGAATCGGTAATCTGTCGCTCCAGATTCATGCCGGGCTGAATATCGTTGACATCAATCGGTTCGCCTTTGTAGGTCGTGAAATGATTGATACCCGGATCGCAGGCTACCTCGTAGCCGGTAACAGTGATTTTAGCCATGTATTTTAATTTATGATTGATGATTTACTTTTCACCTCGTTAGCATTTCCCACATGCGGTCTTCGGCATCTTGGTGCCAACGATAGATGTCCTCTGCGCGTTCGGGGTCGGGTTCGCAGCCGATACCTTCGCGCAAGTAACGGCAAAGCATTGATACGGAGTCTTCCTGACTGCTGTCGTACGGGCTGGCGGAAGAGTTCTTCCAGACATATTCGACGAGTTCGAAAGCCTTTTTCTCGTCCTTCTCGCATCCGCGGCCTTTCTCGTACCACTCGGCGAGGGTGAGTTTGTGTTCGTGCGTGTGTTTTTGGGCGGCAAGACGCACCAGATAGCCGAACGCTTTGGCATCGTCCTTGCCTTCGTAGCGCCCGAACAGGCAACGCAGACAATCTTTATTATCCATTTCCGCCCCTTTCTCCACGTACTGCCAGCCCAGTGCTTCGCTCTCAGTCTCTTTTTTGCGGAACAGGGCAGCCGCCGTCTCCCAGCATGCTTCGGGTAGTCCGGCGTCTGCGGCGCGTCGGAGGAAAGGCAGCGCGAAATCGTTGTTGGCGCGAAGAATAACGACGTTCGGATTAGAGTATTTGGTTTTTATGCCGTAGGCGAGCAGGTATCCGACAACAAGCATCGCATCGGGGTCGCCCTGTTCGGCATAAGGTTTGGCGTCCTGATAGATGGACTCCTGGTTCGCCGAGCAGTCGCTGCGACGGTAGAGGCTGTACCAGTATTCAATCTTCTCCTTTGGTGCGCAGGGCTTGGTCGCCACGGAGTCGTCTATCACGGGATAGGTCTGCTGGCCTACATGATGGAGGTAGGCACGCTGGAGGGTAATGATCTTGTCACCAAAGAGCCGGAAAGGGGACTCGAAGCCGGGATGCTCTTTCTCATACTCCATGTCGCCGGTGTTGAGGGCGGTCTTGAACTTCGCACCGAGGGCGTATTTATACTTCTCGTCGTCATCACAGGTACCGAGTTCTTCGTTCAGTTCGTTAATAGCTGCGGACATATACGGCCATACAGCAAAGACATAGTCATCGTCAATAGTCATGAGTTTATCGACGTAGTCCATCGCATCCTCCACCTCGGAAACCATGACGGAGAGGTAGAGTAAGATACGCAGCGAAGGAGCGTCTCCGCTATCGGCTTCCCGGTGTAACGCGGTCAGGTACCCATTGATGTCGTTTTGGGCGAGATAATCCGTGAAAAGAGGTGTCATTGCAAGTACTATTTATGATTGATGATTGATGATTTAAGATTTATTAGTAGGAATACAGAACACACCGGACACGGTCAAAATGGTGCGCTGCGAGGTCTTCGGGGCGGATAAGGAAGAACAGCGTGCCGCAGTCGTAGAACCGCAGTCCTATCTCTTCATCTTCCTCCAGTTGCAGCAATACTTCATACCCGGGGAAATCCTGTTCCAGTTCGTCCTGCCAACAGGTAGGCGGATGCAGGAAGGTATCGCCCAAAGGCCGTGACTCCGGCACCGCCGGTGTTCTGTCCGGGTAACGGATCTCATGGAGGTGCAGGGGCTTATCCGCTGCTGTATATACCACCTTGAAATAGTCCCTGCCCCACTCTCCCAGATGTCCGCCGTCCGCCTCTATGTCGCCGAAGAAATAATCCAGATCGGCAAAGATACACACGATACCTTCATCCCACCGAGCCTGGCAGACAAGCGTCATCGGGTTCTCCTCACCACGGCAAGGGTAAGGATATGCGTCAGGCAGCAGTGCAAAGCCCCAGAGGTGGTCTATGTTATCTTTAGCAGTCATCGGGGTCAGAAGACGGGTTCGGATATTTCGATGCCGCGGCAGTAACGGCGTTTGATGTCGCGGTCGTCGCCGAGGTAGATATAACGCTCGAGGCGTTGGGGGAGGGTGTAGTTATCAAAATTGAGATACCTGTCGTCAATAAGCAGCGCGTCGAACTCGTAACCGGGCTCGAAAGAACCTACTTTTCCGAAGAACGAGCCTCCGGCCTTGGTAGCAAGATAGAAGACCTCCGGCAGCGTCAGGAAAGACATCTCGCCGCGTGTCTGGGCGTAGTTGAGTTTGGAGACCTGTATAGCGTACTGCATGACGCGCAGCATAGACATATGGTGTCCGGCGGAGACGTCGGTGCCGAGGGCTACGTGGATACCGGCGTTGAGGAACTTACGGATAGGCGCCATGCCGGAAGAGAGGTTGCTGTTGGACATCGGGCAGTGGACGACATAGACGCCGTTCTTGCGCATGAGTTCCATTTCCTCTCCGTCGGTATAACAGCAATGCGCCATGAGGGTCGGCGTCTGTCCGAAGAGTCCGTAGCGGTTGTAGGCATCTCCGTAGCAGGTGGAGTCGGGTTCGAGCTCTTTGACCCAATCTATCTCCGAGCGGTTCTCGGAGAGGTGCGACTGTACGGGCAGACCAGTCTCGGCGGCGTACTCGCCCAAGGCGCGCAGCATCTTATCCGAGCAGGAAGGCACGAAGCGTGGCGTGATAATCGGCCGTACGAGACCGTCATTGCCGTGTTCGTCGAGGTGGGCCTTGAGCATGCGCATGCCTTCGATGAGTCCGGCAGTGGTGTTCTGCAAAGTGTCAGGGCTGTTGCGATTCATGCCGACGAGTCCGACGAAAGCGCCCATACCGGCCTGGACGAAGAGGTCTGCCAAGATACGTGTGGACTCCGGATGGATCGTACCGAAGACCGCCGACCGCATTGTGCCCTGCATCCATAGTTCGTGTACAAAACGGCGATAGAGTCGCCGGGCATATTCGGGGTCAGCGTATTTGGTTTCCTCGGGGAAAGTATAGGTATTGAGCCATGGGAGCAGTTCGAGATCGAGTGCCAGTCCCATATTCCGGTACTGCGGCGCATGGACATGGAGGTCGTTGAAGGCGGGAATGAGGAGACGGTCTCCGAAATCCATAACTTGTCGCCGCCAGTCCATGTTTTCAGGCAGTTCGCGGTACACGCCCTCTATAAGTCCGTTCGATTTGACCGCCACATACCCGTGCTCGATAATCTCAAGTTTATGGGGCGTAGGGGTATAGATGATATTGGCTCTATAGATTTTCATGATGAATTAAAAATTACGAATTACGAATTACGAATTACGAATTATCCTTAAAGAAGAGGAGGCAGATGAGGTAGTTAATACAGCCGGCAACGAAGATGACGAGCATACTGATGTAATCCTCGCGCCATGCGGGCAAGAGCCTCAGCATAAACGGCAGGAGTGCAAACTGCAAGATAAGATTGACCACCCTTGCCAGCAGGAACCCTCCGGCATTCTTCTTATCCGGTTTGGTACCGAACGTGTACCAGTTGGAGAAGAGATAGTTGGGTATCATCTCGCATACGAAGCCTATCCCGAACGCCAGATAGAACAACGCGACCCCTTTCTCCGGTTCTCCCAGGAGGGTCATCGCCAGCATGAAGAACCAAGTCTGCACGAAAGTACCCGTAAAGCCGACCACCATAAAGCGGACGGCACTACGGATCTTTTTCGGCAGATATGAAGTGGGGAGCTTCATTTTCTCATTTATTCATTTACGCATTTTCACATTTATTGCAGCGCGGCGAGCAACTCTTCCATAGCAGCATTGAGTCCGTTGACGTCACGACCGCCGGCAGTAGCCATCCACGGCTGACCGCCACCGCCTCCCTGAATGAGTTTGGCAGCGGACTTAATCATTGCGCCGGCGTTCATGCCTGCCTCTACCAGCGGCTGGCTGAGGAAGACGGCAATCGTCGGTTTGCCTTCGTATTGGGTAGCCCCCACCACGGCGAACTTGACGTCGGTGAACTTACCACGGAGGAGCGGCATGACACCGCGTATCATCTCCGGGTTCATTTCCCCTTGCAGACGAACCAGTCTGATGCCGTTGAAGTCCTCGGCGCGGTTGACGAGTTCGTCGCGGAAGCGCTCAATCTTCTCCGCCATGAAGGTTTCTATCTCTTTCTTGAGTCCGGCGTTCTCCTCTATCGACTTGCGGATAGCGCCAGCCAAGTCCGGCGCGTTGTTGAAGAGTGCGCGCAGTCCGACAAGCATGTCCTGTTGGGCGTAATAGAGTTCGTCGGCTTTTGCCGCCGTGACTGCTTCTATACGGCGTACGCCTGCTGCTACGGAGGTCTCCATCACGATACGCACGGAGCCAATCTTACCGGTGGAAGGCACGTGACAACCGCCGCAGAGCTCGATGGAAGGACCGTATTTGATGACGCGCACGTCATCGCCGTATTTTTCCCCAAAGAGCGCCATAGCCCCCATTGCCTTCGCCTCAGCGATCGGCGTATGACGGCTCTCCTCCAGTTGGAGGTCCTGACGGATGAGCCGGTTGGCTACTTTCTCCACCTCGCGGAGCTCTTCAGGCGTCACTTTCTGGAAATGGGAGAAGTCAAAACGCAGGCTGTCGGCAGTAACGAGCGAACCCTTCTGCTCCACATGCTGCCCTAACACTTGCCGGAGGGCATAATGGAGGATATGGGTAGCCGTGTGGTTGCACATGATCGCCTGACGTTTCTCAGCGTCCACGGTAGCGGTCAGTTCGCCATCCATGCCCTCGGGCAGTTCGGTGAGAATATGTACGGGCAGGTTGTTCTCACGCTTGGTATCCAGCACACGGACATTGCCGAGCGTACCGGTATCGCCTATCTCACCGCCCATCTCTGCGTAGAACGGTGTTTTGGAAAGTACGACTTGATAGAAGGTCTTGCCTTTCTGGCTTACCTGGCGGTAACGGAGCACGCGTGTGGCGCAAGTCAGTTCGTCATAACCGACGAACTCGGTATCGCCTTCCGCAAGAACGGTCCAGTCGCCGAGGTCCTGTTTGTTCGCGGAACGTCCCATTTCTTTCTGATGGGCGAGTGCTTTGTTGTACTCCTCCTCGTTGGTGGTAAAGCCGTTCTCGCGAAGGATGAGCTCTGTCAGGTCGAGCGGGAAACCGTAGGTGTCCTTGAGGGTGAAGACATCGACGCCGGAGATCTCGGTCTTACCGGCTTTCTTAGCTTCGTCCATGAGTTTGTCCAAGAGTCCGATACCCTTGTCGAGCGTACGCAGGAACGCCTCTTCCTCGGACTTGATGACCGGCACTATCTGCGATTGCTGCTTGACGAGTTCGGGGTACGCCTCGCCCATGTCGGCTATCTGTTGCGGCACGAGTTGATAGAGGAACGCCTCATGCATGTTGAGGAAGGTATATCCGTAGCGCACGGCGCGGCGGAGGATTCGGCGGATGACATAACCGGCTTTCTCATTCGAGGGCAGCTGACCGTCCGTGATAGCAAAGGCGATCGTACGGATATGGTCGGCGATGACACGCATGGCGATGTCGGTCTTCTCGTCCTTGCCGTACTCGCAACCGCAGATCTCGCCGATCTTCTTCAGCATCGGCTGGAAGACGTCGGTGTCATAGTTGGAGGTCTTGCCTTGGATGGTACGTACGAGACGCTCGAAGCCCATACCGGTGTCAATCACTTTCTTTGCCAGCGGCTCAAGGGAACCGTCCGCCTTGCGGTTGAACTGCATGAAGACGATATTCCATATCTCGATGACCTGCGGGTGGTCTTTGTTAACCAGTTCGCGTCCGGGCACTTGGGCTTTCTCTGCCTCGGAACGGCTGTCCACGTGAATCTCCGAGCACGGACCGCAGGGACCGGTCTCACCCATTTCCCAGAAGTTATCATGCTTGTTGCCGTTCAGAATATGGTCGGCAGGCAGGTGCTTTGCCCAGATAGCAGCCGCCTCGTCGTCGCGCGCCAGCCCTTCCTCCGCCGAGCCCTCAAAGACCGTGGCATAGAGGTTGGCGGGGTCTATCTTGAGCACATCCACGATATACTCCCATGCGAAGTCAATCGCCTCCTGTTTGAAATAATCGCCGAAGGACCAGTTACCCAGCATCTCGAACATGGTGTGGTGGTAGGTATCGTGTCCTACCTCCTCCAGGTCGTTGTGCTTTCCGCTCACGCGCAGACATTTCTGGCTGTCCGCCACGCGCGGATATTTGATAGGGTCGTTGCCGAGGATGATACCCTTCCAGGGGTTCATACCGGCGTTGGTGAACATCAGTGTAGGGTCATCTTTGATAACCATCGGCGCGGAGGGAACGACTTGGTGTCCCTTCGAAGCCATAAAATCTAAGAATGATTTTCTAATCTCTTGTGCAGTCAACATATTTTTTGATTTATTCATTTTCTTATTTTCTCATTTTCTTATTTATTCATTTTTCTCATTTATTCATTTTCTTTGGGTCCCACCGGACGCTCGAACTTGTTTCCGCCGGTTGTGGTCTTGAAATCTATGAATTCTCTTCTGGGTCGTCCCTCTTTGTCTTCTCGCTCGACGAACGGCAGGGGGTTGGCGCGCAGTTCGTCGTACTCCGCGCGCTGACGGAGTACATCCACCGCCATGAAGAGGGCGTTGCGCATAGAGGAGGGGTCCGCCTCGTTCTTGCCGGCTATGTCATAACCGGTGCCGTGGTCCGGGGAAGTACGTACCACGGAGAGCCCCGCCGTATAGTTCACGCCGGACATGTCCAGGGTTTTGAACGGGATCAGTCCCTGGTCGTGATACATAGCGAGCACGGCATCAAACTGTGCAAAATGTCCGCTGCCGAAGAATCCGTCAGAGGCATAAGGTCCGAACGCCCATATGCCCTGTTCGTTGGCTTTCCTAACAGCCGGTGCGATGATCTCCTGCTCCTCTTTGCCCAGCAGACCGGCATCGCCGGCATGGGGGTTCAGAGCGAGGACGGCGATACGGGGTTTTTCCATACCGAAGTCACGTTTGAGACTGTCGTTGAGGAGAGTGAGTTTGGCGAGGATGCGCTCTTCTGTTATCTGCGCAGGAATGTCTGCTATCGCCACGTGGTTGCAAACGAGCGCCACGCGCAGGTTGCCCGAGCAGAGCATCATCAGCGAATTACCGCCGAACAGCTTCTCCAGGTACTCGGTGTGCCCTCCGTTGAGTGCCTCTTTGTTAAGCGGGGCGGTCACCAGGGCCTGCACCTTGCCTTCCTTCAGGTCGGCGCACGCACGGTCCAGCGCCGCCTTGGCGGCTTTGTTAGCCTCCGGCGAAGGGACGCCGAGCGTCACCGGGGTGGTATCGGGATAGCAGGTAATGAGGTTCAGCCGGCCGTCTTTCGCCTGCTCCGGGTCGTCAATGGCGTTCCACTGAATATTACGCCACTCTTCGCCCAGCGTCTGTATATGCTGCTTCGCCACCACGGCGTTGCCGTAAATCACCGGCTTGCACAACTCAAACATATGCGCCTCCAGCAGCGCCTTGATGATTACTTCGTATCCAATGCCGTTCGTATCGCCGGCTGTGATTGCTATTGTTGGTTTCACGATTTCAATGAATAATGAATAATTAATAATTAATATTTCTCTACGTGAATTTTCTCGTACTTGAGTTTCTCAAGGTCATAGTCCTTGCGCTCCTCGTCTTTGTATCCTATGGAGATGACACAAAGGACAGTTCTGTCCGCAGGTATGCCGCAGAGCGAGCGTATGAGTTCCTCCGCGCCCTCGCGGCGATAGACCTGGCACCAGCAGGCGCCGAGTCCCTGTTCCTCCGCCGCCAAGAGCAGATGCTCGGCCGCGATAGCCCCGTCCGCCATCCATGTGTCGCTAAGAGTGGTATCCAGCGCTACGACTATCGCCGCCATCGCCGTTTTGAACATCCCGGAGCCGTACGTCCGGCAGCCCTCCATGGCACGGAGCTTCGCCTCGTCCCGCACCACGACAAACTCCCAGGGATTGGTCCGTTTGGACGAGGGCGACATGAGTGCGCAACGCAGCATATAATCTATTTTCTCCTGCTCCACCGGCTGCGCCTTGTATTGGCGAATAGAGCGCCGGGAGCGGCATAATTCCTCAAATGAATCCATAATACTCCAATTTAGCGTGCAAAGATACGACTTTTTTTTTACATATGCAAATAATTGCCTATAAATTCACAAAAAAAGAACGCGCGCTTGCGTATGTGAAAATTTATTTGTATCTTTGCACCCGATTTGTATATTGGCAACAAACAGGCTTATGATAACAATAGAACAATTAAAAGATGTACAGCAGCGCGCTGACAAACTGAAGTCGTATCTGCAGATAGACGAGAAGCGTATCCAGTTGGAGGAAGAGGAGCTGCACACCCAGGCTCCCGGATTCTGGGACGACGCCAAGGCCGCCGAGGCGCAGATGCGCAAGGTGAAAGGTATCAAGCGGTGGATAGACGGGTACGAGGGCGTACGCGCGGCAGTGGAAGAGCTGTCGCTCAGTTTTGATTATTACAAAGAGGAACTCGTGACCGAGGAAGAGGTGGATGCCGCTTACGCCAAGGCCCTGCAGGAGGTGGAGGACCTGGAGATGAAGAACATGCTGAGCCACGAGGAGGACCAGATGCCGGCGGTATTGAAGATTGTCGCGGGCGCCGGCGGAACGGAAGCTCAGGACTGGGCGGAGCAGCTGATGCGTATGTACCAGCGGTATTGCGAGAAGCATGATTACAAAGTGACGATTGCCAACCTGCAGGAAGGCGACGAGGCGGGTATCAAGACCGTGACCTTCAATATCGAGGGGGACATGGCGTACGGTTATCTCAAGAGCGAGAACGGCGTTCACCGTCTGGTGCGCGTGAGTCCGTACAACGCCCAGGGCAAGCGTATGACGAGTTTTGCGAGCGTGTTCGTAGTGCCGTTGATTGACGACACGATCGAGGTGGAGGTGAACCCCGCAGGTCTGAGTTGGGACACGTTCCGCTCCTCGGGCGCCGGCGGTCAGAACGTCAACAAAGTGGAGTCCGGCGTGCGGCTGCATTACAAGTTCGTCAACCCCTTGACCGGTCAGCCGGACGAGATTGTCATCGAGAACACCGAGACACGCGACCAGCCCAAGAACCGCGAGAACGCCTTGCGGCACTTGCGAAGCCAGTTGTATGAATTAGAGCTGGAGAAAAGGCGTCAGGCGCAGGCGAAGGTGGAGGCAGGCAAGAAGAAGATCGAATGGGGCAGCCAGATACGCAGCTATGTCTTCGACGACCGCCGCGTGAAGGACCACCGCACGAACTACCAGACGTCGAATGTCAACGCCGTGATGGACGGAGACATAGACGCCTTCATCAAAGCGTACCTGATGGAGTTCCCGGAATAAGGGGATTAGACCCAAAATAACAAACTTATTGCGCACTTACCGCGCACTTATCACGCACTAATTATCAGTCATTCAACCTATCGGTATTATATACTACGTATATAATACTAAAGAACAAACAAAAAATAATATGAGAAAGAGTATCTTTATCCTTTTCGCCGCCATGAGTATGGCAGCCATAGCCCAAACCGACACCACCCTTGTCGTATCCGCTCCTACCGTTCTCTCCAGCGACACCACCATTACCGCCGTTACACCGGACACGGCGAAAGCGGAAGCGGACACCGCCGAGGGCTGGCATTTCACCACCGTTGACAGCGTAGCTATCACGCCGGTCAAAGACCAGCACCGCAGCGGTACTTGCTGGGCCTTCTCCACCCTCGGTTTTTTAGAGTCGGAAGTGCTCCGCATGAAAGGTACCGAGGTGGATTTCGCGGAGATGTACGTAGTGAGCAAGACGATGATGGACCGCGCCACTTACTGCGTGCGGATGTATAACGAGCCGCATTTTGCGGCAGGCGGCAGCGCGTATGACGTGATCTATTGCATGAAGCATTACGGCCTCGTTCCGCAGAGTGTGATGCCGGGTATCCGTTACGGTTCCACGCCGGCCGACACCCTTCCCGTTCATACCGAGCTGGACAAAGTAGCCGCCGGTTATCTGAACGCCCTGACGGGTCTCAAGAAACTGACGCCGGTGTGGCGCGAAGGTCTGCAGGCGATCTACGACACGTATCTGGGCCGCTGCCCGAAAGAGTTCCTCTATGAGGGTCAGATGTACACTCCGCAGAGCTACGTGGAGTCGTTAGGTCTGGATGCCGACGACTATGTATCGCTGACCAGTTACACGCATCACCCGTTCTACCAGACATTCGCATTGGAGGTCCCCGACAACTGGCGCATGGACCAGATGTACAACCTGCCTATTGACGAGCTCATGCGCGTGATTGACAACGCCATCGCCAACGGTTACACCATGGCGTGGGGGGCTGACGTGAGTGAGACAGGCTTCACCCGCAAAGGCATAGGCGTGATGCCGGACGATGACAAAGGAGCAGACCTCACCGGTTCCGACATGGCTAAATGGCTGGGCATGACGGCGGACAAGAAGAAAGAGGAGCTGACCAAGAAACCTCTGCCGGAGAAAGAGATCACCCAAGAGATGCGCCAGCAGGCGTACGACAACTGGGAGACGACAGACGACCACGGCATGCAGATCTTCGGTACCGCCAAGGACCAGAACGGCAAGCGCTATTACATGGTCAAGAACAGCTGGGGCACCGTCCGATCGGACTACAAAGGTATCTGGTATATCAGCGAGGCATTCATGAAATACAAGACGAACGACATCCTCGTTCACAAGAACGCCATCCCCGATGACATTAGAAAGAAGTTAGGAATATAGGGAAAGAAATGGCAACAACCGCACAAGGTATATATAAGGATAGAGGCAGCAAGTTTTTAGCATTCGCGGAGCCCATTCAGGACGAGGAGGAGGCGAAGACCCGTATCGCGTGGTACAAGAAGAAATACCACGACGCGCGGCATGTGTGCTACGCCTACCGGCTTGGTCCGAACCTCTGGCGCACGAAAGACGACGGCGAGCCCCACGGCACAGCCGGCGCACCTATCCTGCGGTCTATAGACGCACGGGGGCTGGATAATATCTTAGTGGTAGTAGTCCGCTATTTCGGCGGCACGCTCCTCGGCACCGGCGGCCTGATGGTAGCCTATCGGGAAGCTTCCAAAGATGCCCTTGAAAACTTCGTTAAAGAGTTAAAGAGTTAATGAATTAAAATGGTTTTGATTGCATCAAAACGATCAATTGTTATGACTGACTTCAAAGACATACGGGCGTACCGCGTAGGCTGGATTCTATGGCTGACGGATTTCCTGATTATCTTCCCGCTGTTACAGATATGGGCGTGGAAGCGGACGAAGAGCCTGAAACTGGATTACCTGGGCGACCGCAAGCAGATTGAGAAAGAGATCCGGCACGGTGCGCTCTTCATCACCAACCACCGCGACATCATCATGGACGCGGCGTGGCTGTCGTACCTGCTGAGGATACATTATTTCATCCGTCCGTACATGGGCGTCGGCAATAACCTGTTTGCCAAGCCGTGGATCGAGTTTGTGATGCGCTACCTGCGTTGTTTCGCGGTGAAGCGCGGCGCAGGCCCGCATGCCCGGCTGGAGAACTCCAAGCAGCTCTCCGCCTATATCCGCCTGCTCCGCAGCAAAGGCAAGTCTATCTGGCTGGCGCAACGCGAAGGACGCGCCAAGGACAGCAACGACCTCACCCAGACCACTGTTCTCCACATGCTGACCATAGGTGAAGGCGACCTGTACGAACAAGTGAAAACGCTGAATATCTGCCCGGTAAGTATCAGTTATGAGTTCGACCCCTGCGACTACCTCAAGGCGGCAGAGATGCAACTCAAACGCGACGATCCGCACTGGCGGAAATCCAAACGGGACGATGTCGTCTCCATGCAGACCGGCATCGAGGGATACAAAGGCCGCGTGGTTTACCGCCTGACTCCGAGCATCAATCCGGAGATAGACACCATGCTCGCCGCCCACCCCGAGTACAGGGAACAGCCCCACTCCGAGCAACTGCAACATATCTGCGACATCATCGACCGTCATATCCATCAAGGCTATGAAATCTTCGAGCGTGGCACGGATTTTGACGCATACATAGAGAGCCGGTTAGCCCTGATCGATATACCGAACAAGGACGAAGCTTTCCTCCGTGAGAAATTATATGAAATGTACCAATTTCCGGTGATCAATCACCGTAGAAGTTTAGAGTTTAATGTTTAGAGTTATGAAAAGAGCTATTTTCCCGGGATCGTTTGATCCCTTTACCGTAGGTCACTACGACATTGTCAAACGTGGTCTGGAGATATTCGACGAGATCATCATCGGCCTCGGCCGCAACAGTACCAAAAAAGAGACTTTCCCCATCCGTGAACGCGAAGAAGCCATCCGTAAGATCTTTGCGGACGAGCCACGCGTGAAGGTAGCCATCTACGACTGCCTGACCGTTGATTTTGCGCAGGAGCAGGGCGCACAGTTTATTCTCCGCGGCATGCGTTGCATAGGCGATTTCGAGTACGAGCGTAACATGGCGGAGGCGAACAAACAGCTGGCAGGCATAGAGACCATTATCCTCTACACCCGCCCCGAATACGCGCATATCTCCTCCACCCTCGTGCGCGACCTGTATGCCTACGGCAAGGATGTCAGCGCCTTTGTCCCCAACAAGCTAAGGTAAATTGAAAAATGAAAGGTGAAAGGAGAGCACATGATACATCTAAAAGGTAATCATAAATTGTGGGGAATACTATTCCTTTCAATTTTCAGTTTTCAATTTTCAATCATAAACGCCCAGCCTCGTGAGAAGACCACGCGGGCGAACGAGTGCATCGACATCTTCTCGGATGTGATGCGTCAGGTGGATGTCAACTATGTGGACACCCTGAACTACGGCGATCTGACAGAGACGGCTATCAACGCCATGCTGCGTAAGATAGACCCATACACGGTCTATTATCCCAAGAAGAACGACCGCGACCTGCGTATGCTCACCACCGGCAAGTACGGCGGTATAGGTTCCATCATCCAGCAACGTCCCAGACCAAGTACCAAGGGGGCAGTACAAAGGAACAAAGGCAAAGTCTCCAAAGACTCCCTCTGGACGTATGCCGTGAACCCTTATGAGGGCAAGCCGGCGCAGCGTGCAGGCGTGCAGGCCGGCGACCGGATTCTCTCCGTGGACGGCAAGACGACCAAAGGTCTCTCCGTGTCCGAAGTGAGCAATAACCTCCGCGGCGTACCGGGCACGACGGTCGTGCTGGAGCTGGAGCGCGAGGGGATAGACAAGCCCTTCACCGTCTCTATCGAGCGCGAGGACATCCACATGGATCCCGTGAGCTACTACACGGTCTATGAGGCGGACAGTCTGGCGGAACCGGTGGGATATATCGCCTTCGGGGAGTTCACGGAGGGTTCCGCCCAATCGTTCACCAACGCTCTGGACGACCTTTATTACACGCGCGGTGCGCGCAGTCTTATCATCGACCTGCGCGGGAACGGCGGCGGTATCGTGGATGAGGCATTGCAGCTGGTGAACCTCTTTGTGGACAGGGATGTGACGATTGTGGAGACCAAAGGCAAGACCGCCAACAGCAACCGCACCTACAAGACGCGTAACAACCCGCGGTACAAAGACATGCCGCTTGTTGTGCTGGTGGACAAGAACTCCGCCTCGGCGAGCGAGATCGTCTCCGGGGCGTTACAGGACCTGCACCGCGCTACGCTCATCGGCCAGCGTACGTTCGGCAAGGGTCTGGTACAGAACCTGCGCCCTGTAGCTTACGGAGGGCACGTCAAAGTGACCACCAGCAAGTATTACCTGCCTTCCGGCCGTTGCATCCAGGCCATCGACTACAGCGAGCGCCAGAAAGGGCACGAGCTCAAGAAAGACACCGCCGGAGGTATTCTGCCGGACATCGTAATGTCCGACTCGGCAAAAGTGGATATATGCTACTCGCTGTATATCAACCATTACTTCTTTGACTACGCTACGCGGTACCACCGCCTCCATGACTCCATTGCCGCTCCTGAGGTGTTTGAACTGACGGACGAAGAAATAGCGGATTTCTGCACTTTCCTCGAGGAGCGCGGATTCAAGTACGAGACGGAGACCTCCAAGTTCTTCGCCGATATGATGAAGATGGCCAAGAACGAAGACTTCGACTCCGTAACGATCGCCCGTCTGGAGGAACTGGAGCCGGTTCTGCAACCCGATTTCCAGGAAGCCATCAACCGTAACAAAGAGGAAGTAAAACAGATGCTGGGCAGCGAGATTGTTCTGCGCTATTACTACCAGAAAGGCCAGGCGGCGTTCAACCTCCGCTATGACGATGAACTCAAACGCGCCTTACTGGAATTGAAAGGTGAAAGGTGAAAGGTGAAAAGTGAAAGGTAACGGGTTACCGAGGAGGGGGAGATTTCAAATTTCAAATTTCAAATGCATCATGACCCAAAAGAGGGTGTGTCAAAACGAATTGACACACCCTCTTTTACATTCTCCTATCCGGGTCAGAGACGCTTGGTCATTATCTTTCTGCCGCAAACGTCATACAAGTCATCGCCCTTGCGGATGTAGATGAGACCGTTACGGAGTTCCTTCGCCGCTGCGGGCTGGAGGTCTGCCTGCGTTTGGTCTATCGCAGTGGCGGTATTCTTCACTACCGTCAGGTAAAGCGTGTGAGTAGAGTCGCAGCCATACTCCGTGGTGCCTTTCACTACCAGCGTAGTGTCGCCCAGAGGCAGCGCCGAGAAATCAATCTCGTTCCAGACCTCCTCGGTGCCGAGCACTATCTGGCGCGTCTCCTCGGTGCTCTCTACCGGGTGAACCGTCACGGTGAGACGAACAATGGAGTCGCCGCCAAGGGTGCTCTTCTCGCCCAAGAGGATCTCCGTCTCCGTAGCCTCGTAGTACCACGTGCCGGCATATTCCACCGAGTCGCCCTCACAGAACGCAGCCTCGTACTCGCCATAAGCCGTAGGAACCGGCTCAACGGTCAGGTAGAGCGTGTAGGTCGAGTCGCAGTCATGGATAGACTTGTATGCGGCTACCAAGGTCGTATCGCCTACCGGCAGGACAGAGAGGTCTATATTCTCCCAGGTCGTGTCCGTGCCTTTGATGATAGTCATGGACGACTCCATATTCATCTTCGGATAGACATTCACCGTCAACTCCACGATAGAGTCACCGCCGTAGATATTTTTCTCGGCCAGCGTCACCAACTCATGCGTCGGGCGGCGGTAGGTCTTGCCTTCAAACTCGTATCTCTCTCCGGAACAGAGGCTGACATTCAGCTCGCCGTAATGAGTAGGAGGTGTCAGGACATGGAGGAGAAGCGTATAAGTCGAGTCACAACCATGGATGGTCTTGTACTCCGCCACAATCGTGGTATCGCCTACCGTCAGTTCGGAGAGGTTTTTCTTCTGCCATACAGAATCCGCACCGGCGTACATCGTCATCTCTTCGTTGAAGGCATATACCGGGTGAACGGCCACTGTCAGTGTCACGATAGAGTCACCGCCGTAGTAGTTCTTCTGAGCCAGCGTAACCTCTTCCTGCGTTGCGCCGTAATACCATTTGCCCTCGTACTCTACCGAGTCACCCTCGCAGATAGCGGCGTCATATACGCCGTGGCGGGTAGGAGCCAGAACGGTCAGATGGAGCGTATAGGTCGAGTCGCAATCGTTGAGAGACTTATACTCCGATACAATCGTGGTATCCGCCACAGGGAAGATTTCGGACAGGTCATGGCCTTGCCAAGTCGTATCGGTGCCGGCATATATCTCCATCGTCTCTTCTTTCAGATAGACAGGATAGAAACCTACCGTCAGACGAACAATCGAGTCTCCGCCAAGGAGGTTTTTCTCCTCCAGAAGCACGTCGGTCGTCCCTGCCTCTTTGTACCATGTGCCGCGGAACTCAGCCGAGTCGCCCTCGCAGATAGTAATCGTGTAATCGCCATAAGCATCCGGAATACGAACAACCGTCACGGTCTTGGCTACCGGCTCCGCATCGTTGTAGAACTCATTACCTGCCTGCACCGCCGTGATAGTAGCCTGTCCTACAGCCAGCGTGCGCAACTCGTTATTCTCCACATAGGCAACCGTGCTGTCCGAGCTGACGAACGATACCTCCAGACCGGCCGTAGCATATGCAGTGAGGCCGAACGTGCGGTTCGGGTACAATTCCGGGATCTCGTCGTTCCAGACAATAGACTGGTCGTGCTTGGTGAAAGTTGTCTGCACCGTTACTTCCGTCGTAGCGGTAGCATAGATAGCCGTGTTATCCGGCGTGAAGAGCACCGTATAGGCTCGCTCTCCTTCCTCCGGAGTGATGGTCTCGTCCTGCCAAGCGAAAGTACCCGCTACCGACGCCTCGCCGCCGGTGAGCACCGACTGCGCAAGACTCTCGCCTACCACCAGCGCCGAAGCCGTAGGAGCCTCTATAATCTCTACCGGCGTGAGGGAGAGGGTGATCGTCTTCGTGTCCGAAGCCGGGTCGTATTTTTCGTCACCGGCCTGATAAGCCGTGATAGCCACTGTACCGGCGGAGAGAACCACCAAACGGTTATTCTCTACATAAGCAACCGTACTATCCGAACTGAGATAAACCACCTCCAGACCGCTGGTAGCGGTAGCTTCAAAAGCCGGGATCTCCGCCGTCGTCAGTGCCTCTGCGGGCAACTCAAAACCGTTGATGGTCTGGTGGAACGCTACCGCCTTGATACTCAAATCAATGGTATGGGTAGTCGGAGTGGCTTTTCCATCCGTGATAGTAATCGTACCGGTATATACGGCGTTCCGCTCGTGCGGGGTGATTGAGACGGTGAATGTCTCCGTGCTGCGGTCGGCACAGTCCGTACCGATGGAAGTCTTGTCCAACTCAAACGGACAGGCAGGATCGCTGCTTATAACCGATATATCCACTATGTCGATATTCGAACGGGAGACAGAGATGGTCTTCGACCAGCGTACATTACGCTCCGCCTCCTCGGTGATACTCGTCTCGCTGACTACCATCTCTTTCTTACGGGGTATGGAGATATTCGATACCTCCTGCTTGGAATAATCCCCCGTACGGAAGCGAATCTTGGTAGCCGTCTCGTTCAGAGCGTAAGGACCGTAGTTCTTGCTGTTCTCTTCCAAAGTAACGGCAGTTATCTGATGCCACTCCAAACCGGAGCCGAAATTGGCATACTGGTCAATATAAATCGGTTCACGTTCGCCCCAGATATACTGCTTGCCACCGGCTTTTGCCGTGAAAGTCAGATTGGTCGGCTTGCCGTCAAGCTTGTATTCATGCACAGCAAAGGTTGACTTGTGGCCTTCTGAGAAGGTAAAACTCTTGTCTGCCAGTGCGTACTCGTCACAAGCTGAGTTGGGGTCACGTACCTTCACATGCTTGCGGTAGGTAGCGGATATCCACTCCTCCTCACCTATCAGCCCGCCTGCTTGAGTAGCAATGATATATGCCTCTCCTGCTGCACCTGTGATAGTCAGGGTAGCGTTGTTCTCCCCGCTCAGCCGGATACAGTCTGCACTGCCGCCCTCGATAGCATAAGTAATCACACCTCCGCTGGTCGCAGTAGCCTCCAAAGCGATAGTGGCATTAGCCTGCGTGGTCTTCAAGCCCAGCAGGTTCTGCTCCCATGTGATGGTCTGTTTATTTTTCGAGGTCACAGTGAACTCTTTGCTATCAACCGCCTCGTCGTAAATATCATTACCGGTAGCGTTGGCAGTGATAGTTGCGGTACCGTTAGCAATTGCTTGGAGCGTCTTGCCATCCTCCGACACTGCAATGATTTCTGCGTCAGAGGTGGTATAAGTCATTTTGGCTTCCTCGTTATCTGCGGTGGCGATCTCCGCACCGGTGAGATTGTCGCCGGCATTCAGCGTAAAGTTGGTTGCAGCCAGATCGGCGTTCCAATGGATTGCCTGACTACGCCTGGTGGTAGAACCGGAAACAGTAACGGTCTTGGTATTCGAACCGTTGGTGATGGTGATAGTGCCGCTATGCGTACCTACCTCCTTGTCACGGTTATAAGCCACGGTAATTGTCTGCGTACCGTATTTTGCCTTCCCGCCGAACGAAGCAGGACTAACGGTGAAGAAGTCCGTGTTGTCGCAAGTAACCGAAAGAGCATTTACATTACACCACTCAATGTCAAAACTCTTCTCCTCCTTACCGGAACTAATGGAACCCGTACCGAAATCCAGCGAAGTGACTTTCTTGTCATCTACTACCGGATCATTCACATACGCTTGGTCCGTTACCTTGATACTTCCAAATGTTCCTCCATAGTTACCGCTATAGCAAAGTTTGAGGTACTTGGTCGATTTGGAAAGATCAATAGGAGAGGCTGTATAAGTCTCTGTGGACACAGAAACCGAGGAAGATGTCGGAGTGACAGCAGACCATATGGTCGTCCAAGTCTTATTATCAGGACTCTCGGCAACATACCAATCCGGATTAGTAGCAATCGTACTGCTACATTTGTACGTAAATGTCAATTGATAAGGAATACTGTTCTGTGCCAACGCGATTACCACATACTTGTCCTCCCAATCACCAGGTTTCTGAACTCCAAACAGACCCGTTGAATACCCTAATCTAATACCATTTGACCATTCATACAAATTATTACTAGCTACTTTTTGTATTACCACCTTATTATCATTGTAGTGGCTTTGCGTCATGGTCGTATTATACGGCAGCTGCGCATAGGCTGCTATGGAGCAACCTATGGCAAACACTGCTGACAATAACCATTGTTTACGAGATTTTTTCATATATTTTGTTATTTTACTCTCACGCCGGAGACGTTGTACCATACGTCACCGCGGCGGAGATAGAGTTGACCGTTAATGAGTGCCTTCTCGAAGCGTGCCTCGCGAGTAGCCACTTCGTGGATGCCTTGAGGATCCGGCACTTTCGGATCAAGCGAAGTACCTTTTGCATCGGTATTGGTGAAGTCCACGCGATAGAGATTATACTTCCCGCTCTGCGCATAGTCGTCAGCTACCACATAGACGAATACGCATTTGTGAATGGCATCGAAAGCATAGAAAGCCTGAGTAGAAATACCGGTAGTTAAAGCATTGAATATACCACACGAATCGCAGTAAGTATCCTCAATCTTGTACGATTCTCCATCCCAGTCAATCGTCTCTTCGCCACGTGCGAGGAGCGAGATACGGTTGTTGTAAACCAACTCTACATCGTCGATGAACACAGAGTCGGGATGGGCTTTCGTTCCGGTGCCGCCACCAGGAATCTTGTTGGTCGTAAAAGTGGTAAGGATATATGCCGGCTCTTTATCCAAGTTAGCAGGATCATATACGAAAGGAACAGCGAGACGCTGCCATCCCAGGTCGGCAGTAGCCGAGTAGTTGAGAATAGCAGCACCCATACGGAAATCAGCCTGTTTAATGGAGTCGTTGTTCAACTCGGGATCATGATAACGTGCATTGGTTGTGATAACAGCACACAGTCGAGCTTGGTTAGCGTCGTCAGCCGCATTGCGGTCTCCGGGGATGTATTTCGCCCATAATACGATAGAGTCAGGATGACCTTGGAACGGCGTATTGAACGCGCTATCCGGGTCGGAGAAATTATAGTTGGCAGTTGCGTCTGTTGCCTTCATCGCACCTGCATATATCTGACCGTTGGTGCAGTTTCCATTGGCATTTACGCCAAACAATGATCTCGAGGCTATGACAGCACTATTCTTACCATTGGAACCCGGACGTACTTCGTTAGAAGGAACAAATTGAGTTGTACTTCTTATTAAATTAGCAAGCGGGCCGGTTGCCGTATTGAAAGAATGCCAGCCGGCAGGCTCATTGTTGGTCCATGCGCCCTCGAAACCGCCATTCGGCAGTGCGTAGTTGTTTGAACGAACAGCCTCACCCGAGAATTTTACGATGATTGGTTCCGGCAAGGTCTTCGGCTCAGCTATCTCAAGTACAATACCTGCATGGTTCTCCGTAGCGCGAGAGGTGTACGTATTGCCCAACGTATCGGTATATGATTCCAGAATGTTGATAGTTGCACGGAGCTTCAGCAGCACCAGATACAATGTGGTCTCCTCAATGGTAAACCGACCGTCTTCAGTCATCGTGATATTCGGTAGCACGATATTACCAAGGCTGACACCATTAAACTTAAAATCCGGCAGAACAAAGGTGAGTGTGCTGTCTGTCACACCCGGGAAGAGATACACCTGGCTCTCAGGATATTTTTCTTCCATACCAAGCAATAAATCGCCTTCATACTGACCGCAGACATCCATAACGGATACTGCCATTACTTGTGCGGAGACCATCAGTCCCGCCAAAAGAGTAAAAAATACTTTTTTCATTGTTGTAATAAATTTATTTGATTTTTGTACCAATAATAGTATAAATGGTTTCATCCTCGCGGATGATATATAGATTGCCGTTTTGGAGCACCTTCTGTGTATAACGGGCATGCGTATCAGGCGCATCCGGAAGACCCGTAGCTATCTCCTCAGCCGTCTTTACAGACAGGTGCAGCACGATTGTGGAGTCACAGTCATAATCGCTGTAATAATACGCACGGAGCGTCATCTCTCCCAAAGGCATGGTACTCAGGTTCCATCCCTCCCAAGTCCGGTTATCGCCCTTCACCATAGTCAGATACTGATCTACCACATAGTTGGGGTAAACCGTCACAGTCAGATGCACGATGGAGTCGCCACCGTAGCTATTCCTCTCGCTCACACGGATGTCGCCCTCGAAGGGTTCCGTATAGGTGCTGTCCTCAAATGTTACCGACTCGCCTTCGCAGAAAGCAGCCTCGTATTCACCACGCGTGATAGGCAGATCCGATACATAGAGACATAGTACATAAATCGAGTCACAACCATTGGAGGCGGTCAGCGTGTCATAGAAATAATACGGTTCGTTGGCATAAGCCAAACCCTCTATCGTCTTTCCGCGCCAAGTGATCTCCCCGGTATTGGAGTAGTGAGTCTCCGGCTTGGAGAGCCAGATAGGTAGTACCGTCAGCGAGAGAGCATACACGGAGTCCATGCCATATACCGATTTAAGAGAATCATACACCATATAGGTTCCCGGAGTAGCGGTGACCAATGTCTTGCCATGCCATTCCATCTCTTCGTTCTGGCAGGTTGTCATCGTTTCTTTGAACGAATATGCAATAGGTATCACTGTCAGCGTCAATACATAGACGGAGTCACAGCCGGCTTGGGTTTGCAGCGAGTCGAAATAGGTATATTCGCCCGGTACGAGATCCTTATACTCCTTCTTGCGCCATGTATAAGACTCATCCATCCGGATAGTAGCCATAGTAGGCAGCGTATAGGTAGGCAGCACGTTCAACGTCATTCGGATGACCGAATCCGTCCCATAGATTGACCGGAGCGAGTCATAGGCAACAACCGTCCCGGAAACAGCGGTAGAGAGCTTCTTGCCGTGCCATTCCACTGGCTCGTTCTGACAGGTTGTCATCACTTCATCTACCAGATAACCAATCGGTTTGACAGTCAGCTCCAAGGTATAGACGGAGTCACAACCGGCCTTGGTTTGCAGCGAGTCGGTATAGTGATATACACCCGGCACAAGGTCTTTGTACTCCTTGCCGCGCCAGGTATAAGTCTCATCCATGTTGATGGTAGCCGTAGCCGGCATGGTATAAGTCGGCAGCACGCTCAGCGTCAGAGTCACGATGGAGTCATAACCCGCTGCATTCTTGATAGTTGCGTGGTACGTACCCGCCTTCGTCAGATTCGTAAACAAGTTATCCGAATACGGTTCGTTGTCGCAGGTTGATGCCGCATACTCGTAATAGGTGTCACGGATAGGTTCTACCATCTGTAATGTATATAAGGAATACGCGCTCGCGCCCGCCTGCGAGTAGTTGTTTGCTACTACATAGAAATGCACCTGATTGTTCGCCTCGTCATAGCCCACAAACGTCTTGGCGCCCTTGCCGTTGGTAGTAGCGGCAAAAGTATAGTCGCTGTCGCTGAAGTATGCAGTAGAGTTCGCCTTGCCGTTGGTGAACGAAATAGTTTTATTATCCATCTTCAACGATTTCAACGCATGGTTATAAACAATCTCCGCGTCATCCAGATACACATTATCTAAGTTGCCGCTTGAGGCATTACCCCCGCCAGGTGTTGCATTTGTAGAAAAAGTAACCAGGATATATGCCGCAGAAGAAGGATCCAAAGAAGTATAAGTAAAAGGCGTCGTCAAACGCTGCCAGCCTTTGGAACTGGTAGCCGAATAATTGATAGTAGCGGCTGCCACCTTGACATTTCCATAACTACCTGTTTCGGGATCCTGGTAACGGGCGTTTTGGGTAATCACGGCGTTCGCACGGGCTTTATTGGAATTGTCTGTTACGCTTCCGCCGCCAGGAATATATTTAGCCCAGAACACCAATGAATCCGGTTGCCCAACAAATGCCGTGTTATAGCCGTTGTTGGACGGGTCGGAAAAATTATAGTTTCCGCTGGCATCAGTAGCCGTCATAGAACCGGCATTGATTTGACCATTCGTGCAGTTGCCATTACCTTTTGCACCGAAGGTTATCTTGGTTTTAATCAGCGCACTATGTGAACCGGATGAGCCCGGGCGAACGTCCGTACTCTGAGAGAACTGCGTTGTACCTTTTACAAAACCGGAGAGATCACCGGTAGCCGAATTAAACGAGTGCCATCCGGATGGTTCTCCATTAGACCATCCCCCCTCAAAACCGCCGTTTGTAATGGCGTAGTTGCGGTTGGTAACTTTGCTTCCCGCAAAGACCACTGAAATCGGTTCAGGGAGACCTGCCTCGATAGACAGCGACACGTTCGCTTTTGTTCCGTTGAGCAGGCTTCCGCTCTGCATTGACACCTCTGCGCGAGTCTGGATAATTTTGATATATAGCGGACGGTTACTTAATGTCAACTGACCGCTCGCGTTCATCGGGATATTCACCAGCACAATGTCGCCCAGTGAAACTCCATTGAAGCGGAAATCCGGCAACACAAACGTGATTGTGTTTGCCGTCACGCCCGGCAGGATATATACCTCTTCGTTCGGATAATCATCGCCGCCTATATTCAAATTGCCTTGATACACACCCAATGCGTCGCTTACCTTGACTGCCATTGCAGAGCAAGCCAGCACGCAGGTCATTATTATAGTAGTAAAAATCTTCTTCATAAGTTTTCTACTTTTATCTTTTGTCTTTGAGCGGCTCTGCCGCAGTCTTTCTACTTTCTACTTACAACGTGATATTCATTCGGCAAACGAAAGTACGCGGGGCAGCCAGCGCCATCGGACGGTAGCTGTACTCCGTATTAAGCAGGTTGTTTACGATAAACTGCAACTCCACATGCTCCTTGAAACGCACTGCCGCACGCAGATCCATTGTGAACACGCCTTTGTTATGGTCCATCCAGTAGTCGTGGAGCGACATGCCGTCCTCGTAACCAAAAATGAACTTACGCGCATAGTCCATCAAATCCGCCTGATCTTTTTCCCGCTCATCTACCATCAGGTAGTCCACCGCCAGCATCTTGCTGCGGTACGACATATTCAAACCTAACGACAGCCATTTGTAGTTATAGTCAATCGTGGCCTTGAAGGAGTGTTTGTTGCGGTATTTGAGATATTTGGAGTCGTTGGATTTGTTCTTCATCTGCAACGGATCGGTGTAGGTCTTCTCCTCCTCGATGCGCTTGCTGTTATCCAGATCCTCAGGCTCGGTGAAGGTATAGCCGATAGAGTACATCAGCCCCATATCTTTCTTGATATCCACCTTGCCTGCCGTGCTCACCTCGGCACCATAGATACGCGCATGACTCACGTTCACGAACTGCGCGCCGATACCGATACCGGCATTGCTCAGAGACTTGGTTTCTTTGATATCGTCAATCATCTTCTTGCCCTCCTCGATAACGTCATCCATCGAATTGATCATCGAGAAATCCGAGTTGCGGAACAGACCGAACTGATACTCAATCATATTCCGGTATTCGGTGTAGAATGCCGCTACGTCAATCGTACCGGACACCGGACCGAACTTATAAAGCTGCTTGTAACCGAGCTCGGCGTTATACCCGGACTCCGGCTTGATATCCTTGTTCGGATAGACACCTACGCCGCCGATATCCTTGCGGGCGAACTTCTCTGTAATAGACGGGTTGCGGTAACCCTGACCGAAGCTGGCGCGGAGGAATCCCGCCTTGTAGATCTCCCAGTTCAAACCGGCGCGGAACACCGGACGTACCGGGCAGAGCCATTTACCGATCTGAATATTAGCTTCCTTGAGGTCATTATCCATGCGGTAGTACTCGAACCGCACACCCGCGCTCAGCGACAGGCGGTCGGCAATACGGTGGTCGTATTGCAAATAAGCCGCCAGGTTGTCGGTCTGGTGGGTTCCGGTGATATTGGCGGTATTGGTGATATGGTTCCAGTTGATACCGGTAGTCAGACGTACACCCGATTTCCATTGTTTGGCGAACTGGTAGTCGATATAGCCGTTATAGGTCAACTCGGGACGGGTAGGCTCGTTGTTCGCTATCAGCGCCATGGCGTAAGCCGCTGCATCTTGCAACTCCGCTACCGTACCGCTGTAACCAAAGCCGTTCTGCACCAAGTCGATACCGCTCTTAATAGCGCCCAGCCAGTCTTCATTCACCACAGGAATGGCTACGTCCTGGAAAGTCACCAGCAATGCATCCTCTATAGCCATTCCCGCATCGGTATAACCTTTCACCTTGTCGTAATAACCTTTGATCTTCTCCAGATCGAAACTCGTAGCAGCCCATTTGGCCAGCTCCTCCGTGCTGATATTCTCGCTCGGAGTAGTCAGGTTGTCCGCCGTCATGTAGAAACGCGCACGTACCTTGTGGGAGATACCTTTCTCTACATCGTCGTAGTTAAAGAACGGGTCGATATTGAAATTGTGCTCCTTACGGCCCATGTTGGTCAGCGGCGAAGGATGAATCGGATCCTTCGGACTGCGCCAGATGAAGAAATCGCCGTAACGGTTGGCTACATAGTTCACATTTGCGCCTACGGACATGTATTTGTCTGCCGGCATCGGTACGTGGTACGTCATGTTACCGCCCAGACGGACACGGTCGTTGAAGCTCTGCTGACGGTAGCCCTCGTCCTTGAATCCGCTGATAGCGGCGGATATATCAAAGTCCCCTACCCGACGCGAATGGGATGCCTCCGCGCCGTAATAAAGCGGAAGACGCGCACCCGTGTACTTATAATTGTTGTAATTGTCGTATACGCCTACATAGCCGCTTATCTTCGTTTTCGGCTCCAGACCCGGACGCTGGGTCAACACATTGATTACACCGTTCAGCGCACTCGAACCGTACAGCACCGACGAAGCACCTTTCACTACCTCCACCTGCGCTACGTTCTCCAGCGGCACGTTGTTCCAGTTGATTTCACCCGTCTTGGGGTTCAGTATCGTCATTCCGTCCATCAGCACCTGGCATCGAGAACCGACGCTGTAGGTCCATCCGCCACCGCCACGGATACTGGGCTGCTTGTCGATAATCTCTACGCCCGGCAGGGTCTGCAACGTAGCGGAGAGATCCGTAGGAGCCTGCTGGCGGATGGCCTCCGGCTTGAGCAACTCCATACTGACCGTCACGTCGGTCATACGTTGCTCGAATCGGCCTGCCGTAACCACCAGCTCGTCCAGCACCTCGTTATCGGCCTGCATCGCCATGATATACGTCTTGGCAGGAATAGTCTTCAGCGTCCTGCTCTCTGTCTGATAACCTACATAGGAAAACTGCAACTTCACCGGCGCCTTCTTGACCTGAAGTTCGAACATTCCGTCCAGGTCCGTCACCGTACCCGTACTGTCGGCCAGGTTCATGATCGAGACACCTATCAGCGGCTCACGGGTGAATGCATCGGTTACAATACCGGTTAACTTCTCAGCCTGCAGAGAAGAGACTAATACCAAAGTAAAAATAATCGTGTAAATCTTCTTCATATATACCTTTTTCCAAAAAACGGTGCAAAGGTACTGCTTTTTTTTGATATGGCATAGAGCCGCCAATAAGAAAAAGTGTCCAATTATTAAGATTGTTAATAATCGTACACCTTCTCACCCCTCAAAACACGATTAATCATCATATAAATCTTAATAATCGTGTCGTTTTATGATATGGGAACTATGTGTTCATTTTTGGTACTTGCCTACGTACCTCATCGCCAAAAAGAGCAACCAATCAGGCGTGTGTTTGAGTAACGGCGTGGACAGCCAGTTGAGGAACCCCGGCGTGTCGGCTTTCCTGTTTCGGAACAAATCCTTCAAAGCCCGCTTGACCAGTTTCTCCGGCGGGATGGCTACCGTCAGGTTCACCGCCAGCCTGCGCAGACGGGGCGCCAAGCCGAACAGTGCCGTATCGACAGCACCCGGAGCCATCACGGTAATACCTACCCCCTTCGGCTTCAACTCGTACCACAGCGATTTGGAGAAGTTATAGATAAACGCCTTGGTGGCATTGTAAGTCTGAATACCCGGCATCGCCATCCACGCCGACATACTGCTCATATTCAGGATATAACCCTTCATGCGTCTCCGTCCGCACAGACGCACCGCCGCTTCCTCCTCCGTCAGCTCCCGCCGGCACATATCCTCGGCGAAAAGGCGCGTCAGCTTCGCTACCGTCATCACATGCAACTGCAACATCAGCTCGATCCGCTTCATCGAGGTTTCACAATAGGGATTGAAGAAGAACACACCGGCGTTATTGATCAGTATGTCAACCGTATAGCCCTCTTCTTCACACCACGCATGAAGCCGCTCTGCGGCATCCGGCAGACTCAGGTCGGCGAAATGCGCCACAGTCTGCACGCCGTATTGTTTTTTCAGTTCCGCCGCTACTTGCTCCAGCTCAGCCTCCTGGTTGCTTACCAGCAGCAGGTCACACCCGTAATCCCGCGCCAGAACCGTAGCGTATTGCAATCCGATACCGGACGACGCACCTGTCACTAATGCTAACATCTCACTTCCCTTCTCTCTGTTGTTCTACGGACTGCCGCGCTTTCGCCTCCAGCGTGGCTATCTCTTTCTTCAACCGGTTCGGTATCGGCTCGCCCTCGCGCTCTACGCACTCGTGGCATTTCATATTGAGCGTGTACATGCGCCCTACGCAGTAGTTAGACCGCCCGCAGCCGGCGTGGTAATGCGGATCCTCCTGGACATGTTTCACGAAATCCGGATCCTTGATCAGCACGTGCGCTATCTGGAACAACTCAAAACCCTCGTCCATAATCTGCTGGCAGTTGTCACCGCTCTGCACGCCGCCCACATAGATCAGCGGCACATCTTTGATCTCCTGCTGGAAACGTTTCGCCTTATCCATGAAATACAGTTCCTTGAACGGCTGGGTAGGCATCATAATAGGTGCCACGCCGGGGAAATTCAATGCCGCCTTGAGCCACCAGAACGATTTCATACTCATGTAATGCGCCAGCGTCTTGTACGGCATGGCGCCGCCGAGAATCGTCATCGGCGAACGGCTCACTGTACCGCCCGAAAGCACGATACCGTGTACCTTGTGTTTGGCGATCTCCTTGGCAATCTTGATTCCTTCTTCGATATCCGAGCCGTGCCAGCAGTCGTCCCACATGTTCGTCTTCACCACGACGGCCATGTCCTTCCCCGCATGGGCCATCACCTCGTCCAGCACCTCGTTCATGAACCGCACACGGTTCTCGAAACACCCGCCGTATTCGTCACGCCGGTGGTTGGTGCGGGGGCTGATAAACTGCGAAAGGAGATACGCATGACCGGCATGGATCTCCACGCAGTCGAAACCGCACGCTCGGGCCCAATCGACTGCCTCGCCGAATTTCTTCACCAGCCCTTTGATCTCCGCCACTTTCAGCCGACGGTGGATAGTAGGACTGTAGAGGTTGAACCATGTGTCGGCACTCACCGGCATGCAGTGGCAGGTATAGAAATGGGTCATGTTGCCGCAATGCCCCAACTGGATGCTCGCCTTGGCACCCTCGGCATGGATGGCGTCGGTCATGCGTTTCATCGCAGGGATAATCTCCGGACGGACGTATAACTGCCCGTCAAACGACACACCGCTTAGATCCACGGCGCAGTACGCTACGGTCGTCATGCCTACGCCCCCGTGCGCCACACTCACATGATAATCCTGTAACTCTTGCGTCGGAGCGTTGCCCCGGGCCATATTCTCAAAAGCGGCGCTGCGCACGATTCGGTTGCGCAGCGTCACCGGTCCCAACTGGTATGGGCTGAAAAGCTTATTCTCTTTCATATAACTCTTTCTACTTTGAGCGAAGCGGTCTAATAAATAAACGGTATGATGCGTTTCAGTTTCTTGCGGTCGAACTCGTCGGGGAATTCTTCCTCGTATTTCTTGTAGATGGCGTGGCTCCGCGGGATGAGGTTGCAGCAGCTGAACCAGAAGAACAGCAGTCCCGCTAACGACCAGGTCAGGATCGCAAAGCCCAGCCACTCCGTGATTTCGCCTAAATAATTGGCACTCGTCACGTATTTGTACAGACCTTTCTTCGGCAGGTAATGGTTCGTGTCACCAGGCTTGCGCAGATGCCGGATCACGTAGTCGGAGTGCATGTTGATCACCCATCCCGTGAAGAAAATCACCGTTCCGATGATAAAACGGGGATCAGTCAGCCATGACGAGGTATAAAGCTGCGCATAATACGGGTCCTTCGGAGCGATATGGAACAGGAAATAACCCTGGATATAACCGTTGATCAGGTTCCACACCACCGATAGAATCATGATGGCGAAAGGCATCTTGCTCTTCCCTTTCAGCAGGAACGGGAAGACAAACGACCTTTGAAAATAATGGAACTCGAAAAACAGGAAAAACAGCCAGTACGGCGCGTTCTTCACCGCCTCCGACACCACCGGATCAGGACTGCCCATCGCCTTGAAATACTCATACCAGACGACAAAGAAAACCGGGCACTCCATTAGAAGCCACCCTGCTTTGTTGTTCATACTCGGACCCCATTTCTCGGTACGCATCTTGCCGTAACCCGCGTCCACGAAATACAGGGAAACAAACACAACGAAACCTACCAGAAACATGATAAACAGCAGGTCGCCGAAAGAGGTGTTCAAAAAATCCATATCGATTGCTTGTTATTGTTCAAAAAGTCTGCAAATGTACGAAATTTATTTCGTATATGCAAATATTTCTTAAACTTTGTGCTTTTTTTCTTGTTTTTGACACACAAACAGGCCAAAAATGACTAATATCATGCCTGCCCATTTGCCCCATGGCAGTATTTCCCCGAAGAACAGGAACATCCACAAGGCCGTGAATGCCGGACGGATATTATTGAACGCATTCGCCTGTGTCACGCCGATCTTCCGCAGCGCGTAGCAGAACAATATAAATGCTATTACGCTCGAGAAAATCGTCAGATACCGCACGCATATCACCGCCCTGGAAACCGTCGAATGAATATCCGCCAACTGCCCCCACTCAATGGTGTCAAGCACCGCAGGACCTTCCTTCCAAAACCACAGAGGATAGAAAAATAACAGACTGATAATCTGCGCATAAAAGATAATACTCAAGGGACTGTACCGGGCGGGGAGTTTCTTCATCACCACGGAATCCACCGTAGCCGCAGAGACGGCAACGAAAGCCAGAGGAATACCCCAGTAATTGCCGATGGAGAACTCCTTGCTGCCGGCCAAGATAAGCAGAAGCATACCGCCCGTGGAAATCAGGATACCTAAGATATTGTTCCTTGTCACTCTTTCGCGCAGAAACACCATGGCGAACAGAGGTGCCATCAGCGGACCCGTGGACAGAAGCGCCTCCGCGATAGTAGGACTGTCGAGAGCCTGGTAACTGAACGTCTCAAGCAGATAGTACAGAAACGGCTGGCAGAAACCCGCTGTCAGAAACAACGGCAAATCCCTCCGGTCGAACTTCTGCAGGCCTACCAGGTCGCTCTTGCGCCATACCAGTCCGACAATCAGCATCAGCAGCACCGATGGCGTGAACCGGAAGATAATCAGCGTCAGCGGAGGCAGCACCTCCATCGCCTGTTTGATGGCAATCCCGCTGATTGACCAAATCACCATCGACACCAACAGGGCTATTATGGGCAATATCGTTTTTTTCATTGCAAATTCCTCGGGGTGTAAAACGCAGTTTTGCAATTAGAGCGAGCTGGGCCACGTATTTTTCTTTATTCCCGCTAACTGACATATTTTCTGATGGGTAGAATTCAACAATCGCATAGTTTCTACCGCTCTGGGAGCCGTAGTGTCCGGCATAATCGGTTCGCCGATGACTACGGTAATCAGCGGCTCTTCTGCTTTCCCGAACAGCTTGTAAACACCTGTCCGCGGACGGTAGGTCACCGCGCATGGCACGATCGGCATTCCGTATTTGTAGGCCATCGTGAACGCCCCTTTCTGGAACGGACGGAGCGGCTTGTACCAGTCCCAACGCTTCGCCTCGGGGAAGATATGGAACCAATACCCTCTCTTATGGAACTCGTCGAAAGCGCCGTTGAACGCTTTCATCGCGCTCAACCCCTCCTCCGCAGGAGGAATAGGTATCCCGCCGATGATACGGAGGTAAAACTGGTCCTTCGTCCGGAAGTTCGGAGCGAACATCGGGATGCGTGTCCGGTGGCTCGCACCGATAGCAGAGAGCACAGACGCGCAGTCGTGACGGTAGCAGTGGTTAGAGACCGTGATAGCACCGCCCTTCAGCGCCGTCTTGTATTGTTTCAGATAACCGCGCCCCTTGTACCGCAACCCGTATTTGACATACAGCACGAATACCTTCAGAATCTGCAGGACCACATGGTACCCGAACCAAATACGCAGCTTGTTCTGCCAACTGTCATCCACATACGGATAACTCGCATCTATCGCCGGATAAGGACGGTCATACACGGGTTTGTACATCCCCTCATACGGATTCTCCTCCGGATAATCCAACCTCACCGGAGGCACATACGTCCCCTCCGTCACTTCTAAATCTATATATCGTTTGTTCCCTTTCACCTTTCTCCTTTCAATTTTCACCTTTCAACTATCAACTTTCCAAAACTTCGCTCCCACAGCCCGGGCGCTCGCTCCGTCCTTGTCCTCACGGTCGCCTACGAAAAGCGTGCTCTCGCCTTCCGCCCCCAGCATCTCCATCACTCTCCGCACGCACGGCTCGCAGGGCTTGAGCGCACCTAACTCCGGAGCGGACACCAGCAGCTCAAACTGCCCCGGATCGATACCTAACACCTCTAACTTCTCCGCTACCGCACCGTAGTCCGAATAGACGGCCATCCGTATCCCCCGCTCGCGGCATTCAGCCATCAGAGCCAGCACCTCCGGACGTGTCTTCTGGTACTTGCCTATCAGCCGCACCATCGTGGGGATATACACGTGACGGTACCACTCCGCCGCGATGCCTGCGCCCCACCAGTGACCGCGAGCCATCGTCGCAAAGAAATAGCCGAAGAACTCCTCCTCGTCCGCAAACTGCACATAGTGCATGTTACGCCGCGCCAGCCTTTCGGCGGCTAACAACGGCAGGCACCACCATAGCTTGCCTACCATCCGGCCCGCCAGACCGCGTTTGTCATACACCGTTCCGTCCAGATCGAACACGACGGTTCGTACGCCGTTTGGCACGTTCTTTACGTCTCTCATCTATCTTGTCTGCTCGTTCGATTATGGTATCGCTGAAACGCTCGAAACCGGTCTCTAACCGTTGGAGGAGGTTGAACTTCGTGCGGCGTTTCTCGTCCTGCATCAGCAGGTTGAATTTGAACTGGCCGTCGCGGAAACCGTCTTTCAGGCACGCCGCCTTGAATCGCGCATACGCGTTGGACAGTAATATATGCGTCTCCGGGTCATGCAGACGGAACGACTGCCTCTTGCTCTCGTACTCCACATTGATCTGCTGCAGTTTCGCGTCCACCACTTTCGTGAACGCTTCCGCCTGTGCCTGACTCATCTTCTCGTCTTCGAACTCATAGTAGAAATGGTATTTCGACTCCTCTACGTCCGCAAAACCCACAAAGAACTTCGTCTTCACGCCGGTCTCTTCCTCCGCCTGGTGAACCGCGTTCATGAACTGCGGCTCGTACAGTTTCTCGCCGGTCATCGACACAATGCCGTTCACCTTGCTTACCATGTGGACCGTCGGCGTCGCGTAGTATTTGCCTCCTACTTCCACCAGGTCGTTCATGTTGTACCGGTACAGACCCGAATAGGTCGTCACGTACGCGCAGTAACGCTTGCCTACCTCCAGCTCGTCGATCTGCAGGAAATGCTTGCGCGGGCTGTCCAACTCGCTTTCCTCCACAAACTCATAGTAATGGAACTGCGGGAAAAGCACGCTCTCGTTCGTCTCGTCCAGCGCGAAGCCGAAACGGCATTCCGTGGCGATATATCCCAACTCCTGATAGAACGTCTTGTCCCAGTCAAACTGGTCCATGTACTTGTCCATGTAGATTTTCGTGTTGCCGCATTTCCACGTACTCAGGTATTGCAGCCACGGCCAGAAGTCCTTCGGGTACAGATGCCCCTTCTCCGCCAATATACGCCTCAGTTCCTCTGCCCGTTCGGGGTTGGGGTACAGGTATCCGTCCAACTCGTCACGGATGGCGAAAGGTATCTCGAAATCATCGCAGATAGTGCCTTTCTCGATGTCGTTGAGCATCTCCTCCGTGTTCTCGTTCAGCGCCCGCAGCAGCTCTAAGATGGTCGAAGGGTTCGCCGTTGCCCACAGCGTCACGTCACGGTGCTGCAACGCCAGGCGCATCAGCGTGTAGTTCCGCGCCGCGTAATCCGGGATGGACATCACCGCCGCCGGTGCCGTGTAGTGTTTCTTGATGATTGGAGGTATGTCGCGTACCAGCACGCCGCTCACGGACCCGTACAGCGTTCCGTCGGGGGCGTAACCCTCACATTCCTTGCCTACTGTGGTGAAGATATGCCCGCCGAAAATACGGCTCCGGTGTTTCACGAAATTCCACGTCCATATATGACTCATCTTGCCATAGACGTCCTTCAGGTACTTGTGCGTCATCGGGATCCATTTCGGCTCGCTCGTCGTACCCGACGTCGTCGCGTACATGTCCGGCTTGCCGGGGAAAAGCACGTTCTCCTCGCCGTTCTTGTGACGCTCCACATACGGGCGCAGCGTCTCGAAACTGTTGTTCACCGGCACGTACAACCGGTACAGACGGAACAGGTCCTCCGCCGACGTGGCACTCAGTATCCGGTCGAAATGGTGTTCCTTTCCATACACCGTGTCTTTGGAGATGGTCAGTATATCGCGAAGCGTCTTCTCCGCCGCATGACGCGGCTTGCGGCTCCAGAAACGCAGACGGATCGTCTGCATCCCGCCTACGATCATCAGCATGGTATTGATCAGCCAGGGATAGGGCAACGCCCTGCCCTCCTGATCCACATATGTCTTTTTTCGCTCTGCCATTTGTCTTTGTTTAACCGTCGGCATACATGCCGGCCGCTCTGCCATTTGTCTTTGTTTAACCGTCGGCATACATGCCGACCGCCCTGCCATTTGTCTTTGTTTAACCGTCGGCATACATGCCGACCGCCCTTTCGACTTTCGACTTTCAATTTTCTCCGCAAAGATACAACAAATAATTTATATGTGCAAGCGCGCGCGCATTTTTTTGCGATTTTTCGCTTTTTTGTCAAATTTATTTGCATATTCGGAAAAAAATGCGTACCTTTGCACCGACTTTGGGGAAAATACACGAAAAAACGGCATACAACTATAAAACTCAAATACTTTATGAAAAAAACTTTACTCTTCGCGCTGCTCATTGCCTCTTCGGCACTCCTCTTCGCTGCGGAAACAAAGAAAGTCGCTATTCTGGAAATCGAGGACACGGAGAATGTCCTGGACCATGGTCAGAAACTGATGCTCCGTTCATCCCTGGCGAAAGCCGTGGCCAACACCCCCGGCTACGAGGCCTTCGACCGCACCTCCCTGGATGCAATCATGGAGGAGTATAATTTCCAGCGCTCGGGATTTGTTAACCAAAAGGAAATCAAAGCCTTGGGAGAAATCACCGGAGCCTCGTTCATTCTCATCTCCGAGGCGGCGAAAACGCCCGACAGAATGCTGGTTCTCGCGGTCAAACTCGTCGATGTAGAGACCGCCAAAGTCGAGATGAGCGACAATGCCGTGATGGGACTCTCTTCCGAAGAGATGCAACGGGGCTGTGACGCACTCGCTAGCACGCTCCTTGACAAGAAACGCCACGGCAAACGTATCGCCGCCGAAGACCCCTCCGCACGCCACAAAGAACTGCTCACACGCGTCGGTCTGTTCAACTATGTCTATGACGGAGCCAAAATGAACGGAAAGGAATACGAGAAATTCCTCCTCCGTAACTGCACACCCGCCTACAAGCAATACCACTCCGGTAAGTTGATGCAGTATTTCGGATACGGTTCTTTCGGACTCGGAGTGGTACTCATCGGCGTCGGAGCACCAATGCTCTCATCCTCCAATTCCAAGGTACACACCGCCGGAGCCGTTTCGGTTTCATCAATAAACGTAAGTCAATCAACACGTTCAACACCTCCTGCACCTCGCAATACCAACCCCTCGAATTGCGTCTCAACGCCGGTGTCAACACCCTCGGCCTCGCCTTCGTGTTCTGACCGACCTCGCCCTTTCGCCCGCCCTCCGTCTGACCGTCGTCTAACCTCCGCCAGACTGCCCTCGACCCGCCGTCTCCCCGCGTCCTGACCATCGTCTGGCCTACCTCGGTCTTTCGCCTGCCCGCCGTCTGACCTCCGCCAGTCCTTCGTCTGTCCGCCGTCTCCCCGCGTCCTGCCCGTCGCGTGTCTTTCCGTCGGCTCTCTTTATTGCATCGTGCCTTAATGCACGACCTGCTTCCCTCCTATTCTCCTCTCTTGTCCCCTTATTCTCCCCCTCTGAGAGGGGGCTGGGGGGTGTCTTACCGCCCAAAAAGCGCGTGATTAGCGCGTTATTAGCGCGATATTAGCGCGTCATTACTATACCGTTACAGTAAGGAAAAAGTAAACATGGCGGTCGGAGCAAACCGGAAAACACGCAAAAAAGGGTACTTTCTATATATATACATAGTATATATATACTTTTCGTTCGTGATTTTTTATTTGTGTATGTCATTTTTTTTTTGTATCTTTGCACGATATTTTGCGTATATATGCGCGTACGTATTCGTGCACATAGGATTATAGGAGTGCTTCTGCTGTTCGCCCGAATGGCTGTCGCCATGCCGCTGGATTCCATCCCTGCGGACACCTTGCGTATGGACTCCCTCACCATGGATTCTCTCGCGATGGACTCCCTCGCGATGGATTCCCTCACCATGGATTCCCTCGCGCAGCAGCAGACCAAACAGAGCGAACTCAAAGCGCCCGTCTTCTACCAGTCTGCCGACTCCATGGTCATTACCAAGAACGGTAACGCATACCTACATGGCAAAGGCGAACTCAAATACGAGTCCATGGAGCTCACCTCCGAATACATCCGCATGAACCTCGACAGCAGTCTGGTCTATGCCCGGGGAGTGTACGACTCTGCCAACTACGAATGGAAAGGCAAACCGGTCTTCAAGGACGGCAAAGACAGCTATGAGACCAACGAAATGACCTATAACATCAAATCCCAAAAGGGCTATATCCGTCATGTGGTCACCCAGCAGGGAGAGGGATACGTCATCGCTGACCGGACCAAGAAACAGAGCGACAACACCATGATGATGGCGGGAGGACAATACACCACCTGCGACGACCATGAGCACCCACACTTCTACCTCAAGATGACCAAAGCCAAGGTCAAACCCGGCGAGTACATCGCTGCCGGACCGGCGTATATGGTGGTCGGCGAAGTGCCCCTACCCCTCGCCATACCTTTTGGATTCTTCCCGATCTCCAAATCCTACTCATCAGGACTCATCATCCCGAACTTCGGAGATGACTACACGCGGGGACTCAACCTCACCAACGGAGGATATTATTTCGCCATCAACGACTACATGGACCTACAGGTACTCGGAGATATATACACCAAAGGCACATGGGCGGTACGGGCGCAGTCGAAATATATCTGGCGTTACCACTTCTCCGGAAGCATCAATATCAACTACCGAAACGATGTCTCCGGCGAGAAAGGTATGCCGGACTACTCTTCAGTAAGGAACTTCCAACTCCAGTGGACCCACTCCCAGGACGCGAAGTTCAACCCCTATAGCACCTTCTCCGCCTCCGTCAACTTCGCTACCAGCGGTTACAGCCGCAGTAACATCAACGGATATTACAACGCTGCCCTCTATTCGGAGAACACCAAGAGCAGTTCTATCAGCTACCAGCAGCGTTTCCCCGACAGCCCTTGGTCGCTATCCGCTTCAGCCAGCCTCACACAGAGGACTAAAGACTCTACCATCACCCTCACTGCACCCGAACTGGCAGTCAACATGAGCAGCGTATATCCCTTCAAAGAGCTGAGAAAGAAAATCCTGGAGAAGAAAGGCAAGATAGCCGGCAAAGAGCAGTGGTACGAGAAAATAAAAATCAGCTACTCCATGAACGGACGTATAGCTACCAAAAGCGGTATTAAAGAGCGTGACTTCCTCACCTCCAATTTCCTCCGCGATTGGCAGACCGGACTACAGCACAACCTGCCTATCAACGCATCGTTCATGCTCTTCAAATACATATCTATCACGCCTTCCGTCACACTCAAGGACCGTATGTATTTCCAGCGCATTGACCGTAGCTGGAACTACGACGAGCAACGCCTGCAGGCGGATACCACAAACGGATTCTATAACGTCTTCGACTTCAATGCCGGCTTGAGCATACAGACAAAACTGTACGGTTTCTATACGCCTCTGAAAAAACTCTTCCCGCATAGCAAGGTCGAGAAGTTCCGACACGTCGTCACACCCCATGTCTCCATCAGCTACCACCCCGACTTCACAACCTCCGGATGGGGCTATTACACCCAATACGACGAACCCGTCTATAGCGGTACTGACTCTGTCACCGGACGGAAGATCCAGAAACTGGACGAGAACGGACAGCCCGTCTTCATACACCATACCGACTCGCGCTTCTCCAGCGGAATATATGGCAATGCGCCGTCCGGCGGGACGTCGGCGACACTCAGCTTCGGCGTCTCCAACAACCTCGAGATGAAGATCATCAACAAGGAAGACACCACCGGAAAGAACCCTTACAAAGTGGTCAGCCTGATAGACAATTTCAGTATCGACGGAGGATATAACTTCGCCGCGGACTCCATGCGATGGTCGCTCTTCCAGGTCAACCTGCGTCTCAAGTTCCCGAAACTCAACAACTACTCCGTCAACCTCTCTACCGCCCTGGACCCCTATATGTACCAGCTCAACGCCGCAGGCACACCCGTCCGCACGGACAAACAGTACTGGCACCACGGACGCTTCCCGCACTGGTCTGGCCTACGGTGGAGCTTCAACTATACCCTCTCAGACCAGACCATCAAGAAATGGAAGGACAAACTCAACGGAAAGAAAGTGGCACCCGATCCCGAACCTGCGGAGGAGGACGAGTCGATGAACCCGCTCGAGAAAAACAGCGACGGACTCGACAAAAACGCCAAACTCAATACCAAGAAAGAGGAGGAAGTGGATGACGGATACGTCAAAACCGATTTCCCCTGGAGTGTGTCGGTCAACTACTCCCTCGCCTATGCGGCTGGCAGCGAGTTCGACTATGAGAAGATGTATTATAAGATGCGGTTCACCCACTCCCTCTCCCTCAACGGTTCGCTCGGACTCGGCAAGGGATGGAAAGTATCCGCATCCATGACCTATAATTTTGATTACAAGAAAGTCACCGCTTGCACCTTTAATATCAGTCGTGATCTCCACTGCTGGAACATGACGGCAAGCATCAACCCCATCGGCCCGTTCAAGAGCTATAACTTCCACATCGGAGTCAATGCTTCCATGCTCGCGGACCTCAAATATGATAAAAGTAGTAACCAGAGCACTAATGCTCGTATAAACTGGTGGTAATATGATAGAGAACCAAAAAGTAGTCTCCGCCACGTATGAGTTGTATATCAACGGAGAAGGCGGAAAAGAAGAGTTGATGGAACAAGCTACGGAGCAGACGCCCCTCACCTGGTGCCAGGGAGAAGGGATGATGCTTCCCGCTTTTGAAGCGCAGATGGCGGGCAAAGAGGAAGGGGACACCTTTGACTTTGTACTACCTGCAAAAGATGCGTACGGCGAGTATATTCAGGAGGGACTCATGGACCTGCCTAAGAAGATGTTCTTCAACGGAGACGGAGAGTTTGACGACGAGCGCGTCTATGTCGGTGCCGTCGTGCCGATGAATACCGTGGATGGACAGATAGTCAAGGCGCAGGTCTGCGAGATATCCGACGAACAGGTCACCATTGACCTCAACCATCCATACGCAGGCGAAGACCTGCATTTCAAGGGAAAGATACTTTCCATCCGCGAGGCTACCCCGGCCGAACTGGACGCTATTCGTCATCCCCGCCACGGCTGCGGTGGTTGCGGTGGTTGCGGAGGAGGATGCTCCGAAGACTGCCAGAAAGACGGCGGATGCGGAAACTGCGGTGGATGCAAATAATAACACAGAATACTCCGATTAACCACAAAAAACTTCAAGAACTATGGCAAATATTGTAGCGATAGTGGGTCGTCCCAATGTCGGGAAATCGACCTTGTTTAACCGCCTCACGGGAACCCGGCGGGCGATAGTGATGAATACCGCCGGTACGACACGCGACCGACAGTACGGCAAAGCCGAGTGGTGCGGACGCGAGTTCTCCGTCATCGACACAGGAGGATGGGTGGTCAACAGCGACGACACCTTCGAGTCGGAGATCAACCGCCAGGTGGACCTCGCTATACGCGAAGCGGACGTGGTCATGCTCGTCGTGGACGTCAACGAAGGAGTCACCCAGTTTGACACCGAAGTGGCGCATCTCCTCCGTCAGGCAAAGAAACCCACTATCCTCTGCGTCAACAAGGTCGATACGTTTGAGAACCAGTACGGAGCGGCGGAGTTCTACAAACTTGGTTTGGGTGAACCCTTCATCCTCAGTGCGGAGAACGGACTGGGAACCGGCGACCTGCTCGACGAAGTGGTGTCACGCTTCCGAAAAGAAGATGACTCTGACGAAGAACTCGAAGACCTGCCGCGTTTTGCCATCGTAGGACGGCCTAATGCCGGCAAATCCAGTATCCTCAATGCCTTCATCGGCGAGGAGCGTACCATCGTGACGGACATACCCGGTACCACGCGCGACTCCATCTATACGCGGTATAACAAGTTCGGAAAGGACTTCTACCTCGTGGACACAGCCGGTATCCGCAAGAAAGCGAAAGTGACCGAAGATATGGAGTACTACTCGGTAGTCCGCTCCATCCGGGCGATTGAGAACAGCGACGTATGTATCCTCATGATTGACGCTACACGCGGCATTGAGGCGCAGGACCTCAATATATACTCCCTCATCCAAAAGAACAAGAAAGGTCTCGTCGTCTGTATTAACAAATGGGACTTGGTGGAAAGCAAGACGAATCAGGATATCAAGGCATACGAATCCGCCATTCGCGAACGCATTGCACCCTTTACGGATTTCCCGATTATCTTCACCTCAGCGCTGACCAAACAGCGTATCTTCAAGGTGGTGGAGACAGCCCTTCATGTCTATGAGAACAAAAACAAGAAAGTGCCTACGGCGCAACTCAATGAGAAGTTCCTCCCCCTCATAGAGAACTACCCGCCACCTGCATGGAAAGGCAAGTACATCAAGATCAAGTATTGTACCCAGCTGCCGAACACCCAGATACCTACCTTCGTCTTCTTCGCCAACCTGCCCCAGTACGTCAAAGAGCCGTACCGCCGCTTCTTGGAGAACAAACTGCGCGAGTGGTGGGACTTCAACGGCACACCGGTACAACTCTTCATCCGAGCGAAGTAAAAGAGTTAGGATTTTAAGAAAAAGTTCTACTTTTTACTTAAACACTTGCGTACGTGAAATATTTTTTGTAACTTTGTACGCGATTTTGATGACAAAATGAAGATTATCGGCTTTATATATCACGGAGGACAAACCCAAATGGTTTTGAAAGGCGACTCGTGCCTTCTCAACGGCCGCAAACCAATGTTCATTCCGGACTGGACCCGAGAGTTGGGTGTCACGGACTGTATCATCCTTCGGGTCAGCCGTTTGGGCAAGGAGATAGCCCCGCGGTTCGCTTCCCGGTATTACAACGCCGTAGCGCCCGGAGCGGATTTCATAGCCATGGATATCCTGCGCGAGGCGCAGCGGGCCGGACTACCGTGGACCAGGGCAATCGCCTTCGACTACTCCCTCGCGCTCGGTGAGTGGACGGAGCTGAACGGAGACATCGTTCCGACAATGATTACGGACGGAGAATGGACCCTCTCCCCCGATGAAGCCATAGCGCAGGCCAGCCGCGTAATGACAATACGGCAGGGAGACCTCATCTATATACAGCGACGCAAAGAGCCGAGACTCGTACAAAAGGAAGAAATAATATCCGCCGGAACCAACGGCAAAGAAACATTATACTGTAAGATCAAATGAAAAAGATTCTGTCTATAACCCTGCTTATGGCCCTCAGCCTGCCTCTCTTCGCCGGCATACATACCTACGCGGATCAGTCGGTGCTGAGTAGCGGCCGGTGGGTGAAGATTCGAGTGAGCGAGTCCGGTGTATGCCGCATGACCTTTGAACAGCTCCGGGAAGCGGGACTCACCCCCCGCCAGTTACGCGTCTTCGGTTTCGGAGGTGCTATGCTCACCCAGGATTTCATGCAACCCAAGATAGATGATCTGCCGCAAGTACCGGTGTATGTGGGTTCCGACTACGTGCTCTTCTGGGTACAGGGACCGATAGGATGGACATACAACGGCACCCGCTTCACACATACACGCAACACCTATTCCAACTACGGATATTATTTCCTCACGGATAATACGGGGGATTTGCTGGCGCCTACCCTTGCCGAAGAGATAACCGGCACGCCGGCGGAGATTACTACCTATCCCCTCCTGCAGGTACACGACAAAGACTCCATCAACCTGGTGGATCGCTCGGGCGTCAGCGGAGGCGGACGAGATTTCTACGGAGAGCAGTTCAACCCGAACCAGAAACGGACCTTCACCTTCTCTACCCCCAATGCCGTCAGCGGCGAGAAAGCACAGGTCTATGTCGATGTAGCTGGCATGTCAGGAGAGGTCTCTACGTTCCGTGCCAACATCAACGGAGCCTCCAATACGACTATCACCATAACGTATATCGAGTCGAATGATTTCTATACGATGGCAAACCCCGCATATGCCTCTTTCACGGGTGCGGCAGCGGCCAACAGCCAGCAGGTACAACTGACCTACACTGGAAACGGAGGCGCTTTGGGATGGCTCAATTACATCGAGCTGGCTACACCCTCTTCCCTGCGCATGACGGGTTCCTATATGCCCGTCCGCACTACGACCAACTATAAGTCGTCCCAACCCGTACGATTCCATCTCACCAACGCCAATAGCGCTATCCAGATATGGGATGTCACCGACCTCAGCGCTATCCGCCGTATACCGGCTACGCTCGCCAACGGCGAACTGCAATGGACGGGCACGCAAGCTGACGGCATACACGAATACGTGGCAGTGAATACCCAAGGCTCCTCTTTCGTCTCTGCTACCGTCGTAGGCACGGTGGCCAACCAGAACCTCCACCGCCTCAAGAACATAGACTACGTCATCATCTGCCCGGACGGATACGAAGCTATCGCTACCGATCTGGCAAAGGCGCATGAGCAAAAACAAGCAATCACCTGGGCGGTGGTCACCGACCAACAGGTCTATAACGAGTTCTCCTCCGGTACACCGGACGCTTCGGCTTACCGCTGGCTTATGAAAATGCTCTACGATCGTGCGGACGGACAAGCCGTTGCTAAGCCTCGGTGGCTGCTCCTCATGGGGCATGGCACGTTTGACAACAGGAAAATTCTGCCAAACTCAGGAGCGGCATTACTCTTGACCTACCAGTCGAAGAACTCTACCAACGAGGTGGACGCCTATGCCTCGGATGACTATTTCGCCTTCCTGGAGGACGGCGAGGGCGAGATAGACCGGATGGGGACCATGGATATCGGCGTGGGACGTCTGCCGGTGAATAACACCACCGAAGCACGGGAGACGGTAGATAAGATCATCCGGTATATGCGCAACGAGAACGCCGGCAAATGGAAGAACCAGCTTATGTACTTGGCGGATGACGGAGAAAACGGCACCCATACGGAGACAGCGGAGAGAAGCGCCGAGCTCATACGGCTTCAGAACCCCGATTTCGTTGTGACGAAGATATTCCTCGATGCCTACCCGCAAGAGGTGAACGCCAGCGGTGAGAGCTATCCTATTGCTAAAAACAAAGTGGCGCATATGCTCAAGAACGGTGTGCTCTTCTTCGACTACTCCGGCCACGGAGGATACAACGCTATCACCAACGAGTCGATCCTCAACCTCAAAGAGATAGAAGCCATGCGGAACGAGAACCTGGCTTTCTGGATCTTTGTGACCTGTAACTTTGCCCAGTTCGATACCGGCAAACGTTGCGCGGCGGAAGCGGCGGTGCTCAACCCCAGAGGAGGAGCGGTAGGTATCATGTCGGCCACCCGTACCGTGTTTGCCACCAATAACACGTACCTGAACCGTGCCGTCTGCAAAGCGCTTTTCGCCCATTCTACGCCCTTCCATTACAATGCTACGCTGGGTGAAGCCATCGCAGCCGGTAAGAACGAACTGGGAAGTAATGACTCCAACAAACTGGCATATGTCCTCTTGGGAGACCCTGCTTTGAAACTCAATTTCCCGACCGATTACCAAGTCAAGACCATTACCCCCATAGACACACTGAACGCACTGAGCGTGAAGCAGGTAGAAGGACGGATCGTGGATGAAGACGAGACGCTGGTTTCGGACTTCAACGGTACAGTGGATATCACTATCTACGACAAACTCCAGACTATTCCTACCCGCGATAACGACGCAACGGGGGGAGACCAGCGCGTAGTGAACTACAAGGACTATACCAACACGATCTTCTCCGGCAAGACGGAGGTGAAGGACGGTTTGTTCAACTATACTTTCATGGTACCCAAAGATATCCGCTATAATTATGGCAATGGACGTATCGTCTATTACGCGCATATGGCGGACGAAGGCGAAATACGGGAAGCCGTAGGCCATGACGAACAACTGGTCATTGGCGGTAGCTCGAACATCGTTATGGCGGACACCACCGGCCCGGAGATGACTATCTATCTCAATAACGCCGCCTTCCGGGACGGCGACAAGACTTACCCCACGCCGCGGTTCTACGCAGACCTCTATGACGAGCATGGTATCAACACGGCAGGCGCCGGTATAGGCCACGACCTCATGCTCGTCATTGACGATGACGCCCGGCAGACTTATTCCATCAATGACTATTTCATCACAGCCGACAACAGCTACCAGCGGGGACAAGTCAGCTATCTTATGAACGAACTGCCGGACGGTGCCCACACCCTCACGTTCCGTGCATGGGACATGCTCAATAACAGTACTACCAAATCGCTCAGTTTCATGGTAGAGGCAGGTCTTGATCCTTCTATCTACTCCGTCACCTCCTACCCCAACCCGGTACAGGCTGCCGGCGTACTGAACCTCGTAGTGAACTACGACCAGCCCGATGAACTCATCAGGACGGAGGTGTGCCTGTATAACACCAACGGCCAGATGATTTGGAAACAAGACGGGGAGAATCCCGACCGGCTAACGATCAACCTGGCGCAGATGGGACTCATGCCGGGAGTCTATTTCTACAACGTACGTATCAAATCCGAGACAAGCAGATATGCCTCCTCGTCCGGCAAAATCATAGTAACGAAATAAAATCATAAATCATCAATCTCCCTATATTGCCTATGAAACAAATCGCTGAAAGATTTTAACGAATACGAATTATTAATTTTATCAACAATATTTGAACAATGAAAAAGATTCTTATTTCTCTGGCAGCAGTGCTGTGCGCTACGATGGGTTATGCTCAGGCTGTTGCAGACGACTCCATGAACCCGCTGATTACGGCAATGCCGTCTATGTCTATCGCGCCGGACGCACGCGCCGCCGGTCTGGGTGACGTAGGTGTAGCTACCGAAGCGGATTTTAACTCCCAGTACTGGAACCCCGCCAAGTACGCTTATATGTACTCCAAGGGTGGTATCACCGCCAACTACACGCCGTGGTTGCGCAAGCTGGTAGGCGATATTGACTTGGCTTACCTCGCCGGATTCTATAACTTCGGTGACCTCGCCGGTGGTATCGGTGCTTCGTTTACCTATTTCTCGATGGGTGACGTAGCGCTGACCGATGCGCAGGGCAACACGCTCCAGAACGTTCGTCCGAACGAATGGGCGCTCGACCTCAGTTATTTCCGCAAGCTCCATGAGTACGTATCGATGTCCGTAGCGGTTCGCTTCCTCTACTCCGACCTCAACAACGGTGTCAACAGTTCTGCTACCGGTGCTACAGAGATGCACCCGGCATGGACGATGGCAGCAGACGTTGCGCTGTACTACAAACAGCCGATTGAGCTCCCGATGGGTACCAGCAACTTCAGCCTCGGTTTCTCCCTCAAGAACCTCGGTGGTAAGATGACCTACGCCGACGACGGTAGCAGCAACTTCATCCCTGCTTCCATGAATATCGGCGTGGGATACGAACTGCCGTGCGACAAGTATAACTTCCTTACCTTCAACCTGGAGGCGAACAAAATGCTCGTACCGAGCCGTAAATCCAAGTTCGCGCCGGACGGCAAGGAATATACGGGTGAGCAGTACTCCCAGATCAACCCGGCTAAAGGTTGGTTCCAGTCTTTTGCAGACGCTCCGGGCGGCGCGAAAGAGGAGTTCAACGAGGTACGCTGGGGTGCCGGTATCGAGTATAGCTACAACAAGCAGTTCTTCGCTCGCGCCGGTTACAGCTACGAGAACTACTACAAAGGAAACCGTAACTACATTACCGTCGGTGCCGGTTTCCACCTCTCTATCGTCACCCTTGACGTAGCTTACTGTATCGGTCTGGCGGCTACCAACCCGCTCGACCAGACCATGCGCTTCACGCTGGGCTTCGACCTCTATGGCATCAAGGATTTGGTGAATAACCGCAAGAACAAATGATCCCGCGTATAGGTTTTGGATATGACGTACATCAATTCGCCCCTGACCGCAAATTGTGGTTAGGGGGAATTGAGGTACCCTGCAACCGCGGCTTGCTCGGCCACTCGGACGCTGACGTAGTCATCCACGCCCTCTGCGACGCACTCCTCGGTGCCGCCGCCATGAGGGATATAGGCTACCATTTCCCGGATACGAAAGGAAACGAGTATGAAGGGATAGACTCTAAGATTCTGCTTCGCCGTGTGATGCTAATGCTGCGGGAGAAAGGTTACGAACTGGGCAACTGCGACATTACTATCTGCGCCCAGACCCCGAAACTCAACCCGCATATAGAAGCTATGCAAGCCTGTCTGGCGGAGGTAATGGGTGTAGAGCCGGACCAAGTGAGCCTCAAAGCTACGACCACCGAACACCTCGGTTTCGTAGGACGGGAGGAAGGCATTGCCGCCTACGCCGTGGCGCTTATTTATAAGAACGAAAGAGAAGAATAACCTGCTATGCGACTGCTACTTATCTTATCCATAGCTATCTCGCTTATTCCGGACCTCTTTCATGTCAAAGGTCATCCGGAGGTGGTGGAGGAGAACGGTCCTTATACCCGCGTGGCGCTCACCGACAGCGCCACCATAGAGGTTTATGAAGGAGACTCCATCCTCATGGTTATGACCGTCTGCGCACCGCAATGTTCATCGTGCGCGCGTATATATAATAAGGAGTGGCAACTGATCGCCACCCCGCAATCACCTACCCCGACGATCTTCCCGCTCGCTACGATAGAGAACGGACGTATCGTCTGGAAGGATAACGACACCTGGGAATACTAAAATGGAATACCCTGTTTACTTAATCGGTTATATGGGTGCGGGGAAGACTACCGCGGGAAGGCTGCTGGCTCAGAAACTGGGCTGGCATTTTGTCGATCTGGATGAAGCGTTCAAGGAGATACACGGCCTCTCCACCGCCGATTATATCCGCACCTACGGACTGGAGGATTTCAGGCATAAGGAGAAATACGTGGTAGAAGACCTCGCCGACCAAGTACCGTTCGACAATATTATCTACGCTACGGGCGGCGGCTATCCCTGTTGGGAGGATAACATGGACTGCCTCCTGGAGTTAGGCACCAGTATCTACCTCCGCTGGAAACCCGAGCACCTGGCCAAACGCCTCAGCCTCACAGACCTCAGCGAGCGGCCGATACTGCAAGGCCGCACCGAGGAGGAACTGCTGCAGTTCATCGCTCCGCAACTGAAAGCGCGCGAACCGTTCTACAGCCGCGCGCATCATATCTACGATGTGAAAATATGTGACGAGCAATCCGACGAACGGATTGCCGAAGACTTATTTCGCCTGATACGCCAGCGCGTATAGCTTCATCTGCTTCACCATCGCTGCCAGACCGTTGCTGCGCGTAGGACTCAGATGCTCGCGCAGACCTATCCGGTCGATGAAATAGAGATCCGCCTTAGCTATATCTTCCGGCGTCTGACCGTCCAGCACCTGAATCAGCAATGCCACCATGCCTTTCACCAATATGGCGTCCGACTCGCCGGTGTAATAGATCTTGCCGTCCTCATACCGGGCGGTGAACCACACCGACGACTGACATCCGTCAATCAGGTTCTGCGGTGTCTTGTCGCTCTCCGGCATGGGCTTCAGCTGCTTGCCGTAGTCAATAATCAGCTGGTACCGTTCTATCCAGTCCTCGAGAAATTCAAACTCCTCGATGATCTCGTCTTGCTTCTCGTTAATCGTCATCGTTAATCTACCTCCTTTATCTGTCCTTCCGTAAAGAGCCATTTCTTACCGGGATACTGCTCCGGCCAGAAACGGTTGTGAGTGCTCATCAGCACCGTGATGCCTGCCTGGCTGATACTATAGAGCAAGTCCATGATTTCCTGTCCCGTCTCAGCATCCAAGTTACCTGTCGGCTCGTCAGCGAGAATCATCTCAGGGGAGTTCAGCAGGGCACGGGCGATCACCACGCGTTGCTGTTCGCCTCCCGAGAGTTCGTAGGGCTTCTTATAGGCTTTCTTCTCCATCCCCACCTGCTGCAGAATCTCCAGCACGTGGTTCTTCATGAGCTTCTTGTCCTTCCACCCCGTAGCGCTCAGTACAAACAGCAGGTTCTCCTCTACCGTCCTGTCTGTCAGCAGTTTGTAGTCCTGGAAGATAATACCCAACCTGCGACGGAGGTACGGCAGTTTGCGGCGGCGTATCTTCGTCATGTCGTACTCCAGCACCTGCGCCTCCCCGCCGGCGATAGGCAGGGCGCCGTAAAGCGTCTTCATCAGTGACGACTTGCCGCTGCCTACCTTGCCCAGCATATAGATCATCTCGCCGTTCTCCACGTGCAGGTTCACGTCATGCAGCACAATCTGGTCGGCCTGGTGGATCTCTACGTTCTTATATTCGATCAGGACAGCCATTACTCTTCTTCATTGTCAATCTGAGTCTTTACGTCCTCCAGCTGCTTCTTGAGTTCGTTGATCTTCTTCTGCATGTCGTCCACGAGTTTGTTGGCGCCCTTGGACTTGGCGGTGAAGAAGAGGATATTGTTCTCCGCCGTCTTGATCTCCTGTTGCAGTCTGTCACGCATTCTGCGGAGCCCTTCTGCGCCCTGATGGGCAGCCGCCTTGGCAGCGCGTGCCGCACGCTCGCCTCTCGCTTTCTCGCGCTCGCCCTTGGCGGCTTCGCGCTTGGCGTTGAAGAAACTGTCGCACGCTTCGGAGAACTGGTGCCAGAGGTCGTCGGAATATTTGCGGGCTACCGGACCGATGGTCTTCCACTCGGCTTGCAACTCACGCAACTCGTCCGCCGCCTTGCCCCACTCGATCTTCACACTCTCGCCTTCCGGTTGCTCTATCTTCACGCCTTCAGCAATGGCTTTGGCGCGTTCGACGAGGGAGCGTTTCTGTTTCAGGTTTTCGGTGAAGGTATCGCGGATACCTTTGAAATAAGCGGTCTTGGCTTGGAAGAAACGGTCGCACTCGGCGCGGTACTCGTCGTAGATGGACTGGTTGTATTTCTTGGGAGCGAAACCGATAGTGCGCCACTCATTCTGAAGCGCCTGCACTTTCTCGGTCGCTGTTTCCCACCCTTTGGCGTCAGTCTTTGCATCCTCGGCAAGTATCTCCGTATTGAGTGCCTGCAACTGCTCAATGATGGCACGCTTGCGGTCCAGGTTCTCCTGTTCTTTGGCATGCAACTCGTCGAAATATGCCTGATGCTTCTTGTTGATGATGGTCGAAGCGGCTTTGAACCTCTCCCAGAGTTCTTCGCGCAACTCACGCGCTACCGGGCCTATCTCCGCCCACTCGTCATGGAGTTGCTGGAGCGCACGGCTCGCCTCTACAATATTCTCATTGTTCTGCAACCGCTCCGCAGCCTCGCACAGCAGTGTCTTGAGTTCCAGATTCTTCTTGAAATCAAGGTCGCGCAACTCGATATTGATCTTCACGAGGTCGTAGAACTGCTCCTGATATTTCTGGTAAGCCTTGCGTGTCTCCTGTACTTTCTCTGCCGGCACTGCGCCTATCTCTTTCCACTCGGCTTGAAGCTCGCGCATGCGCTGAAGGTTCGCCATCACGCCGTCGGTCTCTCCCTCGGCGAGGGTCCTCATCTCCTCTAAGATAGCCTCCTTGCGTTTGAGGTTTGCTTCCTGCTCCTGAGCAGTCTTCTGAGCTGCCTCCGCGCGCTTGGCTTTGTATGTAGCCAGCACAGCCTTGAACTCTTCTTCCTGTGCTTTGTAGGCTTCCGCCTCTTCTTCGGTCAGCTCACCCGGTTCTTTATAGAACTGCGTCTTTATGTGTTCCACTTGGTCTTTGACGGCCGTTACATCCTGCTCCAGCAGGCCTTTGAGCTCCTCTATGAGCTGCTCTCGATTAGTTGTCATAGATAGTTATAAAACAATTTTGCGTGCAAAATTACAAAAAAAAATTGACATACGCAAGAATATATCATTCTTTTTACGACAAAAACCAATATTTCTTGGATTTATGGTTGATATGCTAATATTTTGACCGCTTTTCCCAAAAAGATATATCGTTTTTCCTACTATTTTCCAAAACTTTCTAATGATGAAATGAAGGCCTATAAAAATGATAAAATTCTTGCATATGTCAGAAAAAAGTAGTACCTTTGCGACCGAATTTGAACGCAAGGGTACTATAAAAACGACACCCGATAGTTTGACTTGCGTCAGGGACTACCGGGAATTCCGGGTGCAAAGGTATAACATTTTTTTGAATTGTGCAAATATTTTGACAAAAAAAATACATTTTTTATGAAATATACCGATGGGAACAAAAGAGTCCAGAAATAGATGGATGGCAATCGCTTTGTTCTATGTAATTGCAGTAATTGTACGTGCGCTGGCATTGAAATACCAAGACCTCGATACCCATACGTACGTAACATGGCTATGGAATTGGGCACGTGGCATTGGTCCTTGTTTGGGAGCAATCGTCGCAGTACTCGTCTTTAAGCGAAAATTCTATTGCTCAATAACGGGCACATCTGTTTGGAAATCCATATTGACTATATTGTTGCCGTTCTGTCTGTGCTTTTTTCTCAATCGTGAACTGAGTTTTACCTTGCTTGGTTTTGTCTTTTATTCATTTCTCGAAGAGGTTGGTTGGCGAGGCTATCTGCAAGGGGAGCTGAAAGAATTGAATACAATCTGGCGCGTGCTCATCATTGGACTCATGTGGTTTTTCTGGCATATCTCAATAGGTTTCAATATGGGTAGCCTGATATTCTTAGCTGTCCTTTTGTTGGGTACGTGGGGAATCGGTTGCATAGCCCGTGATACGAAAAGTCTTGTTGCTTGTGCTTGTTTCCACACGTTATTTAATTTCTCTAACCAGAGTGGCATAACTTTTACTCCGATGGTGATAGTTCTTTATATCGTCGTTATTGCCGGTTGGTTTGTTATCTGGTATGTACCATGGAATAAGATTGTAGTGCGAAAAAAAGACAAAGGCTGATGGATTCGAAAATTACGAAAGATGCGTATATGCTACCCATTGGCGCCACAAGCGGCAATGGAATGTAGCATAACGCAGATGAGTAATAATCGACAGAGCGTAGCGGCGGAGAACTCCCGATCGGGGGTGCAGAAGGCCCCCACTATCCAGATAAATGAAGAAGGATATGGACATCCTTTTCATTTACCCTGCGGAGAGTGAGGGATTCGAACCCCCGATACGACGTAATGCGTATACCGCATTTCGAGTGCGGCTCTTTCGACCACTCAGACAACTCTCCTTCGCGTTCGGCATGTTATCGGCGAAAGCGGGTGCAAAGGTACTGCTTTTTTTTGACATACGCAAGTGTTTGCGTCATTTTTTTGCAGAAATTGTGCCGTTTTGGTGCATTATTGGCTCTGCGAGGGGCAAAAATCAGTGTGTTTTGCCCTTTATCTTGTCGAACCCGGCTCCGAAGACTCCCCCCACATCGGCTACGGAGACGAAGGCGTTGGGGTCTATCTCATGGACAAGCCTCAGCACGGTAGCGCTCTCGGGCTTACGCACGAGGACGGAGATCACCTTGACCGGTTTTTGGGAGTACCAGCCGGTGCCGTCCAGCACGGTGACACCCCGGTTGACCGTGGTGTTGATAGCCGTAGCTATCCGGTCGTACTTGGAGGAATAGATCATGAGATGTACGGAGCGGTGCAGCCGCGCCATGAGCCAGTCCACCGCCACGGTATAAGAAACCGTCATACACAGACCGCAGAGCACGCGCTTGATCTGTATATAGAGCGGGTTGCCGCCTTCCGTCAGCATCCGTTCGGGCACAGGCAGGAAGAACGCCGAGAGAATGATGAGGAAATCGCAGAGCATCATAATATTCCCCACCGACACGTCGCGGTAGTGATTGACAATCATGGCGACTATATCCGTACCTCCGGACGAACCCTCGCATGCAATGACAGCCCCGAGACTCAAGCCGAAGACAAAACCTCCCACAATAGCGCCCAGCCACGGGTCTTCGATAATCGGTTCGGGAAGAATAGGTATAACTTTGTACCAGAACGTGATTGCCGCCACGCCCACCATCGTCCGGATGCAGAACCGCCACCCGATAGTAAAGCCCGCTATGAGCAGCAGTACGGTGTTGAACAGGAACGTCGTCAGCCACACGGGTATCGCACCTCCGTACTCCGCGAAGAGCTCCGGGAACATGCCGGCCGTGAGGTAATAGATAATCGAACAGATACCCGTCAGTCCGCCTCCTACAAAAGCATGCGGCAGCAGCACCCAGTTCACCATCAGTGCCATGGGGAAGATACCCAGGACAATCACCAGGTACTCAAACGCCATCCGTATCCGGGACTCTCCCGGCGCGTTGTGAGGGTTAACCAGTTGGCTATATCGCGGTAAATGCTGCATGATTATCAATTAATAAATTAATAATTAACAATTCACAATTTACAAAGGGCTCTATGAGTTTGGTACAACGTTTTAAGATCCGTACTTTCTACTAATTTTGTACAAAAGCCACTAGGACGCTTTGTACATTGTACATTGTACATTGTACATTGTACATTTTCTCCCCCTCTGAGAGGGGGTTGGGGGGGTGTTCTATTTCCCGTTCGCCATGGGATCGAAGCCCTGACCGAAGACACCTCGTACCTGGCTCTGGCTGACAAAAGCGTTGGGGTCAATCGCCCTGACGAGGCGGAAGATGGTAGCCGACTCGTACGAACGGGCAATCGTCGTCACCACCTTCATCGGCTGTTTGGTATAGCCGCCTTCCCCCTCCAGCATCGTACAGCCGCGGTGCGCCTGGGTGATGATAGCCTCCGCTATCTCGTCGGGTTTGCGGGTGAAGATCATGAACTGCACCGACTGGCGCATCCTGTTCATCACCCAGTCCACCGCCGTCGAGCTCATGAACGTATAGGTCAGACCGAAGAGTATCTTCTCTATCGCGCCCTGGGTGCCGGCCGCTTGGATGGTAGGCAGGAAGAAGGCAGAAGAGATAATCAGCAGGTCGGAGATCATCAGCACCCGCCCCATCGGCAGATGGTGGTACTTGTTGACAATCATCGCAATGATATCCGTACCGCCGGTGGAGCCGTTGTTCAGGAAACAGATACCGAGGAAACAGCCGGTGAACAGTCCGCCTACGACCACTGCCATGAACGAGTCGGTCAGGATCGGCACCGGAGCTATCGGTATCACCTTCAGCCAGATAGTGAGCCACATGACTCCCCAGATAGTCCGCAGCGCGTACCGCCATCCTACGGTGAGCGCGGCGATGACGAGCAGCAGCACATTGATACTCGCGCTGCTGAGCCAGATGGGCACATAGGTATCTGTGGCGAAATAGATGATCTCGCACAGACCGGTAATGCCGCCTCCTACGATGGCGTGGGGCACCAGCAGCTGGTTGACGGTCACCGCATAAGGGATGGTGCTGAGGATAATCATCGCCAGCTCTTTGATGGTGATCCACGGCTGCATACGCCGGTACTGGCGCAGGTAACGGGACACCCCCCGCCCCCCGCTCAGAGGGGGAGAAGCGACACCGGTCTTTGTGGATTGGTCATTCATCATTAGTCATTCGTAATTAGTCATTCGTAATTCGTAATTCGTAATTAGTCATTCGTAATTTAGAATCGCGCTACGAGGTTACGGTCGCCGAAGCCGTTGTCCACCCTTCCTACGGGACACCAGAACTTCGTCTGTGCCACCCACTCGGTGGGGTACGCGGCCTGACGGCGGGTATAAGGATGGCTCCACTCGTCCGCCACCACCTCATACTCGGGGTGCGGGGCGTTGAGGAGCACGTTATCGGTCTTGTCCGCCTTGCCGGACTCAATGTCCGCTATCTCCTGTCGTATCTGCAAGAGCACGTCGCAGAAACGGTCTATCTCTGTCTTCGACTCGCTCTCGGTAGGCTCCACCATAAGGGTGCCGTGTACGGGGAAGGAGAGGGTCGGTGCGTGGTAGCCGTAGTCCATGAGACGCTTGGCTATGTCCGCCTCGGTGATGCCGATGGCGTGGAACTGGCGGCAGTCGAGGATGAGCTCGTGGCCTACCCTGCCCGTCTCGCCGGTATAGACAATGCCGTAGGCGTCTTTGAGACGTGCGGCCATGTAGTTAGCCGAGAGGATGGCCGCTGCCGTAGCGTGACGCAGTCCTTCGGCACCCATCATAGCTATGTAGCCCCAGGAGATAAGCGCCATGTTCGCATTGCCGTAGAGCGCCGCGGACACACGGTTGGCGTCCTCCCCAGGCAGACAATCCGCCATCTCGGCGGTGCAGCACACGGCTCCTGCGCCCGGACCGCCGCCGCCGTGAGGCGAGGCGAAGGACTTATGCAGGTTCAGATGGCACACGTCGGCACCGATATAGGCGGGGTTGGTCCAGCCTATCTGCGCATTCATGTTCGCGCCGTCCATATACACATAGCCGCCGTTGGCGTGGATGATGTCGATCATCTCACGGATTGCCTGCTCGAAGATACCATGGGTCGAGGGATAGGTAATCATACATCCGGCGAGGGTGTCTTTGTTCTCCTCGGCTTTCTGCTTCCAGTCGGCGAGGTCGGTGTTCCCCTTCTCGTCGCATTGGACTACGCAGGGCGTGAAGCCGGCTTGTACACACGAGGCGGGGTTGGTACCGTGTGCCGAAGCGGGGATGAGGAGCACCTTACGGTGGCTCTGTCCCTGACGGCGGAGGTACTCGCGTATGACCACCAGGCCGGTGTATTCACCGGCGGCGCCGGAGGTCGGTTGGAGGGTACAGGCGTCGAAGCCCGTGATAGCGCAGAGCTGGTTCTGCAGTTCCTCCATGATCGTCGCGTAACCGGCTACCTGGTCGGCAGGAGCCAGCGGATGGACGTTCATCGCACCGGAGAACGTAACCGGGATCATCGCCGCCGCAGGGTTGAGCTTCATCGTACAGGAGCCCAACGGAATCATCGACGTGGCGAGGGATATATCCTTGCGGTCGAGGCGTTTGAGGTAACGCATCATCTCCGTCTCGGTGTGGTAGGCCTTGAACACCTCTGCCTGCAGGTAATCCACCTCACGCACGCGGCTCTCGTCAATCGCCCAGAGTCCCTCGAAAGCCTCGTCGCTCTCTTCGTACTGCGGCATGTTACCGCTCGCTTCGGCGAAGAGCTCTATCAGGTCGTTCATGTCGTCTATATCGACCGTCTCATCGACCGACAGTCCTATCCATCCGGAGGGGTCGTAATAGAGGTTGATACCCATCTCTTCGGCTTTCTCATTGATGCTTTCGACTTTCGACTTTTCGCTTTCGACTTTTGAGATTTGACTTTCGACTCTTATCTTCAGCGTATCGAAGAACTCGGCGTTCTCCTGGGTGTAGCCGTATGCCTGGAGCATCTCGCTGAGGTACACAGCCTTGGAGTGAATACCCTCTGCTATCTCGCGGATGCCTTCGGCGCCGTGATAGACGCCGTACATGCCGGCCATCATCGCCGAGAGAGCCTCCGCGGTACAGATGTTCGACGTGGCTTTCTCGCGTTTGATATGCTGCTCGCGTGTCTGGAGCGCCAGACGGTAAGCGGGGTGTCCGTATTTGTCTTTGCTCAGGCCGATGATACGTCCGGGCATGTCACGTTTGTACTCGTCCCGTGTAGCCATGTATCCGGCGGTAGGACCGCCAAAGCCCATGGGCAGACCGAAGCGCTGCGCCGTGCCGCACATGATATCCGCGTCCAGCGGTTTGAGCAGCGCGAGTACCATGAGGTCCGCCACTACCGTCACTTTCAGCCCTGCCTCGTGGCAGTCGCTGACGAAGCCCTCGTAGTCCTCTATCGCGCCGTCGCTGTTAGGCCATTGTACCAACGCACCGAAATACTCCGCCGTGGGTTCGAACTCGGCATAAGAGCCGGTGACGATCTCGATGCCCTGACCCGCTGCGCGCGTACGCAGGACAGATAAGGTGTTCGGCCATACTTTCTCGTCCACGAACACCTTGCACACGTTGTTCTTCACCTGCTCGCGTGTGCGCAGGTTACGCATCATCGTCACGCTCTCCGCCGCAGCGGTAGCCTCGTCGAGGAGCGAGCAGTTGGCGAGCGGCAGTCCCGTCAGGTCGCTGATCATCGTCTGGAACACGAACAGCGCCTCCAGACGTCCCTGGCTCACCTCCGCCTGATAAGGCGTGTAGGAGGTGTACCACACGGGGTTCTCCAGGATATTGCGACGGATGACCGCCGGCGTGATGGTGCCGTACCAGCCGCGGCCTATATACGACCGTGCGGGGCTGTTCTGGCTCAGCAGCGTGTCCGCCACCTCCAGCTGGCGCTGCTCCGTATAGGCCTGCTCCAGTTCGATACCTTCCGGCAGCAGGATATCCGCCGGCATGGTCTCGCGCACCAGCCCTTCCAGCGACTCTGCGCCGATAGCGTCCAACATCTGTTTCTCCTCTTCCGGGGTGAGTCCGATATGCCGGGACTCCAAATAGTTTACGTTCATATGATTATCAATTTACAATGTACAATTTACAATGTACAATTTACAAAGGGATTTTGGAGGTTGGTACAACGTTTTAAGATACGTACTTTCTATTAATTTTGTACAAAAGCCACTAGGACGCTTTGTGAATTGTTAATTGTTAATTGTTAATTAAAAAAAACGCCACAAATTTACTGCTTTTTTTTGACATGTGCAAATTTGTGGTCGATTTTTAGACATATTTTAGTATTTCCGGTAAACTTGTTACTGTTTTCACGCCTTCCGGCCGCTCCCCTCTGCGGGAGAAGAAGATGGTGTCCAGCCCTGCCGCCTGTGCTCCGAGGATGTCGGTCGTCATGCTGTCGCCTATCATCAACACCTCCTCCGGCTCCAAACCGCAACGGCGGAGCGCCTCACGGTAAAAACGGATATCGGGTTTGTCATAACCGAGGTCCATGGATATATACGTGTCTTCGAAGAACGGCAGCAACCCTGCGCGTTCCAGCCGGCTGCGCTGGAGATGTCCGAAGCTGTTCGACGCGGCAAAGAGCCGGTACCCTCTTGCCCGCAGTGTCACTATCGTCTCCCGCGCCCCGGGCACGAGCGTGCAGGTCTTTCCCCATGCCGCACGGAAAGCGTGCTTGAAAACCTCCGTATCTTCCTCTATCCTTCGTATATCGTACATCCGGCCTTCGTACATCTTCTCTACGAACTCCCGCGGGTAGAGCTCCATCACTTCGGCGATAGTATGCAACCCGTGTTTGGCTTCGGAGAAGAGCCTGCCGGAGATGGCAAAGAACAGTTCGAAGAGCTCGTCGTTAGAAAGGTAAGACATCCCCTGCCCCTCTTTATTCCCTCCCCCTGTGGGGAGGGTTAGGGAGGGGTTTGGCTCTCTCAACTTCCTCATTGCCGCATCGAACGCTTCCCGGCAACAAGGAACGTAGTCGAGCAGCGTATCATCAACATCTATGAACAGGGCTTTGTACATTTATCAATTAACAATTTATAATTCTTAGCCCACAAGGGGCACGATTATTTCACAATTAACAAAGGGCTTACGGAGTTTGGTACAATGTTTTAAGATACGTACGGACAATTCCGTTTGTACAAAACCCACTAGGACGCTTTGTACATTGTGAATTGATAATTGTACATTGAACAAAATAAGGAGCCTGTGCCGCTCCTTATTTTGTTGTCGGGTAGGCGAGATTCGAACTCACGACCTCCTGCTCCCAAAGCAGGCATTCTAACCGGGCTGAACTACTACCCGGAGGTGTCCCCGCCAAACGGGGAAACCGGCCTCCGCCGGAAGGGGCTTGTTACACCCTACTCCCAAAACCGGCTGCAAAGGTACTGCTTTTTTTTGACATACGCAAATATTTGTACGTTTTTTTGCATTTTTACCTTCATACGCAAAGAAAAAATCGCCCCGAAGGACGATTTTTCTTGAGTTGTTATGCTCCCAGGTGCTCGGCGTCGTACTCGGCGCCGCAGATCTTCCAGAGGTAGGCGCGCATGGTGCGTTTGCCGTTGGCTGCATAACGCTGCGCCTCGAAGGCCTCCTGGTCGGCGGTCATGTGCGCAAGGCTGGTGGCGCGGGTCGCTACCATCTCCTTGACGGCCGTGAAGCGGTTGCGGAGCTCCACCTCCTTGGTGGACACCGGCGTCGAGCGCTGTACCTTGCTGCGCAGGTAGAGGCGGTTGCATTCGTTCGACTGGGTGGCCGCTATGCGGTGGGTCGCCAGCAACATCTTCTCACAGCTGTGCTGGCCGTTCTTGGTGGGTTTGGATAATGCGCCGGAGACATGGTCGATACCGGCTGAATAAACTACTTTTGCCATTTCGCGCGAGCTATGGCTCAGAACGATTCGCGTTTGCACGCTCATGTGATCTTTCGCCATGCTCTCGCTCTTCGGTCTGCAAAACTGCGTTTTACATCCCGAGGAGGAGAGCCCTCTAAGCTCGATGAGAGGGGTTAAGGGTTAGGTTTTTAGGTTTGATTGAACAATAGGTTTAATCTTTTATTTAATCGAAAATGCGCTTACGCTTACAAAAATTAAGAAAATCCATGCGGCTCAACAACTTAGGTCGTCCTAGGTCTTTCTATGCCTTCCTATTTTCTCCCCTCCCCCTCTGAGAGGGGGTCGGGGGGGGGGCGGGAGGCACCGCGGAGGAGAGGAGGCGGGCGGATGAGAGGAGGGTTACTTGCGGGTGCCATCGTAGCTCTCGACGGTTTTGGTCTGGATGACGATGGATGTGTCGCCATGCTGCCATGCCTCGGAGCGGGTAGTGACCGTCCGTGTGACGTTGCAGGAGGAGAGGGCGAGAGAGAGGACTGCGAGGGCTGCAAGGACGGTCAGATTGTCGCATAACATGCGACCCAATGAACGCTGCTCCATAGTTAACATGCGACCCAACGAACGCTGCTCTTGAGAGTGGCGGGGACCCAATAGATATTGTCTTTTCATAGTCATCCTCCTATTTTATCACCGTTGTCATCGTAGTTGCCGTTGAGTTTGTGCATCGCGTAGCCGAAGAGTGAACCGATCTTGCTCTGGGCTTTGAACTCCGCGTCGAGTTTCTTTTTCTGCTCCGGGTCCTGCAGGATGAGCCGGACAGCCGCCGTAACCTTTATGAAGCGGTTCTTGGCTTTGGTCTGTGCATCGGAGTCCTGTTTGTCGGAGGGGTTGCAGATCTTACCGGAGTAGGTGGTTCCTGTGAGCGGGTTGGAACGGAAATAGACGTTCGAGTGCATGCACAGTTTCTTACTCATGGATTTAATGAGATCCATAGGATTAATACGTGCCATAATAAACAATAGTTAAAGGTTTAGTAATCAATATGTCAAGGTGCACCGGATTTGAGACCTTCCTTTTTGGATGAGTAGAGACTGAGAAGGAAGCAACAAGCGTCTCCGTGTCATCCATTATTATCTTGTTTTCTCAAATCCGGTGCAAAGGTACAGCTTTTTTTTGATACGACCAAATAAGTCTATCTGCAATCGGGATAAAAATCCGAAAAACGGTCAGAAGGCGTTATTTGGCGTCGTCCGTGAGGTCGCATCCGGCGTATTCGGAGAGCTGTGCGACCTCATAGGCGTAGAGCCATGAGCGGTGGGTGATGGTCTGCCTGTACTTCTCGTCATGGCGTGTCCATCCGTAGATGAGGACGGCGAGGTCTTCTTCGGTACAGGGTTGGTTGAGATAGCGTCCCAGTCTCTCGACGAGGAGCGACTTTTTGATTTTTGTTTTCATCGTTGTAAAAAAATATTGAGTTAACAAACAAGGGCATTAAGGACAATAGGGTCAATAAGGGCAATAAGGACATTAAGGGCAAGTTGTTAAACTTTTTTGCTTGCGTAGGCTTGTGCGAAGGCTTGCTGGTTGGCGGCTTCGGCAGGGGTCTTGACATGC
>CADBZO010000018.1 GCA_902799185.1 uncultured Bacteroidales bacterium | reverse complement strand
TGGATTTCTCGGCTCCTGTAGGCACGGATATATACGCTACCGGCAACGGTACCGTCACTTATTCGGGATGGAAACAGGGATACGGGCAGACTATCGAGATAGACCACGGCTTTGGCTATGCTACGCGCTATGCCCACTGCCATAAACTCTTTGCACGGGTAGGGAAGAAAGTCAGAAGAGGAGACGTCATCGCTCTTGTCGGCAATACCGGCAAATCCACGGGACCGCACGTCCATTACGAGGTGCATTATAACGGCAAGCCGGTAGATCCGAGAAACTACTATTTCTACGACCTCTCACCCGAGGACTATGACCGGATGGTGCAACTGTCCTCCAATATGGGTAATATGATGGATTAAAAAAATATCGCGTCTCATCCGAGGCGCGATATGTGTTCTAACTCTTTCTCGTTGAGAACCTGTATATGTCTGCCCTCAACGGCGATCAGCCCTTCTTGGGCGAACTGGCTCAGCGTGCGGATAGCATTGCTCGTCGTCATGTTGCTCATATTCGCCAAGTCTTCGCGGGGCAACAACATGGCCAAGGTCTTCCCGTCCTCCTCGTAGCCGTAGTTTTTCAACAGCAGCAACAGACTCTCTGCCAACCGCCCGCGGATATGTTTCTGAGTCAGGTTCACCGTCTGGATCTCCGAGAAAGCCAGGTCTTTCGCCATCATCAGCATCACCTCGTAGCATAGCGCTCCGTTTCCGCGTACCAACTCCACAAACCGCTCACGGCTCAACCGATACACCGTGCATTCCTCAAAAGCGCTCGCGCTTGAGTTATATGGCTCTCCGGCGATGCAGGCACGGTAACCGAAGATATCATACGGCTTCAGCAAACGGATGATTTGTTGACGCTGACCGATGCCCTCTTTGTAGATGCGTACTTTGCCTTTCAGCAGCATCCACATGTACCCGGCCTCGTCGCCGTCGCAATGGATGATGTCATGCTTGGCATAATGTACCATTTCTACCTCGCGGGAGAGCATCTCACGCTCGCCATCCCTTAGCGTCAGCCATAGCGGATTAACCTCCCACATAGGGGCAAATGCTTCTTCTGTATGTCTCATTTCGAACTTGATGTCGTGAATTTGCTACAAAGGTAATGCTTTTTTTTCATACTACCAAATAATTTTGCAAAATTATCGTTTTTTCATCGGAATATCCCCTTTATCGGCATATCCGCGCGTCTTATAGCTTCTCTACCGGCGTCGGTCATAAGTCCTCGTGCCTCCAAATCGGCGCAACGCTGTTTGTTGAGTTCCGTCCAATGGCTCTTTTTTGTGCGAGGCGAGAGCCGTTGTGCCAATCGTCCGTCCGGCAGTTTCTTTAGCGTGGAGTCTATCCATCCGAAACACAGCGCCTCTTCCACCACTTCGAGATAGGGCATACAATCCGTCCGCGGGATCTTGGTACGGTACATCGTCACCCAGCAAAACGGCTCTTTGGTATGGTTTGCTTCCAACCATCCGCGGAGTTCGCGTCGTTCTTTAAATTCCAACAATTTGGTTATTTCCATCGTAATAAAGTATCTTTTTCGCTACAAAGGTACACTTTTTTTTGCACATGTGCAAATTTTGTTGTATCTTTGTATCCAAAAAACTAATGAATTTTTAATTTTTAATTTTGAATTTCTCATGAAGGTTCTTCTGATCAACGGTTCGCCCCGTAAATCGGGCAACACTTTTACCGCGCTTACCGAGATTGCGCAAACGCTTCAAACTGAAGGCATTGACTCCGAAATCGTGTGGATCGGTACCAAACCCGTTCGAGGATGTATCGCTTGCGGCCAGTGCAAAACGAACGGCGATGGCAAATGCGTTTTCGATGATGATATCTGCAACCGCATCTCGGAGAAATTCAATGAGGCGGACGGATTTGTCTTTGCCTCTCCTGTTTATTATGGTCAGCCCAATGGCGCACTTCTGGCTGTCATGCAGCGTGCATTCTTCTCAAACGGCGCTAATGTCCAGAACAAACCCGCAGCTGCCCTCACTATCTGCCGTCGCGGCGGAGCTACTGCCGCTATGCAGGCTCTCCAGATGCCGCTCCAGATGATGAACATGCCGGTCGCTACTTCCCAGTATTGGAATATCGCCTATGGCCGCGAACCCGGTCAGGTCGCGCAGGATACCGAAGGTATGCAGACCATGCGCACCCTCGCCCATAACCTCGCCTGGATGCTCCGCGGTCTCCGTGGAGAGAACGCTCCCGCTGCCCCCGCCCGCGAAGAATGGCAGCCTATGCACTTCATCCGATAAATCAACTGAAGAAGTATTAACACTACTTGCCCCTGCTTCGTTCTGATTGTACTTTCGTTGGGTATCTCTCGGAAGATGGTCCCGTGATGGTAAAGTGATTGAAAGCGCAATCCAATAACGACGGAAGCGCGGGAGCATCACGGGACCATCTTCCGGGAACGACCTGAGGAAGTCCGAGGGACGCCCTGAAAGATCAGCGTACAGACCTAAAAATCTTCTAAAAAAAAAGTCCGACCGCCATGCCGCTCTGCGGCGTCTTTACGCGCGTACGCGCAGTACCACAACCTTTATTTAATAAATTTAAGGTGTTACAATAGGTGTTACATCTTTTTTTCTTTTGGTTCTTTTTTTGTTCAAATCTTAAATTCTTTCTGATATATTTGCGTATTTCAAAATTTATTACTAACTTTGCAGCCGAATTTGACTTAAAAAACATTAAAGAGCTGTTCGGAATAGCGAATGGTTCTTTTTTGTGTCTTATGATACAAAAACGCACTTTTTTGTCATTTATTTTATTTCACTCCCGAGTTTTGGGAGTTTGATGCAGTACCTTTGCAACGAAAATCAAAAGATAATCATTCCAGAAAGGGATAAGAATTTGAAAAAAATAAGGTAGTTTAACTGCAAAATTTGTGAGATTATGGAAAAGAGCGTTTTGAGTTTGGTAATGGACACATTAGGTTTAATAGGAATGTTTTTCATCGCAGCAGTGCTGCTGTGTATATAATATACTTGCTTATGGATAGATTACTGAATGCCTTTCTAGGCGGAGGCCGCTCCTTCCATTCCGTTGGAAGGATGCTCCGGGATTGAAATGAAGCAAGCATTCGTCGGCTCGTGAGAGTCGGCGGTGCAAAAAAAACTTAAATGAATAAAAACATGGAAGAATTGATAAGTCTTTTGATTAGTTTGGTAGAAATCATCTTGGGAGTGTGGTTCCTAGTATCAATGTTTATGAACATTTAGGAGCTTATATTTTGTGTTATATGCAATTTAATTTGCATATATGAAAAAAAAGTGGTAACTTTGCAGGCGAAATTTAAGTGCAAGACACATCAAGATGTGCATAAACACATGATAGAAAATTATGTTAGAATCCAACCGCATAGAGTTTAAGCGCGAACTGACTCGCGAACTCGACATCGAGAAAGAGGTTGTGGCTTTCCTTAACTACCGAGAGGGAGGTATTATCTACATCGGCGTGGATGACTCCGGCAAACCTGTCGGCGTGAAGGATATTGACAGCGACATGCTCACTATCAAGAACCGACTTAGGGACAATATTCTCCCTTCCCCAATGGGGCTGTTCGACGTTACGGCAGAACACATAGAAGGAGTATCTGTTATTAGGGTGTTTGTCTCATCCGGTTCGGAGAAACCATATTATAAAAAGCAGTATGGTCTTTCTCCCAAAGGCTGCTTTACGCGTATCGGAACGGCAGCAGAGCCTATGACGCAAACGCAGATTGAAGATATGTTTTCTCGTAGAGTGCGTCGCTCTCTCAAGCATATTCCTTCACCGCGACAAGATTTAACTTTCCGTCAATTGAATATCTACTACGATAGCAAACATCTGACACTCAATAGTAATTTTGCCAAAAGCTTGGAACTCCTAACGGATGATGGCAGATACAATTATGTGGCATATCTGTTAGCGGATGAAAATAGCACATCTATCAAAGTTGCTAAATACGCAGGAAAAGATAGAGACGAACTGATAGAGAACCATGAATATGGTTATTGTTCTTTGTTAAAAGCAACGGACCGTGTTTTAGATCGTCTGCGGGTTGAAAATACAGTAAAAACAGTCATCGGCTATCCTTACCGCACAGACACACCGCTGTGGAATGAGCGTGCTGTACGCGAATTAGTCATCAACGCGATTGTTCACAACGATTATTTCAACGAGGTGCCACCTAAGTTTGAACTCTTTTCCGACCGCATGGAGATTACATCTACGGGAACACTTCCCGACGATATGAATCAGGAAGATTTCTTCAATGGTGTCAGCAATCCGCGCAACAAAGAGTTGATGCGTGTATTCCGCGATGTTGAGTTGGTTGAGTCATTGGGAACCGGCCTTCAGCGAGTGATGAAGGTATATGGTAAGGAGTGTTTTATCTTTATGGATCATTTTACTCGTGTTGTGATTCCTTACGCATGGCTTCCGGGAGAAGAAAACCACCCAGAAAAAACAATTTCCACCCAGAAAACCACCCAGAAAAAAAGCCAGAAAATCGAAAACTACCCAGAATGTCACCCGACAAATAGAGCATATAAAAACGCACTCATTCTCGAGCAATTGACCAAAAATCCAAAACTTTCAAGGAGACAATTAGCTGAGATACTTGGTCTTTCTGCAGATAGTGTGAAATGGTATATACAACAATTGCAAGAGTCCGGGTATATCCGTCGTATTGGCCCTGACAAGGGTGGGTATTGGGAAGTAATTGAGAGCTAATAGTACAAGCTCAAACAAAAATAGTACAAGGAAAATAGTACAAGTTAGGATACAAGAAAAGCAAAGCAAACGTGTGATAAACACAAATAAAAAAACAACCTGAAATGAAGCGTATGTGCTTATTCCCGACAAAGATAGTTTTGAATCGGAACTGATGTACAAACTCTTCACCAAGGTATGTGTCAGTTTGGAGAAATTGATAGAAAGTATTAGATGATATGCCGGAATTTCAAGTTGGAGATAGAGTTGTCAATATAAGAACTAATGAACATGGTTCGGTTCTTGTTGTGCATGATGCTGTCGATGGCCGTCAGCAATATACTGTTGTGTTTCCTAGTGGTGAAGCAAGGTGTCTTGAAAGGTATCTAGAAAGAGATACTATCATCGCTAATCCATTTGACAAGTGCAAGCGTGGTATGTTTGGAAGTTGTGAAGACTTCACTCGCATCAATACTACATTTAAACTGGAGAACACCAGTAATAATACTCTCTCTACTTTAATGGCTTCCAAAACGGTATTTAAGGCATACCAGTATAAACCATTATTGAAATTTCTTAACTCTGAAAATCGCAGAATCCTTGTTGCTGATGAGGTCGGTCTTGGTAAAACAATCGAGGCGGGACATATTATGATGGAATTAAAAGCGCGCAAGGAGATGAGAAGTGCGCTCGTCATCTGTCCTCATTCGTTGCTTGACAAGTGGCATGATGAGTTGGAGGAAAAATTTGGGTTTGACTTTAAGATTTACGATGAAGTCAAGGACTTGATCTATGATTTGAAGCATGGTCCAGAAATAATTCGAGGAATTATCAATTACGAGAAAGTACGCCTATCTCGTGCGGACGAAGAAAAACTTAAAGATATAGAGGACGGAAAAATAGATGCCCAGAAATGGACAGTCGCTAGAGAGACCTTACATCACCTATTATATTTTTCATCTATTCGATTCGACTTTATCCTCTGCGATGAGGCACATAGGATGAGAAATAGCAATACGCAATTACACAAGGGGATGCGTCTCTTAATCGAACATGCTAAATCTGTAGTTTTCTTGACTGCTACTCCTATTATGATTAGCCAAGAGAATCTATTTAATCTTCTTAACTTATTAGATCCGAATCGATTTGACAATTTTCCCCAATTTGACAATGCACTAAATGAGAATAGACCTTTTATCGAGGCTCTAAGCAAATTGGCTAAGTCAGGGAATAATCTGGTGGACATATTTACGGATTTGGATAACACTCAGATAGTCACTCACTATCAGTCTGGTAGCGAAGAAAATCAATTGAATTACGATGCAGTCACCACCATTGGGAAACGTTATGCAGATGTTCCCTTGTATCAGGAGATAATTGCCAAATCGAAACTACCAGACACACCGCAGTTACGTGTTCAACTGCAAACAGACCTTTCTTCCATGAGCATGATTAACAATATCTTCACACGCACGCGGAAGAAAGAAGTGGTTGAGGATATGTCTCAAGCCACTCGCGACCCTCAGACGCACTACGTATCTTTATATCCAGAAGAAAGGGAATATTTTGACAAAGTCATAGAGGAGTATAAAGAAGATAATTCCTATATTGATGAGTACGGGGATGCGAGGATGACTATGGGTGCGACGCTTGGCTTAATCCAAAAAAAACGGCGTATTGCAAGTAGTGTGTATGCGTATCTTAATGAGACATACATGCTTGATGAGGGGATTGATGAATATGAAGAGAAACCTGATGCCAAGTTTGATAAGCTCATAGAGATTATACGTGAAGTGGTGGATAATCACGCCGCTCAAGGTAATAAGATTATCATTTTTGCGCTCTTCAAAAACACACTCAAATATCTTTCTATTCGATTGAGCAAGTTGGGTTACCAAACTGCAATGATCCATGGTGATATCGAAAATCGTGTGCAAGAAATCGAAAGGTTCAAAAATAGTGATGATGTTAAGATACTTCTTTCTTCCGAAGTAGGGAGCGAGGGTCTTGATATGCAATTCTGTGATTCTATTGTAAACTACGATCTCCCATGGAATCCAATGGTGGTAGAGCAACGTATAGGTCGTGTGGATCGATTTGGACAGAAATCTCCTATCGTTCATATTTACAATCTCATTGTTGCTGATTCTATCCAAGAAGATATATACAAGCGTTTATTAGACCGTATTGATATTTTCAAAGGATGTATCGGCGACTTAGAAGCCATCTTGGATAAGGACCTTGAAGTGAATGGACTTCAAGGTAAAAGCCTTCAGCAGATTTTTGTTAGTTTGGAGAAAGAACTTTATTGCACCAAGATATCGAAAGAACAAGAGCAAGCCTTAATAGATGCGGTTGCCCAAGCGGCTATTCGTGCCAAAAAGGATTTGGAAAGTATCACTGAGGAATTGACAAATACATTGACCAATGATGCTTATTTCACCAATGAGATAAATAGTATTCAACGCAACCATCGTTATATTACCGACAAGGAATTGGAAAGTTATATTCGAAATGTCATTCGGTATAAACTTACAACTTGCTCTATGGATGCAAATGCTGATGGCACATACACCTTCCATATACCCAAAGATAGTCCACATATTCTAACAGGGTTCTTATCGCAATATGAGTATATCGGCGCGGAATACGAAAAGGAAGCTAATCGTTTTAGAACGCGGATTCGTGACTTGTCTGAGATATGTTTAGCATTCAATAGAGATATTGCGCAACAACATCCGGGATGTATTTACATAGACCCATACCATCCTTTTATATTAGCTGCAATGAACTTCTTCAAACAGCGCAATCAAGAAGATGAAGATACTTTCCAATACGTAATTCCAAAAGTATTGTTTGATGATATGCCATCTGTGCATATTGGAGAATATTTCTTGGCTTTATACCAATTGGTGCTCAAACGGACTATGTATGGTAAAGCTCAGAACCTCGAGATTTTACTTCCAATTCTGTATGATAAGGATCAAGATAGAATGTGTGAAGATGCAGATGTGGCAGAACATTTTCTAGGCGAAGCGCAATTATATGCACGACCTATGTCTCATCCTGTATTGACAGATGAGCACTTGATGGATCTTTTAAATAATCACTTCGCAGAAGAAATCTGCAATGAAGAAGATAAAAAGTTAGCCTATTATAGTACCCGCTTGGAAAGTACAAAACAAGTCGAGTTGTTACGTCAAGAAGAATACCATAATAATAAAATCGAGCAAGAAAAGCAAACAATTGCTCGCTTCGAGAAACGCATAGAAGAAATCAAACAAAGCAAGCAATACTATTGGGGCGACTATAAAGAAGAATTGGTGCAAGAGCAAAAGAATCTTGAACGAATATTGCCATCCCGTAATGGTATTCTTCGCCGCTTGGAACAAGATAAATTAGAGGCACTGGATAGAGTTCGTGATTGTCACATAGAGTTACCTCAAGTTTCACGCCTAATATCGCTAAGTCATATAATAGTGGAGTAGTATGAGATACAATGTAGGAATAGACTTTGGTACCCACCAAACAAAGGTATGTATCGAGGACGCACTAAACAAACGTGTGCCTGTTTATGAGTTCCTCGAATATGTGATGCCAAATGGAAAAACGACCGTGCTACTACCATCTATTGTGCAAATCAATCAAGACCGCACAGTTAGTTATGGTTTTGCAGACTCTTCAAAGGCACTTATAGTAGTGAATGATGGCAATAACCCTCCCGAGAAAGAAGTGATTGCAGATCCAGAATATCTTCCTATACCAACAGAACCCAAATATGAGCCTTTGCCTAAAAAACCGGAATCAAAGAATACAGGATACTTGGCTGTCCTCGAAAAATTACTTCCTATTTCTGAAGAAATGAAGAAGTGGAAACAAGAGTGTGCTACCACCGAGAGAGCTAATGAAAATCGTAAACAAGCGTGGCTTAATAGGAAGAAAGAGACTGCTGCGAAAAACATACAGATTGAAACAGAATGGAAACGCAAGGTTGAGCAAGCAGAAAAAGACTATCAATTGGCTTATGAATTATGGAAGAAAGATTTAGAGGCAACTTCACAAATGCGATTCCGCTATTTTAAGCAAGCCTCTTTCTATCCATCTACATGGCCATATGCATATTCTCCAGAAACTTTGTCGGCGCTGTATATGGCTTATGTTTGTTTGTGTATTCGCAAACGCATTGGCTATGAATTTACCGTCCAACTTGGTGCACCATTAGGCTCGAAAGGACGTGTGTCTCAACAGCGCCGTGGCGTTGCAAGAAGAATTTGGTCTAATGCTGTTTTCTTAGCCGATCACTTTAAGTCATTAGAGGGTTATGTATCCGCTACTATTGATGAATTATGTAACTTGTTAAAGACAGAACAGATAAAGAGCGCACCAGCCATTGTGATACCTGAAGCGAGCGCTGGATTACTCGCTATACGGGAAAAACTTGGTTCCGGTATGTTCCTACTTGTTGATATTGGAGGTGGTACTACGGATATTGCGATGTGTTCGGTTTATGGAGGACAGAATGGCGCAAACAAAACGATAGGAATACATAGAGTTTATTCTTTTAACAAGGGGCTTAACTTTATATTTGAAGAATATCAGAAATTGCATCCTAATCAAACAATTGCCGAAATACAAGATGTTTTTAGGCAGGCTCAAGGAAAAGAACAATTTGCTCAACCAATTGCTATTTATAAAAACGAATTGAATGGTCAACTTCGGAGCCTTGTTAAACAGATAGTTGGTGTCTTTCTATCCGGTCAAAGTAAAAAAGGATACAACAAGTCCCATGTAGAAATAGCCATGAAAGACAAGCCTATTTATTTGTGCGGAGGCGGTTCTGTGTACTCGAAAATCAGAGAGTTTAGCACATCTGATATATATTTCTCGGACAAAAGACCTATCAATAAATATCTACTTAATATTGAGCACTTAGGTAATGCCGGTAATATTCCTGAGGATTTATTCCCAATAGTAGCGACCGCATATGGTTTGTCTCAACAGGTTGATGTAGATGAAGAATTAGATGAAAAACCATTAGAGGCATTCTTCAATCATCTACCTGATATGCCCAAAGATAAACCTGTGGAAAAGACTCCTGAGAATGATTTTCGTCTTGCTATGGGAACTTGGTGAAAACTCTCAATTATATTGATTATGTCCGTAGTACAATTCAAGAAATACTTTTGGTTGGTGGATACGATCCGGAGTGCGGGGAAGATCACCAAAGAGCAGATAGACAGGAAGTGGTCGAACTCGCGGTATAACGACAGCCACGAGACGGCTATCCCGGACACGTCGTTCTACCGGATACGACGTGACATCGAAGAACTCTTCGATATAGAGATCCTTTGCGAGCGTGCCACAGGGCAGTATTACATCGACGATTCGGACATAAACAGCCAAACCAAACAGTGGCTTCTCTCGCAGTTTGCCGTCAGTCAGTCGCTCGATGCCAGCCGTGAGTTGCGCGACAGCATCATCTACGAATCCATTCCGGAAGGAACCCAATACCTCACGACCATCGTCACCGCCATCAGCGAGAGCCGGAACCTCCTCTGCACGCACCAGCGGTTTGACACGGACGCGCCGCATGGCTTCTATCTCTCGCCGCTATGCCTCAAGGTGTTCAAACAACGGTGGTACGTGCTGGGCATCTGTACCGAACTCGACGGAACCATAGACCCGAAAAGTCCTAAGATATACTCCCTTGACCGCATCATCAGCCTTGAACTGTTGGAAAAGACCTTCAAACGTCCCAAAAACTTTGATGCGCATGAGTATTTTGCGCCTTTCTATGGCGTGTTCTGCGGCAATGACCTGAAACCTGAACTTGTCCGCGTACGCGTTGCATCCGAGAAAGATGCCAAATACCTGCGTTCGCTTCCGCTGCATCACTCGCAGAGCGAACCCGAACCCTGTGTTTTCGAATGGCATGTTGCGCCTACGTTTGATTTCATCCAGCAGCTCCGCACCTACGGATCTAACATTGAAGTCCTTGCTCCGCAATTGCTGCGGGAACAATTCGCCGAGGAAACGAGGCATTTGGCACAAATGTATTTGTAATTTGACATGTACCATAACGGTTTGTGGGTTTTGCTAATTTTATAGTGTACAATAGTGAAATTCGATACAATGACTTGACCTATTCTTAATAATCATATACTTTTCCATATCGTTTCAACATCGTTCCAAATAGCAGACCTTACGCTGACCTTGTGCACCTTCTGGACTGACCTTGGCTTTATCCCTCAATCTTAATAATCGGTAACTCTTTTCTTTTCATCTTATGCAAACATAACCGCTATCTATCCGCGCAAAACAGATAGAATTATATTCTATTCGTCAAAAAAAATGCCCGAACGCTTGCATATGTGCAAAATTTGTTGTACCTTTGCACGATTTTTGTAAATTAATCCTATTATGGCATTAAAAGATAATATACAATCATTGCTCGGACAGGTGCAGGAGATGAAGGCTGCAAATGCGGAAGAACTCGAGGCACTGCGTATCAAATACCTAAGTAAGAAAGGCGAGATTACTGCACTCTTCAATGAGTTCCGCACGGTGCCGTCCGACCAGAAACGCGAGTTGGGACAGCTGTTGAACCAGCTTCGTCAGGAGACGGAGGAACGCATCAACGAGTTGCGTGAGCAGTTCGAGGCTAAGCAGGCAGAGGCGGACCGCCTGGATCTGACCCGTACGCCGGATCCTATTGCGCTGGGTACGCGTCACCCGCTGTCGCTGGTGCGCGAGGAGATAGAGGATATATTCTCCCGTATCGGTTTCACGATTGCGCAAGGTCCCGAAGTAGAAGACGACAAGCATGTGTATGGCATGCTGAACTTCGCGCCCGAACACCCGGCGCGTGACATGCAGGACACGTTTTTTATTGAGAAAGAAAAAGGTGTGCAGAAACCGACGGATGTGTTGTTGCGGTCGCATACCTCGTCCGTGCAGACGCGTGTGATGACGAGCCAGAAACCGCCGATCCGCGTGCTGTGCCCGGGTAGGGTATATCGCAACGAGGCTATCTCCGCCCGTGCGCATTGTTTCTTCCACCAGGTAGAGGGATTGTATATTGACAAGAATGTCAGCTTCGCGGATCTGCGCGAGGCGTTGCTCTATTTCTCGAAGGAGATGTTCGGTCCGGATACGAAGATCCGTCTGCGTCCGTCTTATTTCCCGTTCACGGAGCCGAGTGCCGAGATGGATATCAGTTGTAACATCTGCGGCGGCAAGGGCTGCTCGTTCTGCAAGGGTACCGGATGGGTGGAGATCCTGGGCTGCGGTATGGTGGACCCGAACGTGCTGGAGGCCTGCGGCATAGACAGCAAGGAGTACAGCGGTTATGCCTTCGGTATGGGTGTGGAGCGTATCACGAACCTCAAATACCGGGTGAAAGATCTGCGTCTGTTCTCCGAGAATGACGTACGTTTTCTCAAACAGTTCGAGAGCTGCTGAGGAAAGTGAAAGGTGAAAAGTGAAAAAGTGAAAAGGGAGAGGGAAAAGTTGATTTTTTTGTGAAAATATTTGCATAATTCAAAAAAAAGTAGTACCTTTGCACCCGATTTTGCGCCTATGAGCGAGCAGAACAACTACATAATCGACCTTTCGCGCCTTTCAATAGGCATGCATGTGTTTGATATTCAGTTAGATGACGAGTCCTTTAAGTCGTTAGAGAAGTCGGAAATACTGAGTGGTAATGTATCTGCGAAAGTGACGCTTAATCTCCGGGAGGAGGACTATTCGCTCAACATAGCGGTTCACGGAACTGTCTTTGTTGTGTGTGACAGATGCCTCGACCCGATGCCCCTTGACATAGATGACGAGCAGGAGATATACTCCGAAGACGAAGAGGAATCTCTCAACTCTCAACGCTCAACGCTTAACTTATCTTGGCTCGCTTATGAGATAACCAGTATCAATATTCCGATCGTACACAGTCACCAACCGGGTGAGTGCAACCAGCAAATGGAACTTCTCCTCCATAATCACCTATGTGACGAACCGGAACCCGAAGAAGATACTGACATTGAATAAATAGTAAATCGTAAATGTTTAAATCGTAAATTAATATGGCACATCCTAAAAGAAGACAATCGCACACCCGCCAAGCGAAACGTCGTACCCACGACGTAGTGAAGGCTCCGACACTGGCAACATGCCCGAATTGTGGCGCACTTCACATCTACCACACTGTTTGCCCGAGCTGTGGCTATTACCGTGGTAAATTGGCAATCGAGCAGGCCGAGGCCTGATTTGAAACGAAAGGTGAAAAATGAAAGGTAAAAGGAGTATCGTTATTCCTTTTGCCTTTTTACCTTACATTTATTAACGCGTGCGTGAGCACGTACGTAACTCGGGAGAGTTACCCGTTTTCTCACAAACACAAAAACCTGTTTATTTATGTACAACAACAATTCCAACACAGAAGGAGAACGCAGACCCCGTCCGCGTTTCCACAGAGAAGGAGGGCCTGTATCGGCTCGTCCGCGATTCAGCCGGGACGGCGAGTACAAACCGAAACCTTATGGCGAGCGCAGCTTCAATGGCGAGCGTCCGCAACGTTCTTTCAACGGCGAGCGTCCGCAACGTTCTTTCAACGGCGAGCGCAGTTTTAACAGTGAGCGTTCTTTCAACGGCGAGCGCCCGAACAGACCTTTCGGAGGCCGCCCCAAACGTAATGACGGTCTCTATTCCGCCCGCAAACAACAGACTTACCGCGAACAGCACGAGGATCCGACAAAGCCCGTTCGTCTGAACAAATACCTGGCGAACGCTGGTATCTGCTCCCGTCGCGAGGCTGACGATTTCATCCAGGCCGGTGTGATTACTGTCAATGGTGTGACTGTAGACAGCCTGGGCGCCAAAGTGCTGCCGACAGATGATATCCGTTTCCACGACCAGCCTGTTCGCCGTGAGCGCAAGGTATATATCCTGCTCAACAAGCCGAAGAACACCGTAACTACCACCGATGACCCGCAAGAGCGTCATACGGTGATCGACATCGTCCGCAGCGCCTGCGCCGAGCGTATCTATCCGGTAGGCCGTCTGGACCGTAACACCACCGGCGTGCTGCTGCTGACCAACGACGGTGACCTGGCAGCCAAGCTGACCCATCCAAAATACCACAAGAAGAAGATTTACGCTGTCACCCTTGACCGTGAGCTGGACGAGGTGGACGAGGCTATCATCCGTGCCGGCGTGACGCTGGATGACGAGCGTATCATCCCGGACGCACTCGAGTTCCCGAAAGCCGACCGCAAGCATATCGGTCTGGAGATCCATTCCGGTCAGAACCGCGTAGTACGCCGTATATTCGAGAAGGTAGGGTACAAGGTGGTGAACCTTGACCGCGTGTCTTTCGCCGGACTGACGAAGAAAAACGTAGGCCGCGGCAAATACCGTTTCCTCACCCCGAAAGAGGTAGCTTTCCTCCAGATGGGACAGTTTTAGTTGATAGTTGAGAGTTGATAGTTGAGAGTTGACGCGTAGCCTGCACTACATATTATTTGCCACCACGGTTGCTCTGGCGGTACTATGCGGCTTTATGATGTTCCGGACGAACGTCAATGCCGACATGACCAAATACCTGCCGGACGACTCCCAGATGAAGCGCGGCCTGGAGATCGTGAAGAACGATTTCGGGTCCTCGGCGCAGATGTCCGGGGCGGACGTCCATGTGATGTTCGAAGGGATGCGGCCGAACGAGGTGCCGGGTATCAAGACGCTCCTGTCCGGCTATCCGGAGGTGCATGGTGTGGCTTACCGTTACTCCGCCGACAGTACGCACACGGTTTTTGATCTGGATGTGCCGAAGTCGGTGGACCAGAAGGCATTGGGCAAGCAGATCAGTTCCCGTTTCGGCGGTAACTGTGTGGTGGAGACCAGCCAGGACGGCGCTACGCCGCCTGTTTCCGTCATGATCTTCGCCGCCGTGCTGATCATGGTGGTGCTGTTTGTGATGGCACAAAGTTGGTTCGAGCCGGTGGTCATTCTGTTTACTACGGGCTTGGCGATCCTCCTTAATATGGGTACTAACGCCCTCCTTCCTTCCGTCTCTATTACTACCAATTTTATCGGCTCAATCCTGCAAGCCGTGCTCTCACTGGACTACTGCATTGTGCTGCTCAACCGTTACCGTCAGGAGCAGGACGAACATACCGACCGGCGTACGGCCGGCATCGCAGCCAACCGTGCTATCAAACGTGCGGCACCGTCAATCCTCTCGTCCGCGCTGACGACCGTAGTAGGTCTGCTGATGCTCTGTTTCATGCGGCTGAAAATCGGTGCAGATATGGGCATTGTACTGGCGAAGGGCGTAGTATGTTCGTTAATATGCACCTTCACGGCTATGCCGGCGCTGATGTTGCTTTTCCGCAAAACCATCAACCGGACGGCGAAAGCGGCGTATGTGCCACCTACGGACGGGCTGGCGAAGTTCGTCTCGCGGCATAAGATGCCGATGGCTGCCGGTGCGGTGATCCTGTTCTTCGGCTCCTGGTATCTGTCCACCCGTACGACGATCTTCTTCTCCGCCGAGGCGGACTCGCAGATCGAGAAAGTGTTCCCCTCTCCGAACCCGTTCGTGTTGGTGTATGACACACGTGACGAGGACTCGGTGTACAATCTGGTGGACAGCCTACTGGCACAGCCGGGCATTCAGTCCGTGATCTCCTATCCGACGCTGATGTCCCGTCCGCTGACTCCCGCCGAGATGGCGTACCATGTGCGTTCGCTGCTGACGGATTTCAAGGATTTTATGCCGGAAGGCACGACCGTGCCGCCGGAGGCGCTGGAGGTCATCACGCCTCAGACGATGCAGATGTTCTATTACATGGAGTCCAAAGACTCGACGGAGCAGCGTCTCGGTTTCCCCGAGGTGGCGCGTTTCCTGCATACTGACGTGGTCTCCAACCCGCTGTTCGCCTCTTATCTGGATGAGGAGATGAAAAAGCAGATAGAGGTGCTGCAGTCGATGCTGGATGTGCCGGCACCGATAGAGGAAGAAGAGCCTAATCCGGCTGTGCCAACCAAGCCGATGACGGTTGCCGAGGCGGCAACTCCGGCGTCGGAAGACACCGTTCCAGAACTGCCACGTGAGACGATAGCACCGATAGCCGAAGTGATTGCCCCTGTGGAGGTAGAACAGGAACCCGAACCCGAACTGATACCCATCGAGGAGAACAAGATAGCTATTATCCCGTTCATCGAGAGGCTGAATAATGTACAGACCTCCGCTGTCTCGGTAGAGATGCGCAAACTGACCGACACCGCGGCTATCCGTCTGCCGATGTCCGTCAAGGAGATGTCCATCTTTATCGGCTCGACCTATATCCAGACACAACTGGTGTACGGCTACGCGCCGGGAAAGAAAAAGAAACTGACTCCGCTGGAGTACGTTCATCTGCTGGTGGATGACTTGTTCAAACGGCCGGGCTTGGCGGGCATGATCTCCGACGAGCAGCGTACGCTCCTGGGCCAACGCGCCAACCTCATGGATATGGCGAACGCGAACGCCTCTCTCGTACCGGCAGAACTGAATATCCTGCTGCGTGCCTTCGGCATAGAGAACCTGTCGGACGACGACCTCATCGCCATCGCTTATCCGCCGAAAAAAGAGGAACCGCAAGTGGCGGTAGTGACTTCTCCGGCCGAGCCGAACGCCGAGGAGATCGTCAACTCGGTAGCGGATATCCAGCAGGCGTTGCACAGCACAGACACGAGCCGTGCTGTAGTGCCGCAACCGGTAGTACAGGAGGCTCCGGCACCCAAACCCAAGAGCCCCAGCAAGTCGGATATGCAAGCCGAGCTGTTTACCGAGCTGGTGTTCGGTGAGAAGACCTATACCGCCGACCAGATGGCGCACAAGCTGGCACGGCTGATGAGACTCTCGGATGTGAAATCCGAACCGGTGACGCCGGAGCAGATGTCTTTGCTCTATGATTATTACGGCTCGGTACACAGCGGATGTGACACGCTCCGTCTGGGTTTTGCACCGCTGCTCGGTTATCTATGCGACACGTTGGTGTATGACCCGCGGCTGGCATCCGTGCTGCCGGACAGCATCCGGGCAAAAGCTACGGATATCGAAGCGCAGGTGACGGACGGGTTAGGGCAGTTACGCAAAGACGGACACTCGTTACTCGTGGTACTCTCCACGCTGCCTGCGGAGTCGGAACAGACCTACGCGTTTGTGGATACGCTGACGGCCCTGGCGGACGCGCGCATGCCGCACGAGCATTATTATGTAGGCGAGTCGGTCATGTACGCCGAGATGCGGGGCGGGTTTGATCATGAGATGAATGTGGTCACACTGCTGACAATCCTCTCGATCTTCCTCATAGTGGCGGTTACGTTCCGGTCGGTGATCGTGCCAACGATACTAGTCCTGACGGTCATGAGCGCGGTGTATGTGAATGTGGTGGTAGCCGGTATTGTGACGGGGCAGATGCTCTATCTGGCGTACCTCATTGTGCAGGCTATCCTCATGGGCGCGACGATAGACTATGGTATTCTGGTAGCGAACTACTACCGCGAATACCGCAAGACGATGCTGCCCGTAGATGCTGTCTGTGCGGCGTACAGAGGTTCGATACGGACGATTCTGACTTCCGGTCTCATCATGGTGATAGGTCCCGGAGCGATGGCGTTGTTTATTGACGATCTGATGATTAGTAATATAGTCGGCTGTCTTGCCGTAGGTGCATTTGTAGCCGTCGTGCTGACGCTGACCGTGGTGCCGGCCGTCCTTGTGGCGCTGGACAAATGGGTGGTGTACGGCAAGAAAAACAGGTTTACAGGAGAAGAATGAAAGAAGAGAAATGGGACTTGACCATTACGCCCAAAGACAAACTGTTAGCTGTCGATTGGGCGGAGATCTGGCGATACAGGGATATGTTTCTGCTGTTCGTGGCGCGTAATTTCCGTACGGCGTACAAACAGACGATCCTTGGTCCGCTGTGGTTTATCATCACACCGGTGCTGTCCGTGATAGTCTATGTCACGGTGTTCGGCGGGATAGCGAATATCCCCACCGACGGCGTGCCGCCGATACTGTTCTACCTGCTGGGTATATCCGTGTGGGGGTATTTCGCCAGCTGTTTGAGCGCGACGTCCAACTCGTTCGTGTCCAATGCGGATATCTTCGGCAAAGTCTATTTCCCGAGGATCATCATGCCGCTGGTAGCCGTGACGACCAACCTGCTCTCGTTTGCTATCCAACTGGCGATCTTTGCCACGTTCTATATCTACTATGCGTTTTTCGACGGCGGGACGTATGTCCTGACTGTCCATTGGCAGATAGTGCTCTTTCCTGTGCTGATACTGATACTGGCGCTGATGGCGGTAGGGTTCGGTATGATCTTCTCATCCATGACGACGAAATACCGTGACTTGCAGATTATGCTGGCGAAAATCATCTCGCTCTGGGTCTATATCACGCCGGTAATCTACCCGCTGAGTTTCGTGACGAACGAGAAACTGCATCTGGCGATGAGTCTCAACCCCGTGACACCGGTGATGGAGGCCATTAAATATTCGCTGCTGGGGCAAGGCCAGTTCTCGTGGCTCTGGCTCGGCTATAGCGTGGCGTTCACGGCTGTGCTGCTGGTGTTCGGATTGATGTTGTTTAACAAAGTGCAGAAATCCTTTATGGATACGGTATAATATGGCTCAGGAACAAGAAAAATATTGGACTACGGAGATTACTCCGAATTCTTTTGCCAAGGGGCTCGGTCTCAAAGAGTTGTGGCAGAAGAAATACCTAATCTGGCTGTTTATCAAGCGGGATGTAACAGTGCAGTACAAACAGACCATCTTCGGCATGGGTTGGTATTTCATCTCGCCGCTGTTCACGATGTTCATGTATATCGTGGTGTTCGGCCGTATAGCCGGTATCCCTACGGATGACGTGCCGCAACCGGTGTTCTACCTGAGCGGTATCTGTCTATGGGAGTATTTCTCCACCTGTCTGACGGAAGCGGCGGGTACGTTTCAGAGTAATGCGGCGTTGTTCGGAAAAGTATATTTCCCGCGTCTGGTGATGCCTGTCTCCAAAGTGATATCCAAACTCTTCCGTTTCTCGTTGCAACTGGCTACGTTTGTGGCGGTCTATCTGATCTTTGTCATCAAAGGTGTGCCGTTGCGACCGAACTGGCATATTTTCCTTTTTCCGGTGTTGCTGCTCATGATCCAGAGCCTCGCGCTCGGACTGGGACTGATTATATCGTCCCTGACAACCAAGTACCGCGATTTGACGAATTTCTTCGGCGTGTTCGTGTCCCTGTGGATGTACGCAACGCCGATTGTTTATCCGTTGAGTTATGTCACGAACCCCACGCTGCATAAGATCATGCTCTTCAATCCCATGACGGCGATTATAGAGACTTTCAAATACGGCGCGTACGGAGCCGGTGAGTTTTCGTGGTCGGCTTTGGGGTACAGCGCAGGGGTGATAGCTGTGCTGCTGGTGATAGGTATAGCGATGTTCAACCGCAAGCAAAAGTTCTTTATCGACACGATTTAGAGCCTTTATATCTAAAAATGCGCTAAAAACGTAAAAAAATGCGAAAATATTTGGTCATATCAAAAAAAAGTAGTAATTTTGCATGCTTTTTTGGCAAATGAATTATTAACTCGCCGAGTTGGGCAGTGGATTAACGTGAAATCGTACGCCGTACATTTGTAAACCGTAAATCGTAAATGATGTCTGTCGGCTCGGCCTAAAACAAACAAAATTAATGGAATTTAACAGTTACAAAACAGCGAATGTAAACAAGGCAACCGCTCAGAAAGAGTGGGTCGTTGTTGACGCTGAGGGCCAGATTCTTGGCCGTATGTGCTCCAAGGTAGCAAAACTGCTGCGTGGCAAGTACAAACCGAGCTACACTCCGAACGTGGATTGTGGCGACAACGTAATCATCGTGAATGCTGACAAAGTGCAGCTGACCGGAAACAAATGGAATGACCGCGTCTATGTACGCTACACCGGTTTCCCCGGAGGCCAGCGTGAGTTCACTCCGGCTGACCTGCTGAAGAAAGGTGCAGACAAACTCGTTCGTCGAGTAGTAAAGGGCATGCTGCCGAAAAACCGTCTTGGCGCTCGTCAGATTACCAATCTGTATATTTTCGCCGGCGCAGAGCACAACATGCAGGCACAGCAACCGAAAGTAATTGATATTAACACCCTCAAATAATAGAAGTACATGGAAACAGTTAATGCATTAGGACGTCGTAAAGAGGCAGTAGCCCGCGTTTACGTAAATGAAGGTGCCGGCAAGATCGTGATCAATGGCCGCGACATCGAGACTTATTTCCCGTCTTCTATTCTGCGCTATATCGTTCTCCAGCCGCTGAACAAACTCGGCGTGGCTGAGAAATACGATATCAAGGTAACCCTTGATGGCGGTGGCTTCAAAGGTCAGGCAGAGGCTCTCCGTCTCGCTATCGCCCGCGCGCTGGTGAAAATCAATCCGGAAGACAAGGCTGCCCTGAAGGCAGAAGGCTTCATGACTCGTGACGCCCGTGAGGTTGAGCGTAAGAAACCGGGTCAGCCGAAAGCTCGTAAGCACTTCCAGTTCAGCAAGCGTTAATATCGCAACCAACTCCAAACCGTGTGGACTCCTTCGGAACTACCACACGGTTGTTTTGGAATCTCAAACGCATGTGCGTGCGCGTGTATTTAATGTACTATGCGCGTGAAAGGGAATTCCGGAATGTAAGGAGTCTTTTATAAACAAATCAAACACATTAAAACAATGAGAACAAATTTTGATCAACTTCTCGAGGCAGGCGCACACTTCGGCCACCTCAAACGCAAATGGAACCCGGCTATGGCTCCTTACATCTACATGGAGCGTAACGGTATCCACATCATCGACCTCAACAAGACCGTAGTCAAGGTAGAAGAGGCAGCAGAGGCTCTCAAGAACCTTGCCCGCAGCGGTCGTAAGGTACTCTTTGTAGGTACCAAGAAACAGGCTCAGGAGGTAGTAGCTGCTCACGCACAGGAGGTAGGTATGCCGTATATCACCGAGCGTTGGGCCGGCGGTATGCTGACTAACTTCCCTACTATCCGCAAGGCAGTGAAGAAAATGGGTCAGATTGACAAGATGATGACCGACGGTACGCTGGAGAACGTATCCAAGCGTGAGAAACTGCAGATTACCCGTCAGCGCGAGAAACTGGAGAAGAACCTTGGTTCTATCGCCGACATGACCCGTCTGCCGAGCGCCGTATTCGTAGTAGATGTCATCGAGGAGAAGATTGCCGTAGCAGAGGCTAACCGTCTGGGTATCCCTGTATTCGGTATTGTAGATACCAACTCGAACCCCAACAACATTGATTTTGTCATCCCGGCTAACGACGATGCTACCAAGGCAATCGACGTGATTCTTGGCGCTGTATGCGACGCTATCAAAGAGGGTCTTGAGGAACGCAAGGTAGAGAAAGCAGACGAAGAGGCTGCAGAGGCACAGGCTGCTACTGAGGCTCCGGCTCCGAAAGAGCGCCGTCAGCGTATCCGCAAAGCGCAGCCGAAAGCGGAGGCAGAGAAAGTAGCTGAAGCTAAAGAAGCTACTGAGGCAGCAGAATAATTCGTAATTTTTAATTTTAAATTTTTAATTAAGATTATGGCTGTAACATTAGCTGATATCAAAAAACTGCGCGACATCACCGGCGCAGGTATGATGGACGTCAAGAAGGCTTTGGAAGAAGCTAACGGCGATTTCGAGGTAGCGAAGGATCTTCTCCGCAAGCGCGGACAAGCTATCGCAGCCAAACGCAGCGACCGTGAGGCTTCCGAGGGTTGCGTTCTGGCTAAGGTAAAAGGTAACTTCGGCGCTATCGTTGGCGTGAAGTGCGAGACCGACTTCGTAGCCAAGAACGAGGACTTCGTAGGCATGGTAAAACTGATCCTCGATGCTGCTTTGGACAACAAAGTACGTACTGCTGAAGAACTGAAGAACCTCAAAATCGGTCAGTTCACCGTAGCAGAGATCATCACCGAGCGCTCCGGCGTTACCGGTGAGAAGATGGAGTTGGCAGACTATGCTTGCTTGGAGGCACCGGTAGTAGATGCGTACAACCACCTGGGTAACAAACTCTCCTCGCTCGTTGCAGCCGAGGCAGGCGCAGACCAGGAGACCGTTCACGGTATCTCGATGCAGGTAGCCGCTATGAGCCCTATTGCGCTTGATGCGGACCACGTAGCAGAAGAGGTAAAGAAACATGAGCTTGAGGTAGCTATCGAGAAGACCAAGCAGGATGAGATCAACAAAGCTGTTGAGAACGCTATCCGCAAGGCAGGTATCAACCCCGCTCACGTTGACAGCGATGACCATATCGAGTCCAACCAGGCTAAGGGCTGGATCACAGCCGAGCAGGCACAGCAGGCTCGCGAGATCAAAGCTACTGTCGCTAAAGAGGCAGAGGCTAACCTCGCTAACCAGGCTAAGAAGATTGAGATGATTGCGCAAGGACGTCTGGGTAAATTCTTGAAAGAGAACACCCTCGTTGAGCAGGCTTACATCATGAGCGAGAGCAAAGAGCTCGTGAAGGATGTACTCAAAGCAAAAGGCGTGGTTATCAGCGACTTCCGTCGTATCACATTGGCTGCTGAATAATCATTTTGCAGTAGCTTATGAATACCAAAGGAACTTCGGAAACGAGGTTCCTTTTTTTGCTAAGTATTACTCAGAGATAATACGATGAGCCAACTCACGGCAGACATCGCAATGACCGCATGGCGCTGCGTTGTTTTCGCCGAAGTAAGCAAGGAGCACTTGCTCGCGGCAGAACTGCTCCTGGTCGGCGTACTCCACCATGGCTTGCAGTTTGGATACATAGCGCGCTTGGCGCTCCTCATAGATAGCGGGCGATAGATAGATATCTGTCTGTCGCTCGTTTGTCATAGTCAGGCAGCAACCGACAGAACGGGGGATGTAGGTAATGATGCCGCGTTGGGCAAGGGAAACAAGTAATTCGTGAGTGGGCTTGTTGTCGGCTTCGCGGACATACTGCAGGTCGGTGTAGATGCCCGTATAGGAACGCATTAATGCGTCCAGCAGTTCCGCTTGTTCGCGCGATAGGTTGTATTCGCCCAACTGGTGACGCGGCACATGGATCTGCACGCGCGGTTGTGTCTCGTGTTCTTCTTCAAAATCAATATAACCGGCCTGCGTGAGAATGTGCAGGGCAGAGTAGGTTTGGAGTACAGGAAGCCGCATCACCTGGCAAAGCTGGTCCATATGTACCATGAACCGGTGTCCCAAGCCGCTTCCGGCGCCTATCTGCAAGAAATCCATGGTCTTATGATAGACGGAGATGACGAACTCTTTTGGCGGATAGCTGTCCACAACCCGTTTCCGGGCTTTTGCCTTGTCTTCTTTCTCGTTATATAGCAACACGGCATAGGCTGTCTGCCCGTCACGTCCGGCTCGTCCGGCCTCCTGATAATAGGATTCTAACGTATTTGGAAGGTCATAATGGATGACCACACGTACATCCGGTTTGTCAATACCCATGCCGAACGCATTAGTAGCCACGATGATTCGTGTTTTCCCTTCCGTCCAAGCCTGCTGCCGCTCATTGCGCTGCTGCGTTGTTAATCCGGCATGATAGTAATTTACCATTTTATCATTTACCATTTGGTCATTTATATGACCATTTAGCCACTCAGCCAACTCTTGTGCGCGTTTGCGGTTGCGGACATAGACGATAGCAGAGCCGGGAACGCGCGAGAGGATGTGTGCTACTTGCTCCTCTTTCTTGTCCGTCCGGCGCACAACATACGTCAGGTTGTCGCGGTGAAAGGATTTCTTCAGTACGTTCGGTTCTGCAAAGCCAAGCTTAGCTTGTATGTCATCTATCGTCTCCGGCGTTGCGGTAGCTGTGAGCGCAAGCACGGGCACGCCCGGTAATAACTCCCGTACCGCTGCGATATTCAGGTACGACGGCCGGAAATCATATCCCCATTGGGAGATACAATGCGCTTCATCCACGGCAATCAGTCCTACCGGCAAGTCTGCCAGCCGCTTGCGGAACTCCTCGGATTCAAGTCGTTCGGGCGAGCAATAGAGGAAATGGTAAGGCCCGTAGAGACAATTATCCAGTGCCACGCGCTGTTTGTCCCAACTCATGCCGGTATAGACCGCCGCTGCATGGATGCCACGCGCCTTGAGGTTCTCCACCTGGTCGCGCATCAAGGCGATAAGCGGCGTGATGACGAGGCATAGGCGTTTGTTGGGATTGTCATGCCCCATGACAAGGGTAGGTATCTGAAAGCAGATGCTTTTACCTCCGCCTGTCGGCATGAGTGCCAGCGTGTCGCGCCCGGTTAATACAGAATCAATAATCTCCGCCTGCAAAGGACGGAAATTATCGTATCCGAAATAGGTATGTAGTGCCTCGCGTGGTGTCATAACCGTTGCAAAGGTACTGCTTTTTTTTGAGATATGCAAGGATTTAGGGGATTTTTTATGGAAAATCCGGATATTCCAGACCGCTACGCTCATCCGGAAGAGCAGAGAACGGAAAGCAGACAGCAGGTGAAGTAGACAGGCGGCGAGGACTAAACAGCAGAAAAGAGCGGCGGCTCCGAGAGCCGAAGTCGGCAGTCAATGCCGATGGAATGGGCATGGTGACGGATAAGTGACGTAGTTTATATCGTCTAGGTATGGTCTAGGTATGGTCTAGCATACTGTCTATAAAATCCACGTCTACACACGAGACAGTATGTATAAAAACAGTATGTACAAAAAAGACGCATGAGTGCGTCTTTTTTTGGTTGATGATGGTGTGTCAAAAATCTGTAATGGATTTTTTATAAGTCAAAAATTACCCAAAATTATCCAAAAATTATTCATTCGCAGTCAACAATTATCAACAATTAAAGACAATTCTCGTTCACAAATTACACAGATTAAACAGATTTTTTAAAAAATCACCCAAAATTATCCAAAAATTATTTATATGTGTCCATAATAATCGGCAATTAGAGAGACAACCAAGGCGATGGCTATTGGAGGGTAGCCAGTGCTGTGCGGACACGGCGAAGGGTTTCCTCTTTGCCGAGGATGTCCGTTATATTCCAGATATGCGGACCGCGTGCGGCACCGACGAGGCAGATACGGAAGGCGTTCATGACAATTCCTACTCCGTATTCCTTCTCTGCAATCCACGGCATCACCACTTTGTCCAATTCCCATTGGACTATTTTCTCATTTTCGCATTTTTCTATTTCCTCATTTTTGTGCCAGTCTTCTTCGGAGACGGTTTCCAGGAGGGCAAGGAGCTCCTGCATGTGTTTCGGGGAGTCTTCTTTCCAACGTTTCTTGAGGGATTTCTCGTCATACTCGGTAGGAGCGACAAAGAAGAAATTGACCTGCTCCCAGAGTTCGGGGACGAAGTTCACGCGGTCTTTGACCAAGCCGACGATAGTCGGCAGTTTAGTGTTTAGAGTTGAGAGTTGAGAGAAGTCGTCTGGTTGAAAGTTGAAAGTAGAGAGTTTTTCTTTCAGAACCGGCATGAACATCTCTGCCAACTCTTCATTGGAGCGGAGCTGGAGGTACTGGTGGTTGAACCACTTGCCCTTTTCGTAGTCGAATTTGGCACCGGATTTGGACACACGGTCAAGACTGAAGTCCTTGATCAGTTCGTCCATGGTGTACATCTCCTGATCGCCGGAACCATGCCAGCCGAGAAGCGCGAGGAAGTTAATGACCGCTTCGGGCAGATAACCGGATTCGCGGTAGCCGGACGAGACGGTGCCGTCTTTCTGATTATGGAACTCCAGCGGGAAGACAGGGAAGCCGAGACGGTCGCCGTCACGCTTGGAGAGCTTGCCGTTGCCGTCGGGCTTCAGCAGCAATGGGAGGTGCGCAAACTCAGGCATGGTGTCCTCCCATCCGAACGCGCGGTAAAGGAGTACGTGGAGCGGGGCAGAAGGCAACCACTCCTCGCCGCGGATGACATGGCTGATCTCCATCAGATGGTCGTCCACGATGTTTGCCAGGTGATAGGTAGGCAGGTCGTCAGCGGATTTGTAGAGCACTTTGTCGTCCAGGATATTGGAGTTGATGACCACTTCTCCGCGGATGAGATCATGCACATGGACGTCCTCGTTCGGCTCTACTTTGAAGCGGACCACATATTTCTCGCCTTTGTCCATTAATGCCTTTACTTCCTCTGCGCTCATCGTCAGCGAGTTGCGCATCTGCATGCGTGTGCGTGCATCGTATTGAAAATTAGGTATCTCTGCGCGTTTGGCGTCCAGTTCCTCCGGCGTGTCAAAAGCAATATAGGCATGACCGGAGTCCAGCAACTGCTTCACATATTGGTGATAAATCTCACGACGCTCAGACTGGCGATACGGACCGTGCGAGCCGACGGATTCGATTTCTTTAGTGCCTTTCTTCAGACGCAGCCCTTCGTCAATACCGATTCCCAGCCAGTCGAGGGCTTCGAGGATATATTCTTCTGCTCCGGGGACAAAGCGCGTGCTGTCCGTATCCTCAATACGCAGCAGCATGTCTCCTCCGTGCTGACGGGCAAAAAGATAATTATACAAGGCGGTGCGCACGCCGCCGATATGCAATGCGCCGGTAGGGGACGGCGCAAAACGAACTCGAACTCTTCTTTCCATTGTTTCAATTCAAATTAGCGTACAAAGGTACAACTTTTTTTGCACATACGCAAATAATCGGCCTAAAAACTTGCGTATGTCAAAAAAAAATAGTAATTTTGCACCGCAAATCGTGTATATGAATCATGATACGTGAAGGATGGCATAGAAGAGCGGGGATAGACCTCGCGATTTGGTTGATAGCTGTGTCGCTGTGTATGCTCTGGCGCTGGATAGCGGTCAAGAGTACGATTAGTTCCTATTGGGCATTGTTCGGTGTATTGGCTCTGCTATGGGTTATAGTAGGCATGGCGGTTCAGCTTTACCGGCCGTACAAAGAGACCTGGTTTTGGCAGGCATGGCTGGCGGTGGTGGCGGACGCGGGTGTGCTGATCGGCTTGTGCTGGGCGGTGTTGCCTCATCTGCCATGGGCTCTCTCGCCGCGAGTAGCGATGTGGGTGATTCTGCTGGTCGGGGCGATAGAGACGTTTGTCGTCCTCGTGGAGCATTATTGGAAATATGCTACGAACATGACCGTTCCGGTGATGGAGATAGAGCAGCGGGAGAATGCAACGGTTACCCGGAAAGACGAGCCGCGTTCGGAGATTTCCATGCGTTCCATCCGCCAGTCGGTGCTCTCCGTGACGACGGAAGAGGACTACCGCATGCTTTTGGAGAAAGCCCGTCTGGATAGCCGGCAGACGAAATCCGTATGTGACAGAAACCGTTTTGCCTTCCTCCAGATACCTGATTACCAGTATGCCACGTTAGTGGACCTGACGCTGTTGAACGATGCGAAAGGTATCAACAAACGCTTCTGTATCGTGAACCAGAAACTGCCGGACGGCGGCCGTTATGTATGTTGTTATCGTCCGCAGGAATATATCAAGCAGAAGATTCTTGCCCGCTATCCCGCCGGCATCAACTGGATTGTATATAGTTTCTATTTCTTTAACAAACGCGTTCTTCCGCGACTGATGCTCACCAGCCGCCTCTACTACGATTTGAACAAAGGTCGCAAGCGCATGCTGAGCAAGACCGAGGTTCTCGGACGGCTTTATTACTGCGGTTTTGAGGTGGATGAGATTGTGCCGATGGGGCATATCGAGTATGTGTTTGCCCATCGTAAGTCGCAACCCTATCCGCAGGAGCAGCTGAAGGTCTATGGTCCGCTTATCAAACTTCCGCGCGTATGTAAGAACAAGGAAATCAAGTTTTTCTATAAGATGCGGACCATGCACCCATACGCCGAGTATATCCAGAAATATGTCTTTGACGCCCGCGGCGGAATGGACATCGCCGACAAGTCGAACGACGACTGGCGGATCACTACCTGGGGTAAGTTCATGCGCAAATACTGGCTGGACGAGCTGCCGATGCTCATCAACTGGCTCAAACGCGACGTGAAACTGGTGGGCGTACGTCCGTTAAGCAAGACGATGTTCGAGACCTATCCGGAGTGGCTGCAAGACAAACGCACGCTCTCCAAACCGGGACTTATCCCGCCGTTTTATATCGACCACCCGAATACGTTTGAGGAACTCTTCGCCAGCGAAGACAAGTACCTGACGGAATATCTGGCGCATCCGGTCCGGACGGATATCAAGTATTTCTTCCTGACGATGCGTTCCATCTTAACCCGCAAAACCCATTCCGCATGAGACCTGTTTTTGATACTTATTTGTCTTTAGTACGCGCCTCTTTATGGCGTCAGGAAGCCCAGTGGCCTGTCGCAGAGACGGATATTATGCTCCGCCTGAACGCCATGCAGGGTACCGGTGCGTTGGTCTTCCCTGCTGTCCTGTCGCAGGAGGATATACCTGCTCCGGTCAAGATGCAGATGAAAGGTGTTTGCATGCAGACGATGCAGCAGCATGTACATCTGCAACATACTCTGGAGCAGGCATGGACGGCTTTTGAGAAAGCCGGTATCTACGCCGTGTTGATGAAAGGCGCCGGTTTGGCTGCGTTGTACCCGGAGCCGCAGATGCGTACATGGGGAGACATAGACCTCTTTGTAGGTATCGACCAGTATCACCCGGCATGCGCTGTGATGAGTGATACTTTCCCCGATGCCCTGAAATTCGACGAGGAACTGGATCATTACAAGCACTATAATCTCATTGCCGACGGTGTGTCTATCGAGATTCACCGTGTCTCAGTGGGGCACCAGCATCCTGTTGACGAGCGCCGTTATGCCGCTATGGAGGCTGCCGGAATGGCGAAAGGCGAACCTCTGGCAGTCGGCGGTCTGGACGTACGCGTACCCGAACCGACATTCAATGCGCTTTTTGTGTTGCTCCACTCATGGGAGCATATGATGACCCAGGGCGCTAACATGCGCCAGATATGTGACTGGACGCTTCTCTTGCACCGCTATAAAGATACCATCAACCGCGCACAGCTCAAACGCGATTTGAAAGCCCTCGCGCTGATGGACGTATGGCAGCTCTATGGCTGGATAGCCGTCCGGAAACTGGGACTGCCGGAGAACGAGATGCCGTTTTATACCCCTTCATGTGGCAAAAGGGCGGAGCTCCTGTTGGACGATCTGCTGAGTGGCAGGATGGTGGCGCCCAAGCCTTCGGACAAAGCGCCCCAAGGACGTATAGCACGCAAACTACACACCATGCGTGAGCGGATGGCGAATGCCCAACGGATGGCTAAATACAGTCCCGCCTATGCCCGCCATATGAAGATGACTACGCTGCTCAACGGTGCACGGCGGTTTTTTGCTAAAGACAGACACTGGGAATAATGGTTAAGAAATACGACGATATCATGCGCGCCATGCGCGCTGGCGAATACGCGCCGGTATATATATTGTGCGGCGAGGAACCGTACTATACCGACCGCGTGTATGACTATCTCTCCACGCATGTGCTGGACGAGATGGCGCGTGAGTTTGACCAGCAGGTGGTCTATGGGCGCGACCTGCAGGGCGCAGATATATCCCCCGTCATAGGAGCGGCACGTGGTTTTGCGATGATGGGAGGCCGCAAGGTGGTGATTGTCAGGGAGGCACAGGCGGTGAAGAAATGGGATGCACTGGGTGCTTATCTTGAGAATATGATGCCCCAAACGGTACTCGTGATCTGCTATAACGGCAAACCGGACAAACGGCAAGGTATCTGGAAGAAAGCATCGGAGCACCCGCAAGTGGTCTGGCTGCAGAGCGACAAACTGCGCGACTACGAGGTAGAGCGGTGGATCAATGTCTATATAGCCGATTTCAGGAACCAACACCCGGAGGTGACTATCGACCCGCGTGTGGCACCTATACTGGCGGACCATCTGGGTACCGACCTATCGGCCATTGCCGGTGCGTTGCAGAAACTGATGGACGGTCGTCCGGAAGGTGTCAATACGATTGACGCTGCGCTGGTTGAACGGAATATAGGTATCTCTAAGGACTACAATATCATGGAGTTACAGGCGGCACTCATCCGCGGCGATGTGGTGCGTGCCAATAAGATTGCGCAGTATTTCGCTTCCAGCAAGGACCATCCCATGATCCGTGAGATGGCACCGCTCTTCACGTTCTTCTCCAACCTGTTGATGTACCATTACCTGCCTGACAAGAGCCAAGCGAATGCGGCGCGGGAATTAGGCATCAACCCCTATTTCGTGAAGGATTATGCAACGGCTGCACAACGTTTTCCTGCCGGCAAGGCTTTCTTGATTGTCGGCTATCTGCGGGACACAGATGCACGGCTGAAGGGAATAAACAACCCGTCAGCCAAAGATGCAGATTTGTGGAAAGAGTTGATTTACAAAATTTTGCATTAACGGACTAACCGATATGGTCTTGTCCAGGGATTCCAAGAGGTGGGGTAGCCGTGCAGGTTTACCCAAATAGTGCTGTCCAGTTGGTCCAAGGTGAATGTTTCCGGATTGCTTTGCACACTCTCCCATGTCGTCTCCTCCGGTATGAGATTCAGCTCGGCGGCATACTCCGTCTGAAAAGCCGTCCGTTCGGCTTTAATTTCGGCTTCTACTTTCGGATATATCTTGTTGAAAAGCAGCGGATGATCGGTGTACCAGACAATGGAGGAATCAAACTGCGCCTGCGTAATACCGTGTTTCTCAAGTACTTGCGCGTAATAGATATCCAATGCCTCGTTATGCCCGTATTGCAACCCGGAGACCTGCAGCAGCGCGTCGGTCTTATGCAGATCCACCAGCACCTCCCGCATCTCCGACGAGTGCAGGATTCCTTTTGGGCGGCAACCGGTCAGACCCAAAGTGCAGGCGCAGAGCACAACGAACAGGACGTATCTATTTCTCATCGGTATTGAGTTGTTTGAGATAGAAAAGCAGAATCACAGCCACGGCACAAGTGATGCAGCTGTCCGCAAAATTGAACACCGGACGGAAGAATAGCACCTCGCCCGCGCTGTTGCGAATCAGCGGGAAATAGAACATGTCGATCACTCTCCCGTAGAACCATCCGGCGTAACCGAACAGCTTGCCGTAAAACACACAGTCTATGATGTTTCCCAGTGCGCCGGCAATGATAAATGCTATTGAAGCGATATATCCGGTCGGCGTCTCAGGTTTGCGGATCAGCGTGTGAGTGTACCATCCTAATAGCCCTACGGCGAGAAGACGGAAAATTGTCAGTGCCAGTTTGGAGAACCACTCGATGCCGAACGCCATGCCGTTATTCTCTACATAGCACAGCCAGAACCAAGAAGTCACCTCGCGGCTCTCGCCAATCGCGAAATGCGATGCGACAGAGAGTTTGATAATCTGGTCAATGATGATGGCTACCAGTACGATAGCCGTCACCATCAGACTCATTTTCGTGTTCCTGTTCATAATCCGAAAGCGGCTTTTACTTCAGCCAAACGGTCCAGTTTCTCCCACGTGAAGAGTTCCACTTCGCGGGTGAAAGTCTTGCCCTCCGAGTCAAAGAAGGTCTTTGTGACCACTTCGTTGGTGCGTCCTACATGACCGTATTTGGCGGTCTCTTCGTATATGGGCTGGGTGAGTTTCAAGGAGCGAATGATGGCAGCCGGGCGCAAATCGAACAGCTTCGCTACTTTTTGTGCGATCTCCGCATCGTTCATCTGCACTTGTGCGGTCCCGTATGTATTCACGTAAACAGACACCGGTTCGGCTACGCCGATAGCGTAACTGACTTGTACCAGCGCCTCATGCGCCACACCGGCGGCTACCAGATGTTTGGCAATCCATCGGGCGGCATACGCGGCAGAACGGTCCACCTTGGAGGGATCCTTGCCTGAGAAGGCGCCACCGCCGTGAGCACCGCGGCCACCGTAGGTATCTACGATGATCTTGCGACCTGTCAGACCCGTGTCGCCGTGAGGACCGCCGATGACGAAATTGCCCGTCGGGTTCACCAGCAGTTTGGCGTTCTTGTCCTCCAAAAAGGCGTGCAGCAGATGGCCGTAACGGCTGTCCCTAGTAGCTACCCTCGGCAACAGAATATCAATCACATCCTGTTTGATCAGCTCCGGCGTCACCTTCGTACATTGTACATTGTCCCCTTGTACATACTCATCGTGTTGGGTACTCAACACAATCGTGTCAATACGGACGGGGCGGTTCTGCTCGTCATATTCGATTGTCACCTGCGATTTGCTGTCCGGACGGAGGTACGTCATCTGTTTGCCTTCCTTGCGGATGCGCGCAAGCGTATAGACTAAGGTGTGTGCCAGATCCAGCGTCAGGGGCATGAAGTTGTCCGTCTCGTCGGTGGCGTAGCCGAACATCATTCCCTGGTCGCCGGCGCCTTGCTCGTCCTCCGTAGCGCGGCTCACACCCATATTGATATCCTGGCTCTGCGCATGCAGAGCGGTCAGAATACCGCAACTCTCTGCTTCGAACTTGTATTCCGCCTTGGTATAACCAATCTCGGCGATGGTCTTGCGGGCAATCTGCTGTACATCCACCCATCCGTTGCAACTCACCTCGCCGGCAATGACCACCTGACCGGTGGTACACATCGTCTCGCAGGCTACGTGTGCATGCGGGTCCTGCGCTAACATGTTATCCAGGATAGCGTCCGAAATCTGGTCGCTCACCTTGTCGGGGTGTCCCTCGGACACCGATTCGCTGGTAAAAAGATAATTCATATTCTCAATAATCCTCTATAATTAAAAATCCACAAGCGACTGTTTAAGCTTGTGGCACAAGTTTTAGCATTGTTTTAACGAGGTTGCAAGCAGTCAAATCCGTCCTCTGATCGAAATCGGGTGCAAAGGTACACAAAAAAAATGACATACGCAAATTTGTATGTCATTTTTTGTTACTTTATGCAACCTTTATGCATTTTTACGGCGTTCCAATTGCGGTTCGAGAGCAGCCAGACATGCGTCCAGACCTTCCTCAAAACTGTCGGCAGTCTTCTCTGCAAACAGACCTGCGATACGTACTTTCACCTCCTTGTTTGCGTTGGTCTGCGGCTTGATCACACTCATGCGGATCTCTACTTTGTCGTCTCCCGCCAAATGACGCTCAAAACGATTCATCTTCTTCTCAATAAACTGTTCGAGTTTCTCAGCCATCTCGAAATTTACGGCATTAATGGTCAGATTCATAGTACAAAATTTTAAGGGTTCTACAAATTTTTCTGCAAAGATACACTTTTTTTTGCACATATCAAAATTTTTTTGTAATTTTGTGCACAAAATATGATTTGAACCATGAATGCCAATTTTGGATTTGTGCGGGTGGCGGCTGCTGTGCCGGCCATGCGCGTAGCGGATTGCAGGTACAATGCGGAGCAGGTCAAGCTCCAGATTGACGAAGCGATAGACCAGGGAGTGGAGGTGATTTGTTTTCCGGAACTGACGGTAACGGGTTATACATGCGCCGATTTGTTCTTCACCCAGGCTTTGCAGCAGAACAGCCTGCGCGAGCTGGAGGGGATCTGTGATTATACGCGCGGAAAAGCCATCATCGTCCTTGTCGGAGCGCCGCTGCAGGTGGATAACGACCTCTTTAACTGCGCGTTTGTGATAACCGACGGCGAGGTCATGGGTGTTGTGCCCAAGGTCAACCTGCCTAACACGGGTGAGTTCTACGAGAAACGATGGTTCACCTCCGGACGCGCAGCGCGTGAGTACACTCCCGGGGGCGTAGCACCGCGTATCCCGAAGATAGAGATATGGAGCGGGGAAGTGCCTTTCGGTACCGATTTGCTCTTCACGACCCGCAACTACACGTTTGGCGTGGAGATATGCGAGGACTTGTGGTCTCCGCTGCCGCCTTCTACCCAGCTCGCTATCCAGGGCGCTGAACTCATCTTCAACCTCTCCAGTTCCAACTGCCTTGTAGGCAAACATGCTTTCCGCCGCCAGATGATTACCCAGCAGTCGGCGCGCGTCCATTGCGGATATATCTACACCTCTTCCGGTGTAGGCGAGTCAACGACAGACGTGGTCTTCTCCGGCAGTACGTATATCGCCGAGAACGGTACGATGCTGGAGGAAGGCGAGCGGTTCCAGCGTACGAGCTCTATGATTATCAGTGAGTTGGATATAGAGCGTCTCCGTACGGACAGACAGCGTAATACCAATTTTACCAAGGATAAAACAGGCCATTACCGCCATATCAACGTCGCTCCTATCGAGCGCGAGGAGGAGTTTACCGAACCCGTCCATCGCGTCTTCTCTACCTCGCCCTTCTTGCCCAAGAAAGGCGAAGAGGACCAGTACTGCATGGATGTCTTCTCTATCCAGACCAGCGCCCTGGCGCGCCGCTGGGAGCACACTCACGCGGATACGCTGGAGATAGGTATTTCCGGCGGACTGGATAGTACGCTTGCTCTTCTCGTGTGTGTCATGACGGCGGATATGCTCGGTATAGACCGCACGAAGATTGTCGGTGTCACCATGCCCGGTTTCGGTACCTCCGGACGCACGTACCAGAATGCCCTCCGGCTCATGGAGGAGCTGGGAATCACCCACCGCGAGATATCCATCCGCGAGGTCGCTACGCAGCATCTGAGCGACATAGCGCATGACATGGACGTTCATGACGCGGCTTATGAGAATGCCCAGGCACGCATACGTACCTTGATACTCATGGATCTGGCCAACGAACTCAACGGCCTGGTGGTCGGTACGGGCGATCTGAGCGAACTGGCGCTCGGATGGTGTACCTATAACGGCGACCAGATGTCCATGTACGGCGTCAATGCCGGCATACCCAAGACCCTGGTGCGTTACCTCGTCCGCTATGCGGCGCAGAACCTCTACGGCGAGCCACTCCGGTCCATATTGATGGACGTTGTTGATACGCCCGTTTCGCCGGAACTGCTGCCTACGGACGAGAACGGCGAGATAGCGCAGAAGACGGAGGACAAAGTGGGACCGTACGACCTGCATGATTTCTTCATCTATTATTTCCTCCGCTTCGGCTTCACCCGCGAGAAAATCAAATACATGGCTTGCCAGGCCTTTGAAGACCAGTACGATGAGGCTACCATCGACAAATGGCTCAACACCTTTATGCGCCGTTTCTGCACCCAGCAGTTCAAGCGCACCGCCATGCCTGACGGACCGAAAGTAGTAAGTGTTTCCCTTTCACCCCGCGGCGACTGGAGAATGCCGTCCGATGCGTCGTGTATTTAAATGAATAAATGAGAAAATGAATCAATGTGAAAATGCCCCGATTCCTAACACTTTCGGCATGGACGTCAAGGCGCGTCTCTTTATCGAGTACTATTCCTTGGACGAGTTGCGGCAGGTGCTCAGGGAGCATAAAGGGGAACCTTTCTTACATATAGGGCAGGGCTCCAACCTGCTTTTTACCAAAGATTTTGAGGGTGTTATCCTCCATTCCGGCATGGCTCGTGCGCGTTTTATAGATGACGAGACGGTAGAGGCGCAGAACGGTTTGAAGCTCGATGACATGATTGCCCAGTTAACCGATATGGGGTATTCAGGCTTGGAGAAACTGAGTCTCATTCCGGGTGAAGTAGGAGCGAGTGCGGTACAGAACGTAGGCGCGTACGGCGTGGAGGCGAAAGATGTTATTCTTCGTGTAAATACCATCAACGTGGAGACTCTCGAAGAACGTGTCTTCACCAACGAGGAATGCCGTTTCGGCTACCGCGATAGTATATTCAAACACGAACTCAAAGGCAAGTATATCGTCACTTCCGTCGTGTATAAAGTCAAACCCGGCGAGGCGTCCAAGACCCGCGAGGAAATTATTCAGACCCGCATGGCGAAGCTGCCCGCGGTGGGCGAAGTGGGCTCTGCCGGTTCGTTCTTCATGAACCCTTTCGTCTCCGAAGAAAAAGCCAACGAGCTCCTCAAACGCTATCCCGACATGCCGCATTTCCCTGTTGGGGCCCCCAGCGTAAACCAGCGAAGCGTTTGCGATGGGAAAAGCGGAGGCACGAGTTGTCCCGTTGATTTAGCGGAGCGGTATCAACATCACAATCTCGTTGCCGATCGCGTGAAGATCCCTGCCGCCTGGCTTATCGAGCAGTGCGGATGGAAGGGCAAGATGCTTGGCGGTGCGCAGGTATGGCCCAAACAGCCGCTTGTCATCGTCAATGCCGACCACGCCACGCCCGAAGATATCATCGCTCTGGCTGACGCAATCAGCAAAAGCGTCAAAGACAAATTCGGTATTGATATTCACCCCGAGGTGAACTACATATAATTTTTAATTCGTAATTTTTAATTTTTAATTTATAAATGGCATCATTTATTGTTGAAGGAGGCCATAAATTACATGGTACAATCACCCCGCAGGGCGCGAAGAACGAAGCGTTGCAGGTGCTCTGTGCAGTGCTCTTGACACGCGAG
>CADBZO010000017.1 GCA_902799185.1 uncultured Bacteroidales bacterium | reverse complement strand
AGCCATTAGGCTCGGGGGCTGCGCATTTTCGATTTCCAAAAGCATTCAAAAGGGTTTATCTCTGTTTATGTTCTTAAAATTATCGCAACACTACTAATTAAAAATTACGAATTATTCCCTGTTCGCGGTGGATGAGTTCGATGCGAACGCCGTATTTGTCTTTGAGCCGCTTTGCCAAGTGCTCGGCGCAATAGACGGAGCGGTGCTGACCGCCGGTACAGCCGAAAGCGACCTGCAGGTGTTCAAATCCGCGTTCCTCAAACCGCTCCACATGGTGATCCACCAACTTATCTACACTCTCCAGGAAAGTCAGGATCTCACCGTCCTGCTCCAGAAAGTCTATCACCGGCTGGTCGAGCCCCGTTAGTGTCTTATACTCCTCGTACTTGCCGGGGTTATGGGTACTGCGGCAATCGAACACATATCCGCCTCCGTTGCCGGATTCATCAGCGGGGATGCCGCGCTTAAAGGAGAACGAGTAGATCGTTACTGATAGCATAGATATAGGGATATTGGGTTTGTAATTCGCCATGCATGGCGAATAGTTCGTTTAAGTTACGCAGGGCGTTCGGGATAGATGCCAGAAAATGCTCCTTGCGCTCGAAATAGCCTCTGTAGCCGTAAGCGCCGAGCACCTGCAGTGTCCGCAGCAGCACGAAATGCGGCAGCGCCGCACGCCATTCTTTTTCTTGTAACTCGTAATTCGTAATTCGTAATTCGTCCAGATATTCGTCTATCAGCTCCTCGCGCAGCGTCTGCGGGATATTCGCCTTCGCCTGCCACAGGAACGACGCCACGTCGTACTGCGTCGGGCCCTTACGTCCGCCCTGGAAATCAATGAAATACGGTTCCCCGTCCTTGAGCATTACGTTCCGGCTCTGAAAATCGCGGTAGAGGAAGAAACCCCTCTCCGGCTCTCCCCTCAAGGGAGAGAGAATATTCGCCACCATACTATCAAAATCATCCTCCAACTTAGGCTCGGAGAACTCTATCTTCGTGCCCTTGAGAAAACAGTATTTGAAATAGTTCAGGTCCCACCGTACGGCTCTCTCGTCCATGGCGGGGACGGGAAAGCAGACACTCCAGTCAAAGTCCTGTGCTCCCTCCACCTGAACGTGCGCGAGGGCGCGTATAGTGCGCGTCAAAAAGGTGCGTTCGGTCTCGTCAAAGACACCCGTCTCCCGTCCATGGCGGATGGCGTCGAAGAGGAGCGTGTCACCCAAATCCTCCTGGGTATAACTCATCTCATCCTCGCTCACCCACAGCACGCGCGGTACCGGCAGACCTTTCTCTGCAAAATGGCGCGACATGTAGATGAACGCGCGATTCTCGTCGCGGTTCGTGCCTACCACACGGATGACACTCCGCCCCTGCCCGTCCGTCTCACGGGTATAGATACGATTACTTCCCTGTTGCAAAATCATGCTGCAAAATTACAACAAAAATTGCACATATGCAAGGGGAAAGGGATTTTTTTGCAAAAAAGTAGTGTTCTCACTACGTTTTTTGATGATTATATAGAGCACTCATGCTTGCATGAAGGGAACTTATAAGCGTCAAAAAAGAGAGGGCTCAGCCCTCTTTGCAAAAAATCCCTTTTCCCTTGCATATGCACCGCAGGACGCGACCGTACTTTCGGAGGGAACCCGCTTGCGGGGCGTGCCGACGGTACAACAAATTTTGCAAATATGCAAATAAAATTCATTTTTTTGCTATTTGCAGGATTTTGCGAAATAATCGTGCCCTCGTGGCTAAGACGAATAGATGTCGCATAGGAAGTATTTGGGATAAACAACGGGGAGAAATAGCATAATTATTCTAAAAATATCGGGGAAAGATAGAAAATCGTTCTCTATATTTGGATATGTCATTTATTTTTACTATCTTTGCAGCGTTGTTTGATAGTCTATGCGTGACTTGCGGTTGTATATGCCCGCGGTGGCTATGTACCGCAAGACGCAACTCACAACGCAGCTCACAAATCAACTCACAAATCAACGCAAAAAATCAATTCATTTCACTTGCAAAATCAAAATTTTATTAGCATATCTCGTGGCTAATGTGATACACAAACCGCCCCGCTAATTATGCGGGGCGGTTGGGTTTACTCCATCGGTTTGTCTTTTGTTATTTTATAGCGATAAAATACCTAAGTGGTTCTATGTGTGCCACTTGGGTGTATTTCTTCTTGTGGAGGTCTATCTCCTGATCGAAGCGGATGGACTTGTCCGGGTCAAAGAGGAATACTGCATAATATGGTGCGTTCTCGGCAGAAAATCCCATATTCTGTAAATCTTTCGCGGTATATATCCGAAAGCCTTTGTTGGTCTGCTTGAATAGTTGCGGATTCTCTCCGTTGGTATGCAGACAAATATAGCCCAAACGCTCAAAACCCTCTTTCACCAACAACGAACCTTTGCTATCTCCAGCACGTGTGTACGTTATGCCTAATTGCATCGCCAGTTCGCGGTCTTTCTCGCGCATGTGATTCACCAGAACCGTTGCCTCTTGTCCGTTTTCACGCATTTTGTCAAAGAGTTTTTTCCGCGTTTGTTCGTCCTCTAAAGCTTCGCGGCGACGCAAAGATAAATCTGCAAAAGAAGGATCTTGCTCAATGCCGATGTACTTGCGTCCGAGCAGATTAGCGGCAATACCGGTCGTGCCTGAACCACTAAATGGATCAAGTATTGTGTCGCCTTCGTTGGTGGAAGCAATGATGATTCGGTACAAGAGACGCAAGGTCTTTTGCGTCGGGTGCTTGCCTTGCAGTTTCTCCCATGAACCAACCGCCGGAATACGCCACACATCGGTCATCTGCGTACCGCCGTTCAGTTGTTTCATGGTCTCGTAGTTGAACTTGTGCGTTTTCTTTTCCGACTTGCGCGCCCAAATGATGAGTTCAGTAGAGAAATTAAAATACTTGCATGACAAATTAGGTGGCGGGTCGGTTTTTTGCCAAGTGATGGTATTGAGCACTTTGTATCCCAATTCTTGCAGGCAGCGCATGACCACATGGATGTTGTGGTGCGTGCCACTAATCCAAATCGTACCGTTTTCCTTCAGTTTGGGACGACATAGACCAAGCCATTTGCGATTGAACTCATAGATGTATTCGGGCGTGCCGCCTTTATCCCAATCGCCTTTATCCACGCATACTTGCTTGCCGCTTTGCACACTTATTCCGCCATTACTCAGGAAGTACGGCGGATCAGCAAAGATAGCGTCGATAGAGTTGTCCTCTATCTCGTTCAATCGTTCCATGCAATCGCCTTGCAGGATGCGAAAATCTGGATATGTAGTGTTATTTGACACGTTCGATAAACTCGCTAATGGTCGTTAAATTGTAGATACTGGGTATAGCAGCAAACGCTTCTTCCAATTTATTGCGGGCAGAGTTCCAACCTATTCCATCGGTAATCCACACAAACTCAAAGCCAGGTACTCCGTTAACTTTCGGAGCGACATCCGTATAGGAGCGAGCAACTTCATTGAGTTTAGAACCACCTCCGGAGTAGAAATTCACCTCAATGAGATAGGTTTTTCCATTAGCAGAAACCGCAAAATCAAAAACTTTCTGGTCTGCTCCAAGCACAGTCGAAATAACAGGGAACTCTTTGGACGACACTTGTTCGCGGTAATTAACACCCGCATTTTTAAAGATACGAGCCACAAGCGTCTCTGTAATCTCTCCGCTTCGGTTCTTACGCGCGTTCGTATCAAGACCCGTTTCCACACCAAAGACGTAATCCACTAAATCTTTTACCTCTTTGTTTTTGAAAACCGTATCAAGCCCAGTTCCCTCTATAAATTTCATTACTCCATCTACCGAGTGAAATAGCGAGTGAATAGAGTGCATAGAGCCATCGTAGTCAATGTATTTCTTATCGTCTTTCTTGCGCGTCGCTATGAGGATGTCCATTACCTCGAATACGCGTTTGTCCCGATTCCAAAGTGCTTCAACTGCTTCACGGAGATTTTCTTTTCCGATGAGATAATTGAGTGTGTTAAGACTAATTTCGATATCTGCTACATTGCGAGCTATTTTCGGAAAGTCGCAGTAGAAATCAAGCGTTGCGTTCGTCTCGCGTAGTTGCGACATGAACAAATTGAATTGTGCTGTAGTATGTGCTGCCATAGTTTAGAATAATTGGTTTTGTTTAACTTCTTTGTAATTGTGAACCAGAATCTCGGTCAGTTTGCCGCGTTTGCTGGGGTTCGCATTTATACTACGCGATGCCAAAACACGCTCAATGATGTATGGAGAATAGAGGTCATCAAAGAAACCGTCTTGACAATCGGAATTGCTCAGCATGAAATGATAGCCGGACGCGTCAACTGTGTCGCAGAACTCTTTCAAACGAACTTGCGCAAGATCATTAAATGGCTCTTTCGCATAATCGTTGAAACTGCTGGTATTGTTCAAAGGACGGTAAGGTGGATCGAAATAAAAGAGTGTCTTTCCTTGAGCAAAAGGAAAGATTTGCTGGTAATCCCCAGTAAATATCTCTACCTTTTGCAATAACGCACTATCCGCATAAATCGTCTTGGCATCACATATCTGCGGATGATCATAGCGACCGAAAGGCACGTTGAAAAGACCCGCTTTATTGACGCGATAAAGGCCGTTAAAGCAAGTACGGTTTAGGAAAAAGAATAGTGTGGTGTTACGGAGCGGGTCTAATGATTTGGTGTTAAACTCGTCCCGTCGCTGCATATAGAAATCCTTGCGCTCATCTTCGGACGTGAGTGCATAATACTCCTCTTGGATCTGTTGCAGAGACTCCACCAATTCCGACGGATGATTGCGCACTACCTTGTAGCACGTAGTCAAATCCGGATTGATGTCGTTAATAACGGCTGTTTGGATATTGGAATGTGCACGTAACATATAAAAGAGCATAGCTCCGCCACCCACAAAGGGTTCTATGTACATCACATTTTTCCATTCATCAAAATCAGCCGGAAGCAAAGCTTCTAATTGCTCAAGGAGCTGTGTCTTACCGCCAACCCACTTGATAAAAGGTTTGGCGACCGATTCGGTGATTTTCATTAGATAGCATTTTGCTGTCTGCTATCTAATTCTATTCTGCTATACGACCTGTATAAATACAAAATGCGGGCAAACTTGCTCGCACTGTGGTCGTAGGAATAGCACCAATAGAAAGACAAGTCGCCCGCATGATTTGCGGGTTTGCTTTTGTTCTTTCTAATTTGCTTATTCTTGAAATTTCCTTCGTTTCAGTGCGAATAGACAAATAGCAAACGCTAATTAATAAAGTATGTTAACTCCGCCGCTGCGGATGTTTTTATGTCAATTATGTTTTTTTGATTTTCACTTACATGTTATGGTCGGTTCTCCAATAAAATCCCCTGCGTCCAAGACAATCTCCCCTTTGCGATAAAGCGCTTCGGCTATCTCTTTCGCTTCCTCCGAATTTTCTGCCTCAACAACGACCTCTTTTCGCAATATCTCCTCTATGACTATAGTATATTTCATTTGTTAAATTCTTCTCTTTCACCGCTTTTTTACGCTGCTGAGCTCAGCTATTTTTTATGGTCACAAATTGTGATATCAAAGATCTTACATCTTACTCAGTAATTCATCGGTTGGTTGCTCCAGTTTGACGAAGCCGAACCATTTCTTACCGAGGTCTTTGAGACTTGCGCCGATGAGATAAACGGTATCGTCAATGCACAAGAACCGATCATGTGCGCGGTCAAACTGCTTAACCTCAATGGGCGAGTACTGCGCATTGTGTTTCTCAAAATCAAGCGATAACTGACGCGAGATATTCTTGGTATAAACAACCGCATCCACACCTTTGTTGTGCTTATCCAACATGGTCAGCACACTATCGTCCACATAGTTGTCGATAAGCACAATGCGTTTCTTGGCTTCGCGGATACGCTCGGCAACAAAAGTATAAGCGTCGAAAATCTGACCGTCATAGAAGATACCCTTTTCCGGCTTCTCCGAATTGTCATCCAAGCGACGGAAGACCTCTTCGAGTTTTTTGTTATTCTCAGCAACTTGAGTAGTGAGTGCTAACTGATTGCGTTCTACAACTTCCAAGCGTTGGAACACCTGCGCCTGCGAACCGATAAAATGGCGCATCGCATTGAACGCGCGCATAATATGGATATTAGTGGCAATCGCCATCGGCGAACGGAGAACGCTACTAAGCATGGCTATTCCGTTTTCTGTGAAGGCGTAAGGCAACTTGCGAGCACCCATCTTTATAGAATTGGATATCACAATTTGTGATTTCAAGATTTCTTCTCCACTTGAGGTCGCATTTTGCGACCTTAAAAAGTCATCACTTGAGGTTGCAATTTGCGAGGACATGTATTCATCGTAATTGGATATCGCAAATTGCGACTTCCAATTTTCAAACTCTTCTTTTGTAAGTTGAAACATAAAGTCCTCAGGAAAGCGTTCAATATTACGCCTTACCTGTTCGTTCAGTCGTTTTGTCTCCACTCCGTACAAGCGTGCCAAGTCGCGGTCAAGGATCACTTGCTTGCCACGGATGGAAAGGATGAGACTTTCTATTTGCTCCACCGATTGGATGGCGGCTGCCTCTGCTTTTACTATGTCGTTCTTTTTAGCCATGTCTTTGTTTATAACTGGTCACAAGTTGTGACCGGTTCGTTTGATGCACCAAAAAATCGACATATGCAAGTGCATATGAAGAAAAATCATTTTTCTGCAAGGAGAAAGGGATTTTTTTGCAAAAAAGTAGTGTTCTCACTACGTTTTTTGATGATTATATAGAGCACTCATGCCCGCATAATATGCGGGACAATGGACGCTCATCGGAAGCGAGGGAAGGGAGGAACACAGAGAATACAGGGCGGATGTATTACAGGAAATGGGAACAAAATTTGCATATGTCGATTTTTTGTTGTACCTTTGCAGCGGAAAAGTGTAAAACGGAAAGGTGGGGGTTGCAGGGGTAAAGGACAAGGGAGTGATGTATCTGTGACGTAGTTTATATGGTCTAGGTATGGTCTAGGTATGGTCTAGCTCAGTATGCATCCACGGTGGCAATTATATGCATCCACGGTGGCAATTATATGCATCCACGGTGGCAATTATATATTCTTAATACTGATGCACCGGAATTAAAATTAAAAATTACGAATTACGAATTACGAATTAATGACGGCGGAGCCGTGTCCGGATAAAATCCGGACGCAATGAACGAAGGAAGGGCTCGCGTAAAAATGGGTGAGAAAGGGACATAAACCTAAAAATCAGTTTTTTATTCTTTCAGTCCAAAATTGCCAAAAATGATTCAAAAATTATTCTTTCGCTGTCAACAATTATCAACAATTAAAGACAATTTTTTTATTGGTCAAAAATTATCAACAATTATTCAAAAAAAAGACGGGCTAAGGACGGGAGAAAGAAGGGGGCAGAAAGGTACAAAAAAAATGCACATCCGCAAGGGTTTGTGCATTTTTTTGTAAAAGGTGTGAGTTGCTTATTTGAAGAACTCGTTTACTTTCTCGTTGACTACAATTTCCTCCTGGAAGATGTAAGCACCCGTTTTAGGCGACTTAACCATCTTGATGCACTTAGAGTGCGCACGTCCGGAGTTACCGGTTTGAAGGGTAGCGACCGCTTTCTTTGCCATAGTTCTAAGCCTTTCTAATTAGGGTTAATTACTTAATCTCCTTGTGAAGCGTGTATTTCTTCAGATAGGGATTGTACTTCATGAGTTCCAAACGGTCCGGAGTGTTCTTACGGTTCTTGGTGGTAATGTAACGGGACATTCCGGGAACGCCGCTGGCTTTCTGTTCTGTGCACTCGAGGATAACCTGTACGCGTGCTTCTTTTGCTTTCTTTGCCATTGTTCAGCTCCTTTCGTTTAGAGATAGCCCTTCTCGGCCGCCTGTTTGAGGGCGTTGTCGAGGCCAATCTTGTTAATTGTTCTCAGACCGGCTGCACTCACGTTCAGCTCGATCCACACATCCTGTTCTACCCAGTAGAACTTGCGGCGGAAAAGGTTCACATCGAAGCTTCGCTTGGTGTGACGCTTCGAGTGCGAAACGTTGCATCCGCCCATGGCTTTCTTGCCTGTAATTTGACAAATCTTTGACATTGTATTATATATTTTATATTATTTCCAATTCGGGTATTCCTCGCACATTTACACGAAAAATCGCGCAAAGGTACTGCTTTTTTTTGACATACGCAAATATTTTGGCAAAAAAATGAGAAATTTCTTCATTTAGGCTTGCATATGTGCAATTTTTGTAGTACCTTTGCAGAAAATTTACAGAAGATGAATACAATCGGTAAACTGGCGGGTTTGCGCGCGTTGATGCGCGAAAACGGATTGAGTGCGTACGTAGTGCCGGGCAACGACCCGCACGCGAGTGAGTATATGGCGAGCCACTGGTGCGAGATGCAGTGGCTGAGCGGTTTCAACGGCGAGAGCGGAACGGTTGTCGTGACGATGGACAGAGCGCTTCTCTGGACCGACAGCCGCTACTATCTGCAGGCCGGTATCGAGCTCCAAGACAGCACGATAGAGCTGATGCGCGAGAGCGATATCGATTGCCCGTCTGTCGCACAATGGCTGACAAAGGAAGGTGAAAGGTTAAAGGTGAAAGGTGAAAGGTTCGTTGTAGGTGTCAACCCCGAGATGTTCTCCGTAAATGACTTCCAAGAATTGAAAGAGAAATTAGAATCTTTCAATTTTCAGCTTTCATCTTTCAATTTAATACAGCCGCTCTGGACGGAAGACCGCCCCGCCATCCCGGGCGACAAGCTATACCCCTACCCCGCCGACTACGCCGGCGAGACGGTGGAGAGCAAGATAGCGCGGATGCGGGAGTGCCTGGAGGCAAAAGTCAAAAGTCAAAAGTCGAAAGAATACGCATTGATCATCAGCGCGCTGGACGAGATAGCATGGCTGCTGAACATCCGCGGAAACGACGTGGAGTACAACCCGGTCGTCATCAGTTATGCGGTACTGGAGGCGGATAAATGCACGCTGTTCGTGAACCCCGAGAAGATAGATACTCCGGCGCAGAACTATCTGGATTTCAACCATATAGACGTACAGCCGTACGAGGCGGTATTCGATTATATCCACGGTCTGAGAGGTACGGTCTTCTACGACGGCGCGAGGGTGAACGAAGCGTTGTACGAAGCAATAGGAGCGTCGAAAGTCGAAAGTCAAAAGTCGAAAGATGTGCGGGCGGTCAATATACAGTCGCCCATCCTGGTGGACAAGGCGAAGAAGAACGCCGTGGAGATAGAAGGCGAGCGGCGGGCGATGCGTCAGGACGGCGCTGCGCTGACGCGGTTCTTCAAGTGGTTGGAGGAAACTCTTTCAACTTTCAACTTTCAACTTTCAACTCTCACAGAGTGGGACCTGATGGAGAAGCTGCATGCTTTCCGTGCGATGGGTGAGGGATTTGTTGAGGAGTCGTTCGGCACGATAGCCGGCTATCAGGGCAACGGCGCCATCGTCCATTACGCCGCCACGAAAGAGAAATGCGCGGAGGTGAAGCCGGAGGGCATGCTGCTGCTGGACAGCGGCGGCCAGTATCTGGACGGCACGACGGATATCACGCGCACCATATGGCTCGGCGGAAGGATCCCGCAGCAGGCGAAAGAGGACTACACCTACGTGCTGAAAGGCCATATAGCGTTACAGACGGCGCGTTTCCCGCGCGGTACACGAGGCAACCAGCTGGACGCACTCGCCAAGCAATACATGTGGCAGGCGGGTATCACCTTCGGTCACGGCACAGGTCACGGCGTAGGCCATTTCCTCGGCTGCCACGAAGGCCCGCAGAACGTCCGCACGGACAATAACCCCACCGCGCTGGAGGCGGGACATATCATCTCCGACGAACCGGGTATCTACCGCACCGGCAAATGGGGCATCCGGACGGAGAACCTGATCACCGTCATCCCCGCCAAGCAGACCAAAGCCACGACGACCGAAGACGAATGGCTGACCTTCGAGACGCTGACCCTCTGTTTCTACGACACGAGCCTCATCGAGATGAGCCTGATGACCGAGGACGAGATAGACTGGCTCAACGCCTACCATGTACGCGTATATAAGGAAATAGCCCCGCTGCTGAATGCAGACGAGGCTAAATACCTGGCGCGCAAATGCGCAGCGATAGAATTATAGCAGTTCTACCGACCGGTTGACGAACTTGGCGAGTGCTTCGCCCTTCAGTTGGCCGGAAGCCAGAAGCGCGATATCGATGAGTTGTTTGATACGCTCATCCTCGCCCTCCAACTTGCAGACCGTCTTGATGACGGTCTCTTTTTTAGGCTCCTCGCCTTCTTTCTCTGCTTTCTTCTCAACCTCTTCCTCTACTTGCTCGGAGGTCTCTTTTGCCACGAGCTCCTGGATGAGCGGGTGCGCGGTGTTGACGACGAGGTTGTACTGGTCCGGCATCTGACCGTAGAAGGACATTCCCTGCTGGTGGGCGGACATCTCTTTCATACGGCGCATAAACTCGTTCTGCGTCAGGAAGACAGGCAGTGCGTCCGCAGCCGCCGCCTCGCAGGTGACGAAGTAACGGAGTTTGTCCTCGGCACTCGGCAGCAAGCCCTCGAACGCTTTGCGCAGTCCCTCTTTCTGCTCGTCGGAGAAAGTGTCCTTGGCGGTATCCTCCTTGCGGATGAGGTTCTCGATGGTGTCGGAGTCAATGCGTACGAACCGCAGCTTGCCTTCCTCGCTCTTCTGCTCCGCCTGGCTCATGGCGTGCACATCCAACTCGCCGTCCATCAGCAGGACGTCATAGCCCTTCGCCTTCGCGCGCTCGATATAGGTGTAGTGCGCGTCGGGGTCGTTGGTGTAGAGCAGCACGAGGTTGCCGTCCTTGTCGGTTTGCGCCTCTTTGACCTGCGCCTTGTATTCCTCCAGCGTGGCGTACTTGCCGTCGAGGTTCTTGAAGAGGGCGAAATCCTTTGCCTTCTCGTAGAACTTCTCGTCGGTCAGCATACCGAACTGGATGAACATCTTGATGTCGTCCCATTTCTTGGCGAACTCGTCCTTGTCGGCTTTGTAGAGCTCGGCAAGTTTGTCGGCTACCTTCTTGGTGATATAGCCGGAGATCTTCTTGACGTTGTTGTCGCTCTGGAGGTAGCTACGGCTGACGTTCAGCGGGATATCCGGGCTGTCGATCACGCCGTGCAGCAGCGTCAGGTACTCCGGTACGATGTTCTCCACCTCGTCGGTCACATAAACCTGGTTGCAATAGAGCTGTATCTTGTTGCGGTGTACGTCGAGGTTGGACTTGATCTTCGGGAAATAGAGGATACCCGTGAGGTTGAAGGGGTAGTCCACATTGAGGTGGATATGGAACAGCGGCTCGTCCATCTGGGTCGGATAGAGCTCGTGGTAGAACTTGTCATAGTCCTCGTCCTTCAACTCTGACGGTTTGCGGGTCCAGGCGGGGTTGGTATCATTGATGATGTTCTCCTCGTCGAGCTCCACCTCCTTGCCGTCTTTCCACTCTTTCTTCTTGCCGAAAGCGATCTCGACGGGCAGGAACTTGCAGTACTTGCGGAGCAGGCCCTCGATGGTGGCGTCCTCCAGATACTGGCTGAAATCGTCGTCTATGTGCAGGACGATATCCGTACCGCGTTCGGCTTTGATGGTGTCCTCCATCGTATATTCGGGGTCGCCCTCGCAAGACCAGTGAACAGCTTTCGCGTCCTCTTTATAGGACTGGCTGAAGATCTCCACTTTCTTGGAAACCATGAAGGCGGAATAGAAACCGAGACCGAAATGACCGATGATGGCTTCCGTCTTGTCCTTGTACTTGTTGACGAACTCCTCGGCGCCGGAGAAAGCAATCTGGTTGATGAACTTGTCCACCTCCTCGGCGGTCATGCCGATACCGTGGTCGGAGACCGTGAGGGTCTTCTTCTCCTTATTGATAGACACGCGCACGCGCAAATCACCTAAATCGCCCTTCACCTCGCCTACCGACGAGAGGGTTTTCAGCTTGGTCGTGGCATCGACGGCATTGGAGATCAGCTCACGAAGGAAGATCTCATGGTCGGAATACAAAAATTTCTTGATGACGGGGAAGATGTTATCGCTCGTTACCCCAATATTTCCTTTGCTCATAGTATTTGTTTTTAATTATTGACTACGGATGTTTGTTTTACGTTCCGTTTCTTTTCCGTCAAATCCCGTGCCAAGAGATACAGACTGCCATTTTGGCAGGGAGGAGAAGCGAACGGTTAAAAATATCGCCAAAATCTTGCGTATGTGCAATATTTTTTGTAATTTTGCAGCCGCAACGGTTAAAAGAACAATGAAGATAGGATTTACCACATTGGGGTGCAAACTCAATTATGCGGAGAGCAGTGCGCTGGGCAAGGCGCTGACAGCACGCGGCCACGAGCGTGCCAAGCAGGGCGAAGAGGCGGACATATGTATCATCAACACCTGCTCGGTGACGGACGCGGCGGACCACAAAGACCGCCAGATGATTCACCGCATCCGGCGCCAGAACCCAAACGCGATACTCATCGTGACGGGCTGTTACGCCCAGCTCAAACCGGACGAGATAGCGCATATAGAAGGCGTGGACTATGTATTAGGCCAGGAGGAGAAATTCCATCTGGCGGAGTTCGTAGAGCGGCTGGAGAAGAGCGTGGAGAGACAGAAAGAGGGAGAGACATGCGTGTCCGCCATCCGCGAGATAAACGATTTCCACGGCGCGTACAGCAAGGACGACCGCACACGGTGTTTTATCAAGGTGCAGGACGGATGCAACTATTTCTGCTCGTACTGCACGATACCTTTGGCGCGGGGCAAGAGCCGCAACCCGTCCATCGCGGAGGTCGTCGCTCAAGCCGAAGAGGCTATCCGCGGAGGAGCCAAAGAGCTGATCCTGAGCGGAGTGAACATCGGCGATTTCGGCCGGAGCACAGGGGAGCGGTTTATCGACCTGCTGCGGGCGCTGGACAACCTGGACACAGAGAGCGAGTACCGCATCCGTATCTCCAGCTGCGAGCCGAACCTGCTGAGCGACGAGATCATCGACCTGGTAGCCGGCAGCAGGCATTTCGCGCCGCATTTCCATATCCCTTTGCAGAGCGGCAGCAACACCGTGCTGCAGATCATGGGACGGCGGTACACGCGGGAGCTGTTCGCCGAACGCGTGGCGCATATCAAGGCGGTGATGCCCGACGCATTCATCGGCGTGGATTGCATGGTAGGAGTCCGCGGCGAGACGGCGGAGTGCTGGAAAGAATACGTGGCGTTCATTGAGCAGCTGCCGGTATCGCAACTGCATGTATTCACCTACTCCGAGCGCGCCAACACCCGTATGCTGACCATGGACCTGGAGGTTGTGCCGCAGCAAGAAAGGGAGCGGCGTAGCAGAGAGCTCCACGAGCTGTCCGCCCGCAAGACCGATACTTTCTACCGCGAGCACGAGGGTTACCGGGGAACGGTACTGTGGGAAGCCAAACGCATCAAAAATCCCGGTGGAACCGACCTCATGGAGGGTTTCACCGAGAACTATATCAAAGTAAGCTGTCCTTACGACAGGTCTAAGATAAACACGTTTGAGCGCATAACCGTGCCGCGTCGGGGTTAGGAAGGCACTCGAGTTTATAGACCGGAGTAATTTCCAGCAACGAAGCAATCGACTCATAGATGGCATCCATCATCTCAGGCAGCACTTTGAGGCCGCTGACGGATGCCAGGATATACGGATACGCCTGCGTCATTTTGAGCAGGTGTATTTTGTTTTCCGGTGCCTGCGCGAGCTGGACAAGCGCCTGCAGCGGAGCCGACTCCGCCTTGTAACAAGGCGTCTTGCCGCTCCAGGGCGAGCCATAGACACGGACGGTGTTATCCGGGAGGATACGTACGACAGGGTTGTCGTCATTGAGAAGCGTGGCATCCGGGAAAGCGGCTTTCCACTGCTGCGAATGGGTGCTCTTGCCCGTGCCGGAGTGGCCGAGGAACATATAGGCGCGTCCCTCCCGTACGGTGACCGACGAGTGGAAGAGGAGCGTTTTCATCCCCACCGAAGCAAAGGCATAGACAAGCATCGCCGCGTTGTCGATAGCAAAACGGACACAACGGGGCTGCATATAGAGCTCCACCTCGCGCCAGTCGGCGGAACAGATCATCGCACTGACAATCTCGCTCTCGCGGTACATCGACACGCAGAACATCCACCGGTTCTCACGGCGGTACATCTCGATACGCGGCATGTCCTCGTCCGAGCGGTCGGTATAGACCGGTTCCCATCCATCGGAGGAAGGTATCTGCTCCCCACGCACGCGGATGGTAAAGAGGGGTGCGGGATCGTCCGGGGTGACCCGGAACGGCGCATAATTCACCAAGGTTTCAAATTGCGGTTGGCTCGCTTCTATACCAAACAAATGGTCGCCAACAAGGTAATACTGTATCATATCAAAATTCTTTGGGCTTTCGTCCGCACAAGGCATAGAACGGACAGAAAGCAGGACATTTATCGGGCTCGCATTGCGGGAATTCCGTAGCGGTAAGGAGGGTTCGTACCTTCTCCTGCAAGGCCTCTATGAATGGCTCGCGTATAGCGGCGTAGTCATGCACGGTCTCTGAACCGATATCAATGGTCGTGACTATCTCATTGAGTTTGCGGCGGCAGAAGAAGAGGTTGGGTTCGACAGGCAGCCCTGTACGGTCATGCGTGAGGACGGCATGGCTGTAAATCAAGGTCTGGCGGACGTACGCCTTGCCCTCGCTGTCCATCAGTTCCTCCCAGGAGGAAGACATCTTCTTTAGGTGGGTCGTATCGGTATAGGAACCGGATTTGTAATCCACCACGCGGAGGCGTTCGCTACCGGCAGGACCGTATATATCCAGCCTGTCTATCGTTCCGCCGGAGAGCAAGGTGCCTACCCCGTCGATGGTCAGCGGGAAGGTGCGCTCCTGCTCCAGCAGGTAGAGCTGCAGACCGGCTTTCGCATCCTCCCGGTCGCGCGAGAGGATATTATCCACATAGCCCTTGATGATGATATTCTCGCCCACATGGTGGTCGGGTATATAAGGCGTCTCCGCTTCGGCGTTCATAGCCTCGTATGCTGCATCAAGGGCAGCCTGTATCTTCGCCTCGTCCGTACGAAGGGCTTCTATCTGCTCCGGCGTGACGCGCACGGGGGAGGTGTTGTCGCAATGGAGATACGTACGGTAGAGGTACTCCATGGCGTGGTGGACAAAGGAGCCGAGGGTGTTCGGCGCGAAAAGCACCTCTTCTTCCTCCTTGGGCTGGATACCCAGGATATAATGGAGATAGAAACTGCGCGGGCAGCTGATATAGGTGTTGAGTGCGCTTGGCGAGAGGCGGTAAGGGCGTCCGTCCGCGCGACGGAGGACACCGTCCTTATCCGGAGTAAGGGAAGCGAGGAGCGAAGGTGTCCCGGCATCTATCGTCCGTTCCGCCGAGGTCAGGACAGAAGGCTCCTGCAACGTGCGGCGCGTGACCTCAAAAGCCGGCGAATAAAGCATCTGCATGACGAACCGCGACATGCCTTTGCCTCCCTCCGCCGCCTCCGCGGAGGCGTAGAGGAGCGTGGCATGACCGGCACGGCTGAGCAGGCGGAAGAAGTTATAAGCATAGACCGTGGCGCGTTCGTCCGAGGTCTGCATATGATAGGCCTTGCGCAGATAATACGGGATAAAAGAGATATCCGCCCGTGTCTGCGGGATAATCCCTTCCTCTACGTTAAGGAGCAGCAGCCGGTCAAAATCCAGCATACGCGTCTCCAGCACACCCATGACCTGGATGTCCGTAACGGGTTCGCCATGGAAAGGCATGGAGACGCCCTCCATCGTGCGGCGCATGAGGAGCCGCAGCAGCTTGAGGGTGAACGGCTGTCCGCCGAGCCCGGCGGTGATGAGCAGCCGCATCTGGTGGGCCACCTTACGGACCTGGTACTCGCTCTCAAGGATGAGCAGCTCCTGCCAGGGGAGGCCGGGGGAAGGAGGCAAAGCCTCCGTAGGTTCCGTAGTTTGCGTAGTTTCCGTAGTTTGCGTAGTTTGCGTAGTTTCCGTAGGTTCCGTAGTTTCCGTAGGTTCCGTAGGTTCCGTAGTTTCCGTAGGTTCCGTAGGTTCCGTAGTTTGCGTAGGTTCCGTAGGTTCCGTAGTTGGCGTATCCAGGACTTGGGCTATCAGGTCGTCGATGAGGGCAGGCGTGACGGGTTCGTCCGCTGCGCCTCGTGCGGGGTCGGACAGCCAAGCGAGCACACGGGCATAGATGACGGTATTGCGCAAGGGGAAGCCCTTGGTGATATTTACCGGTGAGGGTTCCGTCTCCCCCGGAAGGATGATCGCCGGGAGGGTGTAGATAACCGGTTCGAGCATTGACTCGTCGCATATGACGACCCCCACTTTCTGCCCGGAGGCGGTGTAGTTCGCCTGCAGCCACGAGTGGACATACTGCGCCTGCGCCTCGCGCGAGGTACAGGAGACGAGGGTGACGGGCCGCGGTGCACCCCACTGCCGCGGCGGGAGAGCTGAACCCAGGATACCGCTGTTGAGACGGGCGAAAGAGAAGGCTTTCGCGTTGGTCTCGAAATCCGAGACATAGTCCCAGTAGAAGAGCGCCTGACCGGCATCACGAAGCCGCTGCATCAGTTCGCGCTCCACGGGCAGGAGGTAGTTGAAACCGACGAAGACATACGTCCGTCCTGCTATCTGCGATTGTACGGAGTCGTCCTCCCAATGGTCGATGACCGCCCGCTGGCGCATCCCGGGATAACCTTTCTGCTCCGCTTCCATCTCGGCATGGAGAGCCCGGTAGAAATCATAGAGCCGGTGCCATATCAGTTCGTACTGCGCTTGGACAGAGTCCGTAGCAGCCGGACGGGCAGACAAGGGGTTGATGAGGGCGCGGAGGCGGGACTCGGTCTCGGAGTCGAGCTGCCACTCACCCAACTCATGCGCCGCAACGGTATTGGCAAAGAACGCCGACACCTCGGAAGCGGGCATGGAAGCATCTATATTCGTAAAATCCGCAATCATCTGCCGCCCCCAGCCGTAGAAGAGGTCGAGGGGCATGAGGTCGTCGGTGATGGATGATTGCTGATTGAGGGTCAGGTAGTAGCGATAGAGACGCACGACGGTGAAGAGCTCGTCCTCGTCATAGAGGGGCGAGAGGGCGTCCTGGAGCTGCGTGAGGGTCTGCACGGCCGGAGCCCAGACCGCCTGCGCGTGACGCTCCTGCTGGAGACGCAGTATCTCGTCTTTCAGCACCAGCCCGGCACGGTGGGAGGGCAGTACCAGCGTGGTACGGCTCAGCCGGGACCAGTCCAACGATTGCAGAACCGACTCCGCAGTATGTCTCAAGAAACTATCCATGCACTTGTACCAATTGTTTGCCTTTGGGTTTGCGTGCGAACCATAAGTAGCCACGTACGGGGGCGTAGCCCATCCGCCTAAGCGCCTCCATGTATTCGCTCACCTGGGTCATATACCGGTCCTCCCAATGCCCGAACTTGTAATCGAGAACGATCGCCTCGTTGGTCTCGGGGTTGATCATGACGCGGTCGGGCCGCAGCTCGCGATGGTCGATGTATATCGCCTGTTCCAGCTTCAGTTGCCAGGGGGAGGTGAACCAGTCACGCATCTCTTCGCTTCCCTCCCAGGCGGAGGTGATAAGCGCACGCAGGGCGTCCCTTTGCGCCGCGTCGCGTATCTCGCCGCGGGTGGCGAAAGTGTCGAGCACCTGCTCCAGTTCGGAAGCCCGGTGCAGGTTCGCAAATATCTCATGGCAGAGGTTTCCTTCGTCCATCCGCGCCACACGGCGGTAGGCCTCCTCACCGTAGTCGGTATAGAGCGCGCCTTCCTGGGATTGCACGAAACGGACGTTCCTGCTGTCCGCCCACAGCTCGGCCTGAATGTTATCCGCCGTGCCGGATCTCTCCCGGTGTTTGATAACCGGTTCGCCCGCCTCATAGCTGTCCTCCCCGACATAATCCATGATATAACGCCCCACATGGTTGCAGGTCCCCATCGTGCCGTTTGCCGTAACGGGGTACGAAGTGGATATATAGAGGTTGTCCTCCGCCCGGGTGAGCGCCACATAGAGCATGTTGAGGTTATCGACGCGCATGTTCAGGTGCTCCGCCTCGTATTCGTCATGATAGTCGGATTCCGCCATCTCCGCACCGTCCTGAACGGGCACGTAGTCGGTACCGGCATGGAGTTCCGGCGACACCTCGCACCATATCTTCTGCGGGTGCCGTCCCGCCTCCTTGGTCCACATGCAGAAGGGCACGAAGAGCGTCTGTGCCTGCAATCCCTTGGAGGCATGCACCGTGAGAATACGGATGGCGTCGGCAGCGGAAGCGGGTATAGGTTTGGCATGCAGGGTGTCGTCCCAGTAGGTCAGGAAATCGTCTATGCGCGAGCCGTAGGAAGCGACATAATCGCGCGTGCGGTCGAGGAGGCTGTTGAGATACGCCGTCTCAGTCCCCCTGTAGCAGCCGTCGGCGTCCGTGAGCAGCTGCTTGACGAGTTCGCTCACCGCCTCGTAGAGGGGCAGACGGGGCGAGACGGAAGCACGGAGCGCCGGGATGAGTTCCGGCCGGCCGGTAGTCATCTCGATGTATTTCTCCGCCACGCGGTCGTCCCGTGCGATGAGCCGGAGTCCCGCCATGACGAGCTGTACCGCTTCGGAAGCCTCTAACAGGAAACTGTCGGCGGAGACGAGTCCGGCCCGTGTCAGACAGGGGTATTGGTCAGCGTTCAGTTGCGATTTGAGGTCGGTGATAAGCGCCGCTTCTTTCTTTTCCCGGACCAGAATCATCATGTCTTCGGGCGAAGCGCCGCGTGCGAGTAGCTCCTCCATGGTATCGAACATGTCCAGGGCCAGTTCCTCCTTGGTCGCTTTGGGGAACGCCCGGAAGCGGACATAACCGCCCGGCTTCTTAGATGCCTGGTAGAAGTCCTCCAGCTTATCGGGCGTGAAGCCCTCGCCGTATATAGCGTCAATGAGATCGGCGTTTTTCTCATCGGGATACGAGCGGATGATATGGTCGAAGAGGGAGAGGTTGAAGCGCACTACCTGCTCGCTGCTGCGGTAGTTACGGGTAAGGTTCGGAAAAGCGCGGTTGATCTGCGCGCCGTAATGCGCCTCGTCCGAGCCGAGAGACGCCATGATATGCCAGTCTCCGTTACGCCATCGGTAGATAGACTGCTTGATATCGCCCAAGATGAGGAGGGTGTGTCCTTCGCCCGCCAGCACGTCCTGCACAAGACGGTTGATGACCGACCACTGGAGGCGGCTGGTGTCCTGAAACTCGTCGATGAGGATGTGCCGGTAACGGATACCGGCTTTCTCGAGAATAAAATCCGCATCGCCGTCATGGAGCGCCTTGCTGAGCGTGCCGGCGGTACGCGCCAGGAGGGCGGTATTCGCCTCGGCGAGGTTCCGTTGGATGAGGCGTTGGAGGGAAGCCATGAGTTCCATATCCCGGCTGAAACGGATGGTCAGCTGAATGGTGTTGTAGGTACGTGCTACACGTTCCGCCAGCTCGGTGGCACGCGCCATCTCATCGGCGTTGCAGGACTTGGCGGAGACGCCCCGGAAACGGTCTTTGGCCGAGAGTTGGCCGGGGTCCGCCACCGACTTGCACAGACGGTCATATGCCGCCTTGGTATAACGGTTGTATTTCTCCGGCGCACAGGAGGCGAGCAGCGTTTTGAGTTCAGCGAGACCCGAGTCTTCTTGCCATGCCTGCTCCAACGCCGTACGGCGGCGGGCGATAGCGGGTGCATCGAAGAGGATGCGTCCGTCTGCGTCCAGCATCTGGACGGACTCGTTATAGAGTTCCTTTGCCATCATGCAGAGGCTCTGGCGTACGTCCCAATGGGCTTCTTCGTCCAGTTTGAGCCGCATGTAATCCTCGAGGATAGAACGGTCGGCAGGCGTCATCTCCGTGGTGAGGAGTTGGTCCACCGCCTGGCGGATGACATGATCTATATCCAGTTCTGTCGTCAGTCCGGCACTCATGCGCAACACCCCTGCCAGGCCGCTGAGAAGGGTCTGGAGAAACGAGTCGATGGTCTGGATGCGGACACTGTCGTAGTCGAGGAGCATTCGTTTGAAGCATTCCTCCGCACGCCCGGCGAGAAGTGCGTCAGGCGCCTGTTTGTCGCGTATCATGAAATCACGCGCGCGTAATAAAAAAGCAGGTTCCGTGCCCTGCGCTATCCCATGGAGGTAGCCCAGGATACGCTCGCTCATCTCGGCTGTAGCTTTGTTGGTAAACGTAATCGCCAGAATAGAACGGTAGTCTTCACCCGACAAAAGCAACCCCACATAATAGGCTGCCAAAGTATATGTCTTACCGGTACCGGCAGAGGCACGGCAGACATTAAGCGGGTGACGAATATCTATCACGGGTATCGGTATTTATGCGGCATGTCAATGCTGCAAGGCGGATTGCAGTTGTGCTACCTGCTGGCGCAGTACGGGGTCGAACTCCATGGTGTCGCGCACATAAGCGATGGAGTGCAGAATCGTAGCGTGGGTACGCCGTCCCATCCGGTATCCTATCTCGGAGAGCGAACTGGAGGTAAGTTGTTTGGAGAGGTACGCCGCCACGTGTCGCGCGAGGGTGATATCCTTCGAGCGGTTCTGCGCCATAATCGCCCGCTCGGGGATGTTATAATGTCTGGATACCGCACCGATGACGTCATCGACGGTGACCGTCTGCGGCTGGAGCGCGACAATATGGCTGACCACCTGCTCCGCGAGGGAGAGGTCTATCTCCTTGTCGGTCAGCGTAGAGTGCGCCAGGAGCGAGGCGAGAATGCCCTCCAGGTCCCGTACGGAGTCGCGTACGTTCATGGCGATAAAATCCACTATCTCATCCGAGAGGGTGATCCCGTCGCGGCGCATCTTCGATAGCAGGATATTGCGCCGAAGGGTATAGTCCGGGCGGGTGATCTCCGCCGCCAGCCCCCATTTGAATCGGGTGAGCAGACGCTCCTCTATATCCTTGAGCTCGACCGGAGGACGGTCGGAGGTGAGGATGAGCTGTTTGCGGCTCTGCTGGAGATAGTTGAAAATATGGAAGAAGGTATCCTGCGTCCCTTTGAGTCCCGCGAAATACTGTATATCATCCACGATGAGCACATCCACCGACTGGTAGAAATTGAGGAAATCGGGAATACGGTTCTCCTTACGCGCGTCCTGGAACTGCAACTTAAAGGTATTCGCGCTGACGTAGAGCACGCGTGCGTGCGGGTTGAGCGCGAGGGCCTGATGGCCGATAGCACAGGCGAGGTGGGTCTTCCCTACTCCGCTGCCGCCGTATATGAAAAGCGGGTTGAACGCGGTGTATCCGGGCTGTTTGGCTACCGCCAGACCGGCGGTACGCGCCAGTTTGTTGGGTTCTCCGGCGATGAAGGTATCGAACGTATAGAGCTCATTGAGCTTGGGCAGGTCGTCATTGGACTGCTGCGGGGCGGGCATGACCCACTGGCTTTTGGCGGGTGCGCCGGCGGAAGGAAGCATCGTCCCGGCTCCGGAAGCGGAGTCGATGAGCACACGGTATTCCAGACGCGTGCCTTGCCCGAACACGCGCAGGATCGCGGACGATAATAAGGGAATATAGTTCTCCTCGATATACTCGGCCACGAACTGCGATTTCACCTGCAACACCAATACGCCCTCCGCGAACTGCAGGGGTACGATAGGCGCGAACCATGTCTGGTACGCACTGGCGGTCAAGTTGTCAGCCAAGATGGTCTGGCACTGCGCCCATTGCTGTTGAAGTGACTGTGTCATTTTTTAAGCGAAATCGAGTGCAAAGGTACTGCTTTTTTCCGACATGACCAAATTTGCACCGTTCAGTCGAAAATGAGAATTGCCGTAAATGCCGCATTTATAGACTCTTGCGCACAAACGATTTATTATCAGCACCTTACGTTAGTTTTCGACATATAACTTGTTGATTTATAGTCTATTCAAATTTTGCAATAGTACGGTGCATTTTTCTGTTAAAAAGACTCGTAACAGGCAGTAATTCGCGCTGTTACGAGTTGTTGAAAATAATTGTTATTTAGAAAATATGCAAATACGATTGTGTCTTATTTGTAATCCGTGGAACACTTATTTGTCTTTTTTTCCGAAGACAGAGAAGTGCACGTAGCGTTTTGGGTGCGCCTTGAGGTCCACGAGGAGGGAGTCAGCCGAGAGGACGGTAGCGTCCACGTGTTCGTAGAGCGTCTTATCATAGATAAGCCGTCCGAGGGTGCCCTCTTTGGAACGGATATCCGCCAGTACGGCATTGACACCGTCCACGGCAGTGTCCACGCGGGCGACGGTAGCCTTGAGGTTCGCCTCCTTGATGCCGGCAACGACGGTATTGAGGTTGGCTACCATGGTATCGGCATTATTGACGATGCCGGGCACTTGCGAACGCATGAGGTGCCTGAGATCGGCTGATACGGCGGTGAGGTCTCCGGAGATACGGTCCACGTTCTCCAGGGTCGATTGTATATGATTGCCGGCGACCTGCGTCCGGAGCGAGGCGACGAGGGAGTCGATGTTCAGCACCGCCCGGTCGACATGCGCGAGGAGCTGTCCTTGCAGGCTCTCCATGAGTCCGGGGACGTACGTAGTGGGGAGGAAAGAGCCTTTGGAGACGTTCCCCGTTCCCCTCTCAGAGGGGGAGGAGTGCTCCGGTAACTGCAGTTCGACCGCCATGCCTCCGAGGAGGCCGTCAGCGACGAGCGCCATGCGGGTACCGGCAGGAAGAGAGATATCTTTCCTGACAGAGATATCCACGGTGAACGAACTGTCTCGCGTGAAATCATAATGAATGGCATCCACCTGCCCGACTTTATGTCCGCGGATATAGACCGCCGCCTGCTCCTCCAAGCCGTGCAGATGGGCGTAGGTGCCGTGGTAGGCGTTGGTGGGAGAGAAGATATTGACACCCTTCAGGAAATTGAACCCGAAGAAGAGGAGGAAAAGACATGTAGCGGCAAGGATGCCTACTTTTATTTCACGCGCGTGTTTCATTATTTGATTGACGATTGGGTTGTCCCGAAGACGGGACAAAAGTGATTGATGATTGGTGATTTATGATTGGTGATTTATGATTGGTTTATTTGGCGGGGAGCTGTATGATCCAGCAGTCCGGGAAGAGGGTCAGGAGTTCCTTCCGGGCCTTCATGACTTTGTTGCGGTCGGTGTCCGGAGCGGTATAGTATTTATACCACCCGTTGAGTTTGACGCACTCGCATTTCTGCCCCTGCAGACGCGGGTCGTTCTCAGCGAGCGGCGTCTTGGAGGCGCAAACCTGCACGGCATATGTGACCCGGTTGTCCGGTACCGGTGTGGTCGCGGTCATATCGCGGTCATGTCGCGGTTGACTGTCGTTTTTGAGTGCTGGTTGAGCCGTGATTGTGTCGTGTTTGGGGGCCGGTTGAGCAGTCTGTGCAGGCTGTTCCGCAGCAGGTGTTGCGGCGGGTTCGAGGGCGAGGGATTCTTTCTTGACCGCCTCGCGGTGGGTGTATGCGCCGAAAGCATTGACGAGTGCGTTCGCCATCTGCGCCATGGAGGTCTCTTTGTTGAGGAAGCGCTCTTCCTCGGGGTTGGATATGAAGCCCATCTCAAAAAGTATCGAGGGGCAGGCGGTCTTGAGGAGAACCCAGAAAGCGGCTTGTCTCACGCCCCGGTCGGAGCGGTTGAGATGGCCGACGAAGCGCTGCTGCACCTGCTCGGCGAAGCGGAGCGACTGGTCCATATAACTGTTCTGCATGAGTTCGAACATGATATAGGAGTCGATGGAGTTGGGGTCAAAGCCCTGGTAAGTCGTTTTATAGTCGGACTCCAGCTTCATCACGGCGTTCTCCCGCATGGCTACATCGAGGTTCGCCTCCATCCTGTCCGTACCGAGAATAAAGGTCTCCACGCCGCTTGGTGTCTTGGATTCCGCGGAGTTGGTATGAATCGAGATGAAGAGGTCCGCGTCGGCCTTGTTGGCTATGTCCGCACGCGTCTGGAGGGGGATGAAGACATCGGTGGAGCGGGTGTAGATGACCTTCACGTCGGGGTATTGCTTGTTGAGCATTTTGCCGACCTGCAGAGCCAGGGAGAGGTTGAGGTCCTTCTCTTTGGAGAACTTACCGACCGCGCCGGGGTCCTTGCCTCCATGGCCCGGATCGAGGACGACGGTATAGGGTTTGTCCGCCCAGAGGGAGAGGCTCAGGAGCAATGCCAAAATGATATATATTCCTTTCCGCATATGACGCCAAAATAGTAAGGGCACTTCTAAAAATTCCACGTTTTTAGTCAAGCCCAGTTGAGTTAATAAATATGGCACTTTTATATTGCTTTCGGTTTTCTCTTGGTATCTTACTGACTTCCACTCAGTCACAATGCCCGCATTGCTCCCTCTTGCAAATCAGCAATCTACTCAAGACAAAATCCGCAATCAAAATAAAGCAATTTTTAGAAGAGCCCTTAAATCGGCTGCAAATTTACTGCTTTTTTTTGAATTATGCAAGAAAAAAGCGCACTAAAATTTGTGTATGTAAGAAAAAAGCAGTACCTTTGTACGATTTTTCATAGAAAAGACTTATGCGTACAGAAAAAGAATTGGAGGGAGTGACCCTTCTCGGCAACCAGCAGGTGCAGTATTCGGACCAGTACCATCCGGACGTGCTGGAGACTTTTCCCAACAAACATCCGGAGAACGAGTATGTCGTGACGTTCGACTGCCCAGAGTTCACCACGCTCTGCCCGAAGACCGGTCAGCCGGATTTCGGTCATCTCTATATCAGTTATATCCCGCGGGAGCGCATGGTGGAGAGCAAGAGTCTGAAACTCTACCTGTTCTCGTTCCGCAACCACGGGGATTTTCACGAGGACTGCGTGAACATCATCATGAAGGATCTGGTGAAGCTGATGGATCCGAAGTACCTGGAGGTGACGGGCTATTTCATGCCCCGCGGCGGCATCAGCATCTATCCGTTTGCGAACTACGCGGACAAGGATCATGAGGAGCTCAAGAAGCAGCGGCTTTTTGAACAGTTTGGGAAAATGAAAGGTGAAAAGTGAAAAGTGAAAGTTATGAAAGATAGTTTAATCGTTCTCTCCGGTGGGCTGGACTCCACCACTATGCTTTACGAGTACCAATACCGCATCGGCATGGCGCTCTCTTTCCATTACGGCAGTAACCATAACGACCGCGAACTGGAATTCGCCAAACTGCATTGTGAGCGGCTCGGTATTCCGCACATGGTGATACGCCTGCCCTTCATCAAACAGTTCTTCAAATCCTCATTGTTACAAGGCGCGGACGCCATCCCCGAGGGCAACTACGATGAGGAAAACATGAAATCTACTGTCGTTCCCTTCAGGAATGGCATCATGCTCTCTATTGCGGCGGGCATTGCCGAGAATAACAAACTGCAATACGTTATGCTGGCGAACCATGCCGGAGACCATACTATCTACCCCGACTGCCGTCCGGAGTTCGTCGAGGCGATGAATAATGCTATCCATTTCGGTACGTGGAACGGCGTACAGCTGCTGACACCGTACACCCGTCTGACGAAAGCAGAGATAGCATCGCACGGCAAGGAACTGCACCTCGATTACACGGAGACATGGAGCTGCTACAAAGGTGGCGAACACCACTGCGGCGTATGCGGGACCTGCCGCGAGCGCAAGGAAGCCCTCGCCCAAGCGGGCATAGAGGATCATACGGTGTATGAGAGTTGAAAGTTGAAAGTTGAAAGTTCTTATCTCGGCAAGGCCTCGAACGATCGGCTGAAGCCGTATGGAGAATTGAGAGTTGAGAATTGAGAATTGAGAATTGAGAGTTTATGTACTACGTAGAAAAAAGAGTAGAGATCTCGGCAGCGCACAACCTGACGCTGAGTTACGAGAGCAAGTGCGAGAACCTGCATGGCCATAACTGGATCATCGTGGTCTATTGCAAAGCGAAGGAACTGAATGCTGACGGTATGGTCACCGACTTCACGCACATCAAGAAAGTGGTGAAGGACACCTTTGACCACCAGTATATCAACGAGGTGCTGGACGTCAATCCATCGGCGGAGAATATTGCCCGCTGGATTTGCGACCACGTGGAGAACTGCTATAAAGTCTCCGTCCAGGAGTCCGAAGGCAACACCGCCATCTACGAGCGGGACTAAATAATTAATAATTAACAATTAACACAAAGCGTCCTATGGGCTTTTGTACAAACAGAAAAGTCTGTACGGGTCTTAAAACGTTGTACCAAACCCCATAAGCCCTTTGTAAATTGTACATTGTAAATTGTACATCGTACATTGTATCGCGTTAACGAAATATTTTATACATTGCAGGGCGAAGGCGCCCATTCCGGTATTCCGGCTGTCTTCGTCCGCTTCAGCGGTTGTAACCTCCGCTGCCCTTGGTGCGACACGGACTTCTCCGACTATACAGAGATGTCCGCCGGCGAGATCGTAGCCGAAGCGCTTGACCTCTATGACATCCCCAACGAGCGGCGGAAGATGCTTGTCCTGACGGGCGGAGAACCCTCCCTGCAGGTGGACGCGCCTCTTATTGACGCCCTGCACGGGGCCGGATTCTATATCTGTGTGGAGACCAACGGCACAAGGCCGCTGCCGGAAGGTATCGACTGGATTACCTGTTCGCCCAAAGAGGGCACGAAACTGGCACTAACGCAAGCGGACGAGGTGAAGGTGGTCTTCACCGGCACGTACGACCCGGAGGTATGGCGGGGCAAGATACAAGCAGAGCACTGGATGCTGCAGCCGCTCCGTTATACGGGCGAATGGCTGATGATGAGCGGTATTGACGAATGGGAAGACGACCGGAATGACAACTTGCCGGAGACCGTCCGGTATATCCTCTCCCACCCTTTCTGGCGGCTGAGCGTACAGTTACACAAAATAGCGGGACTTCGATAGCCCCGCTATTTTTATTAAACTCTGCTTCATTATTTACAGGTGTATGGAATATTATAATAATGACAATGCCATTACGAGACAATTCGTATCCAATACAACCCTATTGCGCATAGTTATACGGGGTACGCATATGTTCATGACTCCATTGTTCCAAGACCTGCTCGTTGATAGTCCCGCTACCCCATAAGCGATCCATTTCTTCATCTACCTTCCGAGCATAGTAATCAGCAAGGATTAGACGGATGGTTTGCACCTCATCTACACTCTGGATACGATCTACTACCCGTAACAGATCCATCTTGGCTTGATGTAACGTTAGTTCCCGTTCCATGATTATCACTTTTAAAAAAATATACATTTCCTTCGCTCCTCGTATTTAGCAACACTTGTGCCGACCAGCACACATGAGACTACCGTTTTTTTCTGAAAACTAACGGACAAGGCGGACAAATAGGCTGCTGCAACGGTTGTCGTTGAACATGTCCACGCCGCCCGAAAAGAAGCCCAGGTCCCACGCGCTCTCCGAACCATTAGGCGTGGACGACCAATAGTAACCGTTCGAGCCAACGCTGAGGAGCGTGCCGTCACAACTGCGCCAGCCAGCCGCAGGCAAAACGATAGATTCCCCACTCTTGCCCTTTACCTTATAACCGTTGCCTGTCCAAGTCCAAAGGCAGTTGTCCTTCAGTTCCTCCCACTGCTCTTTGGTGGGAAGGCTGGAGCCGTAGAAATTAACCGCTTGGTCATACTTGATCAGACCGCAGTCTTCGTTCTCCGCTTTCCAGAGCGTGCCGCTCGGCAGGCCCAAGTCCACATATCCAGCCGGCACTTGTGAGGACTTTCTGCCCGTCACGCCGGAAGATTTCTTATGACCGCCCAACTCGCCGAGCATCTCTTTCGCCAATTGGTTGCAGGGCTCTTGCAGGGTGCTGTAGTCATTATTGAGCACATTGGCAAACTGAGTAGCCGGGTTCGTCATAACACCCGTCTCAATATCCACCAAGTAGGACTCGATATACAGCTGCGTGCCGTCCTTGGTAACCGTGGATACACAGATATACTGCGCTCCTGTCATGATTCCTACTTGTTTCCGCTGGTTGTCGTCCACCATACCTGTTTGCTGGAAACCGTGCTCTTTGAGCATGGCATCCACATCGGTACGGGTAAGCACCTGAAACTCCGACTGCCAGCCGAACGCCTTGCGTAACTCACCGCGGATCATGTTTAACTCAATCGGTTTGCAGGGCGCGGAACCCTCCGCCACACGCGGCTGCAGCAGCGCCATTTTTATTTCTTCTGCATTTGCCATCAGAGCAAATAAGCAGAAAAGGATAGTAAAGATTTTTTTCATTGGATTATTATAGTAATGTTTCTGTCAATTTTTCACCGCTTTGAAGCTCATGTCCAGGCTCTTGTAGGAGTGGGTCAGCGCACCGACGGAAACGAAGTCCACGCCCGTCACAGCGTAGCTGCGGATGGTGTCAATGGTGATGCCGCCCGAGGACTCAATCTCCATATGACGTCCGGCAGTCTTTTCCCATTCTCTGATGAGTTTCACCGCCTCTTTGGTCTTCTCCGGAGTGAAGTTATCGAGCATGATACGGTCGGGGATGTTTGTAGCAAGGGCTTCGTTGATCTCGTCGAAATTACGGACCTCTATCTCAATCTTGAGCGCCTTGCCTTTCTCCTTACAATAATCGCGTGCACGCGTAAGGGCGGCGGTGATGCCTCCGGCGAAATCCACGTGGTTGTCCTTGAGCAGGATCATATCGAAGAGCCCGATACGGTGGTTCATGCCGCCGCCGAGCGCCACCGCCTCTTTCTCCAGGTAACGCAGTCCCGGCGTCGTCTTGCGGGTGTCGAGCACGTGGCATCCGGTGTCCTCGATGAGCGACTGGTAGCGGTGGGCAGTAGTCGCTACGCCGGACATCCGTTGCATCACATTGAGCATCGTACGCTCTATCTGGAGCAGGCTCAGCTCCTTGCCATAGACCTTGAAAGCGATGTCGCCCGGTTTGACCGCATCGCCGTCGTGCAGGAACTGCTCAAAACGGCACTCGGGGTCGAAGTAATTCACAATCTCTTTGGCTACTTCCACGCCGGCGAGAATACCGGTATCCTTGATTATCAACTGCTGGCAGCCCATCTGGGTGGGCGGAATACAACTGAGGGAGGTATGGTCGCCGTCGCGAATATCCTCCTCAAACCAGATAGCGATGAGTTTACGAAGTTCTTGCTTTTCCATATGATTCAATTTTTGTGCAAAAGTACTGCTTTTTTTTGACATATGCAAGAATTTCACGGAAATATTTGCGAGTATCAAAAAATTATAGTAATTTTGCGGTGTGAAAAGAAAGATTGTCATCTTGATGGCTCTGCTGGCAATCGCCATGGGTGCCGGAGCGGAGAACAAATGGGCATACCTCAACATGCGCCACGAGGTGCGCGTGGGCTGGGGAGACCAGCTGTTCGAGAGCCTGATGTGGCACAACCCCTTGTACCGCGTACGCACCATGCCGGCCTCTTACCGGCAGCTCTACCATGAGGATTACCACCACGACCAGCATATATGGGCGGAGTACCAGTACCGGCACAAGGGCTGGTTCTCGTTCGGAGGCATGGCGGACATCAGTTTTGTACACTGGGACGACGTGATGCGCAACGGCCTGGGCGAAGAGCTGGCACGCGATAAAGGGCATTATTTCTATAACCTCGTCATCATGCCGACTATCCGTTTCACCTATTACCACCACGAGTACGTTAACCTCTATTCGGGTCTGGGCGTGGGCATGGATATCAACGGCGGCACGGAGAGAGACAGCCGGGGACGGAGGACGGTAGTAGGCGGGGCGGTGAACCTGACGGTCTTCGGCATCAGCGCAAACTACAACCGCTGGTTCTGGACGGTAGATTTCGGAGGGATGATCGAAAATGCGCAGCCCCCGAGCCTAATGGCTCTTGCGCCCAAGTCCCTGTATGCCGGTCAGTAAGCAAGCTTCCTGCCTTCATTCATGCCCTTGGTCGCCATCGATTGCCTAAATAGGCACCGATGGGCTGCATCCGAAAATATCCCTTCGGGATTGGAAAATAAGAAAAATCACAAAACTTAAAATATCGCAACAGCAGTAATCTCGAATGTCAAATATCACATCTCAAATATCAAATATCAAATCTCAAATAGTATTGCTCTTGGCAATACTCCTTGTTTCTTCCTGTCAGTTCAGGCAGGAGGAGTTTGTGGATTTCATGGATTTGGAGGCCGGCAAAGGAATGGCTTTCCGCGTGATCGGTCAGCATGAAACGGACCTGACGAACGGCCTGCCTTACAACTGCTACCTGCCGGACGGGACACCCGTCAACGACTATACGGACGAGCCAACCCAAGGGCCGAACAGGATGCCGCAGACCAGCAGTGTCTCCGGCGCGGCTATCCTGCAGGAGTTACTGAGGTACAACAACCGCAACCAAGTGATTGAGATTGTCGGCACCTATCCCAGTTTTGACGAGCACTGGGATTCCATCCGTCTCTCCGGCAAAGTCATGCTCCCGAAAGGGAAGAGACCCAAACGCATGATTCTCGTAAGCCACTACACCGTCTGCTCCAACGCCGAGGCGCCCAGCAACGCATTCTCGCTGGAAGGCGTACTCGTCAATCTGGGCTACGGACTCATCATCCCCGATTACCTGGGTTACGGCGTGACGGCCGACCGCGTGCATCCGTACCTGGTGATGGACCTCACGGCGCGTAACGTGCTGGACATGTATCTGGCGGTACGGCCGTGGCTCAAAGCCGTCGGCCAGGAACCGGAGTACGACGACCTCATCCTCATGGGCTACAGCCAGGGCGGTGCCACCACGATGGCGGTGGAGTACCTCATCGAGAACGAGTATTCGTCCGACGATGATCCCGACCATGTGAAGATCCACCGCGTCTTCGCCGGAGGCGGACCGTACGACGTGCAGGCGACTTATGAACGGTTTGTGAGCACCGACATAGCCGGTTATCCGGTAGCCGTACCGCTGGTGCTGCAAGGCATGATTGCGGGGGCAGGACTGCACATAGAGATGACGGACCTCATGCAGGAATGGCTATACGCACATATGGACGAGTGGATCAACAGCAAGCGGTTCACCTCCGCCCAAATCAACGAAATGATCGGCACCCGCGTCACCCACGAACTGCTCACCCCGGAGGCAATGAACCCCAAATCCGCCAAAGTAGCGGAACTGTACAAAGCCATGACGGCGAACTCCATCACCACCTATAACTGGTCGCCGATGGCATCCGTCTATATGATGCACTCCATAGACGACGAGACGGTACCATACACCAACGCCAGTAAGGCTCAGTCCAAATGGCAGAACGCGAATATTACCTTTAACTTCGGCCACTACGGAGGACACGTGAATACCTGTCTCAGGTTTATCAATGCCGTCAAGACCCAGCTGGAGACGGAAGAAAAAGAAAGGGAACTGTATGAATAAACGGCAACATATTCTTTGTACATGGTACCTCGTCCCTCTGTTCATGGCTCTTTTTCTCCCGTCATGCGAGACCGAGGCTCCGTGGACTACCAACAACGTGGAGCTGACGATGGAGGTCAAAACCGTCTCGGCGGGTTTCGTGGAGTGCTCTTTCTCCACCTCCAAAGAGGCGTATTACCTCATTGCCATCGACACGGTCAGACCCGGATACAACCCCATGGAGCACCAGAAACAGTTCATGATGCTGGCGCTCGATTCGGCGAACCTGGAGTACCTCACCTGGCGCAACAGTCTGCTCAAGGAAGGTGAGACGAATATAGCGCCGTTCGCCAGCCATGCGCTCCATTACGGCTATATCAACCATTTCTTCCACGGCCTGGAGCCGGACTCCGAATACTGGATTTACGCCTTTGTCGTCGATCCGGACAAACAACAGTCGGCGGGCAGGCTGTACCTCACGACGGTCAGGACTACGGAAACGAGCGTAGTGGATATTCATTTCGAGTACCGCGTGTATGGCAGATGGGATTATATCTACCCCGTGGACTCGACCGGACATATATACGACCGCTTCCCCTATATGGCGACTACGCGGGACAGCCTGGATCTCGCGGATATATACCACCAGACGCCGGAGGAGTATTTCACAGAGTATTTCCTGAATATCATGGAATACCGCCTCGTTGACAATATCCTCTACGGCGTGCGGGTGGCCGAGAACGACGGAAAGGATGCGGGTTGTGATTTTCAGGAGGGCCACACCTACTATACCTCCATCGTAGCGTGGGACGGTACTCTGGCTAATAACGTCATTTACAAATTCACCTGGACAGGGGACGATTTCAAGGCCTATTTCAAAGATGAAGATTCAATTGATTCTTACGGGGAAGACGACTGACGCGCGTATTGCCTCGCTTATCGACGAATACCGGGAACGGCTCAGACATTATGTGCCGTTCGAGCTGGTCGTGATACCCGATCTCAAAAACGCCAAGTCGCTTACGGAGGAGCAGGTCAAAGCGGCGGAAGGCGAAGCCATCCTCTCGCGCCTCACCCCGGCTATGGAGGTCATTCTTCTGGACGAACACGGACGCGAGTTCCGCTCCGTCGAGTATGCCGGGTGGCTGCAAAAGAAGATGGGCTCCGGCCGTGACCTCACGCTTGTCATCGGCGGGCCCTACGGTTTCTCGCCTGCTGTCTATCAGCGCGCAGACGGCAAGATCAGCCTCAGCCAGATGACGTTCTCCCACCAGATGATACGAATAATGGCCATCGAGCAGATATACCGCGCAATGACCATTCTCCGGGGAGAACCCTACCACCACGAATAAACGCGGCTGAGAGGCCGCGTTTATTCTATTTACCATTTGGTCATTTACCATTTGACCATTTACCGAACTCTTATCTTCTGACCGATCTGGAGGATCTTCGTCTCCTTGATATTGTTCAGCCGGCAGAGGGCTCTCACGGACGTGCCGTATTTCTTCGCTATACCGGATAAGGTGTCACCTTGGCGTACCTTGTGGTACTTCATCGCCGCCTGCTCGGCACGGGCTTTCTTCATGGCCTTGATGCCGATGACGTACTCCTCTTTGTTCTTGAGCTGCCCCGTGTTGAAATCTATGATGCCCGCCGGGTTCATTGCCTCGCCCAGATAGCGCATCTCCAGATGGAGGTGGCTGCCTGTCGAACGGCCGGTGTTGCCTCCCAGACCGATGACGTAGCCCGCCGGCACCTGTTCGTACTCATCCACCAACGGACGGCTCAGGTGACCATAGACGGTCTCCAAACCGTTCTCGTGACGCATCACTACGAAATAGCCGTAGCCTCTCGGGTCCCATCCTACGATACGGACCTGGCCCGCCCAGGCGGCGCGGATGGAGTCACCTACCTGCACTTTGAGATCCGTTCCCTTATGCATCCTGTTGCGGCGCCAGCCGTAAGGACTGGTCACATATCCCGGAGCGGGCAGTACGAAGCCTGCCATCGGGATATGCACATCCTCTTTGATACTGTCGAACATCGTCCCGTAGGGGTTGACGCGCTCGTCCGTCCAGATGAAACGGTAGATACTGTCCGCCGGGTGGTGGTTCATCAACGCCGTGTCCAGCATGAACTGCGGCGCTATCTTATACACCACATCGCCGTCCTTGGTGCGCACGATAATCTTACGCGGCAGCAGCTCCAGCTCGCATCCCAAAATCAGCGTGTCGTGGGAGAAGAGCCCCGCCAGACACTCCGGCAGCTGGTTGGCACGCACGTCTATATCGTCCAGTTCCTCCAGCTCGTCGCCCTCGCTGTCCATGGCCGCACTGTCCAGCGGCACACTCGGTACGGCAGGCTGGTCCTGCGCGCTTAACGGCAGCAGAAGCAGCAGCAGAAGCCACAGAGATGTAAGACAACGCATATAACAGCTAATACCAATAATGTTACACAAATACCAATGACCCATTTCTTCCACGCGCTCATCGCTCCTTCCAGTTTAGGCGCTTTCACCAGCGGGAAAGCCACCTGCTCGGTCAGCGTACGGCCGAAGATGACGGAGATGATGGCATCTGCGTTCACAGCCCAGCCGTTGGCGTTGAGCACCGGAGCCAAGTTGCGCCGGCGCAGTTTGAGCCACGCCATCACCATGCTCGGACCGCTGATGAGAAGCAGGATACCGCAGAAGACGAGTATCTGCTGCCACCATGTGAGAGTCACCCATCCTTTGGCTACGCTCACCAGCATCGTGCCGATCATACCTAACGCCATACCGATGGCGGCGAAGATACCGGCGAACTTGGCGATGTCGAAAGCGGGTTTCTGTGCCTCTGCCGGTGCGCCGTCCACTTTGGCGGTCTCCACTTTGGCGGTCATGTCGTCGAATGCCTTGGCGTCTTTCTCCGCGGCGGACTTGTTAATCTTGTCCTCCACCCATTTGCCGAACTTGCGGTAAGGGGTCCAGAACGCCTGACGGATAGAGATAGGGTTGTCGATGATTTTCGTCACCGTAGCATCGTAATCCAGCCCGTCGTTGTCGTAGAACACGGCATTCTTGCCTACGCTGAGGTTGTTCACCTCGCCTTGTGTCACAGCAGCAACGATCTGCATGGTTTTGCCGGTCTTCTGGTTCACGCAGTTGCAGTACAGCAGGAACATCCCGCTCAGCGGAGCCTGACTGTCATGTTTGGCGGGGTCGGTCACGCGCATGCACAGGCGGCACGCACGCTGGTCTATAATGAGTGTGCCTGCCTCGAACGAAGCGATCGTCTCGCTCTTGCGGTCATAGAAGTCCTCCAGGGTCACGAAGTTACGCAGCAAGCGGTAGAAATCGCGGTGGAGGAGGAGCAGCTTGCGCAACGGCTCATACACGGCTTTCGCCGCTGCCAGCGCATCGGCATTGGCGCTTTCTGCGGCGGCTTTCGCTGCCTCCCACTCGCTGATTTGCGCACCCATCTTGACGAAATCAGCCTCTTTCATTCCCGGCTTCGGCGTCTCCTCGGCGATGACAGCCAGACCGAGTTTCTGCAATTTCTCCTGCTCGAAATAAGCGGCGTACTCCGCCTGTTTCTCCTTGTAGGCGGCGATGACGTCCGCCTCCAGCGGAGCGGCGGGAACAGCCTGCTCCTCGACAGTCACGGCGTCCATGGCAGCCTGCACATCCGCCAGCGTCACGGTCTCTTTGCCGGCCGCCACTTGCTTGGCTACTCCGGCGATAGCCTCATCGGCGATATTGGCGAGAGCTATCTCGTCTTTCTGTGCAAAGAGTGTCTCGGGATCTTTCAGCGTAGCGCAGAGCCACTCCGCTGCTCCCACTACCTCCTTCAGACGCAACTTGCCGTCGTTGTCGCTGTCCATCAGGCTCAGCGAGTCCGAACTGATCTCCAGACCGTTCACAGGACAGGAAAGGACTGTCCACATCTTTTTGTCCAACTCGCCCAGATGACGGATGTCCTCCGCCGACTGGATACGTACGCGGGTCACGCCGCCCACGTTGGCAAAACTCCATTTGTACTTGCTCATATGATTAAATATTGTCAATTGTCAACAAAAACGGCGCAAAGATACAAAAAAATTTGCACATATGCAAAAAAAAGTGTACTTTTGCACCCATTTTTTGTGCTTATGTGGACACTATTGGCTTTTATATCGGCTCTATGCCTCGGGTTTTATGACATCTCCAAGAAGATTGCCCTGCGTGACAACAAGGTGATTGACGTACTGACTTTCAGTATCTGTTTCTCGGCGCTTATGCTTGCGGTACCGCTCGTTCTCTCGCGTTTATGGCCGGAGACGATGAGCACCACCCTCTTCTACGTACCCGCCGTGGAGGCAGAGGCGCACGCGTTCATTTTTATCAAGGCGGTCATTGTACTCAGCTCGTGGGTCTTTGCCTATATCTCCCTCAAGCACCTGCCTATCTCGGTGGTCAGCCCCATGCAGGCGACACGGCCGATGTGGACGCTCGTCGGGGCGCTGCTCATCTTCGGCGAACGGCTCAACGCCTACCAGTGGCTCGGCGTGGTACTCGCCATCGGCTCAATCTTCCTCTTCTCACTGGGTGCCGCGAAGACCGCCAACCACCCCGCCCTGTTCCGCGAACACCGTTTTTACTACCTCTGCCTCGTCCTCGCTATCCTCATCGGTGCTGCGTCCGGACTCTACGACAAATATCTTATGCGCCGGTACGACCACAACGCCGTACAGGTCTGGTACACCTTTTACCAGGCGCTGATGATGCTCGTTATCTGGAGCATAGACCGCTACGCTCAAAGTAGAAAGACCGCTGCGCTCAAAGTAGAAAGACGGTCTTACGAAACAATTTTCACTTTTCACCTTTCACCTTCCATTTTTCTCATCTCTGTTTTTCTGGTCATCTCCGACAACGTCTATATGCTGGCGCTGAGCGACCCGGATTCGATGATTGCCGTCGTGAGCACCATCCGCCGCGGCGGTGCCGTCATCGGCTTCGCCTACGGACTGATTTTCCTTAAGGAGAACAACCCTTGGCGGAAAATCCTCTGCATGCTCGGCATCCTCGCCGGTCTCATCTTGCTCGCCCTCGGCTCAGTGTAATCTCATCCACATCGTGAATGCGTGCAGGACAGGTCCTAAAATAACAGACTTATGGCGCACTAATCGCGCACTTATCACGCACTTATCACGCACTAATTTTAGGAAATAAAAGGCTTGGTATTATATACATAGTATATAATACTAATATAATAATAAAACATTTGTAAAAAAAATAATTCCAAAATTATTTGCGTATGTCAAAAAAAAGTTGTACCTTTGCACGCTTTTTTGCGCGAGAGCGCGAAAGAGGCTAACATGTTTAACCCTTTAACGTGCGTAGCACTATCTTGACGGTTTAACGCCCAAACGGCATTTAACGGTTACACGTGCGCAGCACAATTTATCTACCACAATGGCAGAAAATCTTTCTCTCCAGAACTTCGACTGGGATGCCTATGAAGCACAACAGCAAGGCAAACAAAACGAAGAAGAAATCCAAAAGTACAACGAGACTCTCTCCGCTATCAAGGACAACGAGGTGGTTGAGGGTACCGTAATTTCCATTAACAAACGCGAGGTAGTTGTCAACGTAGGCTATAAGTCGGACGGTATCGTACCGGCAGCTGAGTTCCGTTACAACCCGGATCTGAAAGTAGGCGACAAAGTAGAGGTTTACATTCAGAGCCAGGAGGACAAGAAGGGCCAGCTCGTATTGTCCCACAAAGAGGCACGCACCGCTCGCGCTTGGGACCGTGTTAACGAGGCTTACAACGCAGGCGAGATCGTTACCGGTTACATCAAATGGCGTTCGAAAGGCGGCATGATCGTTGACGTACTGGGCATGGAGGCATTCCTCCCGGGCAGCCAGATCGACGTGAAGCCCGTCCGCGACTACGATATTCTCGTAGGCAAGACGATGGAGTTCAAGATTGTGAAACTCAATCCGGAGTTCCGTAACGTAGTCGTTTCCCACAAAGCACTCATCGAGGCTGAACTCGAGGCACAGAAAGCCGAGATCGTCAGCAAGCTCGAGAAGGGCCAGGTACTCGAGGGTACCGTTAAGAACATCACCAACTACGGCGTATTCATCGACCTCGGTGGTGTTGACGGTCTTATCCACATCACCGACCTCTCTTGGGGCCGCGTAAACGACCCGCACGAGTTGCTCCAGCTCGACCAGAAGATCAACGTTGTTATCCTTGACTTCGATGAGGATAAGAAACGTATCGCTCTTGGTCTGAAGCAGCTCACTCCGCATCCGTGGGATGCCCTTGATCCGAACCTCAAGGTAGGCGACAAGGTACACGGCAAGGTAGTCGTAATGGCTGACTACGGAGCATTCGTGGAGATCGCAGAGGGCGTTGAGGGTCTTGTTCACGTGAGCGAGATGAGCTGGAGCCAGCACCTCCGTTCCGCTAACGACTTCCTGAAGGTTGGCGACGAGGTAGATGCTGTTATCCTGACTCTCGACCGCGCTGAGCGCAAGATGAGCCTCGGTATCAAGCAGCTCAAGGCTGATCCGTGGGCTAACGTAGAGACCAAGTACGCTGTAGGTACCCGCCACTGGGCTAAGGTTCGCAACTTCACCAACTTCGGTGTCTTCGTTGAGATCGAGGAAGGTGTGGACGGTCTGATCCACATCAGTGACCTGAGCTGGACCAAGAAGATCAAACACCCGAACGAGTTCACCCAGATCGGTGCGCAGATCGAGGTTGTCGTTCTCGACATCGACGTGGCTAACCGTCGTCTGAGCCTCGGTCACAAGCAGCTCGAGGAGAATCCTTGGGAGGAGCTTGAGGCCAAGTTCGGTGTGGACACCGTAGTGGACGGCAAAGTAGTTGAGATCAACGACAAGGGCGCTGTGATCTCTCTCGAGGAAGGCGTTGAGGCATTCTGCACCACCCGCCACCTCCAGAAAGAGGACAAGACTCCCGTAGCTGTGGGCGACACACTGCCGTTCCGCGTGATCGAGTTCAACCGCGACGCTAAACGTATCCTTGTTTCGCACCTCCGCACTTGGGAGGAGCGCAAAGAGGCTCCCGCTAAGGCTGCCAAGAAAGCCGCCAAGGCAGAAGAGCCGCAGGTAGAAATGCCGAAGGTTGAGAAGACCACCCTCGGTGACCTCTCCGTTCTCGCTGACCTCAAGGCTTCCATGGAGGCAGAGGCCGCTCCGGCTAAGAAAGCTACCAAGAAAGCTGCCAAGAAAGACGAGGAGTAATATCTCGTGAATGAAAAAAATGACATGCGCGCTTGCGTATGTCATTTTTTTTAGTACCTTCGACCTCCTCCCCCATGAATGGGGTCCCCTTCGAAAGTACGTTCGCGTCCTGCGGTGCATAGCCACCGCGGGCATTTTTTTGACGAGCCGATGGCTTTCCTGTTTTGCGCGGACAAATACCGTCTTATGCAAGCATAGCCGCTATCTATCCGCGCAAAACAGATAGAATTACATTCTATTCGTCAAAAAAATGCCCGAACGCTTGCATATGTGCAGAATTTGTAGTACCTTTGTGCCCGATTTTGTGCGTATGAACGAGTTTTTGGAAAAAGAAGAAGCTATCCTCAAGATGCTCAAGACGGTATTTGACCCCGAAATACCGGTGAATATATACGACCTGGGGTTGATCTACGGCATCGAGATCAAGGACGATGGTGTGTGTGAGATTACGATGACGCTGACCGCGCCGTCGTGTCCGGCGGGCGATTTTCTGGTGGAGGATATCCGGCAGAAAGTAGGCAGCGTGGACGGAATAAAAGATGTGAACGTGAATATCGTCTTTGAGCCCGAGTGGAACAAAGATATGATGAGCGAAGAAGCCAAACTGGAACTCGGCTTCCTGTAAACCGAACAATGTACAATGTACAAATTGAGAATTGAGAATTGAGAATTGAAAATTATTAATTGTTAATAATTGTGATTTATTTTTTAAGTGATGCACATTTAGGCAGCCTGGCTATCGAGAGAGGCTGGGCGCACCAGAAAAAACTCATCCAGATGTTAGAGGAGATGAGCAAGGACGCCGTGTCGATTTATATGCTGGGGGATATGTTCGATTTCTGGATGGAATATTTCATTCACGACAAGAAGAAACGCGAGTTCTCGCCCTTCTGCCGGGAACTGCGCAAGTTGAAGAAAAAAGGCATACACGTCCATTTCTTCACCGGTAACCATGACTTGTGGACGTTCGGCGGTCTGGCGAAGATGACCGGCGTGGAGGTGCATTACACCCCCATGACCATCAACCGCTACGGCAAGAAGATTTTCCTCAGCCACGGAGACGGTCTGCTGCCGGAGAACTGGGAGAGATACTACCCCGAAGACGTACAGAAGAAAATAAGACGGTTCATTCAACTGCGCGGACTCTTCCGCAACGAGACACTGCAGTTCCTTTTCCGCTGTCTGCCGCCCAAAATAGGCAATGCTATCGGATATAACTGGGCGAAGAAAAGCCGCCTCAAAGAGCTGGCGAACCCCTGCCCCTACAAAGGCGAGAAGAAAGAGGAACTGGTGCTTTTTGCCAAGGACCAGGAGAAACAGGGCAACCACCGCGACTACTATATCTTCGGTCACCGGCATATAGAGCTCGACCTGGAGCTGGAGAGCGGCAGCCGCGTAGTCATCTTAGGAGACTGCTTTAAGCAATGGACCTACGCCAGACTCGACGACCACGGCCGACTGACGATGCACAATTTTTAATTTTCAATGGCACATACAAAAGAAGAGAAATTAGCCGCCTTCGGACGGCTGCTGGATATCATGGACGACCTGCGGGAGAAATGCCCGTGGGACCGCAAACAGACCTTCGACAGTCTCCGGCAGAACACCATCGAGGAGACCTACGAGTTAGCCACCGCCATCTCGCGCCATGACATGAACGAGATCAGCAAAGAGCTGGGGGACGTGCTGCTGCACGTTGTCTTCTACGCCAAGATGGGCTCCGAAACCGGAGAATTCGACATCGCCGATGTCTGCAACAGGCTCTGCGACAAACTCATCTTCCGCCACCCGCACGTCTATGGCGAAGCCGCGGCGCAGAACGCCGAGGAAGTCAGCCATCTCTGGGAACAGGTCAAACTCAAAGAGAAAGGCGGCAACAAGACCGTCCTCGGCGGTATTCCCGACAGCCTGCCATCGCTCGTAAAAGCCTACCGCATACAGGACAAGGTGGCGAATGTCGGCTTCGACTGGGAAAAGAAAGAGGACGTCTGGGCGAAGGTCAAAGAAGAGATTGCCGAGTTCGAAGCAGAGTTGGAAACCCCACCCCAACCCTCCCCACAAGGAGAGGGAGAGCAAAAGCACAACCAAAAGATGGATGCAGAATTTGGCGATCTGCTTTTCGCGATGATCAATGCTGCGCGGCTCTACAAAATCCGCCCGGACAATGCGCTGGAGCATACCAACCTGAAATTCATCCGCCGTTTCAACTACATTGAGGCACGCGCCAAAGAGCAAGGCAGAGAACTCAAAGACATGACCCTCGCGGAGATGGACGCACTCTGGGACGAAGCGAAAGCCAATGAACAATTATCAATTAACAATTAACAAAGCGTCCTACCGGCTATAGTACTAACTTGATAGAAAGTACATATCTAAAAAGTCTGTACCACCTCCAAAATCCCTTTGTAAATTGTGATTTATACATTGTAAATTAAAAACGGGTCATTGCTGACCCGTTGTGCGGCATAAAAGACTCGAACTTTCACTCCTCACGGAACCAGATCCTAAGTCTGGCGCGTCTACCAATTCCGCCAATGCCGCTCGCATTCGGCAACGTTTGAAAGTTTGGCGTTGCACGCTGTTTGAGGGTTTGAGGGTTTGAAATCAAACAAGCGAAGCTCAAACAAGGTCAAACAAGCGAAGCTCCAACCATGTCAAACATTGAAAAAGCGTGCAAAGGTACAAAGAATTTTTGAATTATGCAAGAAAATAGTCAAACTTTTTATCATATTCTGCCGAATGGCGTCAAAATAGTACACCGTCATACACCTTCACCCGTCGCATACGTGGGTGTGATGGTGGGTGCCGGCACACGGGAAGAAGTGCCGGAAGAGAACGGCATGGCGCATTACATAGAGCACTGCGTCTTCAAAGGCACCGCCCACCATTCCGCGCGCCAGATCATCCACGCCATAGAAGGCATCGGAGGAGAGATCAACGCATACACCACCAAGGAGGAGACTACTTTCTATGCCGCCATTCTGGCTGAACACGTACAGCTGACCCTTCACTTGATAGCCGAGATGGTGCTCGAACCTACTTTCAAGAAAGAGGAGACCGACAAAGAACGGATGGTGATTCTGGACGAGATAGAGAGCTACAACGACTCCCCGAGCGAACTGATCTACGACGATTTCGAGAACCTGGTGTTCTCCGGCAGCAGTCTGGAGATGCCTATTCTGGGCACTAAAAAGACCCTCCGCCATATCTCCTCCAACCCCTCCTACCCTCTCCAATGGATGAAAAACCACTACCGGCCGGAGCGGATGGTGGTCTTCTGCCAGGGCAACGTCAAACCCGAGCGTTTCTTCCGCCTCGCCGAACGCGAGTTCGGCCATCTGACTACTCCGAGTACTCCGGGTTTTCCGAGTACTCCGATTCTCCCGGACTCCCCGAACGAAAGGGAGCGGTCCTTCCGCAAGCACACCCACCAGGTACACGCCATGCTGGGCGGAAGGGCGTACCCGCTGGGGCATGAGAACCAGCTGGCGATGTTTCTGCTCAACAATATCCTCGGCGGCGGCAGCCTGAACAGCCGGCTGAACCTCAGCCTGCGCGAGTCACGCGGACTCGTCTATACCGTCGAATCGACCTACACGCCGCTGAGCGACACCGGCTACTGGTGCGTCTATTGGGCGTGCGACCCGCAGGATTACGAACTGAGTCTGGAGCTCGTCCGGCGGGAACTGGACAAACTGCGCGAGACACCTCTCACCGAGGCCTCCTTACGCCACGCACTGGTGCAGTTACGGGGCCAACTGGCTATCTCCGCCCAGAACCAGGAGAACTCCGCACTGGCGATGGCGAAGTCGATGCTCTACCGGAATTGTGCGCCGGATTGGGAGGAGACCATGCGCCAAATAGAACATTCTACTACCGGGAAACTCTTACAAGTAGCACAAGAAATCTTCGAAGGCAAAAATGCTTACATTTTGACATACAAATAGGCCAAAATGGTTAATTTATGTTACAAAACCTAGTTTTTTAGCAAAAAATCGCATTTTTTCTCTATTTTATTTGGTTATATAAGAAAAATTTTGTACCTTTGCACGATTTTTCGTCTGTGCGCGTACGCGTATCCTTAAATAATACACGTACGCGTACGGGAAATGTATTGAAAAATAAATAATATTATATATAATGAAGCGATTTTACTTATTAGTAGTCTGCATGTGTCTCCTGTCCGCAGGATTGTGGGCACAGACGAAGGTAACGGGTACGGTCCTCGACGAGAACGGTGAGGGAGCCATCGGCGCCAACATCCTCGTGGAGGGCACTACCGTCGGTACCGTGACAGACTTCGATGGCCAATTCGAGTTAACGGTTCCCGAGGGGAAGAAGAACCTGGTCATCTCTTATTTGGGCTACAAGACTGCGACAGTCCCTGTCAAGCCCACGATGAAAGTGACGCTGGAGACCGAGACCCAGCAGATTGAAGAAGTGGTGGTCACCGGTATGACCAAGCAGGACAAGCGCCTGTTCTCCGGAGCCGCTACGCGTATCGACGCCGCCGAGACGAAGCTGGACGGTATGGCGGATATCAGCCGTTCGCTGGACGGACGTGCCGCCGGTGTGAGCGTACAGACCGTGAGCGGTACCTTCGGTGCCGCGCCGAAGATCCGTGTGCGTGGTGCCACCTCCATCTACGGTACCTCCAACCCGATATGGGTAGTGGACGGCGTGATTATGGAGAGTACGACGAACATGGGCGCGGATGACCTCAGCAGCGGTAACGCCGAGACACTGGTGTCCAACGCCATCGCCGGTCTCAACCCCGATGATATTGAGTCCATCCAGATTCTGAAGGACGGTTCGGCTACCTCCATCTACGGTGCACGCGCCATGTCCGGTGTGATCGTGGTCACCACCAAGAAGGGTGTTGCCGGTCAGACGAAGCTCAACTACACCGGTGAGTTCACCTACCGTATGAAACCGTCTTATAACGACTATAACATCTGTAACTCGCAGGAGCAGATGGCCATCTACCAGGAGTTGCGCCAGAAAGGCTGGCTGGAGGCTTCGACCCTCAATACCGCCAAGAACTCCGGCGTATATGGCAAGATGTTCAAGTTGATTGATACCTACGATCCGGCTACGGGTTTTGGCCTGGCGAACAACCAGAACGCCATTAACGCCTACCTGCGTGATGCGGAGTTCCGCAATACCAACTGGTTTAACGAGCTCTTTAACGACAACGTGATGATGAACCACTCGCTGTCTTTCTCGACAGGTACGGAGCGTGCGCGTTTCTACGCATCCCTGTCTGCGATGTACGACCCGGGATGGTACAAGAAATCATCCGTTCAGCGTTATACCGGCAATGCGAAAGCCAGCTTTGACCTGCTCCCGAAAGGCAGCAAGCAGGGTCTGACGCTGAATATCAACACCGGCGGAAGCTACGTAAAACAGGAGGCTCCGGGTTCGGTTAACCAGTCCACCGACGTAGTGACGGGTGCAGTGAGCCGTGACTTCGATATCAACCCCTTCTCGTACGCCATGAACTCTTCGCGTGCAATGGATCCGAAGGAGAAGTACCGTCGTAGTTACTGCGATTTCAATATCTTTGATGAGTTGGACCAGAACTTCATCAACCTCACCAGTCAGGATTTCCGTTTCCAGGGCGAGTTGACCTGGAAGCCGATCAAAGGTCTGGAGATTGCCGGTCTGGCTTCTATCCGTTACCACCACGATGAGTTGCAGCACAACATCATGGATTTCTCCAACCAAGCCCGTGCCTACCGTGCCGGTCTGGGTCTGGACGACGGCGATGTGGAGAACGACCTGGTACGTGACGCGAACGAGTACCTCTATACGGACCCGGACGTGACGGGCGCACTGCCGCAGACAATCCTGCCGGAGGGCGGTATCTTCAAGGACACCCACAAACGTCTGTTGGCGCTGGATTTCCGCGGTTCGGTATCGTACAACCACGGTTTCGCGAACGGCGGCGGTGAGGGTGACGACCACATTATCAATATCTACGCCGGTGTAGAGAGCAACTCTACCGACCGTCAAAACTCCTGGTTCCAAGGCTGGGGCTACCAGTACGAGAACGGCGGTATCCCGTCCTTCGACTACAAAGCTTTCAAGCAGCTCAAAGAGGAAGGTACACAGTACTATGAGAACGAGAATTACTACGACCGTAACCTCGCTTTCTTCGCTACCGCCACCTATTCCTACAAATCGCGTTATTCGGTTACGGGAACGATCCGTTACGAGGGTTCTAACAAGTTAGGCCACTCGATGAAAGCGCGCTGGCTGCCGACATGGAACGTCAGCGGTGTCTGGAACGCCGATGCAGAGAAATTCTGGAGACCTACGTTCGACAAATGGTGGACCGCTGCCAGTCTGAAACTGAGTTACTCGCTGACGGCTACCCGTGGCCCGGAGAGCGTAAGCAACTCGCTGGCTGTGTTCCAGGCTTACAACCCCTGGAGACCGCTGGCCGGCGTATCCGAGACTGGTATCGAGCTGGTGGATCTGGCGAACTCCGAGCTGACCTACGAGAAGAAACATGAGTTCAACGTAGGTGCGCACCTCGGCTTCATCAGCGACCGCATCAACCTGGACGTAGATTATTTCCGCCGAAACAACTACGACCTGATCGGCCCGGTGGAGACCTCGGGTGTAGGCGGTCAGATCACCAAATACGCCAACGACGCTACCATGCAGTCGTCGGGTGTCGAGATCTCGCTCTCGACGGTGAACGTACAGTTGGAGAACTTCCGCTGGACCAGTAACATCGCTTTCAGCCACATTACCAACAAGATCACAAAACTGGATTCGAAGGACCGTGCCGTGACGTTCCTCAACGGCTACGGACGTAAAGAGGGCGACCCGCTGTATGCACTCTACTCGATCCGTTTCGCGGGTCTGACAGAGGAAGGTCTGCCGATGTTCTACTCCAACAAAGAGGGTACAGAATACTACGACCCGTCGAACTATGGCGATATCAACTTCCAGGACTATGAGAATCTCGAATACCTCAAATACGAGGGAACTATCGACCCGACTATTGACGGAGGTTTCAACAACGAGTTCACCATCTACAAGAACCTGAAAGTAGGCATCTTCCTGACATTCCGCGGCGGTAACAAGATCCGTCTGAACAACCTGTGCAACGTCTATGCAAGCGAGTACAACGATATTTCCGCGAACATGCGCGAGATGAAGAACCGCTGGATGATAGCAGGCGACGAAGCTACCACCACCATTCCTGTGATTGCTTCCAAGCGCCAGTTTGAGACCATCGACGGTCTGAACTACGCTTACTCGGCATACAACTACAGCGACCAGCGTGTAGCCGACGGCGGTTTCATCCGTCTCAAAGAGGTTTCTATCGAGTACACCTTCCCCAAGAAATGGTTCGAGGGTCAGAAAGCCGTTTCGTCGTTCTCGGCCAAGCTGAGCGGTACGAACCTGGCACTGCTGTACGCCGACAAGAAACTGAACGGCCAGGATCCGGAGTTCTATAGTTCGGGTGGTGTCAGTTCCCCCGTTCCGCGACAGTTCACCTTTACTGTCCGCTTAGGCTTCTAATAGTAACGAACAATGGAAAACAGAAATATTATGAACAAGAGATTAGCATATATAGTATTGGTACTGGCGCTGGGGCTGGCAGGATGTAACTTCCTGGACAAGAACCCGGATAACCGTACCGAGATCGACACGAAGAAGAAAGTCCGTCTGCTTCTCGTCAACGCTTATGATGCGCCTAACTACGGACCGTTGTGTGAGTTCAGTTCGGATAACATCATCGACAACAACACCCCGGACTCCCGTGGCCACGTAAACACCAAACAACCTTTCAACCAAGGTTTCAATCAGATCTTTGCATGGGAGGACGTAACGGCTTTCTCAAGCCAGGACAGCCCTTATGCTATCTGGGAGCACTGCTACAAAAACATCGCGGCTGCCAACCAGGCATTGGAAGCCATCAAAGCCTTGGAAGAGGAAGGTCAGAACATGAACGCAGAGAAGGCGGAGGCGCTCATCTGCCGTGCTTACAACCACTTCATTCTGGTGAACGTCTTCGCTCAGGCATACAAGAGCGACGACCTGAGTACCGCCGACATGGGTATTCATTACATGACTCAGGCGGAAACCGAGGTGAAGCCGGAATACGAGCGTAACAGCGTCACCGAAGTGTACCGGTTGATTGACCAGGACATACAAGAGGCCCTTCCGATGATCAGCGACGAGTACTATGCCGTACCGAAATACCATTTCAACGTAAAGGCGGCCTACGCTTTCGCCACCCGTTTCTATCTCTTCAAGCGTGACTACGACAAGGTAATCACATACGCCAACAAGGTTCTGGGTACCACTCCTGCCGAGGCGGCCGCAGTGATGTTTGATGCAGGCACGTGCAAGGAACTGGGTAACCCGGAATTGGAGCTCTATGCATGGATGGACGCCTCTTCTCCGGCCAACCTGCTGATTCAAAGTACGATGTCGCCAGCGCTCTACAGCAACCTCCCCGACTACTGCCGTTACACCTTCAACCGCGCTCCTCGTGACTACACGGTGAACGGCTCAGGTCCATGCTGGAGCAGTAGTTTCCCCGGCGCAAATATCTGGCGGTACAATGCCAACTACGGCGGATTCTTCAGTAAGATTTACGCGCTCTTCGAGTACACCGACAAGGTAGCGGGTATCGGTTTTGTGCGCACACTCCGCCGTGAGTTCACCACCGGCGAGACGCTGCTGTGCCGCGCCGAGGCGGAGATCATGAAAGGCCAGCTCTCTGCTGCCGTAACAGACATGGATGTTTGGGCAAAAGGTTATCTCTGTACAAAAGATCTGACGGATTCAAGCATTAAATCGTTCTTCCGCAAGGGTAAGAACGTACACCAGACCCCGACGCTTAACAACCAGAAGATGTGTCCGTCATGGAAGATCAGCGATGCGCAGATGCCGTATATCTGGTGCGTGCTGCACTTCCGCCGTATCGAGACGCTGCACGACGGTATGCGCTGGTTCGATATCAAGCGCTACGGTATCGAGCTGACCCACGAAATCGGCGAGAAGGCTACCAAATACCGTCTGATATGGAACGACGACCGCCGTGCCATCCAACTCCCGCAGGAGGCAATCATCGGCGGCGGTCAGACCAAGAATCCGCGTGACATCAAGGGTGACAATAACTCGCCTATGGTTTCCGGCGGTCCGGATGTGGAACCGAACGGATTGGAGTTGTTCTTCAAACTCAAGGAAGAGATGCGCAATCTGAGCATCACTCCCGAGAATGAAGCATTCAAAGGGGAAGAGGATGGAGAACTGAGTGCTAACTTGTAATTATCCGAAGACATGAAGAAGTATTTCAAGCATATATTGTTATTGGCAGCCATCCTGACAGGAGTGACTGCCTGCAAGGACAAGATCGATTCCGAATCCATCTTCGAGGACGTGCCCGTACTGGACGAGAACTCCGCTACGTACGAGTTTGACAAATACCTGTACGAGAACTACCAACTCAAGTACAATATCGCGTTCCAGTACAAGCTGGACGACGAGTCCACGGATATGGATTACAACCTCGTTCCGGTAGGATACAGACAGGCGCAGATCGTAGCACACGCCATCAAATATCTGTGGCTGGACGTGTATGACAAGCAGCAGGGTCCGGAGTTCCTCAAACTCTACGCGCCGCGTATCATCAACGTCATCGGCTGTCCGGCTATCAACGCCGCACAGGGTACAGAGACCTTAGGTGTAGCAGAGGGTGGTGTGAAGATTACGCTGTATAACATGAACGATATCGACTTGACGAACATGCCGTGGCTCAACAAGTATATCTTCCACGTCATGCACCATGAGTTCTCGCATATTCTGCACCAGACCAAGTCCTTCCCGAAAGAGTACGAGCAAATCTCGGCAGGTAAGTATGATTCCCAGTCGTGGCAGTACCGCTCCGATGCCGAGGCGTACAGCTTAGGTTTCGTTACTCCCTACTCGATGAGTGAGGCACACGAGGATTTCGTAGAGGTCATCTCCTCTTATATTACGGACACGCGCGAAGTATGGCAGGCACGCGGCTTCACGATGGCCGAGGACCACACCCATATTGAGGCAATAGACGAGGACCAGGAGGGCACCTTGATCATCGCGACGAAGATCAAGATGTGCAAAGACTGGCTGCTCGAGAAATATGATTATGAACTGGATTCGCTCCGCGCCGAGGTACAACGTCGTCAAGACGCGCTGACCTACGACATCGTCATGAACGACGCGTACGACAAATAACACAGAAGCACTATGAAACATACCCTATATTATGTATTAGGTCTTGCGCTCCTCTTTGGCGCTACGGGATGTAGCCGTCAGGAGAGTAACCTGTTTGACCAGTCAGCAGCCGAGCGTCTGCAGGCACTGGAGCAGGAGGTACGTACCAATCTGACCGGCGCAAGCAACGGATGGGAGATGCGTTATTTCCCGGAGCCGGACGCAGCGGGTTACGCCCTGCTGGTGCGTTTCCAACAGGACGGCACCGTTACTTTCGGCGCTAAGAACCCCGTCTCGTCCAGCAATTCGTACAAGGAAGAGACCAGTCTGTGGGACATGGACGGTACGCAGGGATGCGTACTGACCTTCAACTCCTACAACGACCTCTTCACTATCTTTGCCGACCCGGGCAGCGACGGTATCGGCGAGGGCGGCGACTATGAGTTCGTCGTACTGAAAAACGAGACCAACACCATTCAGCTGAAGGGCAAGAAACACGGCGCATATGTCACGATGAACCGTTTGAGTGACGGCCAGGACTGGCAGGAGTATTTCAACGCCATCGACCAGCTCAACAGCGAGATATTCACCGGAAATGACGGTATTACCTTCAACTATTGGAACGGCGAGAAGGCGATCACGGTGAGATATGAGTCAGGTACGATCTACTATACCTTATCCGACGAACTGGAGATCTATTGCGGTTTCCTGCTGACCCCGAGCGGCGTACATTTCTACAGCGGCATGCCGGTAGCCGGAACGCAGGAAAATGCCAAAGATTTCGTGCTCTCGGAGGACAAGAAAGTGCTTCAGTCGCCGGACGGCAAGGTCTTCTTCAGCAGCCAGTACAGTGCCGCGGACTTCTTCGTCTATCGTTTTGGCAACTACAGCCGTTGGATCTACGAGAAAGAGGGTTCCGACAGCGGCATTCAGGCCTCTATCGACTCTATCTGCTCTGCCGCCCGCGTTAACGGCGCGGAGATCAACACGATCGGTTATGAACGTACTACGAGCACGAACGCGATGGGCGGCCGTACGTACACCTACGGATTGCGTATCTCGTACGTAGCAGGCGGCAAGCTGTTCAGCGGAAGTATTGCCCTGAACTCCACCGTCAAGGACAACACCATTACGTTCAGCTACAAGTCGCACGACGAGGCGCTGGAGCCGTTGTTCGCACGTTTTGCCGAGGGAAGCAATGCCTATGAGTTGTTCTGCAAGATCTTCTGCGGGACGTTCGCAGCGGAGTCCTACACGGGCTCGGAGCTCAACATGACGCAGCTGAAACTGACGAACCAGAGCACCGGTGCTGCCATCCATTTGCAGGCAGAGAAGATAATCATGTAACACGGTTGAACCTAAAAACAGAGAGAAATGATGAAAAATATTCTTACATTCGCAATAGTACTGAGCGGGGTATCCGTACTTGCCCAGGCGCAAGAGCAACTTCCCACTACTCCTTTCCGCCACTCAGAGGTCTTCTTGGAGTCGCTGGAAGGTGCCCGCAGCATGGGACAGGATATCTATGTAGAGGATAACCCGACGCAGGCAGCGCCTATGGCCGCTCCGGCAGCCCTGCAGGCAGAGGAGATGACCATCGGCTATCTCAACCCCGCAGGTACATTATTCTTAGGCATCGACGAAGACGGTAAAGGTACGTTCATGCGTACTCCGGGTGTCATCGGCGGTTGGTCGGACAGTATCCCCTGCTGGAAATGGATCAACAAACAGACGAGTTACAGGTCAATCAAGTACCTGACAGCATTCTCGAAGGCTTATCCGTCGTACTGCGACGGCGAGAACTACGCTGTAGATGCGTGGGGTAACTTCTGCGACACGATTGTAGCGAGCGGCGGTTTTGCGGACGCTTTTGCGATGGATGCCGACGGCGATCAGGGCAATTACTGGCAGCATGCCACGCCGCTTCAGACCACCCGTCTGCAGGATAACACCGAGACGAACTTCATGCTGCTCAGCAGCGCAGCCAACCCTGATGCGAAGAACTGCCCGTTGGCAGCCGGCGGTCTGCCCAGCGGCAACTCGAAGGACGGTCTCTGGCCGTTGACCAACGCCGTGAGCACCACCCGTGCCGGCGTGAGCATGGTACTGAAGAAATACACAGCCGAGGACGGCTATGTACATTACCTGTTCGGTTCTTCCATGCTGACGGTTGACTCGGCGCTAGTGAGCCAGGAGGGACAGGAAAATACGATGGAGTACCAGCGCGCGAAGCCGGTACAGATGATTACCCATTATGACAAGCCGCAGACTCCGCTGTATATCAAGAGCGTGAGCGTGGCGATGAGCAGCAGCGAATACAATGCTTCCGACATGGGCAATTTCAATCTGGACACCCTGTATCTGACTATCCGCACGGAGGATGGTACGGAGTTGGCCAGTTCGAAGGCTACCAAGGCCAATCTCTCTCCGATTACCTACCAGCCGGGCGTGCTGCTGACTTTCCCGTTCAGCGACACCACCGCCTACGGCGAGCTGGTCAAAGAGGGACTGCTGGTCAAAGAGGCGTTCCGCATAGAGATCACCGGCTTCAAGGAGAGCGATAACTTCGGTATCTTCGCCGCCAAGTGCTATGTCCATCCGACAAAGACGGAGATGCTGTACGAAGGCGGAGCAACCGCTAACGTCAACTATGAGCCGTATATCATGCTGAACGGTATCTACCCCACTCTGGAGGATTTCTATGTCGTACGTGGCGCAGAGACCGGCCAGGAGGGCGATACGATCCCGGTGAACATGATTCCTTACGCCGAGGGAGGCTACCGCTACACCGCGGCTTACGCCAAATGGGGCACACATAACGACGAGTTTGCATTCTACTCCACTTTCAAACCGTACGACGCTACCACTCGTACCTGGACGATGGATATTGATGTACCGAGCTATATCCGTATCAATGCGGATTATGAATACAACTTGGGCGACGACGAGGATCCCGTAACTCTTTGGGAGTACTACCGCGCCTTCACGATGCACATCTACGCTACGGAGACACCGGTGATCGGCGACGTAATCAAGATCGGCAAATGTGGCAAGTACATCTACTTCCGCATTGACGCCATCAACGGCGAGACAGCAGTGGAAAACGTGACGGTGAACGGCAAAGCGGAGAAGTTCGTATCCGGCGGACAGATCCTGATTCGCAAGAACGGAGAGTTGTACAACGTAATCGGACAAAAAATACAACACTAATAATTCATGGGGAAACCCTATTCATTAACTTAAAAAAAAGAAGAAATTATGAAAAAGTATTTCTTGATGGCTACATTAGCCTTAGTCACTGTTGCCTTGATAGGCTGCAAAGACAAAAAGAGTGAAGAAACCGAAGATCCGGGTCAGCAGACCGAGCAGACTGTCAAAGTTGTGCTGAGCGAGAGTGAACTGGAGCTTGCCATAGGCGGTGAGGTAACTCTGTTTGCGACACTGAGCCCGGCTAAGAATCTGGAGATCACCTGGACCACAAGCGATGCCAAGATTGCTACCGTGGACGCAGAAGGTGTAGTAACAGGTATTGCAGAGGGAACAGCTACCATTACCGCCAGCGCCGAGGGTGCTACCGCAGCCACCTGTACGGTAACCGTTGTTGACCCGCTGACTCAATTTGCTTGGGCAGGCTGTAAGATATGGAACGTCGTCAAAGATGAAAGCAAACAGCCGGTTATCTTGAACCCGGAAATTATAGATATTCCTTTAACCAGCGGTGCATCGGTGCCCTGCGTCATTGCTCAAGGCTATGCTCTCTTATGGAGCGAAGGTATTGACTTGACAGAGGAAGGTTTGCTGGAAGGTGCCGGTTACTTGTCAGTACTTTACACCCCCGTATATATGATTGCTGATCAGAGTGGTGATTATGCTAAATATTATGGTTACCCTATCGGAAATAGTTGGATTGAGGTTGTCAGTGCAAAAGAATTCTCGACAGACAGCGTATATACAACTCCTGCTGCTACGTTGGTTGATCCGGCTACTCATTACGCATATTTGACAGGAGAGTCTGAGACTGAGGGTATCACCGGAGCATATGTAGATTATGTAGATTATAGTGACGAGGAGCAGGATCTCTACTATGAAGCATTGTTGGGAGGCGGAATCTACCAGACCCTTAACGATGAACTCTACTATAATTGCGTAGTAGGATGGTCTGATGGTCTCTATGGCCTTGCTATCACACAAACAGCAGAGGGGTATGCATTTGCACAGCCGTACGCATTTGCCAACTTCAAGGCATACCAATACCGTCATATACCGAGCGAGAGCACAGTTCCTGCCAAGAAAGCAGCTCCGGCTCGCCACATGAACAGCGTTGTTACCCCGAACAAGCAGGCTAATCTGCGTATTGAGAATGTAAAGAAACTCGCAAGAGAGAAACAGCTCAACTGCGGTCTTATGATAGCTAAATAACTTGGTCTCACTATCACTGCCAAGAAGCTCGCCGTCTGGCGGGCTTCTTTTTTTGCATTGTGCGTAGCAGAGCTACCACTACAGAACAACACCCTCCATTTTGCCCCACTTTTTATTAAAATGTTAATTACTCATATAAATAGATGATTTTCTTTACATTAACAAACTCAATAGTTTGTTGAAATGCTGTTAATAAAACAATTGAAAACTTTTTTTGTGGGGAAATGTGGTGTATATCAAATATTTTTTGTATCTTTGCAGCGTAATTCGTAAAAAATAGGCATATGCAGACATTTGTAGGAAATATCGAAGGACGGCTGGACGAGAAGGGGCGCATTTTCGTACCGGCGGCTTACCGTAAGATTCTGGCGGAAGCGGAGTCGAAGCGTGTTGTAATGCGCCGCGATACAGACAACGAGTGTCTGATGTTTTACCCTGAGGCTGTGTGGAATGAGAAAGTGGAGCAGTTGCGCCAAGCGCTCGACGAGTGGGATCCCGAGGATCAACTTATTCTCATGCAGTTCATGGCGGATGCGGAGTATATGGAGCCGGACGGTCAGGGCCGTATCCTGCTGCAAAAGAAGAATCTGGAGACTATCGGAGCGCAGCAGGATGTGCTCTTCGTCGGCATGCTGAACCGTTTTGCCCTGTGGGCACCGGAGAAGTTCGCCGAGAAGCGCCTCAGCCAGAGCGAGCTGGCGGCACGGTTGCGGGCCAAGATGAGCAAGAAATAAATGGAAGCGATATACCACATACCAGCGATGCTGAAAGAGACGGTCGAGGGCTTGGCGATCAAGCCCGGGGGCGTGTATGTGGATGTTACTTTCGGAGGAGGAGGACACAGCCGCGCTATTCTGGAACACCTCTCCCCGACCCTCTCCCAAGGAGAGGAGAACAAAGGGACCGGACATCTTTACTCGTTTGACCAGGATATAGAGGCGTATGAGAATGTACAAAGGGGGCTAACCCCACCCCAGCCCTCCCCACAGGGGGAGGGAGATCGGAGGCTATCCGGCATAATGGATGAAGAAAGATGGACGTTTGTGCATAGCAATTTCCGGTATCTGCGGAACTGGATGGATTATTACGGGGTGAAAGAGATAGACGGGCTGTTAGCGGATCTGGGAGTCAGTTTTCACCATTTCGACTGTCCGGAGCGAGGGTTCAGTTTCCGGTACAGCGCACCGCTTGACATGCGCATGAACCAGACAGCGAAGCGTACGGCGGCGGACATAGTCAACAGTTACAGCGAGGAGGAGTTAGCTAAGCTGTTCTGGCTGTACGGCGAGATGAAGAACGGGCGGGCAGTAGCGCGGGCGATTGTCAAGGCGCGTGCGCAGAAGCCGATTTTACGGACAGAGGAGCTGATCGAGGCGGCTATGGGGATCAAAAGCCGGATAACATCCGGCAAAATGGACGAAGCTATAAACGGCGGCAAAAATGCCGCCAAAGAGGACAAAGAAAAAAATCCGCCAATCTTGGCGGATAGCAGAGAACTGGATATTCCGGCGCAGTACAAGAAAGACCTGGCGCGGCTGTTCCAGGCGTTGCGGATCGAGGTGAACGACGAGATGGGTGCACTCAGGGAGATGTTAGTGGCAGCACGGGATTTACTGAAACCGGGAGGACGGATAGCGATACTGACGTACCATTCGTTAGAGGACCGGCTGGTAAAGAATTTCCTCCGGAGCGGCAACCTGGAAGGGACTATAGAGAAAGATTTTTACGGAAACGCGTTGACTCCGTTTGATGTCATCGAGAAAGGGCGTACCGCCAGCGACGATGAAGTAGAACGGAACCCGCGGAGCCGGAGCGCCAAACTGCGAGTGGCGGAGAAGAAATAAGAAACCCCACCCGGCCTCCCCACAAGGGGAGGAGAGGAAAATATGGATAGTATACCAGAAGACAGGAAATTACATACGAAGAAACTACAATAAACACTCTTCCTTGAGGGGAGAGATGGAGAGGGGTTCTACATGGCAGACGTGCATAACATACAGAGTTGGCTGAACGGAGATCAATTACGCAGCAAACGATTCAGGGAGCAGTATCCGCTGGTCGGGTTGATTGTGGGGTTGATCTTTCTGTATATCCTGACGGGCTATCAGTCCGTGAAACAGCAACACCGCCTGACGGACAGGAAGAAAGAGATGCTGGACGCCAAGTTCCGGTATATGACTATCAGCGCGGAGCTGACCAACACCACCCGGCAGTCCACGGTGATCGAGGCGCTGAGAGAGAACGGAAGCACGCTGCAGGAGAACACCATTCCGCCGGTGAGGATTGAAGATTAATGTCTGACGAGCAAAGAAATACGGTCTGGAGGTTTGCAATCATATTCATTGTGATTGCACTGGGTTTCGTCGCCGTACTGGTGAAGATTGTCTATGTGCAGTCCGTAGAACGGGACGAGTGGCAGAAGGTAGCCGAGAAACAGGTGCCTACGAACCGTCCCATCCAAGCTACGAGGGGGAATATCCTGGATTGCAACGGCCGGCTGCTCGCCACGAGCATGCCTCAATATTATATCTATATGGACACGCGCGTACCCGCGTTGCACGAGAAAGGGGGCAAGCTGTTCCTCGACCACATAGACACACTGGCGCTGGATCTTGCCACGGTGATTGGCGACCACACCCAGGCGGAGTACAAAACACGGATCGTCAGTGCCTACAAGCACGGCGAGAAGCGGCTGCGGGTGTGCGACAGACGGATCAACTACCTGCAACGGCAGGAGCTGGAGCAGAACAAACTGATCAAGAAAGGCAAATACAAAAGCGGTATCTTCTTTGAGGACCAGCACCGGCGCATCAAGCCTTACGGAATCCTGGCGAGCCGTACTATAGGCGGTATCTACGGCGAAGGGGGCAGCGGCAACTCGGGTCTGGAGAAGGGCTTTGACAGAGAGCTGCGCGGCGAAGACGGTCTGAGCAGTATCCAGAAGATCGGCGGCCGGTACGAGTCAGTGACGATAGAGGAAGCGAAGGACGGACTGGATATCGTGACGACCATTGACGCGAACCTGCAGGACATTGTGGAGAACGCGTTGAAGACGAAAGTGGAGGAGAAGAGCGCCCAATGGGGTTGCGCGATCCTGATGGAGACGCAGACCGGCTATATCCGCGCGATAGCGAACCTGGACCGCTCCAAAGAGGACGGGCAGTACTACGAGGCGCAGAACCACGCCGTGCAACGCGTGGAGCCGGGTTCGACCTTCAAGACCATCGCCCTGGTGGCGGCGCTGGACGACGGGAAGATAGACATAGACGACACGGTGAGCGTGAGCCGGCAGCCGTGGGTCTATATACGCAAATCCAAACACACGGACGCCCACCCCATGGACACGGTGCTGACCGTCCGCTCGGCACTGGCCGTCTCCAGTAATATCGCATTGGCGAAGCTGATTACCCGCAGTTATGAGGGTTCGGCAAAGAAATTCGTGCGGCGGATTGAGAAGATGGGGCTTATGGACAGCGTGTATTGCGAGATACCGGGTGCCGACAAAGCGCGTATCGACGTGCCGCGGGACACCGTGACGCTGAGCAAGATGAGTTACGGCTACTCGGTGGAGCTGAGTCCGATACAGATTCTGATGTTCTATAACGCCATCGCCAACAACGGACGCATGATGCGGCCTATGTTTGTGACGGCTGTCCAGCAGAACGGCGAAGAGGTGAAGCGTTTCGGGCCGGAGGTGGTGAAAAGCTCCATCTGCGGAAAGCGTACGCTGCATGATATCCAAGGGGCGCTGCATGATGTTGTTTGGGACGACCATTTGGGAACGGCAGCCAAACGCCTCTGGAGCCGCAAGGCACAGAGCAATCTGGTGAGTATAGCCGGTAAGACGGGTACGGCGCAGCTGATTATCCCCGGCCGCGGCTATTCGGGCAAACACCACCGGATGACGTTCGTAGGCTATTTCCCGGAGGAGAACCCGCAGTACACGTGTATCTGCATGATTGAGGACCCGCAGTACCCGTACGACGCAGGTATGGACTGCGGCAGCACAGTGAGAGTGATTGCCGAGAAGACGATGGCGTACACGGGGTGCTATGTTTGGAGAGAGGGGGAACGCGTTTTGGAAAAGCGATAATTGAGAATTGAGAATTGATAATTCAAAATTACGAATTACGAATGATACTCAGCGAATTATTAAAAGTTATAGAGCCGATTGAGGTAATCGGCAGCACGGAGAAAGATATCCGGGGTCTGCATTTCGACAGCCGTAAGATAGGTGAAGGCGATCTGTTTGTCGCGCAGGTAGGGACAGCAGTAGACGGGCACACGTTCATTAAGGGCTGCGTGGAGAAAGGAGCAAGTGCCATTGTGCTCTCCAAAAGAGAGTACATGGCAGATGTACAAAGGGACAATGTACAATGTACAAAGAGCGACACGACCTATATCCTCGTCGAGAACACGGATAAGGCTTTGGGGTTGTTAGCGAGCAAGTGGTTCGGCGAACCAAGCAAGGCGCTGACGCTGGTTGGTGTGACCGGCACGAACGGCAAGACGACTATCGCCACCTTGCTGTACAAACTCGTGCGTGCGCTGGGCCACAAGGCGGGACTGCTGTCCACTGTAGTCAATTATATCGAGGACGAAGCGGTGCCTGCGACCCATACGACGCCGGACGCTATCGAGTTGAACGGCTTGCTCAGACGGATGGTCGATGCCGGGTGCGAATACGCATTCATGGAGGTGAGCTCGCACGCTATCGCGCAGGAGCGCATCGCCGGACTGGACTTCGACGGCGCGCTGTTCACCAATCTGACGAGGGATCATATCGACTACCACAAGACCTTCGACAACTACCGCGATACGAAAAAACGGCTGTTCGACGGACTGAAGAAAAGTGCTTTTGCGGTGACGAACAAAGACGACAAGAACGGCCTTGTCATGACGCAGAACTGCAAGGCGGCGGTACACACCTACTCCACCCGTTCGCTGGCGGACTACAAGGCGCAGATATTGGAAGAGGGTTTTGAAGGCATGATGCTGAATATCAACGGCAAGGAGGTATTCGTACCGTTGGTGGGACGGTTCAACGTGAGCAATCTGCTCTGTATCTACGGCGCGGCGCTGTGTCTGGGCTTTGAGGAACTGGAGGTGCTGCGTGTGCTGAGTACGTTGAAGCCGGTTAACGGCCGGTTTGAGACCATCCGCAGCCCGAAAGGCTGGACGGCGATTGTCGATTACGCCCACACGCCGGACGCGGTGGAAAATGTGATTCAGACAATAAGGGAGATATTGAACAACCCCTCCCCGGCCCTCCCCTCAAGGGAGGGAGCAAAGCAACCGAAGTTGATTACGGTTATTGGTTGCGGAGGAAACCGGGACAAGGGCAAACGGCCCATGATGGCGAAGATAGCGAAAGCCGGCAGCGAGCAGTTGATCCTGACAAGTGACAACCCGAGGGACGAGGAGCCGGCTGATATCCTGAATGATATGAAAGCAGGACTGACGGAAGAGGAGCTCAGAAGCACATTGGTCATCGAGGACCGCGCGGCGGCTATCCAGACGGCCTGCACGCTGGCGCAGAGCGGAGACGTGATCCTCGTAGCCGGCAAAGGCCATGAGGACTACCAGATTATCAAAGGCGTGAAGCACCATTTTGATGACCATGAGGAGGTTCGCAAGTATGCGAACCATAGTTGAAAGTTGATAGTTGAAAGTTGAAAGAAGTTAAAGAGTTTTTAAGTAATAAGTTATGCTATATTCCTTATTTACCCATTTCAGCGAAGTGTTAGGTGCGCGGTTGTTCACCTATATCTCGTTCCGCGCCATTACGGCAGGTATCCTTGGTCTGCTAATCAGTATCTGGTTCGGCAACTGGTTTATCAACTACATGAAGCGTCATAACATCTCCGAGACGCAGCGGGACGAGAAGACCGACCCCTTCAACGTAGCGAAGAAAGGCGTGCCAACGATGGGCGGACTGATTGTCATTGCCGCTATCTTAGTGCCGTGCCTGTTGCTCGGCAAACTGACCAACGTGTATATGATCCTGATGCTCATCACCACGCTTTTGATGGGTGCGCTGGGTTTTGCGGATGACTATATCAAGACCTTCCGGAAGAACAAAGACGGCCTGAACGGTTGGGTGAAGATAGCGGGCCAGGTGACGCTGGGTCTGATTGTCGGTCTGACGCTGCGTTTCTGTCCGGCAGTGAGCATGAACGAGGTAGTAACCAGCCACATAGAGAACAACATAGTGGTCGTAGAGAAGACACCGCAGATCAAATCCACGCAGACGACCATTCCGTTTGTGAAGCACCATAACTTCAACTACGCCGACCTATTCAGCTGGCTTGGCGAAGAGAACAAATACCGTGCAGGGTGGATTTTCTTTGTGCTGCTGACGGTGTTTGTGGTAGCGGCGGTGTCTAACGGCGCGAACCTCAACGACGGCATGGACGGCATGTGCGCCGGCAACTCGGCTATCATAGCTATCGCCTTGCTGATACTGGCATACACCAGCGGCAGCGTGGTCTGGGCGGAGTATTTCGACGTGATGTACATCCCCGGCAGCGAGGAGTTGGTGGTCTTCTTAGCGTCGTTTGTAGGTGCGCTGGTCGGTTACCTGTGGTTTAACGGTTTCCCGGCGCAGGTGTTCCTGGGCGACACGGGCAGCCTGACGGTAGGCGGTATCATTGGCGTGTGTGCGATGGTGATTCACAAGGAGCTGCTGGTGCCGGTGCTCTGCGGAATATTCCTGATGGAGAGCGTGAGCGTGATTGTGCAGACGCAGGTGTATAAGTTCTATAAGAAACGCGGACAACATGTACGCGTATGGAAACGCACGCCGCTGCATGACCATTTCCGCACATCGGTGGACCAGGTGCTCAAGAACGATCCGACCTGTTCGATCCTCTTCAAAGGTAGCGGCAACCTGCACCATGAGACGAAGATTGTGTTGCGTTTCTGCATTGTGACGCTCATATTAGCCGCGATAACCATTTTGACTTTGAAGATCAGGTAATAACCCCTCCCTAACCCTCCCCACAGGGGGAGGGAAAGAAGATGGCAGAAATCGAACAATATATTACAGCAAGGACAGCTTCTTACCAACAATTTAAAGAGAATGCACGCAGAATGCGGAAGAATCCGACAGAAGGAGAAGCTATATTATGGAAATACATACGAAATGGGCAACTGGGTTACAGCTTCAGAAGGCAACAAATTATTGACGACTACATTGTTGATTTTGTTTGTCTGAAACAAAAACTTATTATAGAAGTAGATGGCAAATACCATGCTGATGGAGAGCAACAAGAATTTGATATTACCCGGGAGAATAAATTAGTCTCGGAAGGTTACCGCATAATACGGTTCACTAACGAAGAAATATATACTCAAATAGAGCAAACTGTCGAATGCATAAAAAATCATTTAATATGAGCAAGAGTAATCAGTCCTCTCTCCCTTGTGGGGAGAGCCGGAGAGGGGTTTTCATCGTAGTGTTGGGAGCAGGCGAGAGCGGCACGGGAGCGGCTATTCTCGCCAAAGAGAAAGGGTTTGACGTGTTCGTTAGCGATTGCGGCACTATCAGCGAGCCGTACCGCGCGCTGCTGGACCAGAACGGTGTGAAATGGGAGGACGGCAAGCACACGTTTGACAAAATCAAAGATGCCGACGAGTATATTAAATCGCCCGGCATTCCGCTCAACGCACCTATTCTGGAACAGATCCGCGAATACAAGCGTTCCCTCTCCCTTGAGGGGAGAGCCGGAGAGGGGTTATCAATCATCTCGGAGATTGAGTTTGCAGCGCGTTATACGAACGCGAAGATGATCTGCATCACCGGTTCGAACGGCAAGACTACCACCACTTCGCTTATTTTCTATATCCTCAAGCAGGCAGGTCTGAATGTCGGTCTGGCGGGTAATATCGGTAACTCGCTGGCGTTACAGGTGGCCCATGAGGACCATGACTACTACGTGATTGAGCTCTCGTCCTTCCAGCTGGACAACATGTACGATTTCAAGGCGGATATAGCTATCCTCCTCAATATCACGCCGGACCATCTGGACCGGTACGACTATAAGTTCCAGAACTACGTAGATGCCAAGTTCCGTATCACGCGCAACCAGACGAAGGAGGATTCCTTTATCTATTGGGCGGAGGATCCCGTCATCGACCGGGAAATGAAGAAACTGCAACTCGGCGCCACCCTCTATCCCTACGGTTTTACGCAGCCTAACCCGCTGCCGGTAGGCGAAGAGGAACTGGCGCTCAAAGGACGGCATAACGTGCTGAATTCGATGGCGGCTACCATTGCGGCGAACGTAGTGGGTATCAAGAAAGAGGTTATCCGCAAGAGCCTCATGACGTTCCAAGGCGTGGAGCACCGGTTGCAGTACGTGGCGACCGTGCGCGGCGTGAGGTGGATCAACGACAGCAAGGCTACGAATGTCAACAGCTGCTGGTACGCGCTGGAAGCGATGACCACCCCGACGGTGCTCATCCTCGGCGGCAAGGACAAAGGCAACGACTACAGCGAGATAGACGAGTTGGTGAAAGAGAAATGCCACACGCTCGTCTTCATGGGCCTGCATAACGAGAAGCTAAGGGAGCATTTTGAACCCCTCTCCAACTCTCCCCACAAGGGAGAGGGTTTCCGAATTATTGACACGGACAACCTGCACGACGCAGTGCAGGCGGCTTATGAGGCGGCGCATGAAGGCGACACGGTATTACTGAGCCCCTGCTGCGCAAGTTTCGACCTGTTCAAAAGTTACGAGGACCGTGGCGAGCAGTTCATGGCCGCTGTCAGAGCTTTATAATGTACAATGTACAATTTACAATGTACAAAGCGTCCTAGGGACTTTTGTACAAACTGAAAAGTCCGTACGTATCTTAAAACGTTGTACCAAACTCCGTAAACCATTTGAGAATTGAGAATTGAGAATTGAGAGTTGAGAATTATGTCAAGGTTCAATCTGCAAAATATAGACCGCACGTTCTGGGGGTTGTATATCGCCCTGATTGTCGTTGCCGTCATCGCGCTGTTCTCGGCGTCCAGCACGCTGGTGTATATGCACCACTCGGCACTCGGACCTATCGGACAGCAGATGTTTTTCATCGTCATGGGTGTCATTGCGGCGTTCGGTATCCAGTATATCCCGTCCTACTGGGTGCGTTTCGGCGGCTACGTGCTGCTGGCGGTCAGTACCCTGCTCGTCTATTCGACGATGATTCCCGGCAACCCCTTGGTGGTGACTATCAACGGCGCGGCGCGGTGGATACGTATCGCGGGTATTACCTTCCAGCCCTCGGAGCTGTCGAAGTTGAGCCTGATCATCGTGGCGGCGGACCAACTGGCGCGCATCCGCACCGAGGAGGACAAGAAGAAATATTTTTTCCGCACGCTGGTCATTGCGGCGGTGGTCATGCTGCCTGTCATGGCGTCCAACCTCTCCACGGCGGTGCTTATCGGACTGATTATCTTCTGTCTGTGGATCCTCGCGCGCATTCCTTGGAAATACACCATGTCGGTGGTCGGCATTGCCGCGGTGGCATTGGTACTGGGGTATATGGTTGTAGAGTTCGCTTTTGTGCGTCCGGGCGTGAAGATGGACGGACCGTTCAAACGCGCCACGGTGTGGGTCAGCCGTATCGACCGCCATTTCACGGACGACGACACAGACAAATACACACTCACGGACGATAACATCCAGGAGGTCTATTCCTCGGTTGCCATCGCCCGTGGTGGTACGTCGCCGGTAGGTGTCCTGCCCGGCAACAGCAAAGAGCGGGATTATCTGCCGCTGGCTTTTGCCGATTATATCTTTGCTATCATCGTGGAGGAAAGCGGTATTGTAGGCGCTGCTTTTCTGATTTTCCTCTACCTGGCTATCCTCTTCCGCGCCTGCAACGTGTCGAGCCGCTATTCGGACATGCCGGCCATGCTGATGACGATGGGTCTGGCGCTGATGATCACGTGCCAGGCGCTCATCTCCATGCTGGTCGCCGTAGGTCTTGGCCCTGTTACCGGTCAGCCACTTCCGCTCATCTCCCGCGGCGGTACATCCGTGTTAATCACCTCCATTTATTTCGGCATCATGATGGGTGTCAGCCGCGAGCAGATGGAACTTCGCGAGCGGGTGAATGAGACGATAGAGCAGAGCCAAGACGAGGCGCCTGTCGTGACCTTGGAGTAATCCTGCAATCCTACAGCATTGCTTTGATACTTACTCTGGCCCAGGCTCCGGGCTGGAGTATTCCTCCGTAATCGTAATAACGCGTGTGGGTGATGTTTGTGCACTCCGCTGCTACACGCAGGTTCCGGTTCTGCCAGAAGAGCGAACCGTCCAGCAGCCATACAGGCTGATAGTCCTGCACCTCCCCTTCCGCATTGTTATACTGGCCCTCGCGCTTCTGGAACCGTACCGTCCATGAGGCGCCGAAGCCTTTGTATATCCCGTGCTCCAGACGGATGACGAGTTTGTGGCTCAGATAGTCGAGATACCGCGAACCGGCCTCTTTGAGGTCCAGATCCAGATAGGTGTAGGCATAATCGACGGAGAGGCACCGGAGCCATTCGTTGAGCCGGTATGCCACGGAGAGCTCTACGCCCGTGGCGTTGACCTGCTGCTGGTTCTGCGCGTGGTACGGACGTTTGGCGTCGTCCGGCACATAGACCCAGTCGATGATATTCCTGCCCCAGCGGTAGTACCAGTCGGCCGACAAAGAGAAAACCCCTCCCCGTCCCTCCCCACAAGGGAGGGAGGATAATTCTCCTTTGTACCCGACGGAAAGGAGCCATGCCTCTTCGGGTTTGAGGTCTCGGTTGCCCAGCTGGTTGCCGGCGTTGTAATAGAGGTCGGTGAAGGTAGGCATCCTCAGCGAGCGGTTGGCGTTGGCGTACAGCGTGCCGCCTTTGCGGAAAGAATAGCCGATATTCGCACCGCCGCCCAGGTGGTGACCGAAGCGGGTGTTATAGGTGCCGTTGAGTCCTACGGATGCCGACAGGCCGGCATAATAGAAGGTCTGCTCGGCGTAGTAGTTGGTATGAAAACGGTTGCCGCCGCGTACGAGGTCCAGCACCCTCACCTGCGAGAGGGGGAAATCCGCTACGTTGGGCACCTGGCCGTCCGGGTTGATCGTGTCGCCCAGGTTGGTGGAGTGCATGTTCTCGTTGCGCACACTCACGCCGAAAGAGGTGGTACCTATGCGCGAGGCGTAATGGGCAGCGAGGGCTGCCGAGGCGGTCTGGGCGAAATGAAAATTGCCGTAGAGCCGCTGCCCGCGGTGCCACTCATAGCGGTCGTAGTTGGCGCGGTAGGCAGCCTGCGCCTCCAGCCGCCAGGCACCCCACCGGTGGCCGTACTTGGCGGAGGCGAAAGCGGTGCGCGTGGCGTCGAACTGGTCCTGGGACCCGAAGCCGTAGCCCATGCCCAGCCCTGCGTCTTTCCATTGCGCACCCGCCTGCACGTCCAACCCGCGCCAGCGGGTCTGGAAATAGAGGTTAGCGAACTGAAAATCGCTGTTCTTGCAGGCCGTCTTCTCCTTCTCCGTCGGCCGGGGAGCGAGATAGCCCTCCGCCCGGCTGTATTCGGCAGAGAGGTTAATAACCCCTCCCGAGAGTTCTACGGACGGCCACCGGCAGTCCGATCGAGCAGAGCTCTTCACCCGCTCATGGGAGGAGGATTTATCAGGAATGGCAATGGTAGCCGCCACTTCGGGATTAACGAGACCGTTCATGCCCCCCGTCAGTTTAACCGTCACGCCCTTTGTACCTTGTACATTGTCCCTTTGTACATTCCTCGTGACAATATTCACCGCCCCGGAGAAAGCGCCGTGGAGGTTGGCGGAAGTGCCTTGCAGCACCTCGACGCGCTCGATCAGTTCCGCCGAAACGGGTATGTTCAGCGTATAATGGCCGGTATGGAAGTCCGAGAGGGCTACGCCGTTAAGGAGGACGAGCACCTGGTCGAACGTGCCGCCGCGCATGCTGATGTCGGCCTGCGCGCCGTTCGCCCCGCGTGTACGCACGTCCACACCCGGCAGATATTGCAAGATATCCGCCACAGTCTGTATCGGCAGCGCCTCTATCTCGGCGCGCGACACCTGCGTAATGAGTCGGTAGGCTTCCGAATGAACTTCAGCTTTCTGAGCCACCACGAGCACCTCCTGAAGACTAAGTTGCTGCGTGGTTAAGGCTGTGGAGTCCGGCGGTACGCCTTCTTCCGTTTCGGCGGAGACGATGCCGGAGAACAGGAGCAGCGCCGTCGCGGCGAGGCTCTTTCCGTGTTTGAGCATCTCCAGGTCGGTCATGTAACCCGCCACACGCCCGATAGTCACCTCGCGGTGCAGGGAGCAGAAAGCGGCGTACGCCTTGTGGCAGAACCGACGGAAACGGATCCTACATGAGGATTGATAACTCTTGTATTCCATGTTTTTGCGTAAAAACGGCTGCAAAATTACAAAAAATATTTGGAATATGCAAATTTTGGGGGAGAAAAAGGTCATACCAATTTGGTACGCGCGTGTACCAAATCTATTTTTAATCCTTTTCCTGCTCCAAGAAGATCTGCTTCTGACGCTCAATTTCGTTGCGCAGTTGCTCTTCAGTTGGCAAGTAAGTCAAGTACTTAGCTGCATAGAGTTGTTTGCTGTCATGCAGGATGGAATAGTGCGCGCTATCCTTCATTTCTGTCACACATTTATTAAAAAAGTGGGACAAAATTACTACATTTTTTTGACGAATAGAACGAAAAAGACGCGGGAAGGAAAGACGCGGGGAGGGGAAAAGGGGAGCAAGAATAACAAAAAGTGTCCCGCGTTTCACAACGCAGGACACCCACCAAAAAAACTTTTTCTAAATTCCTCACGCCTCTGCGTGGGGTTCTTTATCGTGTATCACGATATACGTCAGTCAATCGTATCTCCGTTATCTACTGTAGCAGCTCCCGAACCGGTCATGATTTGGAGGGATTGCATAATGCCTGCAGAACCGAAATTCATCATCTCCGTATTAGGAGCAATATAATTTTTCTTTGTCATAGTTGTGTCCTCCTAAATTATTTAACGATTTGACCTTGGAGGTTGTATACCTCATTACCGCGGCGGATGAAGACCTGACCGTTCTCGATGAACTTCTCAGCCTTGACAGCCTCAGCCTCTACGTTCTCCACCGCAGTCGTGCCGTTGATGACCATGCGGATGCGTGCAGGCGCGTTGTTCGGGCCTGCAGCCGGCAGTTGAATGTATGCCTTGTTAGCCGCCAAAGCGTTGGTTCCTACGTACTCCAAGAAAGCGTTGCCTTTGAGGACATAGACGTTCTTCATAGAGG
>CADBZO010000016.1 GCA_902799185.1 uncultured Bacteroidales bacterium | reverse complement strand
TTATGTCCGCAGGCGTTTGTACTCCGTAAGGAGTGTGGATTAGGGCGGTAGGCAGAACGGGGAGCTTGCTCACCGGGCGGCATAGCGGACTAAGGCACATCAGCCCGCAAGGGCTACAAACGGCAAGGGGTTTTTAATGTTTATTTTCTTAAAAAATTAGTCAAAAGTCAAAAGCAAAATGTCAAATCTCAAATGTCAAATAATCAATCATATGCATATGTTTAGCAAAGTACAGGCAATGGTGCGGGCTGCCGTGGCAGTGGTACTGGCCTCATCTCTTCCGGTGACGGCCCAGCAGGTTTCCAATGCCGGTTTTGAGGAGTGGAACGGAGCCAAGTTCAACGGCGAGATCCAACCGACGGGGTGGAACGCGTCGAACGTGGAGCAGGTGGGCTTCAAGTTCAATTTTGCCCACCGCGAGAGCGGTCATTCGGGCAGTTATTCCATGATGGTGCAGGACCAGGACGTAGGCGCCGCCGGTATCACGGAGACCAGTCCGGGTTATTTCTCCCTGGGGCAGCCGTGGGTGTATCTGGAGTCGGTGCTGAAAGTGAACGAAGCTACCGCCGGCACCTACGGCGGTGTCAGTTGGAAATACCGTCCGGACTCAATGGCGGTATGGATACGCCGTACCGGCAGCCACACCGCCGACGAGGATTACTACCTCCTTTACTACGCCTGGTCGGGAACCGCCCGCGGCGAGAAATACAAGGCGAAGAACGGCGGTTGTACGTCCGTGAGCAAGACCGACGAGGAGTCCGATATCCGTCTGGAGCTCAACGGCAACGAGTGCGGTACCGTCACAAAGGCGAACCAGATAGCCGAGGGAATGATACGCGAGCGCAAGACCTACAACAACTGGACTCGCATGGTCGTACCGATCTACTATTTCAACAACGACGTGCCGACGAAGATGAATATTATCTTCTCCGCCTCCAACTATCCCAATTTCCGTGCCAACAACGGCCTGTACGCCGGCAACTCGCTGTACGTGGACGACGTGGAGCTGATTTATTCGTCGAAGATCCAGAAGCTGTACGTAGGCGGCAAGGAGTGGAAGGCTTTCGATCCGAACAGCACGGAGGTGCAGACCTATTCGTTAGGCGAGACGGCAACTACGATCCCTGCTATCACCGGCCGCCGCGGCATCGGTTCGCTCACCAACGCCCGTGGCAAGACGGTCACTTTCAACGGCCGTGAGCTCAACGGGACGGAGATGAAGGTGGAGTACGGCGATCTGGAGTCGAAGCCGACGAAGATCACCGTGACCTCGGAGGACGGCAAGACGACGACGGTCTATCAGATACAGTTCCAGCGCGCGCCGAGTACGAACGCCACGCTGGCGGAGGTGCAGATCAACGGCGCCAACTACGACGCTTTCCGCCCGGGTCAGACGAACTATAACGTAGAGCTGCCGTACGGCACGACGCAGGCACCGGTGGTGACCTACACTCTTGCGGAGGACGCCCAGACGGCGGTGGTGAGCCAGGCGGCTTCGCCTACCGGCACTGCCACCATTACCGTCACCGCGGCGGACAAGACGACCAAGAAGACGTACACCTTCCGTTTCTCGGTAGGCGAACTCAAGGACGCCACGCTGGCGGATATCAAGATCAACGGCAAGTCTCTGCCGGGCTTCACTCCGGGCCAGGCCATCTACAAAGTGTCGCTGCCGGAGGGTACGGAACGGCTGGCGATAGACCCCGTCTCGGCGTACCCTGCGGGCGAGCAGACGATCACGGTCATGCCTAACCCCCTGCCTTCGGGCGCGGATATCAACGGTTCGACGGTACAGATCACCGTCTCCGCCGGCAAGACCAGCCCCGTGACCAAGACCTACAAGCTGAATATCAAGTTAGAGAAATCGTCCTACGCCTACCTCGCCGACCTGCAGGTGAAGGGCGAGCAGATCGAGTTTGTCAACCCCGCGAAGGCTGATGACCCCACGGCGATAGCCTTCGACCCCGCCGCTACGATGTATTATGTCAACCTCAAGATGGGAACGAAGACCCTTCCGGAGGTGGTTTACACGCCCGGCGACGAGTATCAGACCGTGACCGTGGAGTCGCTGCCGGAAGGGGTGGTGGACGGAACGGTGCGCGTGACGGTGGTAGCCGGCAACGGCGCGGACATGACCGTCTATAAGCTGGTCTATAGCGCCGCCAAGTCGGAGATCTCCACGCTCGCGGGCATCGAGATAGACGGCACGCCTATAGCCGGTTTCCGTCCGGACAGCACCGTTTATCCCTACGCCCTGCCTATCGAGGCGACCTCTCTGCCGGTAGTCCGGCCGATACCCCACGACGAGTTCCAGGAGATCAAGACCTACGCCCCTGCGGGACTGACGGGCAAATACCGTATCTCCGTCACCGCCGGCAATGGCGCTACCACCAATTACTATATCGATTTCACCAAGAACGAATACAAGGACAATACCCTCAAGAGCCTCTCCGTAGCGGGCTATGAGTTACAGGACGCGGACTACAGTCCCGTGCCTTTCGACCCGCAGCGGAACGAGTACTGGGTGAAGCTCTCTTCGGACGCGACGGAAGTGCCGGAGGTGTCGCTGGTGCGTCAGAGCGACCTCTATCAGGACACCATCGTCCGTTACCCCACCTCCACCAACGGCGACTACAAGGTGACCGTCCGTCCCCGCAACGGTACGAGCCGTACGTACGTGATACATTTCGTCTGCAAGAAATCCGCCAACACGGTGCTGCGGATGATTTACGTAGCCGGCGACTCGCTCAAGGGCTTTGCGCCGGAGCAGCTCTCCTATACCCACGTGCTGGACACCGGAACCACCGAGATGCCCGCCGTGAGCTGGGACCTCGCGGAGAGCGTGCAGCGGGTGACGACCGCCTGGGAGAACCGTACGCTGCGTATCGTAGTACAGGCGCAGAGCGGTGCTACCCGGACGTATAAGATCAAGTTTGTCATCCCTTCCGCCGCCGGCACGCAGCTGGAGAGCCTGCGGCTCGTCACGGGCGGCGACACTATCCCCCTGCCGGGCTTCCGGAAGGACTCGCTGGACTATACCTACCAGCTCGCCTACGGCCAGCTGTGCCCGCTGATCGTGGCGGGTTCGTCCGCGGGCCAGCAGGTGACCGTCACCGCGCCTTACGCCGCCGGCGTGGCTACCGTCAAAGTCTCCGCCGAGGACGGCTCGCAGACCTATACGATCACTTTCCTCTCCGCTCCGGCAACAACCGCGCAGCTGGAGGGTATTCTCGTCAACGGCAGCCCGATAGCGGAGTTCCATCCCGAGACCATGACCTATACGCGTGAGTACCGCGACGAGCTGCCGGAGGTGAAGGGTGTTCCTTCCGCTACCGTCGATACGGTGATTGTCCTGTGGCAGGACACGATAGCGTGGCTGCACGTGCAGGACGCGGAGGGCCACAAGACGGCTTACTCCGTGGTCTTCACCCATCCGCTCTCGTCCAACGCCGCGCTGCGCGCCATCTATGAGAACCGCGGCGAGGGCGAGACGCTCCTCCCCGGCTTCGACCCCGCCATCCATGACTACGCCTATACCCTTGTGCCCGGCAGCACTTATCCGACCCTTCGATACGAAGCTGCGGAGGAGGCACAGGTGCTCTTCTCCGGCCAACAGGCGAAAGGCGAGTGGGCGGTACACGTGTTAGCCGAGAACGGCACCGAAGAGCGTTATACCGTCCGTTATACCGTCGAGCAGTACAGCGACGCCACGCTGGCGGATATGCAGGTAGAGGGCTATACCCTTGCTTTTGTGCCGGAGACCTTCGACTACCGCCTGACGATAGACGAGGGTACGCCGCTGCCTGTGCTGACAGTCACGCCCCGCGAGGGACAGACGGTCTTGCAGACGGATGTGTGCGACACGCTCCAGCAGGTATTCGTCACTGCCGAGAACGGCGCAACGAACACCTATTCGGTGATCTACACCCGCACCCTGAGCAGCAACGCCCTGCTGGCGGACATTCTGATAGACGGCGTGAGCCTGCCGGGCTTCGACCCCGCCGTGACGGCGTACACCGACTCGCTGCCGCAAGGCACGAAGATCATCCCGAATATCTTCCCCGTGGGTCAGAACGCCAACCAGACGATCACCACCGCTTTCTGCCGTCCCGACGGCACGGCGCTCATCCGTGTGGAGGCGCAGAGCGGCGCGACACAGGACTACACGATAGCCTTCCCCGTGAAGCGTTCGGCTAATACCGCGCTCGGGGATCTGTACTCCCGTACGAGGCTACCGAGTGCCCGAAGATGGTCTATGAGAAAGCCGAACCCGAGCAGCGTATAGATGTCGTTTCCCGTCCGATCGGTCAGACAAGCCAGATCATCGTTACCGCGGAGAACGGCGACGCGCGCACGTACAATATATTATTCAAGCGCGCGGTCCTCAAAACCCGCAATCTCCTTTCTATGATCCGTATCGTAGAACTGGATCAGGAATTGAGCCTGAAGAATAAAGAACAACGTGATTTCAATGTAGAGATGCCGTTCGGTTCCCGTTCGCTCACGGTAGAGTACGAGAAGATGTACCCCGAGCAAACCGTCTTCATCCAACCGGGTGGCGTCAAAGCGCCGACGATCATTACCGTTAAGGCTAATAATGATTCGATTGAGGATGTAGTATATACGATTACTCCGCAACTTTCCACTCAGAACCCGGCTGTGCTCAATAGTATCAAGGTGGACGGAGTGGATGTGCCGGGCTTTAATCCGAATCGCTTTACGTACATTGTTAACAGAACGACTAAAAGTTATCCGAAGATTGCTACCACCAAGAATAGCGGTGTGGAAACGGAACCGGAGGCATCCATGTATAAATGGGAATGTTCTGTATCCAAAGGCGGCTTTGTGAATAAATATATTATCTTCTTCCATTATGTGAATGATGTTATACCGAATAGCGATTTCACGCAGTGGGAAACGGCTGTATATAATAATGGTGCCAAACCTACCGGGTGGCAAGTTCCTGCTGATTTCTTCAAGGAGGTTTGTGTAGCCTCTTGTTCCAAAACGGGTTCGGAAGTAGTAAAGACCTCTTCTACCGTAGTCGGTTTGGAGACTACTTATTGGTCTGCTGCCGGAGGTGCTTTGCCTGCTATTATTACATTAGGAAAATTATCCGGTGCGATGGCGGTTGCAAACAAGACAAAGTACGAATTCTACGACTATATTGATTTTATGAATACACCGGATGAGATTACGGTGAATTATAAACATCAATCACATGCGGATAATGGAGCTTTCTTTGCTTACCGATTTAAAGATGCCAATAACACAGAGTATAGTTTTGACTTTACCGATAACTCAACCAGCTCAAGCTACAAGACTAAAACGCAGACCCTTACCTTAGATGGTAAACCGATAGTTGGTATGAATATTGCTGTGGATGCCACCCATAAAAGCCAGGGAGCAAGCTCTGGTGCCAAATTATATGTAGATTGGTTTAGATTGTCCTATAACTCGAAACCCAAAGCTGCTAAAGTCAACGGAATCAATGCTGTCTTGAATAGCAAAGTCTTTACGGTCACATTGACCGATCCGGAGGATATAAACATCCGTTCGTATGAGTTCAACGGTGAGGTTTCTGATCAGGCTCAGTTGTTAAATTGGAGTGAACCTGTGATCGATGATGAGTATAGTATTCGCACGGCTACTATCCGTAACTTTGCGGAGGACGGTACGTACACCGATGGCTATTCGCTGCAAGTAAAACGTCCGCTGGACATCAATAACCAATTGGCTCGTCTCGTAGTCGCCGGTGACACGATGAATACCTTCAATCCGGCAACGACGAGCTACACCATCACAATCCCGTCGTCGCAACGTAACCTCCCTGACCTGCAGCCGATCCCGGGTTCGTCACTCCAACACGTGACTACCGATTATAACGAGACCGACTCCACCATGACCATTACCGTCACGCCGGAGAAAGGCGAGGCGAAGGTCTATACCGTCCGTTTCGTCACCGACCTGAGTGACGACACTACGCTGGCGGATATCGTTGCCGACGGACTGAGTTACGACGCGGAGACCCGTACCTACGACCTTGAGGCGGCGCAGCTGCCGTTGATCTCGTTCGAGAAGAAGAGCGACTTGCAGCGCGTCTCGCTCGTCAACGGCGTGATCACCGTCACCGCCGAGAACGGCGCTACCGGCACTTATACTATCACCTGCCACCAGCCGGCTCTCACTACTACCGGCGTGCTCTCCACCTTCCTTCAGGGGACGGATGTCATGACCGACCTCGGCGGTACGACCCTGGAGAAGACCGCCGCCAAACCGCAGCAGTATATCTCCTTCGAACGCCAGTTCCCGACCGACTCCGTGGTCTTCACCCAGCGCCCCGAGGGAATGGAGTGGGGTGTCTATGGTACAGTGCAGAACACCTATACCTGGACTTATCCTACCTCCCTCTCGTCCAACACCGCGCTGGCGTCTATCATGCGGGACGGGGAGGATTACGAGGATTTCCTGCCTTCCGAGAAAGAGTACGAACTGCTCTCGGACAGCACGTTACTGCTTGCTTTCGTGCCTGCCGAAATGGCCCAGCGCCTGACGACCACGCAGACGGCAGAGACCGACGGCCTCCTCTATACGACCCTTGTCACCGCCGAGGACGGCAGTTCGGCTACCTACCGCGTGAGGGTCCGCCGTCCGCTCTCGCCGTCCGCTACGCTCAACGCTATCCTGCTGGACGGCGTACCGGTGGAGGGCTTTGACCCGGGGACGAAGAGTTATACCGTCACCCTGCCTGTCGCTCCGGGCGCGAAGAGCGCGCAGCCCAAGATGCCGGATATCACCTACGAGGCAGGCCATAAGGGACAGAAAGTGACGGTCGAGACCGGCCGCCTCAACGGCGAAGGGACTGTCTTCACCGTGGAGAGCGAGGACGGTAAGGCTACCGAGATCTATACGCTTGTCGTCAAAGCCGGCAAGAGCCACTGCTCCGACCTCACCGGTATCATCGTCAACGGCGAGTCGCTCGACCATTTCGAGGCGGGACGGCATTACTACTCCGTCTCCCTGCCTTCGGACGAGATAGAGCTCGTCTATACCTCCGACGACCGCTTCCAGACCGTGACCACCACCGCCACGCCTATCCCCGGCAGCCACGGCTATAACTACACCGTGCACGTGGCGGCGGAAGACGGATCCTTCTCGGAGTACTACGTGGAGATATACATCGAGGCGCTCTCCAACGATGCCCAATTAGCGAATATCTTCCTGGACAACAAGGATTTCCTGACCTACGGCGCCGAGAGCGGTCTGAACCCGTCCATGCGTCCGTTTGATCCGGGCAATAACGAATATCATATTAATATCCTCCGTGACTCGGTACCTGCCGTCAGTGCGCAGCTCAAGACGGACGGCCAGTCGATAGAGATGGAGACCTACAAAGATTCGATCTTCCTCCACGTGAAGGCCGAAGACGGTACGGTCAACACCTACCGCCTCTATTTCGAGTACGAGCTGTCCAAGGACACGCGTCTGGTCTGGCTGACGGTCAACAGCGACACCATCGTTGCGCCGGACTCGACGTTCTATGTCTATGACAAACTGCTTGTCGGCGACGAGTTGCCGGTGGTGGATGCCGAAGCGGTGAACGGTCAGGCTGACGTCCGTATCGACGCTACCCGCAACCCCATTACCGTCACCGTCACGGCGGAGGATAAATCTTATCAGAAGACTTACACCGTCCTTTGTGACTTCCAACCCTCGCGCGTGAATACCTTAGAGATGATTTACGCCAACGGCAAGCCGTGGGAGGGCTTTGAGCCGACGACTTTTGCCTACGACACCACGCTGGCGGCCGGCGAGGCTTTCCCGCTTATCGACTACGGCGAGCTCTCCGCCGGCGATCACTCCCAGTGGCCGTATATCGACTCCGTTACTGTGAGTCTCGATAGCCGGGAACATATTTGGGTACACCAGACTACCGTCACCGCCCAGAGCAGCGAGACGAATGTCTATACCCTCACTTTCCGTATCCGCAAATGGGACGTCGATACGCTGGAGTCCATCGAGGTGGAGAATATCCCGCTGCCGGGCTTCAAAGGCACCGAGACGGAGTATTACTACACGCTCACACCCAACCAGGTAGCCGAACTCAACGGCCGTGCCCCGGCGGTGAAGTACTTCTTAGGCGAGGCGCACCAGCGCGTGCAGACAGACTCCCTGCCGGATTCCTATACAGGCAAGTCGCTGGGCTTCAAGCACGTGATCACCGTCAAGGCGGAGGACAATACCACCCGCACCTATACGATCCATTACCCCATTGAGCCTTCGTCGGACGCCACGCTCCGGATGGTCATGATTGACGGGAAACCGCTCAAGGACTTTGATCCCGAGCGCTCCAACTACCGCGTGGATCTGGACTTCGGTCTGCCGGTGCCGAACGTGACCGCCATCACCCATGACGACCAGATCACCGCCCAGTACCAGGTAGGCGACACCGTCACCATCGAGGTGTGGGCGGAGGACAAGACGTATAACGCCTACACGATTGTCTTCGAGCGCGTGCAATCGACTATCACCACGCTGGAGAATATCATCCTCATGGACAAGGACGAGAAGCAGTTCCCCTACGACCGCTTCTATTTCGACCGGGAGACCTACGACTACACGGTCTCTATGCCGTACGACCCCGAGGTGAAGGAGTTCACCGTACCGGCGATGCGGATCCTCAAATCCGACCCCTTCCAGACCGTGACGGTGGACACGGTTTATGTCCCGGACGAAGACAGGATTGAGGTGCTCATCCACGTGCTCGCGCCTAACAACGAGGACGAGGCGGAGTATAAACTCGTCTTCCTCTTCAGCCGCAATAACGACGCTACGCTGGTAGATATACAGCTTCGCGGAGTGTCCTTGCGCGGCTTCAAGAGCGATAAGATGGATTACCCCTACGCCCACCCCTACGGCTCGGACAGCACGGCTTTCTTTACCGCCGCGGATGTAACCATCGTCAAGTCCGACCCGCTGGCTGCCGACACCATCTACCGCGAGGAGAACGGCACCATCGTCATTACCGTCACGGCGCAGGACAGGAAGACCCAGAATACCTATTCTATCCAGCAGCTCTTCGGCAAGGACACGGTGAACACCCTCCTGATGATTTACCTCGACGGCGAGGAAATGCCGGGCTTCCATCCGGATACGACGTTCTATACCTATTACCTCATGAACGGCGCGGGCGCCACTCCGCTGGTAACGGGTGTTCCCACTTCGGAGAACGCGGACACCACCTACACCCGCAACACCGTCAATGATACGACGTATATCTACTGTACGGCGCAGGACGGCTCGGATAGGGTGTATCGTATCCTCTTCCTTGAGACGGATGTCAACGACGGTATAGCGGCTTCGTCCTCCAAGGAGGTCTTCGTCCGCCGTGTGCCGGGAACCAACCAGCTCTTCGTGGCGACTATCCGCTCGGGCGTGTTCTTCTATCTCTATGACCGCAACGGACACCTCGTCTATGCTTATGAGAACCTGCCGGTGGCTGACCCCAACAGCTTTGAGGTGAGACGCGACAGCTGGAACAACGATGTGCTCATGAAGGTGGATGTGACTGACCCGAACTCCGGTGTTTACGTCGATCTGATGCCCGGACAGGTGTATTTCTACTCCTTCGTGTCATTGAAAAAACAGATAGCAAGAGGCAAACTGATTGCCGTTCCAATTCAATAAAACAAGCTTATGTACGGAATCTTCAATGATAATTTCCCGCCTATTCTGGACGGAGTAGCGCTCACCGCGCAGAACTATGCCTACTGGCTGCACGAGAAAGGCCACGAGGTGTCGGTCATCACACCTTATGCGCCGGGTGCGGAGGCGGTGCTGAAGGAGGTGCAGTACCCCGTGTACCGTTTCCCCTCCGTGCCTATTCCTTTCCGCCACCCCTACCGTTACGGCGTACCGTTCCTCTCGCCGTCCTTCATGCGGCGGTTCCGGCAGATGCCTTTCGAACTGGTGCACGCCCACTGTCCCTTCACCACGGGCGATCTGGCGTACGCTGCGGCGCAGCGGCAGGGTATCCCCATGGTTGCCACTTTCCACTCCAAGTACCGCCAGGACTTCGAGCATAATGTCAAGAGCAAGGCGGTCGTGGATTGGATGGTGCGCCACATAGTACGGTTCTTCGAGAAAGCCGACGAGGTGTGGATCCCCCTGCCGGCGGTGGAGGAGACGCTTCGCGAGTACGGCTACAAAGGCCACGTGGAGGTCGTGGAGAACGGTAATGACTTCTATACCCCTACGGCGAAGATAGAGAAGATGCGTGCCGAGATGCGGGAGGAGTTGGGACTATTGCCCGATGAGACGATGCTCCTCTTTGTAGGCCAGCATATTTGGGAGAAGAATATCGGTCTGATCCTCGACGCGCTGGCGCTTATCAAGGACAAGCCTTTCCACCTCTTCATGGTCGGTACCGGGTACGCCGTGCGGGAGATACGCCATAAGATCAAGGAACTGGGGCTCTCCCCCCGCGTGACGCTCCTGGGAAATATTCTCGACCGCGACCGTCTGAAGCGTATCTACGCCGCGGCGGATCTGTTTATCTTCCCCTCGCTCTACGACACCTGCGGTCTCGTGGTGCGCGAGGCGGCGGCGATGCACACCCCCTCCCTCATGCTCGCTGGCTCTACCGCAGCCTCGGCGGTGCAGGACGGTGTGGACGGCTTCCTCTCGCCTGCGGGAAAAGAGGAATACGCCCGCTGTATCGTCTCCCTCATGGAGCAGCCGGAGCTGATAGCGAAGGTGGGGACGAAAGCCTCCAAGACCATCTCACGCTCCTGGGAGAGCGTCATGGACGAGGTGGTGCTCCGCTACCGCGATATACAACAATCCTACAAACTCAAACATGGTAAATAACCGATTATGAATACTTTCTATTTATTTCTCTTCATGCTGGTACAGCAGGCAATGTCGGTAGCCGGCCAGCTGTTGCTCAAGATGGGCATGGCGGCGGAGACGGAGTTCGCCTGGAAATGGGCGAACGTAGGCCGTCTGTTCCTCAACCTCTACCTCCAGTCCGGCCTCTGGCTCCTCATCGGAGCGAACGTCTTCTGGCTCTGGCTGCTCAATAAATACGCGTTCTCGCTGGTGTATCCGCTCACCTCGCTGGGCTTTGTGTTCAGCGTAGTGTCCGGTATGATTGTGTTCCATGAGCACGTGGCGCCGATCCACTGGGTAGGCGTGCTGCTGATCATGGCGGGTTGTTTCTGTATAGCGCGGGTGGCATGAAAAACAAGGAGAACTGGATTATCTTCGGTCTCTTCACCGCATTGGTGTTCGTTGAGACCTTGCTTTTTGACCATTTCGCCTTCCGCGAACTGGCGCTTCAACCTCCTTTCACGGAGCTCCTCTCGCAATGGCTGGCCAAACTGGCGGCGGCAATGCTCTTTGCCTCCGTCACGTTCCTGCTGCGCGACAAACGGTGGCTCATCCTCCTGTCCGTGGTCATCGACACATGGTTTGTAGCGAACCTCATCTACATGCGCAACAACCATATTCTGCTGGACGCGGAGGCGTTTAACATGTCGGGCAACCTGCACGGGTATTTCTGGTCGGTGCTGATCTATATAGAGTGGGGTATCGACCTGCTCTTCTACGGTCTGACGGCCCTCTTCGCGATCGTCTTCCATTGGATCAAACGGAGCGAGCGCAGCGGCGTAGCATGGCTGGTAGTGGTAGCGCTCTCGGTGGGCCTGCGTCTTACGGGAGAAGGGCTCTACACCGCTTCCCGTGACGTGCCTTTCGACCCCTTCCCCTTCGTCCGCGAGCGCCGCGAACCCGTCTATGGCACCCATTTCCCGACAACAGTGGCTTACACCTCCGTCCTCTATTCGCCGCTGTATATCCTGCTGGACTACCCGCTGATGATCAACGGCATACAGCCTGTCCGTCCTCTCACGGAGGAGGACCGCGCGCGGATGGAGACACTCTACGCAGGTCCGGACTCCGTCACCCTCGACGGCAAGCTCATCATCGTTCTGCTGGAGAGTCTGGAGAACTGGGTCGTCACGCCGGATATCATGCCCAACCTCTACCGTCTCACGCAGAACGACCATACTTTCTATGCCAACCGCATTCACACCCAGATAGTGGGGGCGCCTTCGGCGGACGGGCAGATGATCGTCAATACCGGACTGCTGCCTATCAACGCCGGCGCCACTTGTCTGCATTATGACGGTAACACCTATCCCGCCATCATGAAGCTCGCGCCTCAGAAGGCGGTCTGCCTCCTGCCGCACGACACCTGTGTCTGGAACCAGACCCACATGTCCCCCGCCTACGGCTATGACACCACCATCTGCTACACCGACATAGACACCGTCCTCTTCCAGAAACTGGACTCCCTCGTGGACGACGGATGGCGCTATATCCAGTGTATCACCCAATCGACCCATGCGCCGTTTGTGAACGAGAAATACTCTTCTCTGCCGCTGGACAAGAATATGCCGTGGGTAATGTATAACTTCATCCGGGGCTTCAACGCCCTCGACGACGGATTAGGGTATCTCATCCGCAAGATAGAGACAGACACCCTCATGCAGCAATACACCATCGTCATCACCGGTGACCACCGTATCCTGCATTACGAGTGCCGCGAGGCCATGCAGCGGTACGCGGACAAGCATAATTGGGACTTGCACCCGTCGGACGACTGCCTGCCGCTTGTGATCTACTCCCCCCGTATATCCGGCAACCCGCATTATACCGCGGACGCCTACCAGATGGATATCTATCCTACCTACCGCGCCCTCGTAGGAGCACAGGACTACCGCTGGCGCAGCTTCGGTATCAACCTTATGGACAGCACGCAAAAACGCCCCATCCGTGAGGATGAGGCGTACCGGTTGTCCGATCGGTTGATACGGAACAATTATTTCCAGCGGTAACCTAAGACCAGGCTGATGCACTGCGGATAGATCAGTGCGTCAGCCACTTTCTGACCCTTCATCTCGCTGTAGAAGCCTGCTATATCGGACAGGCTGACTTTGTATTGTACGTTGATCTGCATGCCGAACTTGAACTCGTAGCCGATGGTGGCACATACGCCGAAATGGTTGTTATGCAGGCTGTAGAGACGGCTGTAGTCGTAGGTGTATTCGGTGCTCTCCGTGCTCTCGGCTGCGGTGATTCGGGCCGGTGCCTGTGCCGGCGTGGAGGGATTGTCCACATTCTTGTATTTGCCGGTGTTGGAGGCGAACGTGAAATGGGTGAAGATACCGCCGCCGAACTGCAGGTAGCCCTGCTTGAGGTTGCCGAACCGGCCGAGGAAATAGATAGGTATATCCATGCCGAACGACCAGAGGCCGTTGAGTTTGAATACGTCCTCGCCTTCCTTCATAGCAAACTTGTTCTGCTGCGCGGTGAAGAGCACCTGCGGCTGGATAGCGAAATGCTTGCTGAGGCTGAAATCCAGAAAACCGCCTAACTCGCCGCCTACGTGCATGTACGAACTCATGGTGTGGTGGTCGCGCGTGATGATGAAGTTACTGAGGTTCGCGCCGGCAAGCACGCCGCCGGAGACAATCTTGGGCAGTTTCTCCTGGTCCAGCGAATCCAGCAGCGTCTCCGTGTCCCATTGGATCACTTTCTCCTGCGCCTCCTGGATTTGTGCTTTTATCTTCTCTTGTTGCGTCTGCGCGTGCAGCCCTGTCGAGAGTGCCAGCACTGCGCAAAGAATAATCTGTTTGGTGTTCATATGAGGTAGGTTTTTCATTTAAGGGTTTATAATGCCAGACGGAAAGTGATCTTCACGCCGTTGCGGCCCCACGCGGGGATGCGTCTGCGGGCAGGGATCATCTCGCCCTGTGCGTTCGGTACCATGAACGGCAGCTCGTAGTCATTATAGGTGATACGGCGGACGTAGTCGATACGGATGAACTTGAGGATGTTCTCGAATCCCGCGGTGATCTCTATGTACGGCAGTTTGCCGATAGGCGAGGACGTACGGCCCGCTACCCAGTAGCCTTTGTCGTCAAACGTAGCGCTCTGCGGGAATTCGTACAGACCGTTGCCCGTCTCGATGAACGGGTTGTTCTTCTTCGTCAGACCGCCGTAGATGGCCGCTACGGAGACTACGCCGCGGAGTTTGAGTTTGTTGATGCCCGGGATGCGGTTCAATATCCAGCCCTTGAAATAGTACGTAGCGAACAGCGATACGTACTCGTCCATCAGAAACTCCATCGGCTTCATCAGGTTGAAACTCCGCTGGGCGAGGAAGATAGACGTACTCGTCTGCGGCAGGTAGAGTTTGGTGAACGGCACTTTCTGCCAGATCATACCGGTCTGTACGCGCAGATCCAGGTGGCCGAACGCGGAGAACCAGAACCGTTTGTCGAACATGGCTTCCGTACGGTTATAGAAAAAACCGTTGCCGCCGTTGTGACGGTCGTCCAGAAAGCCGATGCTGTGTATCAGTTTGATGGTCGGCGCATCTTTCTCCAGCGCGAAAGGACTCTCGATACCCATGCGGTCGATATACACACGGCTGCCCGGAGAGTAACGGAACTCGATCTTCCCTTCGTAGTCGCGGTACGAACCGATGGGCGTGGTGGTCTTCGTCCATGTGGTGTCCGTCGCGGAGATATTCGGTGTCCAGTCAACACGGTCGTAGCGCAGCGCGCCGGCTGCCTCGTTGTTGCTGAAATCGAAACTCGTCTTGATGGAGAACTTGTTACGCCACTCCTTCATGTATTCCACGTTCGCGTGGAAGACGTACTGGTCGAATCCCAGGGTAGGCGTGCTCGTCGGGATGGACATCAGGATGTGGTCTCTGCGGATGACGTCCGTCAGCTGGCCCGGCTCCTCCACGTCGTACTGGGCGGAGAGCTGGAGATGGTGCCTCAAACCGTCGTAGGGTTGGTTCTTGTGCTTATCGAACGTATAGATCAGCGTGCCGTTGTATTTCGGACGGAGGTCTTTCGTGCCAAAGGCTACGTACCCGCGGAAGAAGAACTGGTCATGCAACCGGGCCGTGGACACACCGCCCACACGCACACGCACACCCTCTAACATGTTCCAGCTCACAAACTGGTAGATAGGACCGATGTCGAACTTGCTCAGGTCCAGATCCTTCGCGGGCGTGGTGGCAACGAACTCGGTCGTCAGGGCGTTCACTGCGGCAATCATGCTCGCTAACTTAGGCTGTGCCGTCACCTCCTGTACCAACTCATATACCGAGTTCTCGTACCGCGTCAGAGGTTCGGGACGAAGTGTGTCCCACGCCGCGGCACCCAGGCGCTGCGCCGTGGAGTCGTTGCTCTCCACCTCGTTGGCGGTGAAGCTGGAAAACGTCTCCTTAGGGATAGGCGTCTCCAAGTCCCAGCCGGTGTAGATCTTCGTCTGACGGGCTAAGATACCGCGTTTGTTGTTGAAGACATAGAACTTGGCGTACGTGCTCGTCCTGTCCGGTGCCCACAGACCGTTCTCCAACTGCTTGTAGCTGTGCTCCACCGAGTAGTTGCTCACGAAATTGAGGTTGATATCCGGCGGTACGTTGATGGCGTATTTCTTGAGCCGGTACGTGCTGTCATTGACGATATAGAGGTGACCCGTGAAGCCGTAGCTCTCCGAGTTGACCGGCACGAACGCCAGGTCGATACACGGATAGCCGTCCACCATGATCGTGTCCATGATATAGTACTGGTAGAATGTCACGGCGAGCGTCGAACTCAGCGGAGAAACGAAACGGTTGAACAGCAGGTTCATGCTGTTGTCGTTGATGTCCACGTCCTTGAAGATCGCGTTCACGTTCTCCTGGAACGAACCGGAAGACACCAGGTCCTCCACACCGAAGATACGTTTCTTCTGGAGGATCTTCTTCTCGCGGTGCGGCTTGCGCTGGAAATACTCCTCGCTGATATGCTCGCGCAGACTGATCGTCACGGACGGATAGACACCCGTCGAGTCAATGTATTTCTGGACGAACAGGAAATTCTTCCAGAACGGTTTGTTCCAGTTCACCTTGATATTATCCAGCGCAAACGACATACGCGAGTAGGTCTGCGCCGTGTACTGGTCGGCGGTACGGACGGAGTGGTTCTCCTTGTTGGCAATCACGTTCTTGATCAGCTCTACCGCCGGGTTGCCTTTGCGCTTGTAGTCACGCTTGCGGTTCTTGGGCGTCACCACGATATCCTGCAATCCATATACGTCGGGCGTCATCTTGATCTTCACGTCCTTGCGGTTCTGCCCCTTGCGCAGCGTCAGCATCTCCGTCTTGTAGCCTAACATCTGGAAATTGAGCGTGTTGTACCCCTCGGTGTTGCTCAGCGTGAAATAACCGTCCAGGTTGGTTGTTGTACCTATCTCCGACGGTACCATTCCTTTGTTCGTCGTTGATTTGAGGAAGTAGATCTGTACGAACGGCAGGGTCTCACCCGTGTCGCCGTCCACCACCACGCCCGAGATACTCGTCCGTTGCGGGTTCTCCTGCGCACTCGCCATCCCGGCGATGCACAGCAATAAAATAAATATGTACCTTATATGTCTCATTTCAAATCTTAAACTATTTACTGTCAACTGTCAACTTATTAACTCTGCTGTCTCAGACTCTCTTCGTGTATCAGTTCCCACAGCGCCAGCTTGAACTCCGTCCGCAGCCCTTTCTCCCCCTCTGGGAGGGAGGTGGGGGGTGTTTTAATCTTCTCCACAATCTCTTTGTACCGTTGCGGCTGGAGAGGGGCTACGCCGTGGAGTTTCTTCCACGCGCCGATGCGCCGGCTTACCTCCATCCGCTGCGCAATCGTCTCCCATAGCCGCTCGTCTATCTCGTCCATCTCCGCCCGAAGCCACTGCAACTCTACTGCATCCTGCAGCTCCTCTTTTCCGGCCTTTTCAGTACTCAAACACGTAAACGGCCAACACTCTGACAGGAGGATCGTCGGACTTATCTGCTGCTTGGCGTCGGAGAGTGCTTGCTCCGGGTGGCAGTGTACTTCCACCATTGCGCCATCGAGACCTAACTCGTCAATCTTCTGCATCAGTGCCGGTACTAAGGCTGCGTCGCCGCTCATGTGACTGGGGTCGAGCAGCATGGGTATGTCCGGCCGTGCCAAACGTAGCTTGTGCGCCATTGCCCAGCAGGGTTTGTGACCGCAACCGCGGTGCACTGCCATCACCGGTACGCCCGTCTTCTCCAGACGCTCGATGTTGCCGAGCCATAACGCCGCATCTTCATTCACCGGGTTCTTGATGAAGATACCCTTTAGATTGGAAATCTCAAATCTCAAATCACCAATGGAGTCTGCCAACGATTGTACAACAATCGGTGTGGCAGACGACCTTGCGCCTATCCACAGATAGTCGATGCCGGCTCGCAGTGCCGCCTCTACGTGCTCCGGCGTAGCTACCTCGGTAGCCACCTCCATACCGAACCGCTCTTTCACCTCTCTGAGCCACTCCAGCGCCTCTTCTCCTACACCTTGGAACGTGTGCGGACTCGTGCGCGGCTTCCACACGCCCGCGCGAAAAATAAACGGCCGTTGCGCATGGATGCGCGATAGCTCTTCCGCGCACTCCAACACCTGTGTACGGCTCTCCGCCGCACACGGACCTAACACATATATCGGTTTAACTCTCAATATAGGTTCGTTTCTAATAGAACTCTCCCCCTCTAAGAGGGGGGCGGGGGGGTTAATAAACAAGCTGCAACCGGAAATCCATGTCTTCGGGAGTGAAGTCGCCGGGTACGGGCTTGCCGGTAGCGGGATCGACGGGGTAGGGGGAATCGCTGTTGGTCACTTGCACCTCTACATAACCTACGCCCAACCGGTAGTCTATGTGCTGGGTGTAATAGACTATCGTGCCGTCCGACAGCGTGTCATGACCGAAATAGCTCATCGGCAGCGCTACCTGATAGGCGTCCTTATAGCCTTTATTATATTCGCGGCAGATGGTCCAAGTACCGTAGTTATAGACGTTTCCGGTAATCTCCGGTACGTCGAAATGGTAATAGAACTGCATCAGCTCGCTGTCGAACTGCCAGTCTTTTTGGATGACCGTCAGGTCCAGCGTCTCGGTTCTCATCTTTTTGCCGGGTTCATCGCTCTTGCATCCCGTCATAATCAGCGACATCAGCGCCGCGAAGGCGAACCAAATCATTCTCTTCTTCATAGTAACATATATAAAAACCGTGCAAAATTACTGCTTTTTTTTGATATACACAAATTTATGAGGCAAAATCGTCCTATAAGGACAATTTTTTTTGCATATATGCGAAAAAAGTAGTACCTTTGCACTCGCAAAGGTTTGGAGCATATGAAACTATCGGAAATAAGACAAGCTATAGGGGCCCTCGCAACGGTCGAGGGCGAGGACGAACTGGAGATCCGTCATCTGCTGACGGATAGCAGGGAACTTCAAGTACAGAAGGACGACGTACGTTGTACGAAGGCCGCTGAGACACTTTTCTTTGCCATTAGGACAGAGAAGAACGACGGAGCAAAATATATCCCCGAGTTGCGTGAGAAAGGCGTGCGGGCTTTTGTCACGGGCGATGCCGTAGCGGCGCTGCAGGCATTGGCGGCATATGTGCGCTCGCAGTTCCACGGCACGGTCATCGGCATCACCGGTTCCAACGGCAAGACCGTGGTCAAGGAATGGCTGTATCAGTTGCTGAAAGACGATTACACGGTGGTCCGTTCTCCTAAGTCCTATAACTCCCAGATTGGTGTGCCGCTGAGCGTTTGGGGGCTGGAACCATACCTAACCTCCCCAAAAGAGGAGGAACACCCTCTCTCGGAGAGAGGGACGGGGAGAGGTTTATTGGCTATCTTCGAGGCGGGTATCTCGCAGCCTGGTGAGATGGAGAAACTGGAGCGGATCATCCAACCTACGATAGGCGTCATTACCTATATCGGACACGAGCACGACGAGAACTTCGCCTCGCTGGAGCAGAAACGTGAAGAGAAGATGAAACTCTTCGTACACTCCGAGCAGGTCATCGAAGACCCGACCCACCAGAACGTACGGACGTGTGCGGCGGTGATGCGGGCGCTGGGCTATGACGAGGAGACCATCACCGAACGGATTCTGCATCAGACCCACGAGACGGTACTCAAAGTGAACCTGAGTGCTCTGGTGGACAATGTGCGTTACTTCCGCTCGCTGCTCAAACCGGAGACCAAGCTGACCTGTATGGTTAAAGCCTTTGCCTACGGCGCAGGAAGCGTGGAGGTGAGCAAAGCCTTGCAAAAGAGCGGTTTGGTTGATTACCTCGCGGTAGCGGTAGCGGACGAGGGGGTGGAACTGCGCAAGGCGGGCATCACACTGCCGATTATCATTATGGACCCCGAGGTGGCGGCAATGGACCTGATCTTAGAGAACAACCTGGAGCCAAATGTCTATTCCCGCCAATCGCTCAAGACCGTCATTGCGGCAGCGGAGGCGAAGGGGCTGGAGTACTATCCTATTCATATAAAGATTGACTCCGGCATGCACCGGCTGGGCTTCTATGAGGAAGACCTGCCGTGGCTCATCGACCGTCTGAACCACCAGAAAGCCGTCTCGGTGCGCTCCGTCTTCTCTCACCTCGCAGGCAGCGACGAACCGCAGTTTGACGAGTTCACCCTTCAGCAAATAAAGTATTTCGACCGCTGCGCCGAGAAACTGAAAGCCTCCCTCTCCTTGGGAGAGGGTCGGGGAGAGGTGCTCAAGCACATCCTCAACTCCGCCGGTATAGAGCGGTTCACGGACTACCAGTTTGACATGTGCCGGCTGGGTATAGGACTATACGGCTTCTCGTTCAACGGAGCGAAACTGCGTAATGTCTGTACGCTGGAGACCACTATCCTCTCCGTCAAGACCGTCAAAGCCGGTGAGACCATCGGTTATGGGCGTCATACGAAGCTGGACGAGGACCGCGTGATAGCTGTCATCCCTATCGGCTACGCCGACGGCTTCGACAGGCGTTTCTCCAACTACGGCGGCGAAGTCTATATCCGCGGCAAACGGTGTCCTGTCGTGGGCAACGTGTGCATGGACCAGGCAATGGTCGATGTCACCGGCACCGACGCACGGCCCGGAGACCCCGTGGAGGTGTTCGGCGAACATATGCCGTTAGAGGAACTCGCCGACAAACTCGGTACTATCACATATGAAATACTAACCTCCGTTTCACGCCGTGTCCAACGTCTCTATTTCTACGAATAACTTAACGATCGGGTATGCCGATGGAAGTCGAAAGTCAAAACGGGACAGAGCCTGTCGAAAGATCGTGCAGGCCGATTTGACTTTCTCGCTCTATGAGGGTGAGATGGTCTGTATGTTAGGTCCCAACGGTTGCGGCAAATCAACACTCCTCCGTACCCTCGCAGGGCTGCAACCGCCGATAGGGGGAGAGATTAATTACGAATTACGGATTACGGATTACACATCCAATGCGAACAAATCCATCGCTTTGGTCCTGACGGAGCGGCTCTCGCTGGAGAACACGACGGTGCACGACGTGGTGGCGATGGGGCGGTACCCCTATACCTCGTTCCTCGGCGGTCTGACGGAAGAGGACGAGCGGATCATCGAAGAGTCGCTGCAGCAAGTGGGCTTCCTAACCTCCTCCCTTGAGCGGGTGAAGAGCTCCGCTCGATCGGACTGCCGGTGGCAGCCCGTAGAACAAATTGGGGAGAGGTTTTTTAATAGTCATTCGGACGGAGAGAAACAGCGTATCCTGATTGCCAAGGCATTAGCGCAGCAGACGCCTATCATATTACTGGACGAACCTACGGCGCATCTGGACCTCCCGCACCGTATATTGGTGCTGCGGCTCCTGCGCCGATTAGCGCACGAGCAGGGAAAGACTATTCTCATCTCTACCCACGAACTGGACCTCGCGCTTGCCCTTTCCGACCGCATTCTGCTGATGTCCCCTCATGACGGAGGCGTGCAGCTCGACACCGCCGAGGCACTAAAAAAAGCAGACGCGTTCACGTCTGCCTTCGGCATGGATATCTTCAATCCCTTAGGATAAAGACCGGGGCTTATAGCCGTTCGGCTAAGAAAAGAGTGGGTTTGCCGGCCACGCGGCAGCCGATGACAAACGCTGTGCCTCCGTCGCGGAGGCGCAGTTTCTTTTTTAACTGCTCGGCTGTCAGCGGGTAGTTGCGGGTGAGAACATTGGCCATTTGTCCATTTACCATTTTGGCATTGACCATTTGGTCATTTATGCGCCAGACGCGTCCGGGGAAGTTTTCTACAAGGGTGTCGGCAACGTACAGATGTGTGTTTGCGTCCAGTTTGTGGAGCCCGAAGCGTTGCGCAATGAGTTTGTAGGCACCGGCTTTGAGGATAGCAGCATTGGGCTCGAAGAGATAGCAAACCCCCTCCAACTCCCCCTCAAGGGGAGGGCAGAGTGCCTCTTTCTCTTCCTCGCGGGTGAAGGTGAACGCCTGCTCGGGGCGGGAGAGGTCGATGGCGGTAATAGTCGTGGCTGTTTCCCGAGATTCCGATGTATCGGTATTCCGACTAATCAAAAGCACTTCCTTCACTTCGTTCTTGACGGCTACTATGTGCACAGACCAAGACAAAGTACAAAGGGACGATGTACGATGTACAAAGGACAGTTCCTTGAGGGCTTGGGTTATGTCAAGCATGGGCGAGAGCTTGAGCATAATCCGCCCGTCGGGCGCGAGACGTTCCAAGAGGGCAGGCAACAGTTCCACCACATTGGGCGTGCAGTCGGCTAACTTGAAGACCTTGCCGCCATGGCTGTCACGGCGTGCCGGGTCGAGGAAGATTAAACCCCACCCGGGGGGAGTTCTACGGACGGCCACCGGCAGTCCGATCGAGCAGAGCTCTTCACCCGCACAGGGGGAGGAGAGCAGGAAATCCTCGGCGGTGGTGTTATGAACTGCAATGGAGAGCTTTTGTCTTTCGACTTTCGACTTTTGACTAAGCGCGAAGTTATGCGCGGCAATGCGGCATAGTTCGGCGTTCTGCTCCACGTAGTCCGTATGGGCGAAATGCTCGGACAGGAAGAACGTGTCCACGCCGTAGCCGCCGGTGAGGTCAAGAAACCTCTCCCCCTTCCCCTCTCCCAAGGCGAGGGGAGAAAGCAGGGAAGCCTTATAGCGTGCGGTGAGTTCCGAGGAGCATTGTTCGCAGGAGAGGCGGACAGGATACCACCAGTCGTCGATGGCGGCGAAGGTAGGCAGTTTGTCCGCCGTCCGTTCGCGTCCTTCGACCTGCTGCAAGAACCACCGCCACTCCTCATCGGAGAGGTGTTTGTATTTAGAGCGCTGCAATGCTAAGTCATTTACCATTTTCTCATTTTCTCATTTTCTCATTTAGTCGGGTGCCGGGATAGTAGTAGTTTAGAATCTCTTCGTAGGAGTGTCCTTCCGCCGCCATGACGGCGGCACCTATCTGGCAGAGCCCTGCGCCGTGACCCCAACCGTGACCGTGCAAATTGAAAATTGAGAGTTGAGAGTTGAGAGTTTTCTCCACTTCGAACCAACTGCTGTAGAGGCAGCTGCGGCTGAGCCAGAGACGGATCTTCAGCTCCTTGCCGATGACCTCGGTGTGTTTGGTGCCGACTATTTTCAATTGGTCAATGCGTCCTGACGGACCACGGTGCAAGGGGATAAGATCGGTAATCTCACCGAAGTCGATGCCCGACTTGGTACGGATGATGTCGCTTAGCTCTTCTGCGGTGTAGGTCACCTGCCAATCGTGGAAGTCGGTGGTCTCTTGGTCGTAGTCATTGAGGAAAAATAACCCCTCCCTTCCTCCCCCCAAGGGGAGGTGATTGAAATACGCAGGGTTGCAGTAGGGGCATTCTACAGATTGGATATAGGGCACGTCGATGTCCTCCCAGCAAGTGCGCCAGATCTCTGTCCTTCCTCCGCAACACTTATGGTAACGGCAGTCGCAAATCTTGCCGTCATAAGTCAAGACCTGTCCGGCAGTGGCTCGCACGGCTTGCACGGCGCGTTCGTTGAGCCGTCGCAGTCCTTCGTAGCGCTGGCAGTGGTCATCGGCACAGACATGAAAACCTTCATGATTGGGGTGTTCCATCGCCCGAATCGCCCAGGAGCGGCTGATTACCGCGTGCGCTTTGAGCAGCTCCATGGGGCTGTTGGCACTCATCTCCGATGAGATGACGGAGCAGAGGTAGTCTTCGAGGTCTATGGTGTTGATAGCCGTTTGGGTGCCGTCCGGGTTGCGGCGTATCTCCAGCGTACCGGCAAACTCCTGGTCTTCGTGCCTGTCCCAGTGAAAGCCGATACCAATTCGCACGTTCTTTAACAGGAACGTGTGTTCCCGCTGCTCGAACTCAATTTGGGGAGCGGTTAATATACCGATACGAATATTCAATTACGAATTACGAATTACGAATTACAAATTACGAATTACAAATTACGAATTACGAATTACGAATTATTGATGGAGGCGCGCCTGTAGTTCCCAAGTGCGCAGACGGTCTTTGTACCAGTTGTTGCGGTTCATGGCAACGATGTCGCAGTTGGCGTCGGAGTTGTCCTCCCACCGGCGGCAGTTATATACCACGTCGTAGATGCGTCCTATACGCCAGTCGCGGCTGATACGCAGCCCTACGGCGTAGTCTTCGCCGTACTTGGTGGTGGGGTAGTTGATAGTCCGCAGCAAAGGTACATAGAAGCCTCTCGGAGCGCCCAGACCGTTGATACGGAGGGCGTTGTTACGTCCGTTGTTATCCGTCCACTCGCGGTGGTCAATCACGCCCGGCGGCAGGATCTCGCCTGCCATGTTCGTCAGTTGGTAGGTGCCAATGACCATACCATAGAGGCATTTTCCTATTTTTTCATTTTCACATTTACCTATTTTTTCATTTTCACATTTACCTATTTTTTCATTTTCACATTTTCCTATTTCGAAAGCATCAATGAACTTCTGGACGGTGGTCTCGTCAAAATAGGTGTCGTCGGAGTCAAGCTGGATAGCATATTTGCCGCAGCGGGGGTCGTGGATTGCCACGTTCCAGTTACCGCCGATGGCATGCCAGGTAGGGTCTTGATGAATAACTATCAACTCCGGAGTTCCCTCTCTTGAGGAGAGGGTTAAGGAGAGGTATTTAAGGATCTCTGCGGTGCCGTCGGTGGAGTTGTCATCGACGACGATGACGTTGAAGGTATAGGGGGCGCGTACCCGCTGCGAGAGGGCGGAGCGGACAGCGTCGGCTATTGTGCGCGCGCGGTTTTTACAAGGAATAATGACGGAGGCGGTAACGGGGTAGGAGTCACCGGCTTCCGGCAGGGGTTTGTACTCACCCGGTGCGAGGTACGCACCAATGCGTTTGAGATGCGCCGTGACACATTCCTCCATCTCCACCTGCACCGCCCGGTTACGCGGATCGACATAGTCGAACAGTTTCTCGCCGGACTTGCGGGTGTCGGTCTCCACCTCGTAGTAGAGATATTCGGGAATATGGACTAACACCTCACCCCAAGAGGTTCTATGGATGTCCACCGGACATCCAATCGGGCGGAGCCCTTCACTCGCCAAGGAGAGGGAGCTTCTCCCCTTAGGGGAGACGGGAGAGAGGTCTGTGGCTCTCAGCCTCAGGTCATAGAGACCGGCGAACTCGTAGTCGGTGTCCATTTGCGCGACGAGGGCTTTGAGTTTGTCGGTATCCCAGAGCATGACGGCACCGAAGTCGAAATCGTCCCGCAGCGCCCCTTCCTGATAGTCAATGACGGGTGCTTCGCTAATCACCCATTCGGCCTCCTCCTTTGTACGTTGTACATCGTCCCTTTGTACTTTATGAAACCTGTCGGCATAGACCATGGTCGCTCCGGTCATTTCCATCACTTGGATCATGCGTTCCTGCCCCAGATAGACCCACTCGATGCCGGGTTTGAGACTGATGAAAGTATAGGGCGCTGAGGCCTGAGCCGCTATCTCGCGGATAGCTTTCGTCGGGCATACCCGCCCGGGAAGATAAAAAGTATCCATCATGCAGATATTTCTAAATAAACGTATTTCAAAATCACGGGATATATACATAGTATATATAGGGTGCAGTAGGATAGCATATACCTCCGATAAACCCCTTACTTACCCCTTACTTTAGTCTTACTTGTCCCTTATTCGGTGGTGGGAACGACCGCGTCTTGGTGGTACTCTTTGAGTCCTTCGATCGGGTCCCGGAGTACTGCCCCCATCGGGAGACCTTCCGCCGCCATGGCTTCCTCCAATATCGGTTTGTAGTAGTAGGCAACCGAGCCCACAAAACCAACGCCATTTGAGAATTGAGAATTGAGAATTGAGAATTGAGATTTGTCATTTGACATTTGACATTTGTCATTTGACATTTGAGATTGGTCATTTTTTTCGAAATACTGCACGAGGTTGCGGCGGATGAACTGGACGAAATGGTCATAGACGAGGTTGCGGATGCGTTTGTCGTCGAGGTGGTCGGCGCAGAACTTGGAGAGCTTCGCGAGGAAGCGGTTGGGGAAGGGCTGGCGATAGACTTTCTCGATGATATCCGCCATGGAGGTCTCGTATTCGGCGAAGAACGCCTCCTTGAGGTCATCGCCCAGCTGATTTTTGAGCAGGTCGCCAACGAGCCGTTTACCGAGCACGGCAGCCGAGCCTTCGTCGCCGAGTATATACCCGAGCGAGGGTACCGCCCATTCGATGCTTCCTCCGTTGTAGAAACAGCTGCCGGAACCCGTGCCGAGGATACAGGCGACGCCTGCGGAGCGCCCCAGCAGCCCGCGCGCTGCACCGAGCATGTCGGATTCCACATGCACTTCGGCTTTCTTGAAGACCGCCTCCAGCGCCTTTTGCACAAACACTTTCTTCTCCGGCGTACACCCCGCTCCGTAGAAGAAGACATGCGTCAGCGTACCCGCCCAGAGGAGCGGCGCTATTTGCGGCAGGAGTTGGTTACAGATGCTGTTCTGCATCGCAATAGTGGTCTGGAAAAGCGGGTTGATACCGTCGGTGAAGACATCCGAGTATTGACCGCTCGCAGTGACGAGACACCAATGCACTTTGGTACTTCCGCTGTCGGCTAATAGAATCATATGATTGTTAATTGAGAATTACGAATTAAAAATTACGAATTACGAATTGTTGATTTGTTTGGTGGTATTTTTTTTTCGGTGCAAAGGTACGATTTTTTTTGCATATATCAAAATTTTTTCGTAACTTTGCACGATTTTTTGATGTATGGAGGAAAACGAACTCATATTTCGGTGCTTTGCGAGCGGTAGTAGCGGTAACTGTTATTACCTCGGTACGCGTCAGCGTGGGATCCTGATTGACGCGGGCATCTCTGCGCGCCAGATACAGAAATGTCTGCGTGAGATGGGTTTGGATTTTCCGAATATCATGGGTGTGCTGGTGACTCACGACCACGCGGACCATATCCGTGCCGTAGGTACGTTGGGCGAGCGCGTGAAGTTGCCTGTCTATACCACGGCGGCTATCCATGAGGGCATTGACCGCAACTACGGCGTAAGGGAGAAACTGCGTACCAGCCGCCGCTATTTCGAGCGGGGCGAGGAGTGGGAGCTGTTCGACATGAAGATCAACACCTTCCACATCGACCATGACTCCACGGACTGTCTGGGGTATTGCATCGACTGTATGGGTCAGCGGTTTGTACTGATGACCGACTGCGGTTCGGTCAACGAGCAGATGGAGGCGTATATCCGTACGGCGAACCACCTCGTCATCGAGGCGAACCACGACGAGCATATGCTGCTCAACGGTCCGTACCCTACCTACCTCAAGGAGCGTATTCTCAGTCCGCGGGGGCACCAGAGCAACGACACCTGCGGCGAGTTGCTGGAGAGGAACTACCACAAGGGGCTTCGGAATATATGGCTCTGCCACCTCTCGCTGGAGAACAACGACCCGGAGCTGGCTTACGAGACGGTGAAGGAATACCTGGAAGAGATAGGCGTGGAGCCCGGCAAAGACGTCTTCCTCAAGCCTCTGGAACGGACCACTCCCAGCCCGGTATATGTCCTCAATGACGAGGTCATAGAGAATTGAGAATTGAGAATTGAGAATTGAAATTTGAAATTCCTAATATATGGAACGGTTAGTAATTATCCCTACTTACAACGAGAAAGAGAATATCGAAGCCATCATCAAGGCGGTGATGGAGCTGCCGATTGTGTTTCATGTGCTGGTCATTGACGACGGTTCGCCGGACGGCACGGCGGCTATCGTGAAACGGCTGATGGAGGGCAAGTACCAAGGCCGTATCTTCCTCATCGAGCGTCAGGGCAAGCAGGGTCTCGGCACCGCATACATCGCCGGTTTCCGGTGGGCGATCGAGCACCAGGCGGATTATATCTTCGAGATGGATGCCGACTTCAGCCATAACCCTCAGGATCTGCTCAAACTCTATGACGCTTGTGCCAACGAGGGTGCGGATTTAGCTATCGGCAGCCGTTACGTGACGGGCGTGAATGTTGTCAACTGGCCCATGGGACGCGTGCTGATGAGCTATTTCGCCTCCAAATACGTGCGTACCGTGCTGGGCGTGAAGATCCACGACACCACGGCAGGCTTCGTCTGCTACCGCCGCCGGCTGTTAGAGACCATCGAACTGGACAAAATCCGTTTCAAGGGTTACGCATTCCAGATAGAGATGAAGTTCACCGCCCATAAATGCGGCGCGAAGATCATCGAGGTGCCGATTATCTTTGTCAACCGCGTGTTAGGAACCAGCAAGATGAGCGGAGGTATCTTCTCCGAGGCTCTGTTAGGCGTCATCCGCCTGAAAATCAGCAGCTGGTTCAGAAAATATCCGAAGTTATAGACCGCAGCTATGCTGCTCAAAGTAGAAAGACCGCGGCAAAGCCGCTCAAAGTAGAAAGACGTAGACGAAGAATGAATAGCTTAGAACAACATATATCGTCGCTTGCGAAAGCGGCTGTGAAGGCGTTGTACGGCATTGACGCCGAGGACGGACAGGTTCAGTTACAGAAGACCCGTCCGGAGTTCGAGGGCAACATCACGCTCGTGGTGTTCCCCTTTGTGAAAGCGGCGCGTAAGGCTCCGGCTCAGGTAGCCGCCGAGATAGGCGAGTGGATGTGTAATAATGTACAAGGGGACAATGTACAATGTACAAAAGGAATCATCTCCAAATACAACGCCGTGCAGGGTTTTCTTAACCTCAGTATCTCCGATTCGTTCTGGGTGGAGCAACTGGAGAGCATCGACGCTGACGAAAAATACGGAAACTACGTAAGATACGGAAATAACGGCGAACAGCCTCTGATGATGGTAGAGTACAGTTCGCCGAACACCAATAAACCGCTCCACCTCGGTCACGTGCGGAATAACCTGTTAGGCTATTCGATTGCGCAGATCCAGGAGGCGAACGGCTGGAAGGTGGTGAAGACGAACATCGTCAACGACCGCGGCATCCATATCTGCAAATCCATGCTCGCCTGGCTGAAATTCGGCAACGGCGAGACACCTGAGTCGTCCGGCAAGAAAGGCGACCACCTCATCGGCGACTACTACGTGCGTTTCGACAAGGAATACAAGAAGCAAATCGCCGAACTGACGGCGGCCGGCAAGGACGAAGAGACGGCAAAGAAAGAGGCGCCGCTGATGCAGGAGGCTCAAGAGATGCTCCGTAAATGGGAAGCGAACGACCCCGAGGTACGCGCTCTCTGGGCGAAGATGAACAGTTGGGTGTATGCCGGTTTTGACGAGACCTACCAACGCATGGGCGTCTCGTTCGACAAGATTTACTATGAGTCGAACACCTATCTGGAGGGCAAGAGCGAAGTGGAGAAAGGTCTCGCTTCCGGTGCTTTCTACCGCCGTGAGGACGGTTCGGTATGGGCTGACCTGACGAAAGACGGACTGGACGAGAAACTGCTGCTCCGCGCCGACGGTACGTCGGTGTATATGACGCAGGATATAGGTACCGCCAAGTTGCGTTTCCAGGACTACCCGATAGACAAGATGGTCTATGTGGTAGGCAACGAGCAGGAGTACCATTTCAAGGTGCTGAGTATCCTGTTAGACCGTCTCGGTTTCCCGTTCGGCAAGGAGCTCGTGCATTTCAGCTACGGCATGGTGGAGCTGCCTAACGGCAAGATGAAGAGCCGCGAGGGTACGGTAGTCGATGCCGACGACCTGATGGACAAGATGATAGAGGACGCCAAGGAAATCAGCAAGGACAAAGTGAACACACTGCAGGGCGTTACCGAGGCGGAGGCCAACGAGATAGCCCGCAAGGTAGGTCTGGGCGCGCTGAAATATTTCATTCTGAAGGTTGACCCGCGCAAGAACATGCTCTTCAACCCGGCGGAATCCATTGATTTCAACGGCAACACCGGTCCTTTCATCCAATATACCTACGCCCGTATCCGGTCCGTACTGCGGAAAGCGGACCTCACCCCATCCCAAGGAGAGGGGGTTTCCCAATGGGGTGAAGGGCTTTGCCCGATTGAGCGTCCAGAGGACGGTCATAGAACAATGGGGAGAGAGGTGTTGGATCCAAAGGAGCTCACCCTTATTCAGCGTCTGACGGAATATCCGCAGGCCGTACGGACGGCAGGCGAGGAGTTCTCGCCGGCAGTGATCTGCAACTACGCATATGCCCTGGCGTGCGATTTCAACTCGTTCTACCACGATCTGAGTATCCTCAACGAGCCCGACGCCGACAAAAAAGCACTGCGTCTGCTCCTGGCCAAGAATGTAGCCAAAGTGCTCCGCAGCGCCATGGGGCTTTTAGGAATAGAGATGCCCGAGCGGATGTGATATCCGCCCGGGGCTCAGTCCTCTTTTTTCAAGTATTTAGGAAACGATTGCTCGAAGAGACGTACGGCTTTTCCCATCGTACCGTATATCTCTCCTCCTGACGCGTTGGCATGTCCGCCGCCGTGGAAGATTTCGTGTGCCCATATGTTCACCGGCCGGTCGCCTTGGGAGCGGAAGGAGATACGTATCCGCGAGCTGGGTGTGCCGGGTTTGGGGCGCTCCTCGCGCATGAAGACGGAGTAGTATATATCGCTGATTTGCAGCGGCATGTTCACCAGTCCTTCGGTGTCGCCCACCTGGTAATGGTACCTCTCCAGTTCCTCCGCCGAGAGCGTGATGAGCGCCAGGTGGTACTCGGGGTAGAGCCGCATTTTGCGGTAGAGGGCATAGCCGGTGAGGCGCACGCGGTCCGCGGTGTGCTGGTTGAAAACGGCGTTGTATATCTCGTCTTTCTTCAAGCCTGCCCGCAGCAGTTCGGCGATGATTTCATAGAGTTCGCACCGCGTGGAGTTGAACGAGAAATTACCGGTATCGGTCATGAGTCCGGTATAGATGCAGGCGGCGATGGTCTCATTCAGCTTTGTGAGAGGTTCGTCCGTCTCGCGCAGGTCTCCGTAGAGAAGCCGGTAGATAATCTCGCAGGTAGAGGTGGCGTCCGGATAGGAATACACCTCCGTAGCGAAATCCATGGGGTTGAGATGGTGGTCGATGAGAATCTTCGGGCAGGGGTTGGCGAGCAGTTTCTCGCCTATGGGACCGAGTCGCTTGGGGTCGTTGAAATCGGTGCAGATGATCAGGTCGGCTGCCGCAATGACGGGGTTGCACACCTCGGTGTTATTCTCATAGACGAGTATCTTGTCTGCGCCGGGCATCCAACCGAAGAAAGCCGGAAAAGCGTTAGGTACGATAATCTGCGCGTTGCCGCCCAGGTAATGGTACATGGCCAACGCCGAACCCATGGCGTCGCCGTCCGGCGCCATGTGGGTGAAAATCACAATGTGCTGTGCTGATTGTATAAGGTTTTGCATAAGCTATTTCTTTTTCGGATGTTTGACTTGGGTATGCACATACAGGCCGGGCAGGAAGGTCTTCTTCACGCCGTCGATACAGGGCCCGAAGAGGTACAGCGGGAAGGGTTGCCACTCGTTGCGTGTCCAGGCGACGTGATACGCCCTGGGACAGATATCCACCGAAGAGGGATTGCTCTTGGTAAGCAGAGAGTTACCCAGCGCGGTGAAGGTCTTGGCGTGTTTTTGAATGACCTTGTAGGGAATGTCGTCTTCTTTGTGCACCTGCACATGGAGGCCTTTGTATTGCATGCAGAAGATGCCGTTGGCGGCTTTCCTGTCGCCCCGGTATTCGGTATCCAGCGTGTCAAGGCGGCAGTCCGCCGTGATGCCCACCAGCGGCCGGACGAGCGGGTTGAGGAACGAGACGGGTATATCCGTAGCATGGAGGGAAGCGGAGAAATCGCAGGCGCTGTTCATCGTCATGGAAAAACGGGCTTGCGCCTTGCCTTTCCCAACGGGGCAGCTGCCGCTCACGCGCATCACGGCTCCCTTGCGGTTGGAGATGTCCGTGACAGTAGCGCGTATTTTTCGCAGGGAGAGACGGCCGATATTCTTTTCCGTGGTAGCGAGGGATATGTCTATCTTGCTGAGCTGCGCGTTCACACGGCTGACCGCGAAGGACACCGGCAATGCCATGAGTATCTGCTGCGGCATGGCGAACGGCTCTTTTGGCGCGTAACGGGCGTCGCGATAGACCTCCATATGCTCCACCGTAGCAGTAACCGTATCCAGAGTCAGGTCTTTGGCGAGGGCTTTGCGGACAGGGTTGAACGGAGAGACGGAGACTTGTCCAACGCGCATGTCTATCCATGTGACGGGTTCGTGTACCATCTCCGCCAGCCGGTTGCGGGGCATGGTGTTCGCTATCCGCGTGCCCGCCAGAGTGAGCGAACCCTGGTTCTCTTGCTCCAGTCCCCTTGCCTCGATGCGCATGCTGCTGTCCGGCGTGAGCACCGCCGCGTGCGCCAGCGAGAGGCTATAGACCGAGTCGCAGTAATGGAAGGCGGTGTCGTACGAGAGGTCATGGACCGTCAGCGAGAGGCTGTCCGCGGCTACGTCCAGGTTCGTCCGGACGCTGTGCAGCGCCAGCGAGGCGGTTTTGAGACGGAGGTTCCACAGCACCGCCTGGCGGAGCGGGAAAGGCTTGGGCTGCGCCGTGCTGTCTTTGGGCAGGGCAGGGAATGAGCGCTCCGGGTGCTCCTCGTCCAACCACAGTTCCACCCTCGGCTCGGAGATATACAGGTCGCTGACGACGAGCTCTTTATGCAGCAGCATGGAATAGAAGAGCCTGCCTATCTCGATATGATCAATGGTGACAGAGGCACCGGGGCGGAGTGTGTCTTGCGGCTGTAACGGTTCGCCGCGGTACTCGTAGTGCAGGTCGCTGATGCCCGCCGTGCCGCTGAACAGACGTATCTGTATCGTCCCGCAGGAGGCGGAGCCGAACGTTTCCGGCAGTGTTGCGAGCGCACTGTCCACACATCGCCGGGCGAACCGCGAGAGGAGTACGTCTGCCGAGATGAAAGCCGCTGCGCCTGCCCCGAGAAGGACGGCGAGCAGAACCAGTGCTATTTTCTTGCCCCGTGTCATCGTTTAGCCAGTTTCATGACCTCTTCGGCGATGCGTCGGGCGGAGTCTTTCTGCGCGAGTGTCAGTATATGGGTGTGCAGGCTCTCCAACCGCTGCTCGTCACGGATGAGCTCCAATGCGGTAGGAATGAGTTTCCCGGAGGCCTCTGAGTCTTTGACGAGCACCGCTGCATCTCTGTTTACCAGCGCCATGGCGTTGTGGGTCTGGTGGTCCTCCGCCACGTTGGGGGAGGGTACCAGGATAGCGGGTTTGCCCAGGAGACAGAGCTCGCTGATGGAGCTGGCGCCTGCGCGGGAGATGACGAGATCGGCCTGGGCGTACCGCTCGGGCATGTCGCTCAGGAAGTCGCGGCACTCGATAGCTTCCGGCTTTCCGGCTGCCTCCCATGCCGCACGGCATTTGTCGTAATAAGTCTTGCCGGTCTGCCAGACGACGTGTATGCCGGAGGCTTTCAGCTGCTCCAGTCCGGCCGCCACGGCTTCGTTAATCGTGCGGGCGCCCAGACTGCCGCCGATAATCAGCAGATGCTTGCCCTTTGTACGTTGTACGTTGTCCCTTTGTACATTAGTCAGGTTTTGCCTGACGGGATTGCCGGTCAGGATAATCTTCTCCGCGGGGAAGAAACGCTCCATGCCTTCGTAGGCTACGCATATCTTCGCCGCTTTGTTACGGAGGAGCTTGTTGGTCACGCCGGCGAAGCCGTTCTGCTCCTGGAGCAGGATAGGGATGCCCATCCGTGCCGCCTGCCACATGGCTGCGCCGGAGGCGTAACCGCCTACGCCGACACCTACGTCCGGACGGAAATCACGGATGATCTTCTTCACCTGCCTGAGTGACTTGAAAAGATCCCACAGCACGGAGATGTTCTTCCACGGCTGTGCGCGGTTGAAGCCCCGTACGGGCAGGCCGACGATCTCGTAGCCCGCCTGCGGCACGCGCTCCATCTCCATGCGCCCCAGTGCGCCTACAAACAGTATCTCCGCCTCCGGATCCAGTTCCTTCAGCGCGTTCGCTATACTCACTGCGGGGAAGATATGTCCTCCGGTCCCGCCGCCGGAAATCAAGTAACGCATATATTTTACAATTTACAATGTACAATGTACAATTTACAAAGGGCTTACGGAGTTTGGTACAACGTTTTAGATACGTACTTTCTATTAATTTTGTACAAAAGTCCCTAGGAAGCTTTGTTAATTGTGAATTGTTAATTATTAATTATTAATTTACTCGTAAATATCCTATCGCCCACCTCGCAGTTGATACACTCGTGGTGCTGGCAGTAGTTTTGGTAGAGGTGCAGCAGTGCCTGGGTGTCCGCAGCGGAGCGTACCTCCTGGCCTAACACCCGCCACTGGCGGATGATACTGTTGTTCTCCGGCGCTATCTGCTCCATCAGCGCCATCGCCGCCTCCGCCTGTGCGGGCTGGTGACGGCTTATCGCGTATGCGTATTTATAAGGAATGACGGTGTTGATGAGCAGAATGTCAATACTCGCCTTTCCCATCTGCTCCACCTCGAAGAGCGGTACCAGTTCCCGTAACTCCTGCCGGTCGAGGATCTTGCTCAGCAGCGATTCGGACCGGTAGAGCAGTTGGGCAAACTGCCGGATACGCAGCTCCGGGCTGTTCTGCGGCCGGAGCCTGCCGTGTTTCCATATGCTCCCGTCTATCGGCTCCAGCCCGAATTTCGTCCGCAAGAACGTGTATTCCCTTAGCAACTCTTTCTCCTCCGCGGAGGCCGGCTGAGGCTCTTCCAGCAGCCCTGCCTGACCCATCAATATAGCCGTCAGCTGGAAGAGGCTGTTACGGTGTTTCTGCAGGCACGACAGCGGGGTGTGGATAGCCAGTTCCTCGAAAGGCACGCTGTTGGTGTGAAAACCGAAGTTGCGTGCCAGCGAGATATACAGCGCGTGCTCCCAACTGCCTTGGGTGATTTCCAGAAGCCGGTTGATGGACGCCCGCTTGCATTCCAGCCGCTTGTGCAGAAGGGTTCTCCGCCAGCCGTCTGTCAGCAATGCCGGCTCGCTCAGCAGCTGCTGGGCGCAACCGATACGCCCAGCGGCGCTGTCCATCTGCCGCGCCGCTTCGAAGAGTCCGCTCAGGTAGTCCTTCTCCCCCGGGTACTGCAACTCGCATTGCGGCACCGCTTCGCCACGGGAGTTATACACCGGCTTGTCCGCCGTCCGTACCACATGCAGCACCACGGTGTCGTAAGCTTTATCCAGATGGTGGCGGTGTCTGAACCAGTCACCGGAGTTGACGTGTATCTCGATGTTTCCCACCCACTCGCGTTCGCCGATACGGATCCGCGCATGGCTGTAGTCCGGCCCGGCGTCCCGGTTATGCTCGCCCACCGAGAGGATCTCCACCTTCCGCCCGTCCGTCGTCTGCTGCGGGTACCCCGCCCACAGACACCGCTCCCAGATATAATGCAACAGTATCTCCGGCATCGTGATTTGTTTTCGGTACAAAATTAGTGTTTTTTTTTCATATATGCAAATAAAAAATGTAAAATATCAAATCTCAAATAAAAAAGTGGCATGCACTCTTGCGCATGTCAGAAATTTGTTGTATCTTTGCAGCAGATTTGAAAAATTATTGGTTTTTGGTAATTGATTTCCGGTAATTTTGCATCAGTAGAGTAGAACTCTTTAATAGTCAACTGTTTATGATTAACAATCCTTTTATTCTGATAGGAGACATCCCTGCTCCCTATTTTTGCGACCGCATACAAGAGACTGCCAGATTGGTCAAGGGGATACACGGAGGGGAGAACATATGTCTGGTCTCAGAACGCCGCATGGGTAAGTCGCGTTTGGTAAAACATTGCAGCCGACTGCCGGAGATAGCGGACAATTACTATTTCTTCTATGTTGACTTGCTTCACACCTCCTCATTGCGTGATTTCGCTTTCGCTTTCGGACGTTGTGTATTTGATGCCTTGCAAAGCAAAGGTGAAAAGTTTACACGTCAATTTCTGGCTACCGTCCAGTCGATGACGGTTACCATGTCAGTTGATCCGCTGAGTATGATGCCTCAGTTTGGTCTCTCGCTTAATCCTAATGCCCAGATAGAATATACGTTTGAAAGCATTTTCCGGTATCTGGAGCAGGCCGATAAGCCTTGCGTCATTTGTTTTGACGAGTTCCAGCAGATCAATAAATACCCGGAAAAGAACGTAGAAGCTCTGCTGCGCAGTTTTATTCAGCACATGAATAATGCACATTTCATTTTCTCCGGTAGCGAGCGCCACATGTTAGAGGAGATGTTTAATGCGTCAGCTCATCCTTTCTACAACAGTGCCTCTTATATGGGATTAGAGGCTATTCCGGAAGAGAAGTATGTAGAATTTGTGTGCTACTGGTTTGAACAGTATCGCAAACATATTGATGCCGGTTTGGTTCGTTTGATTTATCAAATCGCCGAAAGCAACACCTATGCCATGCAGCGTATCAGTCATGAGCTGTTTGATTTGGTAGGGCTGAATGAAACGGCTGATAGACAGACCTTGACACAAGCCGTTAATAATATCGTAGAGGAAGAGACACCGCGATATGCCCGTTTGCTTTCACACGTGCCGGAACGGCAACAGAGTCTCTTGTTCGCCATTGCCAAAGAAGGTCGCGTGCAGAGGATTATGAGTGGACCGTTCTTGCGTAAATACCATTTGCTGTCCTCCAGTGCCGTGCAAAATGCGATCAAGCACTTGCTGGAACTGGATTTAGTAACATTAGACGATAAAAAGCAATATTCGGTAGATGATATTTTCTTAAGAATCTATTTAAATAAGATCAGTGAAAACTAATCCTACACCGTCACGTTTCAACCGCGTGGCGGTGTTTTTTTGATGTTTTTCATGCACTTTTGCACGATTTGAGAGTTGCACCAAAAGTTTCTCTTTTAAGAAAAAAAACTATTTTTTTGCTTTTTTATTTGGTCATATCAAAAAAAAGTTGTACTTTTGCACCGTATTCCATAATCTGCACTTCGTGAGATTATATTTTTTATAGTCCACGTCAGGGGAGTGTCCTTTAAGTGCGGTGGGGTACGGACATGATGAAATAGCGTCTTACGCGCTTTGTTTTGACTTACAGAAATCTGGTAAATTTCACAAGTTGTTACAAAACAAATGCGACACTAAGATGCCTATGGTATGTATATACGTGTATGCGCGTGTGCGTGTACCTTTATATATATGTACGGCGTGGGCTACGGTGTTGCTGTTTGTAACAAAAGGCAATACCAGAGCCTCTGTAAGTGGAACGGCAAGATTGCAGTCCCGCTTTCGTTTTTATATGGGCTTTGTATGGCGGAACTTCAATCGAGGAAGCTCCGCTTTTTCATATGTCAAACGGTCTTTGACATATTGGATTACCGTAAAAAAAAGTCGAAAGTCGAAAGAAAAAAGACTTGCATATCTCAAAAAAAAGCTGTAATTTTGCAGCGCAAAATCAAATGAAAGGATAGAGTTATGTCTGAAAAGGAAAGAAAAATTGAGAATGAGCGTAAGGCTGTATTAAATCTTCTTCTCAAGAAGACGGGATTAAAATACAAAGATCTGGTAAATGCGCAAGTAGGTATGTGGATGGCTGGCAATATTGATTTATTGTCTGAGCAAGAGAGACAAATGTTCCCCAATTTGGCTTTCTAAAATGACAGCGCGTATTAAACCATACAACCCCAACCATATCTTCGTAGATACCAATGTGATTATAGGTGCCTATTTAATGGGAATCGAAGCGATTAAGCCTTCCAAGATTCGAATCATCTCACGTTAATACATAGTTAATACATAAAAAAGCGGTAATCCAAAGTGGTTTACCGCTTTTTTGTTGTTGTATTTTGACCACTAAAAAAATCTGTTTGATTTGTGCAATCTGTGAACAGAAAGAAATAATTTTTGGAATATTTTTGGTAATTTTTGACCTTAAAAAAATCAGTTTAATTTGTGTAATCTGTGAACAGAAAGCAACATAAAATAGCAGTCAAATACGACAGTCGAACGACGGTCGAACGACGGTCGAAGATGACGTTAGTATAATGTAAGAATAACAACTATAACAAACTAATTAACGAGGGCAACAACCCTCAAGTATTAACTAAAAACAATTACAATTATGAAGGTTCGTGCTAATCGAGTGTAAGCTCGCTTACCCGACTCGATGACGCCGAAGCTCCAGAAGTTTAAAACTTTTTAATTTTTAAAGTTATGAAGAAAATTTTTCTAATTCCGCTTATGACGCTGCTATGCACCGTCATGGCATGGGGTGTAGATGTTGCTGAAACCGGAGGAGTGAATTATTCTACTCTACAAGCTGCGATCAATGCTGCCGATCCTGGCGCAACAGTAACCCTTTTAACTAACACATCTGGAAATCTTAACCTTTCAAAGGATGTGACACTCGCGGGTGGATTTAAAAACACCGGTGCTATTACTATTAGCGCCGATATTACATTAACCCTATCTGGTGTAACATTGGTGGGAGGTAGTGGTGATATTATCACGATGCAAAACCATAACCTGAATATAGTTGCAACCGAAGGTACGACTAACGTAATTAAATCAACAGCTTTTGCGGATGCCTTCTTTGGGCAAGCAGGTGGAGAGGAGACCGTAAGAATATCAGGTAATGGAAACCTCTACATTATGTGTTATGAAGTATTCAGTGTTCACTACGTGTATGTAGACGCTCCTAACCTGATTGTTGCAGCTCACCCCGGTCGTGTTATTTATAACGGCGGTTATAAAGGTGGAGAAATAACAGGAGGAGCGTATAGTGACGACCCTTCAAAATTTAACATCGGTGAAGGTTTCTTACTATCTAAGCCTGATTTGTCTGGCGATGCAATATTAGTAGGTCATAAGCTTAATGGTCACGATGAGACTTGTGAAGGTTATACCTATTACAAAGTTATTGCTCAAGGTAATACCAAAGTTCTTAACCATACCCAGTCTATGGCTTATGAAACAAATCTCTTAGATGCGGTTTCTCAAGCAAATAACGGAGACTATTTGATTTTATATGCTAATGATGCTTCAAATTTATCTATAGACAAAAATATTGAGATATCAAAGAATGGCTACACGGCAAATGTGACTGCTTCAGGTGGATATTCTAAATATGAAAACTCTAAAAGAATATTAATCTCGAATAATGCACTTGTTGCCTATCTGCAAGGAAATAGTTCGGAGGTGTACACGATTTCAACAGAAGATCTTACTTCTGCCGGTGGACAAGTTATCGTTAACGGCGTAAAGACTGTATCCATTCCAGAAAATATTACGTTAAATTGCGCATACCAAGGAGCAGGATATAGTATAGTAGTTCCCAATGGCGCTAAGTTAACATTAGTAGGCAAGGGAACCATTGCTAGCGACAGAAGTATTATTCTCGTAGAAGAGGGAGGTGAAATAATTGTAGGAAGTTCTGAGAATGAGGACGTACTTACTTTTACAACTAGCTATAATGCAGCAATGAATGAGATACTGGTAAATAAAGGTACAGCCACTTTATACAATGCCCATATGTTAGCCAAGTCGGCAGCCATTCATAACTATGGAATGATGGATATTATAGGTGGACTTTATACTGGCGAGGCATCAACCGCAAATTCTCATAAATACTGCGTTACTACAGATAGCGGATCTCAATTAAAGATGAAGGGAGTAACGGTTAAAGGTGTTCATGGTGCAGTAGCCTGCCAATCTCTTGATCCTCAACATAAAGGTGGAGTTGCTCTCATAGAGAATTGTGATTTACAAGCAACAAATACTCCTAATGGAACACCTGTATCTGGTGGTGTGCATTATGGATTGTATACAGCAACTACTGCAATCGTTTCTGCCTATAATACTAAATTTAGCACTACAGACAAAGCGTATGCTATCGCTATTGGAAATAACGACGCGTTCAGCACATTTGGTTTAGTTTATCTGTATGAAGGTTGTATGGTAAAAGCAAACGGCTTAACTCATAAATTACACGTTCAAAAGCGAACCTCTAAAGATAGTCAAGTCCTTTTCCCTGTTTCTATAGATGAGAATTCTGCATGGTATCAGGCTGCCGTAAATGGAGGCGAAGGTCCGCTTCCTGCGGGCTACAATTGGGTCGCCATCAATAATGATGAAGAAGGATATTCTGATGGTTACCGTTGGAAAGTAGTTGGTACTGCTACAGAGAAACAAGAAGCTACAGGAGCAACCATTCCTTGGCAGCAAAATACGACTTGGACTGATACAGAAGTAGGAGATGTGGTTCCTGCAGCTACAACTGCCGTTACTATTCCGGAAGGAAAGACCGTTGTTGTTAGCAAAGACGAGACTAATAAAAATGCAGTTGCAGAGCAACTTCATATTGGTAGTGGAGCATCTTTGACAGTACAAGAGGGTACAACTTTGGCAATTGGTGAAGGCGGTATTAATATTGCCGATGGAGGTCAACTGATTGTAGAGGACAAGGCTATTGTAACTGTTGGTGAAGCAGGTATTGTAACTGCTAATGAGAATGCTATTGTTATCAAATCTGATGCAGCTGGTACAGGAGCATTCTTGATCCACCCGGATGTAAAGGAAAATACGCGTCCTGCTGCAACTGTTCAGATGTACGCGAAAGCGCACAAAGTAGGAGAAAACTGGTTCCCGCAGCATTGCGGTATTCCTACGGTAGGAGCTCCGGAAAGCATTATTTTCCCGGCTGGTGGTGCTACCTATATGGATAAGTTTGTGGCTGATGGTGCTAATCCTTGGGAGGCTGTTACTTCGATTAGCAATTTGGAACCGTTCGTTGGTTATCGTCTGAACTTCTCGGGCGCAAATGAGGCTGGCGTTTATACTTTCAAAGGTAATTTGCAAGGTAATGGTGATGCTCCGCTTCAGTTCGTAAAACCATACTATAACCTTTTGGCAAACAGTTATACTTCTCCAATGGATATCGAGGCACTCTTTAATGGCTTAACTGGTCAATATGGAGATGATGTAGATTTGACCTTGTGGGTATATAACTCTACCTACAACCGCCATGAGGTAGTTAGTAAATTGGATATCGAAGAACATACTGCTGGATTCTCCACAATTGCTCCGATGCAGGGTTATATCCTCTATTGTGGTCCTACACAAGCTCAAGCAGGTTCTATTGATTATGAATCTACCATCTGGAATTGCGCCCAAAAGATAGGTGTGCCTATTCTGGCTCCTGCACGTAATGTCAATGACGGACGTGTTCGCGCTACGATTGTTGTAAGCTCGCCTACTTCTTCTGATAAGGTTGTTCTTCGTGAAGCAGACAACTACAGCAATGCTTTCGAAAACGGAGCTGACGCACGCAAATACATGAGCGAGAACGTATTTAATATCTATAGTACGAACCATGGTGAAGCATTCAGCCAAATAGCAACCGACAATCTTTTAGGTACTGCTATTACCGTTAAGACTGCAAATGAAACTGCATATACCCTCTCGTTCAGCAATGTTCGGAACTTCAATTATGCTATCCGTGATAACCTCAGCGGTGCTATCATTCCTGTCGAGGAAGGTATGACCTACGAATTCACCATGAATGAAGGCGCAACTGCTGAAGGACGCTTTGAGGTTGTCGAGAGATACAATACTCCGACTGGAGTAGAAAATATTGAGGCAGCGCGTTCTGCTAAGGGCATTTATACTGTTCTTGGTCAATATATTGGTGAGAGCAGTCTGCTCAACACCCTGCCGACTGGTATCTATGTAGTAGATGGTCAACGTATCGTAAAATAAATAAGTAATTAGATATTTCTCTTCGGGTAGGAATTTCTACCCGGAGAGGAATATCAAGATATAGTTACAATGAAAAAAGAATATATCAATCCTTATATTGAGACTTCTGAATTGTTTTTTGGCGGTGTCTTAATGGGTTCCCCGGAATTACCGGGTGGAGGTGGTCCTTCTGGTGGAAGTATTGGAGGAGGTTCGGCTCCTAAAAGAAAAGTCTTCTAACCAAATTTGTGATAATTGACATTAAATTTTAATAATTTATGAAAAAATTATTTAATATTGCACTTGCACTCATGTGCAGTACAACAATCTTTGCTGATCGTACGGCAAGATGCACAATTACTCTAACCTCAAATCAAACAGATGTTGTTAGTAACGATGTGCTGAATATCATGGAATATGACAATCAATATTCCAATCAATTTGGATCTGAGGATACCCGTAAGAATATGAATTCAGGCAATGCATATAGCTTGAATATCTATTCTATTCAAGGTACTGAAGATGTTAGTACAGTTCGTACCAACGAAGTTACTAACCTGCCCATTTTAGTAGAAACAGACGAAGTGGGAACTAAGTTTACAATGACATTCTCTAACGTTGAGGGAACTCTCTATTTCTATGACTTAGACAATACTTCTGAAACTCCGTTTGTTATTGAGGCTACAGGCGATCATAGCAAATATGAGTTTACTGTAACTTCAGCAGGTCGCAGAACGATAGCAAATCGTTTCTTTATTAACTTTTCTGCTGTAACTTCGGTTACTACCAACGAGTTCGGTTGGGCTACATTCTCTTACACTACTGATGTAAAACCTGTTAATCCAGCTTCGAAGGTTTACAAAGGTACGATCAGCGGTGAATTGCTGAACTTGAATGAGGTGGATTACGTAAAGGCTGGCGAAGGCGTCATCGTTAATGGCGCGCCGAGCACGACTTACTACTTCGCAGTTGGTAATGGAGCAGCTGATTTCACAGGCAATGCGCTCAAGGCTACTGATACATATACTACCTCTATGAAGAACGTCTATGTCCTCAAAGGCAACGCTTTCTTGGAGTACGTAGGAACCAACGCTTTGGCGGCTAACAAGGCATACATTCAACTGCCG
>CADBZO010000015.1:11732-49817 GCA_902799185.1 uncultured Bacteroidales bacterium | reverse complement strand
TCAGTTCCACCGGCTCAGAAAGGGATTGATAGAAAGAGTAGCGCGCTATAAAAATGCTCGCGCAATGATGCGCGAGAAATGCAAGATGTAGAACCTAAACCAAGATGAAGAAAATTGTAATTTTTGCGCTCCTTGCTGGCGCTGCGGGTTTAGCCTCCTGTACGGCAACCCGCGTGGTGACAACGACGGCGAGCTACGTGCAGCACGGCGACACGACGACCACCATCATGACCAAGACCACGGAGACTTACCGTGGCGAAAAGAAGTGAGTCGAAAGTCAAAAGTCGAAAGTCGAAAGCGAAAGCGTAAACCAACTATTAACCATTAAACCAAAATCTTAACAATTATGGCAAAAGCAAAAATCGGCCCTGCAGGTATCGAGTACATCCAGGGCGCACTCCTTAGACCGAAGAAAGTGGACGGTCACAACCACGGTAACTACCTCATCGCTACGCACCGTCAAGCGGCTACCAATAGCACCGACGGCTGCCAGCGTCTCTACACTCGCGACGCGGACGCGTACAAGCGCACCAAGGCGCTGAGCACCAAGGAGGTCGAGATCCGCAACCGCTTCACGGCAGTCCGTGCCGCAGTAGCGACCCGCGCCACCAGCCTCGCCCACATGACCGCCGACCAGGAGGCCTTCGAGGCGCAGAAGAACGCCGCCAACGGCAAGCGCACCATGCGCGCCTACCTCTGGCAGGTCTGCGGCGCAGAGTACGACGCCGAGCACCCGGGAGCGTAACGACACCCGACACCCCCCGACCCCCTCTCAGAGGGGGAGGGGGATGTTAGTCGAAAGCGAATTTATTGGTCCAAAATTACCCAAAATTAAAGAAAATTATTGTTCATATAGGTACTGTTGACTGAAAATTAATTTTTGGATAATTGTTGATAATTGTTGACTGATAGAAAAATCAGAGGACTTGCAAAATTGTTTTTTTCTAAAAAGAGTAACAGCCGTAAAATACGACATTATCACAGGACCATCACGGGACCATCTCCCGAGAAAAGGCAAAATAGAACATAACGACAACCCGGAAAATAACGATTAACGTGGCGCAAGCCACCGGTATTAACTCTTACAGCGTAGCCCGGAGGAGGAGATGGATGTCCGTCCGGAGGGGAAGCCTGCCCCCGGCGCCTCCCTGAGAGGAAGGATGTTTCTGCATATACCAGGAACGGACGTAGATCGTCTCGGAGAGTTTGCCATAGAGGGCGAGCCGGGGGATGATCTGCCACCGGAGGCAGAGGTACGCCCTGCCGCCCAGCCCGTAGGTGGCGGGGACGGAGAAAGCATAGAGCACGTCGTGCTCGTAGGCATAGAGGCGGTTTGTCCACTCGCGGGCGTCGAACCATTGGACTCTGAACTGTACACTCAAGGGAACTTTCGTGTTGAGCGAGGATAGCCGGGAGCAATCCAGACTGGCGTCCTGATAGACGGTGTAGCCGTAGGAGAGTGGAGAGGTTTTAGAGCGGGTCAGGTTGGCTTCGGCGGTAGTACGGAGGGAGAGAGGACCGGAGGTGTAGTCCCATTGCGCGCGGAGGGAGAAAGTGGCGGGGGAGCCTTTCTTTCTGACGCGTGCCCGGAGAGAGAGCCACCATTGGGTATCGGAGACTTGGGAGTGGTAACGGGCTTCGGCGAGGACGTCATAGCCGAGGGTGGCGGTGTCGGAGCCCAGACCGTACTTATAGCCGGAGAAGTAGAAGAGGTCGGCATAGCCGGTGAACCGCCACCGGCGGAGGCGGGTGATGTCAAACCCCAGATAACCGCCGTTCTCGTCATTGATACGGGAGGTCTCGGAGAAAGCGTAGCCCATGGCATTGTCGAAATAAGGCGAGTAATAGCGGTAGAGCGCGATGAGCGAGACACCGTCGCAGGGGTAGAAACGGGAGCCGGCGATGAGGGCGGGGGCGAAGAGGGAGGGAGTGTTGTTTTGCGCTATGGCGATCTCTCCGAACAAATCAAACCATCCGTGGTTGTACCGGACAGAGGCACCTATGACGGCTTGGTTCCTGCCGCGGAAATAATGGCGGTTGTACCGGGCGTCCCTATAGGGACGGATACTGTCCGACCAGAGGTTCTCGACGGCGGTGAACTGGAGTTCCAGCTTACGGTGGCGGAAGGTTATGTTCGCTCCGAGGAGATGATGCCGGACCGAGTCATTGGCGCGCCGCATGGAGTAGAGTGCCGAAGCGTCGAGACGCGTCTGTTTGCCCCATCGGAAACGGAAAGTAGCCCCTGCGCCGTGCAGACCTTCGCCATCGACGGAGGAGTAGTACCGCAGGCCTTCCCGGGACTGCCCTGCGGAAACGACGTACATGGATTTGCCGGCGTGAAAGACCGGAGCGAGGACAAGACCCTGGCCGAAGCCCGCCTGGAAATTGCCCGCTACGAGGGTGTGCAGGTGCGGTGAGGGGTCACGGAGCTGCACATAAGCGCCGTACTGCAGGTCCTGGGCTTTGCCGGCCGGAGGACGCTGGAGACGTGCTCCGAAAACAACCCGCCGGCGGTAGTCAAAACGGTAGCGTGCCTGCAAATAGACAGGGTCGGTGCCTTCGTAGCCTTCTATATCCCGTACATCCACGCGCGTGAGGAGCTCGTGATGCGCGTGGGCGAACACTTCTTGGATGGATGGTTGCTGATGGAGGGTTTCGGATTGCTGATTACTGATTCGGACAAAGGGCAGGAGGTCGCGTATCTCGTAGTCCTCCAGGGAGGGGATGAGACGCAGCTCGTAAAGAGAGACGAAAGGGTGTTTGTCGGCGTAGAGGAGGATGTCGTCTATCTGGCGGAGGGAGAGGAAGCGGAGCTGGGAGAGTTCTTCGTCCGAGGTGTGGTTGAGGTCAATAGGGGTGTCATGAAGGGCGTAGAGGTCCGACTGCAGTTGCTCGTAATCGACTTCGGTGAACTCCGTCGCAGCGCGGTAGATATCGAGGATGATGTCGTCAAGGCTCTGCCCGAAGACAGGCAAAGTACAAAGGGACCAAGTACCAAGTATGAAGAATATGAGCAACCGTTTACGCATGGTCTTTGATACAGGGCCATGCAAGACACGGCAGCAGCGTGTTTATCGCCCATAATAGCACCCCCGCCAGGGCGGCATTCGGAGTGCCGAACAGAAATATCGCCCATGCGCCGCGTACACCCGCCTCCACAACAGGGATATTAGGCGTGACGGTGACCAGCAGATAGTAAACAGGCATGTTCATCCATGCGGACAGGGCGTACCAATCGCTTGTCTCCGTCGCCTTCAGGGCATACAGCGCCAGCATCAGCTGTACGCACCAGCACAGCTCCCGGATGAGACTCTGGACAAGACTCTTCAGAACCGTCCCGTGCGAGACCACCGCCCAGCGTCTCAACAGTCTTGGCGCGAACAGCAATGCCGGAACCAGTACACCTCCCACAGCCGCCAGCAGTACGCCGTAATACCCTCCGAGCACGGTACTTACCGCGGGGGTGAACGCCAGCGCCAGCGCCCCGGCAAAGACAATGGCTGCCGTCATCGTGATACTGCCTACCGCTCCCATGGACAGGACGGTGGCAAGCGGCGGGTGAGGACCAGCCGGCGAGCGCCGCATCAAGAGCGCCCGGGCAGGGTACTCCCCCAACCGCCAAGGGGTAACGAGCCCGGCGAGTTTGCTGTAATACACCTGCCTTTGAGCCTCCGGAAGCGGCATGGGCACGAGTGTCTTCCACCGCCATGCCTCGACAAGCATGTTCAGGGGCATAAGCGCCGTACACGCCGCCAACGCCAGCCATTGCCGGCAACCCATCGCACGGAGATTTCCGGCCAGCAGCCCGTAATGCTCGTACGTAGCCAGCCGGTATGCCAGATAAGCATAGGCAACGGCGGCAATCACCCATTCGGCAGTATGCAGCAGTCGTTTGTTCATACAGGGCGCAAAAGTACAAAAAATATTTCATATAAACAAGAGAGCAGAAACAAAAATTCAGAAAAATACAAATTTATTTGCATATTTGAATAATTTGTAGTAAATTTGCAGCCGATTAAACGGTATAGCGGTATTCCGGTATGCCGGAAAAGGAGGATTCATCAAACTGAATAATATCATGAACATCAATTTTCAGATTCACTATCGTGCCGAGTACGGGCAGAGTCTCTGCGTGATTGAAACGCAGGAGTCAATCTTAGGTTGGACGGAGAAAGAGCCGTTGGTATTGAACTGCCAGGGAACAGATTTCTGGCAGGCAAATGTGCCGGTAAGCGATTTCGCAGGCAGCGTGCAATACAAATACGCCATCCGGCTGCAAGACAGCGGGTATATCTACGAGGCCGGAGAACCGAGGCATTTACGGTTTGACGATGTACGAAGCGCGAAGGGCAGGATTGTAGTGCGGGACGCATGGCAGGCGAGCACGTACGAGGACAGCTTCTATACGACGGCGTTCCTCCACTCGCTCTTCAAACGCCACAGACCGATGAAGGCGAAAGCGGCGAAAGGAAATATCCGTTTCTCGATCGACCTGCCGCAGATCCTGCCGACACAGGGCGTAGCGATCATCGGTAACTGCGAGGCGTTAGGCAACTGGAAAGCCGACGACAAACTGGTGATGAACGATGCGGAGTTCCCCCTCTGGCGCGCCGACATAGAGGTGAAAGAGCAGGATATCATCGAGTACAAATACGTGGTTTATGACCTCAAGACAGGTGCCGTAGTGGACACCGAGTGGGGGGAGAACCGCCAGATATGGGGTGTGGAAAAAGGAATGGTCATCTGCCAGAACGACCGCGGTTTCCGCCGTACGCAGCCCCGTTGGAAGGGTGCCGGCGTAGCCGTACCGGTATTCTCGCTGCGCAGCGAGGAAGGATTCGGTATCGGTGAGTTCCAGGATCTGAAGAAGATGGCGGACTGGGCTGCGGCTACGGGTCAGCAGATGATCCAGACCCTCCCTATCAACGATACGACATTGAGACACAATAACTTAGACAGTTATCCCTACAACGCCGTGTCGGTGTTTGCCCTCCATCCGATATATATCAATATTGAGAAGATGGGCCGTCTGACGCCGGCGCAGAAGAAGAAATACGAGGCGCAGAAGGCGGAGTTCAACGCCAAGAGTTTTGCGGACTACCAGAACGTCTATGACGCGAAGATGGTGTTCTTCAAGGCGCTGTACAAACAGGACAAAGACGCGCTCTTCGGCAGCGAGGAGTACAAGGCATTCGAGACGAAGAACGCCGAGTGGCTGGAGCCGTACGCCGAGTTCCTGCACAAACGCGACAAACAGCCGGCGGATTTCTACAAGTACCTGCAGTTCCACGCCGACAAGCAGCTGGCGGACGCGGTCGCTTACGCCCACTCGATAGGTGTAGCCATGAAGGGCGATATACCTATCGGTATCAGCCCGGACAGCGTGGATGCTTCCGTGTATCCGGAGCTGTTCAATCTGGACGCTTCCGCCGGTGCTCCGCCCGATGACTTCTCCATCAGCGGACAGAACTGGGGCTTCCCGACCTATAACTGGGACAAAATGGCGGAGGATAACTTCGGCTGGTGGCAGAAACGGTTCCGTAAGATGCAGGACTATTTCGACGCCTACCGCGTGGATCATATCCTGGGTTTCTTCCGTATCTGGCAGATGCGCAAGACGGACGTGTGGGGTCTCTGCGGCCATTTCGTACCGGCGCTGCCGTACAGCTACGACGACCTCTGCGCACAAGGCGTATGCCTCGACTGGGACCGTATGACGAAGCCGTATATCCGGTCGAACTTCTTAGGCGAAGTATTGGGCTATGACACCGAATGGGCGAAGCAGCACGCGCTGGACACGCATGACGGCTATGTCTATTTCTTCCGTCCGGAGTTTGACACCCAGGCGAAGGTACAGGAGTGGTACGACCGGCTGATGGCGGACCCGAAACAGCTGAAGGCAAGCGGCTTGAGCGCCGAGGCGGCGAAGAACCTCTGCGACGGACTGATATACCTGCACTGCGAGGTGCTGATGGTGGAAGACCAGCGGCGTCCGGGATGGCTCCATCCGCGTATCTCCATCTATCAGAGCCATTCGTTCAACGAGCTCTACAGCGACCAGAAAGAGGTACTGATGCGTATCTACAACGACTATTTCTACCGCCGTCATACGCAGTTCTGGCGCGACTCGGCGATGCGCAAGCTGCCGACGCTGATCCACTCGACCCATATGCTCTGCTGCGGCGAGGACTTGGGTATGGTACCGGCTTGCGTGCCCGACGTGATGCACGAGCTGCAGATCCTCTCTCTGGAGATCCAGCGCATGCCGAAAGACCCGACGGTCAAGTTCGCCCATCCGGCCGACGCGCCGTATCAGAGTGTCTGCACCACCGGCACACATGACATGAACCCGCTCCGCGCATGGTGGGAAGAAGACCGGGCTGTGACCCAGCGGTTCTACAACGAGCAGATGGGCTGGTGGGGCGAAGCGCCGCAAGAGATGACACCGGAGATAGCCGAGTTCATCATCAACCAGCATATGTACAGTCCGGCCATGTGGACGATCCTACCGTTGCAAGACTGGCTGGCCATCGACGGCGACGTACGTATCAAGGATCAGTTCGCCGACCGTATCAACGTACCGTCCAACCCGCGCCAGTTCTGGAACTACCGCATGCATATCGGATTGGAGCAGTTGCTCAAAGAGAAGAAGCTGAACGAGAAAATCAAGAAACTGACAAGCGTCAGGTGAAGTTGAAAGTTGAAAGGTGAAAGGTTAAGGGATGAGCGAGAGCTTGTCCCTTACTTTTTCCATGAGCCAGAGAGGGGTGGATGTCGCGCCGCAAATACCAACTTTGAGAGTGGAGGGTTGAGAGTGGAGAGTGGAGAGTGGAGAGTGGAGAGGCGGGAGTTTTTCTTCCAGTTCGTCGGGGGAGGCGATAAAGAGCGTATTGGGGTTCGCCTCCAGACAGTGGTTGTAGAGGACGCGGGCGTTGGAGGATTTGGTACCTCCGACGAAGAGGACGAGGTCCTGCTGCCGCGCAAAATCCTGCAACCGCGCCACGCGGTTGGCTACGTTGCGGCAGATGGTGTCGTGCGCTTCCAGCACAATTTGAGATTTGAGATTGGAGATTTGAGATTGAATAGCTTCTACGAGGGCGTTGAAACCTTCTATGGACTTGGTGGTCTGGGAGAAGAGGTATATCGGGCGTGTGAAGTCGAGCCGGTCGAGCTGGTCGGCGGACTCGATGACGATCGCGGTGTTGTTGGTCTGCCCCTGGAGTCCGATGACCTCGGCGTGGCCGGGTTTGCCGTAGATGACTATCTGCGGCGGGAGGGGCTCGTCGTTCTTGTGGGTCTCATAGCAGGCGCGGATACGGTCCTGCAGTTTCTTGACGACGGGGCAGGTGGCGTCAATGATCTCTATGCCCCGTTGACGGGCTATCCAGTAGGTGGAAGGAGGTTCGCCGTGGGCGCGGAGGAGCACGCGCGAGTGGGGCGGCAGCGTGCGGAGGTCGTCATAGTCGATGGTCTGAAGACCGAGGGACTCCAGACGGGAGACCTCCTGACCGTTATGGACGATGTCGCCCAGACAACAAAGAGCTCCGGCACGGAGCTCTCTCTCCGCTGCGGAGATGGCACTGGTGACACCGAAGCAGAAACCGCTGTTTTGATCGATGGATATGATCATTCTGGTTATTCTAGTTGAGCCAGTTTCTTTTCGAAGAGGGCGATGATGACTTGCATCTGTTCGTCGGGCGTCATACGACTGTTATCGACGACGACGGCATCTTCGGCCTGGCGTAGCGGCGACTCGGCGCGGTGGGTGTCGCGGTAGTCGCGGTCGTTGACGTCGGCGAGGACGGCTGCATAATCGGGATTCCCGCCTTTGGCTACCAGCTCGTCGTACCGGCGTTGCGCCCGTACTTCGGGGGTGGCGGTGAGGAAGAGTTTGAGTTCGGCGTCCGGGAAGACGACGGTACCTATGTCGCGGCCGTCCATGACGATACCTTTGGCTTCGCCCATGCGTTGCTGCTGCGCCACGAGAAAAGCGCGTACCTCTTTGATCTGGGATATCTCGCTGGCACGGTTGCCCGCTTCAAGCGTCCGGATGAAAGGCTCCACGTCTTCGCCGTTGAGGGTGACGTGCTGGACATCATCCACCCGGATGAAACCGATCTCTATCTGCGGCAGGGCGGCGATGATGTCTTTCTCCGCTGTCAGTCCGTGGCGGAGGGTGTAGAGTCCGATAGCGCGGTACATGGCGCCGGTGTCCACATAGGTGTAGCCGGCGTGCTTCGCCAGCGCCTTGGCAATCGTCGATTTGCCGCAAGAACTGTAGCCGTCGATGGCTACGATGATTTTATTCATAAATCACAAATTATAAATCACAAACTGAGCTACTTCAGTAGCGAATTGATGTCCAGCGAGAGTCCGGCCTGGAAGGAGAAGAAGGACTTGGTGACCTGGCTGACGGCGAAGGATATACGCGCCTGTTTGATGCGTACTCCGGCGCCGAGCGAGAAGCCGGCGAGCGACCGTTGGTCCACCAGTTGCAGTTCCGCACGGCGGCGGTGGTTGTAACTGAGAGCGACATAGAAGCGCTCGCTCTTGGGCACAATCTCGATGGTGAAGATGGTATGGCGGAACATGGTGTCGTACCATTTCACGTCATGCGAGAGGGGTTCGCCGGTAGTGAGACTCTTGTCATTGCTGGTCCACGCGTAGTCCAGCCGCCAGGTCTGCATGTTGTGTATCTGCATATGCAGGCGGAGCGGCGTTTTCTTGATCCGGTACGAGAGACCGAGCTGGAGGTTGAGCGGCAGCATCTCTTTCTTCGAACCGTCTTCGGCGCTGTAGAAACCTTTGAGCTGCCATCCTATATTCTGGAGGACGAGTCCCATCTGGAAGGTGGAGTCGGGCGACTGGAAATGGGCGCCTACATCGGCTCCGAGGGCGAAGGAGGAATAGCTCTCATAGATGGAATAGACAGGCTTGAGCGTCACGCCGACCTTGAACATCCGTCCGAGCTGGCGCGCGTACATGACATCTATCAGTATGTCCCGTGCGCCGAACGAACCGCCGGTGAGGTTGCCTTGCTCATCCGCATATTTCATCCCTCCGTAGTCGAGGTAATGGACTCCGACAGCGAAATAGTTGGGTTTGTCGGGTTCGCCTTCGCCGGCATAGGGTTTCTCGATCTTCGACCGTCCGAAGTTATGCCCGTAGAGCACGGAGCCGAACATCGTACCGGGGAGATAATAGGAGTAGTTGAGCTGTAGCACCATGTGTGAGTTGGCATGGAGCAGGGCGGGGTTGCACATCGCCATGGAGACGTCTCCGTCGCTGAGGCTGACGTTGCTTCCTCCGAGCGCGTTGAGCCTCGCCGAGGCAGGCAACCCCATGAAGGAGAACACCGAACGGCCGGCGTTCGATACCTGGGCGAAGGTACAAAGAGACCACGCACAGAGTACCAGGGTAATTCCTATTTTTCGGGTTATAGCCACAATCATGCAAACTAAATCGGCTGCAAAATTACTGCTTTTTTTGCATATATGCAAATAAATAGGGGAGAAAAATGTGCTAAACCGCAAAAAAGAGTGCCTTATGACGCAAAAAACGACCCTTGTGAGGTCGTTTTTTGTGGTGCCACCGAGAATCGAACTAGGGATGGATGGACGGTGGAAACACGGGAGGCAGGAAAGGAGTTCCTTCCTTATTCTCAACAAGTTACATTTTCAATGTTCACGCACTCTCACGGCGTTTATGTGCCGTGCTCGTGCCAATTTCTCAATTCCTCCGTAGTCCCGTACGCATAATGCGCGCTGGGACTAACGGTCTAAGAAGGCATTGCCGACTCCGGCTGCGATGAGGTGAGGATTGATACCTTCCGTCTCGTCGGCTTCGGTCACTTTGTCCAGGAGCTGGTGAAGCAGGTCACCGTACTTCTTTTCGATGTCGATATCCGAAGGGAAGATTATCTCTTCCAATCTTGCTTTGATGGAATCGGCAAACGCTGCCCTATCTTCGGCAGCTACGTTCTGGTCCATGCTCGTTGTGATAAGAGCAATTAATTCTTTTTCGTTCATTGTGGTATAGCCATTTGAATAAATTCACGAGCATTGTTCAGATGGCGGCGCTCAAGATATCCCGGATCAGCGTAGCCGGTGCGGAAGATGTACACCATGTTCTTTGATTTCCGAGCAACTGTCGTCTGCTCGTCGATGGTGTATATCTCCGACTTGGCTCCGGTATCCATGATGTTGATCAGCGCGTCGATGGAGCGCAGCGCTTCCTCCGGAGATTTGCCGAGTTCCAGGGAGAACGTAAGAGGATTGAACTTGGATGCACACTTGAGGGCGAAGGCATAATAGCTTCCGTCCGTGGCATAGTTCAATTTGACATACATATCGGTGACACCGCCGACATGTTCTGTCTTGTACGCTCCTTGGCTCACCGGCTTAATCTCGGCGTGCGTTGTGCTGATGACGCACATGGCCGCCATGACAAATAGGATTTTCTTCATAATTTTAGTTCATCTTTCGTTACAAGTGATAATAATAGGTCTCGTTTGTCCGGCGACACTTCGAAGGTGACAGATACCTTCTGATCCGTCGGAGAACTCTCCCTGACATAGCGGTCTGGGTAGGTAAAAAGGTCGATAACCCGCACTCCCAAACAATGTGCGATTTTCTCCAAATCTTCAATCTGGATGGCCTGTCTTCCTTGCTCTACTTTCGACCAGTTGGAAGTGTCGCGACCGATAGCATTTGCGATGACAGCCTGCTTAAAGCCGAGTTTTTTGCGCATCGCAATAATGTTTTCTACAATTCGAATCATACTGCAAAGTTAATTAAAAAGTTTGACATATAAAAGGAGAAAAAATCAAAAAAAATGCATTTTTCTCCTAAAAAATTTGCGTATATCGAAAATTTGTAGTACTTTTGCAGCGAAAAATGAGTTTTACGCCTGCAAAGTTACTTTAATTTTCGCAAAACTCCAAATAAAAGTGAAGTAAGATGTCAAATTTTAAAGAATTTTACGATGAAGTGCTTAAAAACAAGCACGAGGAGGCTTTTTTGAAGTCCGTTCAGGAGAAGTGCAAGGTGTCTCGTGTGACGGTGAATAACTGGAAGCAAGGTTATTTTGCTCCCATGCCTAACTATTGGCCGATGATCAACGAGACCGCCGTTGAGTTCGGATACGACAAAATCTATGTGTTGTGATGAACGAGAAGATTCTGAGATATGCCAAGTCGTGCGTCGAGCATGTTCATCGGAACGGATCTTATCCTGGAGGAGTGAGCAAGCAAGATTGGCCGGGCGTGCTGAAGGATTGCCGGAAGTACATTGAACTGGCCGACCGCACTTATAAGATTCCGGAGCAGTCGCAACAGCGCGACATTGACAACTATCGGATAGAATGCCTTGAGTATCGATTAAAGAAATACGTTGCCTCGGCTCGGAACTGGGGCAGGACAAAATAAGTTTAACGTCTAAATATTAAGTGTTATGTGGTACGAAGTAGAAGTTACCAGAACGGTCACGATGACCGTAGAAGCAGCCTCTAAGGAACAGGCTGAGGAAATTGCAAATGATGTCCTCGATGATTTTGACGTAGATTCCGCACTCGAAGAGAGTACTGAAGTGACAGTCAAATCGGAGTTAGACGACAATGATTATTACACTCTCTTTGTCGATAACTCGGGAACCGTCCATCAAATGAATTAGGAAGGGAAGGTGATTATGTTTGAAGATTTCGATTATGAAAAGGCAAATGCATTATGTCGCAACTTCGCGGCGGAAGCTGAGAAGACAAACGCGGATGTGCCTACGATGTTCTTTGCAGCTATTCGACTGTTTGTCACGTTTGCTAAGGTAATTACTGTTCCTGACCCGAAGACCGGTCGAAAGAGGGAACGTCTCCTTCAGATGATCCCAATGATGGTAGAAGCGTATGAGAAGGACTTTCCTATCGATGAGGAGGAAGGAGGTGAGTGATGGCTGTGTATATCATTAAATGGATGGGTGACTGGCAAGGCACCGCCATTGAGCGTAAACTAAAGGATTACGTTCACTCCAAGTACTCGGATCAAGTTTGTTCGTCTGCAGCCGTTAAGGCTATCTTCCACGACATCCTGAGAGAGCGCGACCGCTTGTGCGAGATTGCTCCTCGGTGCAAGAAGCCGATTATAAGGTTGGAAGAACCGGGATTGATCGGTGATCAGTTCTCTATCCGGTTGAATGATGAGAATGGTGTAGGCAACCGGGCATTGATAGCGTTGAAACCTACCAGTACCCTGTTCATCGCAGAGGGAGAGCAGCTGTTCGATGCTGTGGATGACACTACCGAAGTGAAAGGAGGCGCACAATGACTATCGAAGAAAGACAGGTGTTCATTGATGAGATTGTCGGAATGATTGAAGATTATCTCTTTGAGAAGGACATCGAAATGAAGAGCGATGTAGCTACGCAGATTGTCATTCGTGCAGCTGCCGGCTGGCTGGCAGAATATGCTGCCAATCCGGAGAGAGACGCAGACCGGCGCTACCAGATATGCAAGGATTTGGGCGAATTGCTTGACTGTTTGGTTTGGGCAGAGAGCTGCCTGATCGACGAGAGTCAGAAGGACAATTGTGACATCGTAGCGGAATAGGAGGCGAGTATGGATGAAAAGAAAGTGACTGAGGTCATGAATGTGGTTGTTGAAGCGTTCATGTCCGTTGTGAATGAGTATGATCTGAGTCCGCAGGAAGCTATCACGCTTATTACGGCTGGCACTACCGCTTTTGTGATTGACTCTTGCAAGAAGTTTTTCTCGAACCCGGGGGAGGCAATTCTTGGCAGTTGTACAGAGATGTGTTGCGCTTTTATGGAGGCTATCCAAAAGATAGACGATGAGAAAGGAGGCGCACAATGACAATTTATGCAGTTGAGTTGGCACGGTTGAACGATGGTTCAATCGTTGCGACGGAGGCTAATATGGGTATCTTCTACCGCACTCGGGAGCAAGCGCAGACCTTCATCCGGAATATCGAGAACGACCAGGACCGGTGGACGGACGAGGACAAGCAACGCTTCTGCCACGTCGTTACCGAGGTGCATGTTAGCAATCCGGTTGTTGGCCGTACGTTCGATATGGATTGGCAGCGGTTGCTGTGTGCCATCGATGATAGTCTGGACTTGAGTGCCGCCGCCGGTCAGTACCGCAAGGATGTAGCGCAACGTGCCTTTGCTCATTGGATAGCGAATCACGTGGTGGTCAATACCAACAGCAAGGCGGAAGCAATGAAGCTTGCACGTGGCATCGTCCGTGAACTCGGCTTCCAGACGGAGTCGTTACTGAACGCAGTTAATTTTGAGGAGGACGAGCAATGAGCAAGGTGTTATCATTGGAGGATCTGAAGGATGCTATCCGGAACGAGACATGCAAGGTCTATGACCGGTTGGATTTCGGCGGCAGTCAGGATGGCTTCTATATCGAGCTGGAGGACTTCGGCAGTTTGAACGTTTCCAAGACCGGTCGGGTGGTCATCGACTACCAGCTGGAGGAGGTGGACATGAAGCGTCTGTCCGTCCTCGCGCTCCGGCAGTCCGCTGACCAACTCGATGCCGACCGCGCCAAGGTCGGACGAAAGCTGCAACTGGCAGAGACGGAACTGGTCAAAATACTAAAGGAAAGGGGCGAGTTATGAGCAATTCGGAAAGAATTTGGAATGTGGTGTTTCTGGCATTCTTGGCAGCATTCATCGTAGCATGTCATGACATGGAATGGTATGTGCTGGCGAGCATCAACGGCATCACGTTCGGCGTCCAGTTATGTACAACCATTAAATCGTTCCGGTCATGACCGAGGAAGGACAGAAAGCCGTAGTGCTGCGGGCGGTGGAGGCAGCGATACGGATACGGAGGGACGGACACCGTTATCCGGAGTGCGTGACACTCGACGAGGTAGCCGCAATCATTCCCGAAGTGAACCGCTCCGCCATCGTCCGGCATTTGAACCAGTTGGCCGCAGAGGATGAACTAACCATCCGACCGGCTCTTAACCAACCAACTTATTACCGCCATGAGCAAGATACTAAGGTTTGACATAGCATGGGAGGAGCGCGGGCCGATGATTGCCCAGCACACGTTGCAGCACTGCCCATACCGGCAAGGCGATAAGGGTGTGGTCGGACTGGGTTCCCTCCAATGCGAGAAGTGTCCGCATTGCGTGCAGCGCATTCTGAATGAGAACGATGGTACGGTGGAGTGTGACTTCGATGTCCTCGACCTCTCGCTCACCTACCATTGGTACAACGAGATCGAGTCCGGCCGCAAGTGTGAGGAGTACCGCGAACTGACTTATTACTGGTACAAGCGGCTGCTTGATCCGAAAGGCACCGAGCGCCTGAACCGGCTGGAGGATGCCACGGAGTTCCGCAAGTACGATGCCGTGCGGTTCCACAGGGGGCAAGGCGGCAAGCAGACGATGATGTACGAGTGCGGTGACATCCGGATTGGTTACGGGAACGTCCGGCACGGCGCACCGGCTCACAAGAAATGTTTTGTAATACGATTAGGCAAACGCCTACAGTGATCTTTGAAAGGTACGGAGTTAGGGGATGAGTAAGGATTCCCGGAAATAAGGCTGCCGGTGGTTGTGCCTCGAGTAAGGAGAGGCGATAAGAAGAAGCGCGCGGATAAGTCAGTGAAGGGGCTGTAGGTAATAGTGGAAGCCCGCCCGCGTGTCCACTGGAACTTAGGAACCGCCACCGGATGGGTGCACATCAGCCATGGTTGGATTAAAGCCCTGCGCCATGGTTCGCGTCCGCCCATCGGAGCGTTCTTACTAAGACACCGCGGGCGTTATAGGTAGAACGCATCGGGTGTTCTAGGTAGAACGCATCGGGTGTTATAGGTAGAACGCTCAGCAGCCGAAAAGCGTCGGACTCGCTCCGTACCGATTTTTGTAAACAACCAATTAAAACTATAAGATTATGGCAGAATGCAATTTTGAGGAAGGCCTTAATTTATCCTTCCGGATTAACGACCTCGTAAGAGACGTTACAGAGTATTTGGAAAAGCACGGTGACGGTGCAGGTTCTTATCCGATTATGCTTGCAGAGATGGCGCTGCATAAAGTAGTATCGCGCCATGTACACAAGCAGTTCACCGCATTGGTCAAGGACGATCCCAAGTTCTTGCACAAGGCAAAGGAAATGGGCATGTCCGATGAGGCTATCAAGTCCATGTGCGAGGAATTGGAGGCAGAAGGGGTTACTTTCGAACCCATAGAGTGATCATTGAAATATATCGAGGTTGGCTCGCTATTAAGACGCGAGAGGTCTCAGCCTACATGCGGCAGGGCTCCTATTAAGACGGAGCAGGTAAGTGTGCGACACCGGATAAGACAGTAAAGCAGCCTGCTACTAAGATTTGCCCTCTGCGCCCGGTGCGGTTCTGGTACTCTCGCACCCGCCGTATGTATCTTTTCGCCCATCACCCCGCCTCGATGACCCATAACGGAGGTGCTACCGTCTAAAAGAGCACGGTGATCTTTATAGTAACCCCATTTAATTGTTTAACTTATAAAACATGCTGAAAGGACAGCATATCGGTGAAAGTCCGATCGTCGCACCCACCAAGCTTGTTGAAGGAGCCAAACAAAAGGAATGGGGAGGTAAATTGAACATTTTATTTTAGTGCTCTGATGCCGTGACGGATAGGAGCACGCACCGCGGGATGGAGCAGTGGTTTAGCTTGTCAGGTTGACGACCTGGAGGTCGGAGGTTCGATTCCTTCTCCCGCAACAACCTGCAAAGGTAGCAAGGTACAAAAAAGATCCTTCAATTATTAGACTGAGAGGGCTCAGCGGTTCGGGAGAATAGCTGCCCACACCGGGGGAGGTGCCGTTGGTTCGGACTTCTCTCACAACCTGCAAAGGTTAGCAAACCGGCCGGCAACGGTCGTGTGTAGAAAGGTTCATAGAAAGGTATTAGAAACGAAGGGCAAGCAGCTTGTGAAAGTAGCTTCCCAAACCGGGGGAGGTGCCGTTGGTTCGGTTCTCCCTCACAAAGAGATTAACACGTAAAACTTAGTTAAACATGGCAAAGAAGCAAAGCACTCAGGCTGAAAAGCCGATGACGCGCAAGGAGCGTCAGGAAACACGCACGCAGTTGGCGGAACTCTCGAAGGTTACTCCCCAGCAACTAATCGAGATGATCCGCAAAGAGCCGGAGGGAGGATTGACCATTAACGTGATCATGGACGCCCTCTGGCCCAAGTTCCGGAAAGCCTTCGATATCCGGATGCCGAAGAAAAGCCCCGGTACCCCTCAGCAGGTGTACGAACGCCAGCTGAAGGACTATCAGGAATGGGCGAAAGGTATCCGCTCCGTCGGACGGTTCTGGTACATCTGCGGTATGCTCCATCCGAAGAACCTGGACGAGCTGCTGTCCATCCTCGACGAGAGTCAGGACGCAGCCGCTCCTGAAGAAGAGACCCAAGAGGGATAGATTGGGCAGTTGTAAGACAAGGGGAGAGTCCCTCCTCTCCCCTACAATTTTGTAATACCAGACTATGATTAGCAAGATGCAATTACTCTGCGTGTCCAAGCTGGACACCTTTGAAGGAAATATGTACGAGGCACATCTGCATTGTGCCAGTAAGGATGACGGATTGGCGTTAGCCGGTTTCATCGAGAAGCGTGAGGAACTGACGTCGATCAAGTTCGTAGGTTGTGCGTTCAAGCCGACCGCCAAGATAGTGCGCTTTAATCCGGAGGATAAGAGCCGGGAGTTTGTTCTGACCAGTGATGTGTTCATTACCGTCCGTGTCGATGGCGAAATGACCGAGGCGATGGAACTGGTGGCAGTGGAGATTGATTCTTTAATTAGGTAGCGCCATGGCAGAGGAGAAGAAATCATTCCTTCAGCAGCGTGTCCACGAGCTGTACGGATTGACCGAGGCGCAGTACTCTGTGCCTCTGATGATAGGCAACCGTCCTGCCATCTACCAGAAGCGCCGCTGGACGGACGGGAACGGCAAGGAGTGCGAGGAGGTGCTTCGGGACGAGAACGGCAATGCGCTGCCGGCTCCGTTCCCATTGTTCCAGGCAGACCAGAAGGACAACATCCGGCTCTACCCTTATACGCTGGAAGGCAAGCTCATCAGTTATCTCCGGGACAGCCAGCCCAAGTACTCCGAGGGCGACGTGGAAGACCTGTACTACCTCACCCGCCTCAGTCCGGAGAACTACGCAGAGCACAAGAAGACCGACCGGAAAGCCGGCAAGTATCTCTTCCCCGGAGGCGAGACCAAGAAGGGTACCTATCCGTTCTTCCCACCGAAGCTCTTTGAGGCGTACAAGAAGCAGGAGCACATCGAGACCGTGATTCTGACGGAAGGCTACTTCAAGGCGATGGTGGCCAGTGAGCACGGCATGATGGTCATAGGTTTGGGCTCCATCACGCTCTATGCCGACCAGAAGACCGGGCAACTATACCCGGACATCGTGCGGTTCCTGAACGTCGTACAGCCGGACAATATCGTCATTCTCTACGACGGCGACTGCAGGGATGTGTCCAAAGATGCGCTGCAGGATGTCAAGAACGGCCAGTGCGCCGACTTGAGCAAGCGGCAGATGATCTTCCGGAGTTCGCTGCTCAACCTGCGCGGCATGCTCCTGGAGTTCAAGAACAAGAAAGGCGAACCGTGTGAGCTGTTCTTTGCCTACAACCGCAAGATGCGTGACGAGGACAGCCCGAAGGCTATCGATGACCTGCTTTGTGATGACGAGTACAAGGGCGAGGCGGCGCAGATAGCCGACGACCTCAACCATCCGGGCAGACCGGGTGTGTACTTCAATAAACTGGATCTGCGTAGTAAGGCGTCGAAAGTCAATGCTATCTTCAATCTCTCCTCTCCGAAGCACTTCTATGAGGAGTACGCCGAAGAGATAGGTGAGAATGAATTCATGTTCGAGGGAGGCAAGTACCGCTATTCGGCGGTGGAGAAGAAGCTGGTGACACTGCTCGATAAGTCGCTGGAGGATTATATCGCCATCGGCTCGGAGATAGTGCTCGTGACCGAGAAGCCGGTTGCCAATACATCCTATTCGGAATGGGAGTTCCTGCCCCGGTCGGACAAAGTGATGAACGCCCGGTTCGGAGAGGGTACCGCCAAGAAGCTGTACCTCTATAAGTACTACGAGGACTATAACGTCTGCCCGATGCACGAGAACTACTCCCGTGAGATCAAGAACAGTAGCGGCTACCGGTTCTATAACATCTATTCCCCGCTGCCGTACCAACCGGAACAGGGCAAGTGGCCGCACATCGAGAAGCTGCTGCGACAACTGACTAAGGAATATGACCCGGCGAAAATGAACGGCATCGATTACTATGAGATGCTGCTCGACTGGATCACACTTACTTACTTCAAACCCTTCCAGGCGCTGCCGATTATCATGTTCGTCAGCCGGGAGCGTTCCACCGGTAAGACCTCGTTCCTCAACCTCCTTAAATATATATATGGTAATAATGCGGTCATCGGCAAGAACGACCTCATCATGTCCAACTTCAACAGCCTCCTCGCCGGCAAACTCATCATGGGCATTGACGAGACTACCATGGGCGATAACAAGGAGGTGGGCGAGAAACTGAAGTTCATGGCTACCGCCAAGACCATTCACGTCGAGATGAAGGGCAAGGATAAGAAGGAGATGCCGTCATTCCTGAAGATAGTGCTTTGCTCCAACGAGGTCAAGAAAGCTGTCTTCATCGACAAGGACGAGATTCGCTACTGGGTGATGCGCGTCACTCCCTGGACGGACCCGGAATACGATCCGGAGTTTGAGAAGGCTATCGAGTGGGAAGTGCCGGCGTTCTTGTACTTCCTCCGGGAACGGTACTACAAGGGCAAGATGTACCGGCCGAAGTCGGAACACCGTATGTGGTTCTCTCCGGATGAGATATACAATTCCGACCTCGCGACCATGATGAGCGGCACACAGTCCAATTTCGAGGGCTCGTTGCGTAACTATCTGGAGGAGATGTTCATTGATACCGAACGGCTCTATCTGGAGTTCACCGTGCAGCATATATGGGAGAATGTGCCGGACGCAAAGCGGAAGGATCAGCAGTACATCCGTAATCTGATCTCTGACATGAAGGGCGTCGAGTTGATGGGCAGCAAGAAGTGCAAGATGCCGCTGCGCTACACATGGCTCGACGTGCAGAACAACCCCAATCTCGTCGAGGGAGATGTCTATTGGCCGAAAGCCGGCAAGCAGTGCCGCCCGTTCCGATTTGATGCTAAGTATTTCACCACGAAAGAGGAGTACGAGCAGCTGCAGAAGAAATGTCAGCAGAAGGAAGGCAGCGACCCCGCACAGGATTCCCAGCAGCAGATGTCATTCGGCGACTCGTAATCCATCCGGACACATTACCGCCGGTGATCCCCTGGGCATTATTAGCACCCGGAGTAACAGAAACCGAAACATGCTAATCTTAAAAAGCGTCACTTTTGTGGCGTTTTTTTTGTGCCCGGCTATCTTTTAGAAGTAGGAGGAGGGGAGCAAAAGTAACCGCGTAGCGAAAAATTTTGTTTCCAAACGCAAAAATGGGTCTATATTGTGTCTTTTCAAGGGTTTATGAGGAAACGACTTGTTTCTTTTTTGGCAAATCTTGTTTCTTTTTGTTTCTTTTCTGTTTCCTTTGTTACTTTTTCGTTTCGATTAATGTTTCTATATAAATAGGTATATATCAGCCGATTAGGCAATTTGTAACGGAAAGAAACACGAAAGAAAGCGTTCCCCAATTCTGCCACTATTGATAAGTTAAAAGCTATAAGATTTGATTGTTACAGGAATTTTTTGTATTTTTGTGCGTAATCTCAAAATCTTAATAATAGTATATCTATGGCAACTAAAATCAGTGAACATTTCACGCTGGAGGAGCTGACCTACTCGAAGACAGCGAGTGCCAAAGGTCTGCCCAACGAGCCGAACGCCGTGCAGACTGTGCACCTCTGCCGGTTGGTGTATGACATCCTCGAACCTTTCCGTCTCGTCTGGGGCGATGCTATCGAGGTCACTTCGGGCTTCCGGGGCTTCGAGAAGATCCAGAAGCTGGAGCACTCATCCTCCACGTCGGTCCATCCGGAAGGCTTGGCGGTGGATATCCGTCCGAAGAACATGAGCCGCATCAAGGAGTTCAAGCAGCGTTTCCGTGACTGGCTGCACGAGGAGAAAAAGGAGTATGACCAGTATATCGACGAGACCCGCAACGGTTCCGAGTGGGTTCATCTGGGTCATTTCACCGTGTCGGGCAAGCAGCGCCGTCAGGACCTCGTCACCACCGACGGAGTCAACTATCGGCTTCTGCCCCGTTGGACTAAAAATCAATGACGATTACCGTCTGCCGGATGTAAAGCCCAAGGACGGAGTACTGCGTTTTGGATCCGGCTTTCGAGACTGAGGCGGAAGGCATACCGAACGTGTACCCGTCTGAGGTGATGAACCGTTCACCGGAAGGGCTTGCATAAGTGAGTGTACGCAGCACCGTAGCCTCGTCTCTCGTGGGGATATGCCACGGGGAAGGCAAAGCTACAGTCACTGCGTCCGAATATAATAAGTGCTCTTTGAAGATTTGTACCCGCCACTCCGTCGAGTCGGTCTCGTAGATGACCATTTCGTTGAAGCCGGCAATATGGTCAGAAGGGTTGAGTTCCTCCTCCGTCCTCCCACGACACGCCGACATGCACAGTGAAAGTGACAGCAGTAGTACCGCTGCTACACAGGATGCCAGATGGTTGCAATGGATAGACATTGGTCTTGGTTACCACGTACCGACGATGCTTGTGTTCCATGTCGTGTTGACCGTTACGCTGGCCGATGGAGAGGTGAACAGATTACCGGAGATCAATGTCTTGGTGTTCGACGCCATCCGGACATCATCCACCGTTACGGAATAGATTACATAGCTCGACGAGTTGTAGATGTTGATAGTCACATCGGCGGTAAACTCCTCGTCGCGAGTCGGCGCAAGGATGTTGAACGAATACGCAACGTTCGTCTGTCCGATTTTGGAGGTACACGATACCTTCTGCCGGAACTCAGAACCGCTCACGCCGCAGAGTGTAGCCACATCGAGCGAGGTGTAACGCGGATTGATGATGAACTCTATTTCGTTGGCGGTAGCCGGGAACTCGTCTTTGATGGTCACACCGACTAATCCGGTCAGACGCTCCAGTGTGAGGTCTTGGGCAGGGGTCGATGCCGACACATTGAGCGCCAGCGTCTTGCCGAACGTGGAGCGCAGCGATGTAGCTGAGAGCACACCTTCGCTATAGCTCAGACCGGTAGAACGAGTGCAGACGAAAGAAAGGCTGTGATTACCATGAGCGAGGTCGAGCGTTACCGTACCGAACGACGGATCGTCGTTGGTCTGGTGAGCGAGTTGGGTCGTACCGTCAAACACATACAGGTCGGTCAGAGCAACACCGCCCTCATCGTCGAGGATAGTCGCCTGCGGAGCCTTACGAGGGCTGTTCATCGGTTCGGTACTCTGCTCGAACGCAGTCACCTTGAATGTTACTTGTTTGGTGGGTTGTGGTTCGTCCTTCGACTTGCAGGACGCGAGAATTAAGCAGCACGCAGCTGCAATGCATAGATATTGTTTCATATTATCAGGTATTAAAAACGGCTGCAAAGTTACGGAAAAATCGGCATATTGGCAAATTTTAACGACAAAATGTGCGAAATTTGTAATTTTTGAGAGAAAAATGATAGTTTTTTGAGTTTATGGATGTAGTTTATGTGATAGGAACCGGCTCCAAGTTCGGAAATGAGGAGCTGCGTTATTCCCTCCGGAGCATCTGCCGCTTTGCGCAGAACCTTGGGGAAGTGTATATCGTGGGTGACGTGCTGCCGCCCTTCATCAATCCGGAGAGCGTGCATTATATTCATTGGCCCGATATTCCGGGAGAGCTGCCAGAGAAGAATGTGGGAGGCAAGATACTTCAGGTATTCCAGCAGACGCAGCTGCAGCAATTCCTACTGTCCTCCGATGATCATTTCTTCATCCGACCGGTGGACTTCGACCAATGGCCGGTGCTCTATAAGGGGAAACGTATGCCGGGTATGAAGGATGTTAGTACCGGAGTGTTCGGCGACAAACGCTATACCGAGTGCATGGTGCGGACCAGCCGTTATATGGAACTGCTGGGTCTTGATCTGAAATACTATGAGGGGCACACGAACAAATTATATACCCGTGAGGCATGGGATTGGTTCAATGCTCAAATCCTGCGGGAGAACTTTCCCAACGGCGGTCATATGTTCGGTGTTCCTTCTCTCAATTCCCTCATGGGGGCTTCTATCATGCACTTGCATCCGGACTATCCGTGTCAGTACCGGAAGGATATCAAGCTTCATCACCTGGACCGGATGAGCGACTGGGTGCAACTGATCGACGCACATTCCTTCAGCATCTACAATAGTGCCTGGAACACCGGCGTTTTTGACTTTCTTTCCTACCTTTTTCCGGAAAAATGCAGATTTGAGGAATAATTTTTTATAAGTTCATAAGCTGCGCAGTACATGCCTTCTAACTCTGAGAAGCGCCCTTGACGGGGCGTTTTTCGTTTGTAGAGGGGTGTCTATACCGCCGGTACCGGCAGAAAAGCGGGTTCGATAGTCGGCAAAAGGCTGTTTACTCGTGTGCGCACGCGGGCTGCGTTCTTTTCTCTATTATCGGTCTTTGGGTGCCGGTCGGGTAAGGCAGTACCTTTGCAGCCGGAAATTCAAAATTTCGTGTTATGGCTAAGAAATATGATTTGAAACTGAAAGGCTACGTAGGCGGTTGGGATTTCGATACCGACTATGTGGACTATGTTCTGGATAAATCCGGCGACAAAGAGGTATCTGTTCTCATTGACTCGCTGGGCGGTTCTGTAGCTACGGCGCTTTCCGTATCGACGGCGTTTGCTAACCATGGTAACGTGCATGTCTATTACCGTGGCATGAATGCGAGTGCCGCCACCATTGCATCGATGGGTGCCAAGCATGTAGCTATTGAGGCTTCTGCTATGTACCTTGTACACAAATGCTCGTTCCCTATCTTCGAGTGGGCGGCGCTCAACGCTGACCAGTTGCGCGAGAAAGCGGATGAGTACATGAAGGCAGCCAACGACGCAGAGAAGATTGATCTGACTATTGCGTCGTTGTATGCCGGAAAGTGCAAGAAGTCCGTAGCGGAACTGCTCGATCTGATGAAAGAGGAGAAGTGGCTGACCGCGCAGGAGGCGCTGGAGTGGGGTTTCGTGGACGAAGTGATTGACAGTACGGAAGACGTTCACCTCACGCAATCGGTTGCCACCGCTATGGCTGCTGCAGGTATTCCCCTTCCGGAGAATGTTCCTGTGGAGGCGGACGGTTGGCTCGCGCAACTGGAAGCAATGTTCAAGAAATGGTTCGGCAAGAAGAACGAGGCTGCTACCGTTCAAGCGGCTGCAGAGCCTCCGACAAAAGAAAATACTAATTCAAATCAATCCGTTATGAAGAAACCCTTTGTAATGATTGCTGCTGTACTGGCGGCAATTCAAACCGCTTTGCCGGAGGCAGATGCGGAAGGAAAGTATCCGGTAGAGGAACCGGTGCTTGATGCACTGGAGAAAGCCCTCGCGGATGCCAAGACGGCACAGGATGGCAAAGACCAGGAGATTAAAGACCTGAAGGCTCAGCTCACCGCGAAAGAGGGTGAACTGGCAACCGCCCAGGCCCGCATCACCGAGTTGGAGGCACTCCCTGCCGGCAAAAATCACGAGGTCATTGAGGCCGGTGAGCAAAAGATCCATAACGAGGAGAAATCCCCGATGGAGCAATTACAAGAGACATTCGCCAAAGCTCGTCAGATGCTGGCTGAAGTGTAATTATTAATGTTTAACAAAAAATCTTTTCAATTATGCCAGGAAAAGTAATTTCCACGCAGCTGGAAGATTATCAGAAGGCTGCCAAAAAGTGGCGCAAGGAGTTCCTTGCAATGCTTGTCATCGGTATCGACGAGATCCTGCCTTATGTGACTGTACGCACCGGCATCCGTTATGCGGAGACAGTAGGAACGCTGAGCATGAACGCCCAGTTCCAACCGTACAAGTCGAACATCAAGACGGGCAAAGACGCTTCGCTTGCGTTCCGTGAGCTCAAGACTTACATGGGCGCAATCGATTATGAGTTCGAGCCGAACTCTGCCGCTACGCTCATCATCGGTCAAGGTGCCGATACCAAGGGCGAGGGTCAGAAGAACGCGGATATCGTCAGCAAGTGTTTGACGGAGATCTGCAAGACTCTGTCGGAGAACCTGAACAATGTTCTGTGGAGTGCAGTTCGTAATGCGAACGGTACCACCAGTGCGGACTTGTTCGACGGATGGGACACCATCACGGCTAAGGAAATCGCCGCCGGTAACATCGCTGCAGCCAAAGGTAACTACCTGAAGCTGGACGAGGAAATCACCAGCGAGAACGCTGTGGATGTGCTGAAAGCGGCTTACCGCAAAGCGCATGAGATTCTGAAGGGTCGCAAGACACTGCTCTATGTGCCTCGCTCCATCGTAGAGAAATACGAGGATGCGTATTCGGTTCTGCACAACGCAACGCCGTGGGTACAGGGCTTCGAGCAGAAGGTCATCGAGGGTTCAGAGGGCAAGTGCCAGTTCGTTTCGCTGACGAGCAAGGCAGGCTCCAAGTACCTCCACCTTTCTGTGAAGGAGAACATGCTCATCGGTGTTGACCAGATGTCCGACATGGAGGATGTAGTGATCCAACAGTTCAGCGCTTTCACGCTGGAGTTCATCGCTACCATGTTCTTCGGTGTCGAGTTCGAGTCTATCGATCCGCGTCGCTTGTTCGTCATCGAGCTTGCCGACGAGGGTAGTGGTTCTGGTTCCGGCTCGGGTTCTGGTTCCGGTAGCGGTAACTAAAATGAACGTACCTCTCCGGTGATGAGCCGGGGAGGTGCACATTGTCTAATCTTCTAAATTCATACGAATATGGCAAACGAAAATTCTTGCAGCATACTGGAGAAATCCGTTGGCTGGTGCGAGGGTAAGACCGTAGTTCCCGGTATCAAACGCCGTGTGTACTACACCCACAAGGCAAACATCACCAAGTGGCCGACCCTGCCGAAAGACGCGCTTGGTCGTCCGACCAGTTCCGTGTATGAAGGTTCTTTCGAATTGGCTGAAGGCAAGTGCTTCCACTATGTTGATCTGATCATCAACAAGTCCGGTATCACTTCCGAGGCACAAGGCGAAGTACCGAGCCAAACGCAGCTCAACAAGTTCGTCGGCGTTCATCCGGGCACCGAAGAGGAAGCATCCATGTTGTCGGCTTATTTCAATAACTCGGATGTCGTACTGCTCCCGCAGCAGCCGAACGGCAAGTTCCGCGTTATCGGAAGCGAGATGTCCGAGACCTTAGCAACCGTTGCTCAAGACAGCGGTCAGGGTCCTACCGGCACAGCTTCCACCACCGTCAATGCGGAGGCAACCGACCTTCTCCCTGCTCCCTTCTATGAGGGCGAGATTGTGACTGAGGACGGTGTCATCAATCCTCAGGGTTCCGGAAGCGGCAACTGATGCTCTTTGATCCTGTCATAGAACAGTGCCCATCGATGTCGGAGAGTCTGGAGTCTATACAGCAGGCTCCGCTCTCCGACATTTTGCGTTCCATCGACGAGGGCTATGCCGGCAAAGACCTCTTTGCTGAAGGCGGTCCTCGCAAGGCATGGCACGCAGAGCACGCCGATGTCCTGGCGCGGTGTGACCTCTCCGAGCAGCATGTTCACATGTTCCCTAAGGTGGGGCTTCGTGTGATTGCGGTCTGGAAGCGCACGGTCAAAGGTCCGACGCTGGCGGATATCAAAGCCTCGGATGAGATGGTGCCGCTCTTTGCAAACGCACTGGCTCCCGTCATAGGTTCCGTGCTGGGTGCCAACCTCCGTGCCGGAGGATTTGCACTCGTCACGACTCCTCGCCGGAGACACAAGCAGCGCAACTTCGCCTGCATGGTGTCCGAGGCATTGGCCGAACGGCTGGGTATCCCCTTCAGAGAGGATGTCGCTATCGCCCGGACGAAGCAGCGCATCGGTGTGGACTTTGAACCGGGCAGCATACCGCCGGAGCGCAATCTGATTGTCTTTGACGACTTTGTGACTACCGGCAGCACCCTGGGCGCGATGAACCGCCTACTATCGCCCCTCGGTAAGAACTGCATTTATTTCGTAGGCGTGGACAACCAATAAAGCAATAATTATGGACGAAAAACTGACAGCCCAATTGCAGGAGTGGCTCAATACTCCGGAAGAAAATCGTGATGTGGCGACCGGCGCTATGCTGGTTCGCCGTATAACCAGGAACAAACTCCTCGCGCAGAACTATGAGCGTCTGCCGTCGCGCTTCGGTAAGATGGTGGAGTACCAGCTGCGCAAGTGCCTCCCCATGCGCCTCGACAAAAAGACGCACGAAGATGTAGTCCGGATGACCGAGGAGGTAAACAAGATTACCAAGGCACGGAAACTGGACGAACCTGTTCCCGGCAACCCAAACCAGTCTGAAGAGCGGAGGCTTCAGAAAACGGAGCCCTTTCGTTCCGGCAAACGCAAGGATCATGACAGCCTGCCGGAAGATGTTCAGGCTTGCTATGCGGAAAACCTGCACCTTCTTCAGCAGATGCGTCTCTGCCGTGCGAAGCTGCTGGTCATCATGAATACCACGGACAATTCCGTGTGCCAGGACAACGACCGCTATCCATTCGTCAAGGAGATTATCCGGCTCGACGAGCAGTACCGCGCTAACTGGCAGAAATATGATGAGTATGTAACTCCGGATGGCGGCAAGTAGGACAGTTGACAGCGTCCTGCGCCCCCTGAAGGAGTTACCTCTGCAGGCATACCTCAGCGACCAGCTGCAGGTGGCCGATGTCGTTGAATGGTGCCTCGCTCAAATGGAGGGCGAGGTGACCATTCGGCAGACATCCTTCTCTATTTCCGAGGAATTCATCCGGAGACTGTACCACATCAGGCGCAGCGGCAAGGTCAAGGACATACAGCTGCTGTTGGACCATAAGGCAACCAACAAGACGCTGCGTCTTTGGCCGTTCATCGTTCAGACAATCGATAAGTGCTTCCTTGCCGATAACCACTCCAAACTGATACTGCTCGAAGCTCCGGAGATGCGTGTGGCCATCGTCACCTCCCAGAACCTCACCCGGGGAAACCGCCATGAGTGCGCCATCGTCACTACCGCCCCGGAGGTGTTCGACACCCTCTCGCACGAGTTCCAGGATCTTATGCAATACCATTCCGTTCCACTTTCTGAATTATTCAAATCAAAATTATGTCAAGACCTGTTCACATGAGCACTGCTGCGGACATGCTGATGAAACCCGACCCGGTGGATTTGGTTGTCATGACCAAAGGAGGGCGCGTCCTGGAGTTAAACAACTGTATTGGGCTCAAGTTCGACAAATACAAAGGCACACGCCGTATTAAGATGCTTTCTTCCGGACAGATTCGTACTATTCGGGATATTCTTATTATGAAAATCAATGGCTGCGAAGTCATGCTTTAGACGCATGTCTTTTGTGATTTCGCCGCCGTCTGTTTAATTTTGCACCAAAATTAATAGCGATATGATATTCTTGAATCAAGTTGAGAGTACGCTGGGGCAGTACCCACCACCCGCTCCGGGACCGGAAGACACCTTCCATTATGAATTGGCGGCGTTGTACAATGGTGCTGCCATATGTGACCGCATGACCGGCCGTTTCTCAGGAGACGTGCTGCAGTTTATGGGCTTCAATGAGATAGTGCGATCGTTCATGGAACTAAGGGGCTTGTCAGTATGCACCATCAATTGCACCATCTATCGCGTTTATCCGGACGGCTCGGAAGTGGGTACCGGCTATTCGATACTCGACATCCTGTACCACCGCGGCAAGGTGCTTATGCCGGTCTATCGTACTGCCGATGATTTTCTTGCCGGCTCGTTCCTCTATCCATACAAGCAGGTTTGTGTGTATGGCCGTTCGTCATTCAATCTGCATTATTATGCTGCTGAAGCCGGAACGATCACTGTCGATCGTACGTTCGCCGATGGTACTACCGACACGCTGACGTACAGTTCGGCCACCGGTCTGAGCTATGTCGTCATCAACCGAGGCACTTCCTCCGGAGGTGCTGCCGGCGTTCATGCTCATGTCGAGTTCGGATACCGGAAAATGGATATCTATTTCCTCAAGGCGGAGGTGAATGAGCAGTTCATCTTCAGGAATATATTCAATGTCCAGGAATATGTGACTATTCCGGCATCCCTGTCGTCCGAACCGAAGACGGAGTTTGAGGAAGCGCAGCAAGACGGCGTCCTGCAGCGGTATGACATCGAGCAGCAATTGGGTATGCAACTCAAGTCGGCATCCATCCCGTCCGTCCTCTATAACCAGCTGCTGGCCATGTGCCGGGCAAAGTCGGTTATGTACGATGTGAATGAGGTGATGCCTACTACCGTCGCCACCGCAAGAGCCGTGATCATCGAGGAGTATAAATTGCCGAAATCGACCGCCCCAGACTCAAAACTCACGGTAGAACTCAAGTTCAAGTATTGCGATACGGAAATGAATGATGTAGTATTGATACAGTAATGACAGAGGAACAATCCATAGAGTCACGCGCCAAGTACGTGGAGGCATGGAACACCACCATGACCCAAATCTGGCAGGAGCGCATTCAGAAGCTCGGAGTCTATGAGACGCCGCGTCGCAAAACCCGTGCCGGCGAACCGCACCTGTACGACAGCCTGCGGTACTTTCCTGTAAAGCACGATGGCACATATATGGAACTTACCTTGCACTTCAGCTTTCCGGAGTATGGTATCTTTCAGGATTTTGGTGTAGGGCGAGAGAAGTACCGCGGCAATCCGGGCGATATAGGTGAGACTACGAAAGCCGGTCGTGTGCGCAAGTTCCGTGACCGCCGCAGGTGGTTTAGCACCAAATGGTATGCGTCCGTGATGAACATCAAGGACTTTATGGCACGCTCGATAGGCGACCAGTTCGTTGGTATATGCGCCACATCCTTTGAGGAACTAAATAAATATAACTGATATGGCAACACGTAAAGCAAAAACCGCAACCCCTACTAACTTCGGGAAGCGTATGAGGGAAGCAACCCTCCAAGCATGGACGGCTATCGTCCTCGCGTTAATCGGTGCGGGACTCTTGATAGCGGGTATCATTATACCCCCACCCGGGGAACTGCACCCCTCTGTTATTCAAGGTTTCGGACTCCTGACGGTTATGGTCGCTATCTTCTTTGCATGGGACGCAACGGTACGCGGACTCAATGCAAAGTTCGAACACGGCAAGACCAAGGTCTCCGTAGGCGGCAAGTCCAAGCGCAAGTCCACCCAGTCCGACCCTCCACCCAATGAGGATGAGTAAAAACCCGCTGCTCGTCTCGTTTATAAGATGAGCAAAAACCCTCGCATATAGACCCCGGTCATAGTGTGAGCAAAAACCTGCAAGGGTGTAGCCTATTAGGTTGCACCCTTTTCTTATAGGTTGCACTCTCTATTCACTCACAGACCCCACCCATAGACCCCATAAGGTAACCCCATAGAGCAACCTATTAGATACCCCATTAGTAAACCTTTATGTAAACCTCAATGTAAACTCCCTCGCATAGACCTCTCCCTATATCGAGCAAAAACCCGCGCAAGTTGCAAGCAAGTTACAAGCAAGTTAACCTATCGAGACCCCGAACCTATCTCGTTCATCAGTGCAAACCTCTCGCGTTCGTCTCGCCCAATTTTCAGCATAGACCTCTGCATATTCCGCTCAATGAAACAAGGTCAGAAGCGAACGCAACGCAGGCAGGGCGGGGGGTCGATTGACGTAAACAGAGGAGATTTTTTGCAAATCTCCCCTGTAACCCCTCTTATTTTCAATGAATTAGAATTTTAATCTGTGGAGAAATCCTGCGAATGCTACCAAATAAGCCGATTTTTAGAGGTTAAAAGTCGGTTAAATCAGCAAGTTAGATAGACAAAAATTGGCTTATTTGGAGAAAAATGCACTTTTTTGTGAAAAAGTTGCGAAATAATTTGCATAGTTCAAAAAAAAGCAGTACCTTTGCACCGTCAATCTAAAATATGTGTTAAGGGCGGCAGAGCAGAGTCGCAAGTGTGCGCTCATTTTTTTTGCTCTGAGTGCTTCGCAGCAAGTTTTATATTTATATGCCGGGTACCCCGTGAGGTGACTGTAATGGTCTCTCAGCCTTTAACACTTAAGGATTGACAACGGGTAGTACTCGGTTTATATTTTATTAACTGTCAAAATTTAAGTGTTATGGTTCAAAATCAAATTGGCAAGCGGCGTACGTGCCGTACAATCGACCTCAAGGAGATGTTCTTTTCGTTAGCTCATGCAGTCCGTCTCAAAGGTAAAGACGCAACGTGGGCACCCGTCGAGGGAGGAATGGAGTACTCTTTCCGCCTCGGAGACAACGTTTGTACGTATTCATTCAGAAAGGAGGTAGCACTATGATCTGTGTACCGAACATCCCATTGACAAATATGGGTTTGCGTGATTTTCTTTCAGAACTCACCGCCGCTGTTCAGAACAACGACCGTCCGTGCAAAGGTTATTCCGTCGCCGGTGATCCTTCCGGAAGAGTACTCATTACTGCCACCTTCGACAGTATCGATCAGGAACCTTTCTCGCTCACTCTGGAGCTCGTTCCGGTAGCAGAGAATCCGGAATAGTTAATTTGGTATAGTTTTTGTAAATCGTATTGTATATGAAAAAGCTTCTTTGCATACTGTTCGCTTTGGTTCTTGGCTTAGGTCAGAACATCCACGCTGGAGATTATGTCTTTCATGATTGCAAAATATGTTCCGGCACGTCTCAAGATGTAGCTTATACCGTTCGTGGAAACTATATCTGCTATGGCACCTCTTTTGATGTCGCCTACACCATACGCGGAAAGTACATCTGCTATGGCACGTCTCAAGATGCAGCCTTCACAATACGCGGTATCTATATCTGCCATAGAACGTCACAGGATGCAGCCTTCACAATACGCGGTATCTATATCTGCCATAGAACGTCACAGGATGCAGCCTATACAATACGGTAGCCTTCTAAGGTGTTAATGATCAGAAAGCGTCACTTCGGTGGCGCTTTTTTTGATTGTTACAGGATTTTTGCGTATCTTTGCGTCGTCTTACAACTGCCCTATCTTAATTATTGAACATTAATGATAGGGAATTATGCGTGTATCAAGAGATTTTTATGAGGAGTACAATGCCTTGTCGCCTAAGGTGCGGCGTCAGGTGATGCGTACTCTCAAGCATTGGGGTGGATGGACCAAAACATCGGTCTATCGCAAATTGTCGTGTCCGAACCTGTCGCCAATCGAGCAGGTTCTGATCTCCGGAGTATTAGAGAAAGCAACGCATCCGACCGGCGAAGCAAAGCAGCTGGAGATAGCTTTCGATTGGGACCAAAAAAGCGGGTCTATCTTGTGCCTGTAATTCCTTGATTGTTACATATATTTTTCGTAATTTTGCAGCATGAAAGACCAAAACCGATTTTATTTGTACTTGGCATGGCCGAAGTACCTGGCGCAGTGGTATGCACACGAGATGTACCGCCTCTCTAAGTTTGAGGAGGAGGTGCAGCCGCCGTTTATGTACAATTGTGATGTGGAAGTGATGGAACTGGAACCGGTGAAGACACGCCGTGGATCTGCAGAGCGCAATATTCTGGAGATGTGTCTGACCAAACAGCCGGAAGCCATCCCGGAGCGTCCGAACAAGAACGCTACTATCTGTATCGAGATACCCAACTTCCTCGGAAGACCAGCGTCCACATACAACTACCTCCGGCCGGCATCGCAGGCATTGCTGGAGACAACCGTCCGCAACCATTTCAAACTGGAGTTGACCAAGTATCTCAATAAGACACTGTTCACCACGCGTATCATCCAGCATGGCAGTTCGGCAACGCAGAACGCGGTACTGGAGACCTTCATGGAGAATAACGGTATTGAGAACACGGACACGAATATGGAGGCGATAAAGCAGATTTGGAAGCGTCTGTATTGGAAAATGTATAAACAGAATAAGAAATGAGAATACCGGGAGTTAAATCAATAGCCTGGTGTCCGGTGACGAGCATTCCGGACACGTTCGAGCCGCAAGCCTTGGCGGGCATTGCGATGTCGGTGGTGGGTATCGCCTTCACCGGCTTGTCTATCATCGGAGAGCCGCTGTTGGATCTGACGGACAGCAACGAGAACAACGGCAGTAACCAGAAGGTCACGCTGTCGTTCGTTACCGGCACGAAGTTCAGCTCCAAGCGGGCTGCTTTCATCGTCACCTGCAATAGCGGAGCCAAGTACCTCATCGGTTCGCGGTCCACTATTCCGGCGATCAGTACCAAGGACACGACGGCAGCTCCGTCAGCAGCTAACCATTTCGAGGTGCAGGTGGAGTTGAGTGCTGCGCTGGCATGGGTGGTCATCGAGGGACAGGAAGCCTATCAGGATGGCGATTATATCCGTTATGAGTTCTGGCAACCCAAAGCTGACTCTCTCTATGCCCCGAAGGTTCACCGGCACGATACCGATGAACTCGATGATGAGAATTTCGAGAAGACACAAGATCAAGTTAACCAAGACCTGTACGACCTCGGAGCGGCAGGCATCGTATTGTAATATGAGAGAGATTATTCTACATGAAGAGGCTACAGTAGCCAACCGGGCGTACTTCAATTACGACTCCGGTCTAACCAAGGACAATATACTTGGCGTGCTCAATAAGACAACCGGCAAGGCTGTCTATACGCCGCTCAAGTTTACGAGTATGACGATGCTTCAGTCCTTACCGTTGGAGGATGGAACCAGGAACTACACGCTCCAATTCTCCAACCTTCCACCTATTGCGGTGGGTGATAAGTTGCTAATCAAGATCTACGTCGATACCGTCGAGTCGGATGCAGCAACGGACGTCAAGGACTTCTTCCATATCGTCAAGGATGGGGACACGGTCAAGGTCATTACGGAGGATGGCGGGGAAGAGGTCGTTGTGCCGGTGGAACTCGCTACCGAACAGGAGGTCAAGGACATCAATGACGACGTGATGGGTGCGCTTTATGGATACGGCAAAGTCACCGTCACCATCCACAGCCTCATGCGGACGGGAGCAGAGACCACACAAGACCTTGCGTCGGTCATATATGTCGATCCGTCGAAGACGTGGGCGGAGAACGGCTATCCGACCCTCTACGACGATGAGGGCAATGCCATCGACACCACCACCAATCCCGCAGCCGGCGACGAAGTGTTTAACTATCAAATCCAATCAGAATCATGAGTGTAATTTCAAAAGTTCTAACAGCGGCTTTGTACCGCATCGGCCAGACAGACTTTGCTCTCAAAATGCAAGGCAAGATACATGAGGCTGTGTTGCAAGCCACCAGCGTCGCTAACCAGACCATCGAACAGGCACAAGACATTGCCGACAGTTTCACCATCCGCAATGTCGGGACGCAGGACAACGTGGAGGGCATCGTCAAGGCCTTTGCCCGCGACCCTGAAACGGGAGAAACAGAACACATGCGTATCGTGGAGCAGCAATGGCCCGGCGACTCGGCAGCGGCGCAGCACACGGTTTATGACACCATCATGTACATCGGCGGCGAGGAGGTGACGGTATGATCGGCTTGGGTGCAAAATATCTCACGGCGGCAGGCTTCGGCAGATACCGCATCACCGCTGCATCGCTCGGCAATCTCGACCTGCTCGGCTCGTTGGGTGATTGGCTGACGAAAGAGACCAAGCAAGCCATCCTCGCAGCGTTTGGAGATGATGGCATGGCGGTGATCAATGCGACGAACAAATATCTCAGCGGCATCGCTGCGAGCGATAGGGACAAGGCTACCGCTCTGGCGGGGTTCATCAACGAAGACCCGATGATGGTCTGCTCGCTCGGACTCCAACCGCAAGGAGTCACTATGCCGATAAGGGGAATGTATCCAAATGGTGACGCTTATATCGCGCTACTATTTGAATTAAATTCTCTTACATCAGATAGCGAAGTAGGCTATCGTTTGAGAAATGCTTCATATACTGGTTCTCGGACTGCAATGTATGGTTCAAAGTACAGTTGGCAAGATAGAGATTTATCAATAGCTTTAGGAGGATGGAATAATAATGGACAGGCATACATCGGTTATGGAGGTTCCTATGTTGGATCGTTTAATTATACGAAAGATACTAAACCACACGTATTTAGACTTGCGAATAAAAAGGCTTACTTTGATGGAGCTGAAAAACAAAGCTATTCACCAAGCTCGTTTACAACAAGACCGATTCTTTTATATAGAATTAGCGGTGGCGGCGGAGATTCAAATGGTTTGGATAGTAATACATCTATAACTTTTGCAAAGATAAAGGATACAAATTTAGATGCGTTGCTTATCCCCTTCATCCGCCAAGGAGCCAACGGCATGATAGACGTGCTCACGGGCACGTTCTATCCCAACGCCAACACCTCCGGCTCCTTCACCATCGAATACACCCTCCCAGATGGCACCCATTGGACCCCATCCACCCCCTAACCCGCAAAAAGCGTTCTACCTATAACACCCGAGGCGTTCTACCTGTAACGCCGGCGGTGTTCTACCTATAACACATTAACCCAAACAGGTGCGGCTTAACAACAAATCCTTCCGCACAAGGTGAACAAAATGGAACTTCAATATAAACCCGTTTTGAACCAAGGCAACGAAGCCTTCAACGTAGGTCAGTCGATTTCCGCAGAGGAAGCACCTCGCGGCACGGTTTCCTACGATGACATCGCGAGTCACATGCACGAAAAGAACAGGCTCATTCCTGTCGAACTCGCCAAAATGGTACTTGAGATGCAGCCGGAGGTGGAGATGCACTTCATCGCGCAGGGCTTCCGCGTGCCCCGTTTCTACAACGGCAAGCAGATCAGCCAAGCGTATGCCGACGTGAAACTCAAGAAGAACATCTCGCTGGCGGCAGTGCAGGCCATCGACCCGTCCATCCAGACGCTGACCAAGGAGAACATCCGCCGGTTCGTCAAGGACGAGGACTTGGTGATTCGTTACAAGGTCGAGACGGAGCAGTTGGCAAACGACTGGCTCGCCGAGGAGATCAAGAAGCAAGGTAAGACGATGGTTGAGTCGGGCGAGAAGGCGTACATCGCCCGCAAGGAGAACCAAGGCGGCTCTTCTCAGGGCGGTAACGGCGGCGGGAACAACCCCGATGACGGAATGCTGGGATAAGAAAGGAGGCAAGTATGAAGTTCAGAAAGAAACCTGTAGAGATTGAGGCCATCCAGTGGACGGGTCTCAATCCGCAAGAGATTAAGGACTTTGTTGGTGATTCGGCAAAGATTGAGTATTATGATGCTGCTTATGAGTCTGGAGCAGGACCGATGTTAGCAGAAGTTATCATTCATACTCTTGAGGGCAATATGAGAGCCAACATCAAAGATTGGATTATTAAGGGAGTGAACGGTGAGTTCTATCCTTGTAAGCCGGAAATCTTTGAGAAGACCTACGAACCTGCCGACTAACCCGGGTTACGGCTCTTGGCTGAGCCGTAGCTCCCAAAACTTGAAAGCATATGAATGAATCTGAGAAAAATATCGAGACCTGCTTGCCGGAGTCTATCTTGGCGGAGGTGTCTGCGCTGCCGACCGACCCGCAATTTGTGTCGCTGGTCAATGAGTCCCTCGACCCGCTCAAACAGCAAGCCTTCCAACAGGCAGGCTCCGACGCCTACAATGAGGTCGTAGCATCGCACAAGCCGTACACCTTCACCTCGTCCGTCCGGCAGATGAAGTCGAACCTCATCCTGCTGCTCCGCCGCTTGTGGCGTTTCCCCTTTGGCAGTGGCACTATCCGCTCCCTGTCCGATATGTGGGCACACTATATCACCCGTTTGCAGGGTTCGGAAACCTACGGAATCCCGTCTCGCCTCTCCCAACTCACTGACCTCCCCTCCGCACCGTTACTCGTAGCGGATAGGAAGATAAGCGGTGCGGACGTGGAAGATGGAATTAGCCTTGTAAGAATACTCTCCGATAGTTCGGTAGCCGTTACGGAATTAACCGACGACACTACGGGCTGGACTTGGAACAAAGCGTTGCCGTCTAACATAACAGGCAGTTTGAAGAATGTGTCTTTGAATTGCACAAAGGCAGGTCTCGCATCTGGTTACGGCTTTATGATAGTCGCAGACCTTGACACGCTGAACCTTCCGTATTTGGAGGAGTTCAGATTCCAAACAGGTGAGTATGGCTATAATGTCGGATTAGTTAAGAACGCTACCGGCTTGACTAAGATAGATACTCCGAACCTTAAAGCCATCATGCCGAGAGGTGGAAGTATCGTCAGCAATAACTGCCAAGCGTACATCTTCTATGAGTGTCCGAACCTTGTGGAGTGGAACGCTCCGAAACTGACAAGGTTGTGGTGCTCTTATGTAACGAATGCACCGCTTGAGAAAGTAGTTCTTGGGACACTTGAGACTGACTTTATGACGGCTTACGGAAGTTATAGCAATTTCCATAACACGGCGAACTTGATACACTTTGAGATAGGAGCTGGCACGGCAGTTAGTTTGCACTTGAATTGGTGGAATCCGACGAATGTATTAGCCGACCAAGACAACCTCCAGCAGTTCCTCTCGAACTTCCGCTCGTTCATCGTCCTGCGATTGGCGAACCGAAAGACCACCACGGCTCTGACCTTGACCCTCTCGGCGGCTGTCTATAACGCCGTGACAGGTGCCAACAGCGGATGGGCTTCACAGCATACCCTTGCCGAACTCGGCATCACCGACAACGACCTCACCGACCTCGAAACCGAACTCGGCATCACCTCCGCTACTATCTACGCCACTTGGCTCGACACCTACACCGGAGCCAACGGCATTCATTGGAACGTAAATAAAGCAAACTGATATGAAACACGTATTGATAGCCGACGAAGGATGTTGGCTGACGAGAGTAGGCTTTACGCCTGAACAGGAGTCCGCTCCTGAGTTTTGGAAGGAAGTTAGGACCTCCGAGCCGGAGGACTACACCGAAGTGACCGATGCCCGCCGCATCGAGATGGAAGAAGCATGGCATGAATCCCATCCCAACCCCGAACCATCTAACGAGTAGCAGCTATGGAAGGATATCGAGACACAAGCGGCTGCCGGACGCAGTTCTTTGCGTACCTCATAGCCATCGTTCTGACCATCGTCCTCTGCCTGGTCTTCCACGGCTGCGCCTCGTCGAAGCGCATGGAGAGCAGCACCGGCAGGGATAGCATCATCTTTCACCATGTGTACGACACTACCCGTATCGTGGTGGCGGTCACCCGGTCCGAGACCAAGCACAGCAGCACCGAGACCAAGTCCGGCAAGCAGATCCTCTTCGGAGAGGGAGGCGGCACCTACAACGACCTCACCGGCGAGGCAACCAATGTCTCGTCCGTCATCAGCGACACCCATACCGCCACCGAGACCGACTCCACGGCACTTTACCGTGCCGATTTGTCGGCTGAACGTGCCCGGAATGACAGTCTGAGCGAGGTCTGTAAAACCTATGCGTCTCAGCTGGAGACGGAACGGACAATGCCCAAACGTACCGCCTATGACCGGTTCTGCAGCCGGTGGTTCTGGATAACAGCTATATGGTTATTGCTGAAGGTCGCTGCATGGATCATGGAGAAGTTCCAAACCACCGCGCCATATATCATCCTCATCCGGAAGTTCATTCCGTTCCTATAATGCTTGTTCTGAAATGAAATACAAGGACTTTTTAGATTTGCTCTTGCCAAATACGAAAGTACGGTGCTTCAAAGATCTATACCATTTCCTTGGAACAGTTCCGGATAAGGATGGCGAGGCGTTCGTATTCAAGAGATGGGATAGATATCATAAAAGATGGCGATACCACGCACTCCCGAATTGGGAGTTGGAAGGAGACTTTGAGGATGGAGTAATACATATCGATCATGTAAAATCTTAATAATAGTAAACTTTAGGCAGACGATATCTCGAGGTTTGTCTTGCCGGACG
>CADBZO010000015.1:1638-11718 GCA_902799185.1 uncultured Bacteroidales bacterium | reverse complement strand
TGTGCATTTCCTATTCCGGAAGGTGTCTTCTGTCCGGTGGGAGACCCATCCGTCGGCTCGATACATGCCGGAACCCGGCACGTGGGGTGTAGCTTCCTTCTCTTCGTTCGGCTTCATTCCTTTGCTCTTCTTGTGCTGAGATTGTTCCTGTTGATCTTATTTTTCCTGATTTACGCTGCAAGTTTAAGTCGTGCCTATTCGACACAACAAGGTCAGGCTTCGTTTATCGAAAAAAATCTCCAGTCTTGCAGATAGTATTTTTTATCGCGTAAAATCTTGCAGTGCTCTATTCACTACCTTGTAGAGCAGTGTAAATCATTAAAAATTTAAGTTATCAACAGTTTATTAACAATCAAATTCAGTACAATTATGAAAGAGCAATTAGAAATGAAGTCAGCTACGAAGATGGTAGAAGTTAGAAAGCAGTTAAGCGAGTTCTGCGCAGGGTTGGATGTTCAAGCAGAGATTGCAGGTCGTCCGGGGGTAAAAGCAAATGAGTTGCTCCGTGAGGCGTATGGTCTCAAAGAGGGCGCAAAGCTTCACACATTCGAGGGGGTGGTAATGTCCGCAAAGGTCAAAAGGCATTCCCGTTTTGGGGTAAGCCGCGCGAGGGGCAAAGTTGGTGCCCGGTGGTGTTCCTGTTCGCCGCGTCACAAGTCGCTTTTGCCAAGAAAGGAGGCGCGCAATGATTAAGCAGTTAGATTTGTTCGCCGCTTTCGCAGCCGCAGAGGTTCAGCCGGTTATTAAGCCGGCAGCCTCCAAGCCGGTCGAGGTCAAGAAAGAGCCGGTGAGAATAAGCGCAGCGGTGCGCAAGGCGTTCGAGCAAGAGGTTCGTGAGTTCGGTTGGGGTGGTCGTATCTATCAGATATGCCGCGAGCAAGCCAAGCAGGAGTTGGCAGATATACAAGCCGGTCGGGCGTTCGCCTCGCCGCGATATAAAAAAATGTTAAAAAGTTATTGATTATGATTACTATTCAAGAGTTATTGGAAGCTTGCCGTGTCGAGCAGCTGAATGAGTTGCTGGAGCAGTCCGGCAGAATTATGGCACATTTGGAGTACATAAGCGGCTCCGAGGGTGTGGAGTTGGCAAAAGAGTGTGAGGAGTATTGGCAGGTGTGGCGGTTCAATCACCTCGTCTTCATGCAGATTGTTGCACGAGAGAAAAAGCAGGGTTAGTGCCCTGCTTTTTTTGTCGGACTTAGACCTTGTCTTTTGTGCTCCCGTGTATGTGTGTGTACCTTTGCAAAAAATTTATTGATGTGCATCATGAAATACAAAGACAATTTTCAACTAATCAGTTTTAAGACGAATAACGGTTCGCTGATAGCTGCTTTCAAGCCTGCAGAGAAGGAGATTTGGAAAGAGCATAGCGCGACCGAGAACATCCGTCCGGAGAAACTCAAGGACGGATGGGAGTATATGCCTTGGGGATTTGACAATCAAGTCCCCTATGAGATTCTGGATAAGATCGAGGCAGACGAAACCATTAACACGTGTATGCAGCATAACATCAAGAACTGCTATGCTGCCGGTCTGGAGTATATCATTCCGGAAGATGCAGACCAGGAGATAGCCAACAGTGTGCGTGACTTCTGTATGTTCAACGATCTGTCAGAGTACTACCTCGGTGTCTGCACAGATATGAAGTTCTGGCAGTTTGCCGTGACAGTTGTTACGCTGAACCGCGCCGGTAACAAGATTGCTTCTATCTGCCGCAAGCAGGCGATGTATTGCCGCTTCTCTCCGGACAACGGCGGTCGCCGATATGTCTATTACGGTCAGTGGCGCGACAGCAAGAAACCCGATCCGAAGGATGTGCAGCGGTATATCATGCTGGACCCGGAAGACCCGTTCACCGATCTCAAGGAGATAATGAAGGCTAACGAGGGAAAGAAGAAAATCGGCGAGACGCAGTTTGCCATCGTCACCCGTATGCCGACACCGGATAACACGTATTATCCCATCCCCTATTACGCGTCACTCTTCAAGGGCAAGTGGTATGATATCAAGCAGCTCATTGCCTTGGGCAAATACTCGAAGCTCAAGAACGCTGCGCCTCTCAAATATATAATCACCATCTCCCCTGAATATTGGGAAGAGCAGTTTGAGCAGGCAGGTATCACGGACGATGCAGACCAGAAGGGCGATTTCGTCAACAAGCGCAAGACGGAGATCATCGATTTTCTTACCGGCGCAGAGAACTCCGGTCGTGCCATCTTCAGCGGCGCATATATTGATCCGAACACCGGCAAGGCAGTGCCGCATATCCAGATTACCAACCTTGAGAAAGACAAAGAGGGCGGTGACTGGGCAACGGATAACGTGGAGGTGATGACGCTCATGTGCTTCGTGATGGGTGTACATCCCAACCTCGTCGGAGCGGTACCGGGCAAGTCGCAGACCAACAACAGCGGTTCGGACAAACGGGAACTGTACATGATTGTGCAGTTGCTCAACAAACCGACGCACGATCTGCTCAAGCGTCCGCATCAGTTGGTATGCTACATCAATGGATGGAAGGGCGTTCATGCCGAGTGTCAGATTATGCAGCTCACCACCTTGGATGAGCACAAGGATGTCAAACCAGCCGGTGATAACGGCCAATCAAAGGAGGAGGAATAATGGATATCATCAAAGACAACGATCAACTGCTGGCGTATATACCCAATGTAGTGACCGCAGTAGAAGGCGAGGATTCGCTGTTTACCAAACTGACACCGTATCTGACGGTGACGGAGAGCTGGCTGTATCGCAAGGTATGCAAGGCTGTTGCCATTCACACCTCATCTGAAGCGGAGGATCTGGCACGGTGCATTGTCGCCACGGAAGCCTTCCGGATGGCAGTGCCGTCGCTCAATCTCATTCTTACCGCCAACGGCTTCGGTATCGTTTCCAACAGTACCGTTGCGCCGGCATCCAAGGACAGGACGGACAGTCTGCAGGCGACGCTGGTCGAACTGCGTGACAGTGCTATCGAACAACTGGCATTGTTGGTGGACGGTAAGTGTACGCAGTTTTCCGGAACAGTCTTCCGGGGCTACGACGCCCAGCGGATGCAGGGACGCACCGCTCGGCTGTTCGAGCTATTCACCGAGCAGCGCAGTGCCATCTTCCGGTTGCAGGCTACGCTGGCCGAGGAGGTATTGAGTGACGAGGTGCTTCATCAGATGACGGACCAAACCTATCATGATGAGTCGGAGCTGGATCCCGGTTACGGAGTTCTCTTTGCCTATGTGCCCGGTATCCTCGTTAAGCAGCTGAAGGACGAGCCGAGTGGTGAGGATATCCGCAAAGTAGTACACCATCTGCGGACACATCCGGAGTACTTCCCTAATTGGGCAGAGAGCCATGCCGCCAAGCACTGGCAGGATTATACCTATAAGAACGATAAGAAGAGGGGAGGCTTCTGGTTATGACCATCAATATCACCGTACCCACATCGTATCCGGAACTGGATGAGAAGCAGCTGCGCTATGTGTGCTTTCTGCTTTCGTCCGGTCAGTATGACGCCGACCAGGTGAAGGCGCTATGTCTCATCCGGTGGGGCAAACTGACCGATGAGCAGCTTGCGGTGCTGAAGCCGGAACAGATAGCCGCCTTCCTTCCTATGATGAACTGGCTGCTGGAGATACCGCCCATGCCGGTGCAGCTGGAGATTATACAAGGACACAAGGCCCTGTTTGATGCGCAGTTGCACGGATTGGACTTTCAGAGCTGGCTCGTCATCGAGAATCAGTACCAGGGCTATCTCCATCAGAAGGACATCGTCTTCTTGAATGCCATTGCGCAGATCCTGTACGGTGCCAATATCCACCTCGCCGCTCCGGAAGCCTATGCGGTGTTCCTGTGGGTGGCATCGGTCAAGCATCTGTTTGCTCGCCGGTTCTGTAATTTCTTCGTGCCATCGGCCGTGGACGGCAGTGAGGAGGAAGAGAATATCCATCAGAAGCTCGTCCGGTCGATGAACACGCAGATTCGGGCATTGACCAAAGGCGATATCACCAAAGAGAAAGAGATCCTTGCTATGGATGTCTGGCGGGCACTGACCGAACTGGACGCCCAGGCAGAGGAGTACAACGAACTCAAAAAACAATATGACAAACATGGAAAATAGGAAAGCACCGTGGGATGCAGTCGCATTCTTCGAGAAGCTGACAGCCCGCAACAAGTTATGCGTTGAGAAGGGCTTCAAGTGCGTAGAGGTGTCCGGAATGGAGGGGATGGAGGATGCCATCAAGGCGATGCAGAACACCAAGAACTTCGTCATCGTAACGGAGAATGCCGCCGGACTGACGGAGCTGGATAACACGCCCCACCATAGCAAACTCCGCACCGTCTTTATTGCCATGCGGCACAAGGAGGACGATATGAAGGCCCGGCACAGATGTATGGATATCATCCGGGAGGTGTTCCGGCAGTTCTGTTCGGTCATCATTCAGGAGAATGTCCGTCTTCAGGAGGAGAACATCCAGTATATCGACCCGGTTATCCGGCTTCAGGAAGTGAGCAAGTACCTCATTCCCGGTACAGCGATTATGATGTTCGAACTGGGAGTGAACACATTTATTGACCTAAGTTATAACGAGGACGAATGGATTACAGTGCAGAACAGTTAGAGCGCGTCGAGCAACTGGCTTCTATCTACATGAAGCCGTCGGATATCGCGCTTATTATCGGTGTTGATCCGACCGTGCTTCGTGGCGACATCGCGGACGAGCAGTCGGAGGTCAGCATCCGGTACCGGCGAGGCAAGGCTATCACCAAAGTCGAGTTACACAAGCAGGAGATGCAGCTGGCGAAGGTGGGCAGTCCACTCGCTCTGGAGAATGCAAGAAACAACCTCCTTGAGATGGAGGATGACGAGTAATGGCACAGATCAAGACATTGGATATCGCCCGTCAGGACATGTTCACCTCCGAGGAGGAGTTGCTGACGAAGTACGATGCGCAGCGGGTGGCTCACCTGATGCGGCTTCGGGATATGTACAACTGGATACTGGCCAATCCCTCTGAGCCGGACCGCAAGTTTGTGCAGGTGTTCATGGGACGGTACCAGTTGTGCCAGTCTAAAGTGTATGCAGACCTGGCACTCGTCAAGGAACTGGTGCCGATGTTGGGCGAGGCGTCGAAGGACTTCCACCGGGCACGTATCTATGACATGCTGCTGGAGGCGTACAACATGGCAAAGCGACGCAAGGACACCAAGGCGATGATTATGGCATCTAAGGAGATGGCGCGCATTACCCGTGTCGATGTGGAGGATGAGAAGCGTCTGCCGTTCGATATGATTGTGGTGCAGCCGTTCACGCCGTCCTTTGATCCGACGCTGGTGGGCATCAAGCCTATCCCTAACGTGGACGAGGTTAAGGCGGCTCTCAAGCGCAAACTGGCGGTGGAGATACCCGATATCGAGGATGTGGATTATGAACCCGCAGATTTGGAGGAAGAGTCGCTCTTCCCGGAGACACCTGAAGCGTCTTAGGTAGAACACCGGCAGCGTTATAGGTAGAACACCGGCAGCGTTATAGGTAGAACACTTGGAACATGTCAGAAGTATATTTCAATAAGATCCAGCAGAAGGTATCGTTCATCGGTGCCAAGACGACCGTGGTTGTAGCCGGTCGTCGCTTCGGCAAGACGTACGGTATGGGTGCGCCGTTCGTCCTTCGGAACATGCAGCGTATGCCCGGCTCCACCGGCGGCATCGTCGTGCCTACGTTCCGGCACGGTCTGACGAACACCCTGCCGGGGCTCTTCTCTTGTTGGAAGGCAATGGGCTTCATCGAGGGCGTGCATTACGTCATCGGTGTCAAACCGCCCAAAGGCTTTGCCGAAGCCAAGATAGAACCGCGGGAATATACGCATGTCATCTCGTTCTACAACGGTAGCCGTGCTATCCTGATATCGCAGGACCTTGCCGGTAGTTCAAACTCCCTGACCTTGGACTGGCTGCTCATCGACGAGGCGAAATTCATCAACTTCGAGAAGCTGAAGGACGAGACCCTGCCCGCCAATGGTGGTATCCGCTCCCATTTCGGGCACCATTCCTGTCATCACTCCATCATGATTATGTCGGATATGCCTGTCGGTTCCAAGGGATCGTGGTTCCTGAACTATCGGGAGAAAATGGATCCGGAACTCATCCGTGCCATCGAGGGCTGCGTCTATGAGGAGTGGAAGATGAAAGACCGCATCCGGAAACTGCAGGAGGCAGGCCAGCCGGTACCGAAATATCTGCAGTACCATCTGCGGTCGAACAACAAAGTGCTCAACCAACTCCGTGCCGGGGCGGTGTATTACATCGAATGCTCCACCATTGATAACCTCGAACTGGTGGGAGTCAACTATATTAAGGATATGAAGCGCGACCTGCCGCCGCTCGTGTTCCAGACGTCCATCCTCTGTCAGCGTATCGGCATATCCAAGGACGGTTTTTACTCGTCCATGACCGAGCACCACAAGTACCACGCAGCCAATAACGACTATCTGGCTACCCTCGGTTACGGCAAGACCGAAGCGGAGTACCGCCGGCTGCTCTCGTCACTGGCCGACCGTGATGTCAACCCGGACAAACCTATCTGCATCGGAATGGACTACAACGCCAATATCAACTGGATAGTCGCCGGTCAGGAAGACAACGGCAGGCTCAATGTGCTCAAGTCCTTCTACGTCAAGTTTGAGCGGAAGATCCCGGCGCTTATTGAGGACTTCTGCGAGTACTACCGCAATCACCGCAAGAAGCAAGTCGTCTTCTATTACGATTCCACCGCTCTCGGATCAAACTACGCCGTCAACAAAAAGGACTTCAAGTATGTCATCGAGGAGGAGTTCCGCAAGCACGGATGGAAAGTGAAGTCCGTCTATCTCGGCCACCCGATGCGGCATAACGAGAAGTATTTGCTCATCAACTCCGGTTTCGCCGGCAAGAACCGCCTCACGCCTTATTTCAATGTCGATAACAACGAAGCGCTGCTTATCGCCATCCAGTCCGCCGGTGTGATGAGAGGGCGCAACGGATTCAGCAAACACAAAGCCGGCGAGAAACTGGCAGAGTCCGAGGAAAACCTGCTGGAGCACCGTACCGATGGCACCGACGCTTTCGATACCCTCTACATAGGCATGGAGAAAAAGCCGGTCAAATCAACCACAGTCAATGTATTCGGAATAGCATAATAATATAGTATATGGGAGAAATCAATGAAACCAATGTTGACCTGAACGTCAACAATCAACATGCAAAGCGTTCGCTTGGCGAAGTGAGAGCCGAGCTAAAGAAACTGCAAGAGGCTTGGCTGGCCACTGCGCAGTCCGGCGATAAAGCGATGCGGGATAAGATTCAGAAGCAGATCAATGCCTGCAACCGTGAACTACGTCAGATGGAGTCCGGAACGAAAGCCGTGGAGCGTACCATGGCGCAACTCAATAAGGCTACCCCGGCGGATCTTAACCGGGCACTCAAGCATCTGCAGAACGAGCTGAAGACCATCGAACGCGGTACGCCGGCATGGGACGCGCATGTCGCCAAGATACGTACCGTAAAAGCGGAGATCGACAAAGTGAACGCCGAACTCAAGCAGTCGGAGTCCTTACTCGTCCGGATGAAGAACCGCGTCAACGACTGGGGTGCAATGGCCGCCGGCGGTATCGCCGCGCTGACCGGTGTAGTCGCTGCCGGCAAAGCTGCTGTCAGTACCTACGCCGAGATGCAACAGGAAGAGGCGAATGTCCGTAAGTACACCGGCATGACCGAGGAACAGGTGAACCACCTCAACGACGCCTTCAAACAGATGGACACCCGCACCAGCCGCGAGGAGTTGAACAAACTCGCACAGGAAGCCGGCCGGCTCGGTATGCAGTCCGAGGAGGATGTGCTGGGCTTCGTCAAGGCAGCCGATAAGATTAACGTCGCTCTCGATGATTTGGGCGACGGTGCCACGCTGACCCTCTCCAAACTGACGGACATCTTCGGCGACAAACAGGCACTCGGTACCGAGCGGTCACTGTTGGCGGTCGGTTCGGTCATCAACGAGCTCTCGCAGAACTCCACCGCAGCGGCACCATACCTTGCGGAGTTCGCCCAGCGTCTTGCCGGTGTCGGTGCACAAGCCCACATGACCATTCCGGAGATTATGGGCTTCGGTGCCGTACTTGATTCTCAAGGTCAGAAGCTGGAGATGTCCTCCACCGCCCTCTCCAAGGTCATCATGAACCTCTTTAAGGACCCGGCGAAGATAGCCAAGGCTACCGGTCTTGCCGTGGAGGAGTTCGCGGAGACCTGCAAGAAGTCCACCAACGAGGGATTACTCATGTTGCTCGAACGGCTCCATGAGCTCGGAGGTATCGACTCCCTCGCGCCGGTGTTCGCCGATATGGGGGAGAACGGAGCCCGTGCTTCGGCTGTCCTCGCAGCCCTTGCCGGCAACGTCGATATGGTGCGCCAACAACAGGAAGCCGCGAATGTGGCATTCAGCGAGGCGGTCTCTATCGACAAAGAGTTTGAGGTGCAGAACACCACCGTCCAAGCCGGTCTGGAGAAAGCACGCAAGGGCTTCACCGAGATGGCGGTCACGCTCGGCAAGGAACTCATGCCCATCGTCTCCAAGGTGATATCCTCCACCTCGATGACCATGCGAGTGATGCTGAAGGTCATTCAGTTCGCCAAGGAGTACCGCACGGAGATCATCGGTTTGGCTGCTGCCATCGCAACCTATTACGCTATCATGAAAGCGCAGGACGCTTGGAACGCTTTCACCGGCGGCATCAAGAAAGCTATCGCCGGAGTGAAGGAGTTTAACAAAGCTCTGATGGCGAACCCATATGCGGCTGTCGCTGCATTGGTGATCGCTCTCGGAACGGTTCTCTTCGGTTTCATCAAGCGTCAACGGGAAGCTGCCAAGGCTGCCGATGAGCACCGCAAGGCACTCGAACGCCAACAGGAGGCGGAGCGTAAGACCGCGTCTGCAGTGGGTGAGGTGGTGAGCAAGTACCAACTCATGAAGCAAGAGTGGGAGCGTCTGACCACCGCACAGCAGAAGCGGGAGTGGCTGGAGAAGAACCGCGATGCCTTCGAGCAGTTAGGTTTGAACATCACCAATGCCGTCGATGCCGACGAGGCTTTCATCAAGTCCTCGGATAAGGTCATCGCCGCCCTCAAAGCCCGTGCCAAGGCGAACGCCCTGCAGGACATCTATCAGGAGAAGATGAAACAGGTCTATGAGGATGCAGCAAGTCAGGAAGATACGATGAAGCGTCGTTCTGCCGGTGATGCGGTCGGTTTCAGTACCGACGAATGGAAAGCCTTCCAAGCATCCGGACGGAGTACTGAAGGGATGTTCGAGGAGAAATCCGAGGTCAACGCCTATACCGGCGATGTCTCCAAATATACTGCTCTCACGGAGAAGGGTGCTGCAGAACTGAATGCTTTCCTCGATGAGTACCACCAGCAGGTGATTGACAATGCGGTCAAGACCGGCACGGAGGGAGTGGAACAGATGTTCGGCTCTATGTATGCCACGGCACAGACGGAGGCAGCAAAAGCCGAAGCGGCCACCGGCGGTCTGGTGGGAGATAAGCCTTCCGGAACAGTCACCGGCGGAACGACTCCCGTCACCGGTGCTACGGTTGATCCGAAAGACCGGCTCAAGCAGCTGGAGGATGAGAAGAAGAAAGAGTTGGCGATCAATCAGGTTGCCTATCTGCAGGGAGAGAAAGATTATGAGGCATACACCACCGCTCAGATACAGGCAGAGGTGAACTTCAACCGGCAGAAGATGTCGCTCTATCAGAAGGGAAGCACCGAGTATCTGGAGGCGCAGGCTGCCATGTTAGCCGCCGAGAAGAAACTACAGGACCAGCAGACCGGGCTGACGGTCGAGGCAGAGCAGAAGCGGTATGCCGATGTGAAAGCGGTGCTCGATCAACGCTATGCCGATTCGGAACTGTCCGCCAAAGCCTACCAACTCGCCACCGAGCAGGCGGAGCTGGAGCACCTCAAGAACCTCGCCAATACCTACGAGGAAGGTTCCAAGGAACGCCTCAAGGCGGAGGAGCGATATCAGCAGCGTTCGACTGCCATCCAGCA
>CADBZO010000015.1:0-1597 GCA_902799185.1 uncultured Bacteroidales bacterium | reverse complement strand
CAGAGGAGCAGCTGCAGAAGGAGTACTTCTCCAACGTCGGCATGACCACCAACACCGAGTCCTACGAGGAGGAGAAGCTACAACTCGAAGCCGTGCGGCAGATCATGATGGAGCAGGCAACCGCCGACCAGAAGCTGCAGATAGAGGAAGCCTACCAGAAAGCCAAGTACGAACTTGCCAAGAAGTACAAAGTAACAGTGCTAAGACCTTACCCCACAAGACCCATCGGGATGAAGTTCGATTATGATGGATTGAAGGACGAACCTTTTGAAACTATTCTGATAAATTCTTATACACATCCCCAATCACAACTCATAGGACGTTTTTGCGAGAGCATCGATTTCGGCAGGAAGTGTGCAGCATACATTAATGAGCATCGAAACGAAATAGATGCTATATATAATGGACCCTGGCAATTGTTTGGTGTTTATATTGTAGCTAGGACTGCAGTGAAATATAATATCCCTTATATCATGACAGTTCAGGATATTTATCCAGAAAGTATTTTGACAGGACATAACTACCCCCAATTAATTCAACGGGGTGTAAAGACCTTATTAATGCCATTGGATAAATATTACACGCGTCATGCCGAGAAAGTCAGAACGATATCTAATGAAATGGCTGAATATATGTCTCGGACGCGCAAAATGCCCATCAGTCATTATTTGGCGTTAGACAATTGGCAAAATGAAGAAGACTATGAGCAGTTATTTGGGTTTGGTGGAGATTGTAGTAGATTCTTAATGTGGAAAGATTCAGGACACATGATGGTAAAAGGGGCTATAAAATATGGAATTATAGATATAGGATATAATGAAGAAAACGATTATGTATTAGAATATTTTAAAACTACACTTAATGATTTCCCATTTGACTGCAAAGAGGGATATTTACTTAGAAATCATTTCATTTGGAATATTAAAAAATTTGAGGATGGTAATATTCAATATGTAAATAAAATAAAGAAGAATTTTGGCGGAAATATTGTGAATCTTGAGAATGGAGCAGTAGCATTCTTTGTACATAATCTAGATTTTTATAATAAAAAGGAGCTTAAAGAAGATTTTTTTGAACAAATTCATTTGATAGATGATCTAAATTTAAGAAAGATAAAAAGGATAGCTGATGTTTTAGGAAAATCTGATAGTTTAAGAAATAAGTTAATAGAAGTGATGTTTATTCCTAATAATTATGCTGAAAAGGTAAAATTAAAAAAAGAAAATGATAGAGAATATGTATATAGTGATGCGTATAAAGCTGATAATATAATTAACATTAGATTTACAGTTAATTATGATAAATTACAAAAAGCTATATTAGAGTCGAAAGATAGAAGGGTAGAAAATAAATATTTTGAAGAATTGTTTAAACCATTAAATAATTGGTATAAAGAAGAATATATGGAAATATGTGAAAAACTAGAAAAAGAAAATAACCAAAAAAAAGAAGTAGATGTCTTTGCTATTGAGATAGATTATATATATAATTCGTCACTAGAATTATATAACGTAAAAGAAATAGACTATTTAAATGCCAAAAAGAAAATATCACAAATTTGTTTAGAAAGCGAAATTGAACCTGGAGAGTATTGGGG
>CADBZO010000014.1:59710-103526 GCA_902799185.1 uncultured Bacteroidales bacterium | reverse complement strand
AGTAGAAAGACAATCAGTACCGATCCGCATCCGCGGTCAATCACCGCCAGCGGCGGAAAGATAACAGCCAATAGAACTTGTAAACAGGACATAAGTTTATGATGTTTATAGGATTATTTCCGCAGATTGGGGTAGATATAGTCCAGCAAGGCGTCGAAGTTCGACTTGAAGGAGAAACTCTCGTGCAGCGACGGGTAGTTCTCTTTGTCGAGGCAATAGGGGTAGGCGTATTTGAGGAACTCCAGCCGTTTGTCGTCGAAGGAGAACACCGTAGCCATCTGTGCCATGTCCGCTGTGCAGAAATAGCCGATGGTGACGCATAGTTTGGCTATTTCTAATTTCTTGTCGTCAAACGATTGTCCGTTGAGTGCGGCCATCACCGCTTGCATCTGTTCGGGTAATGCGCAGTCGTGATATCGCTGTTCCATCGGCGTACGGCGGTGCGAGTCGCCATGTCCGTGCCGGTCGTTATGATGCCCACGCAGACCCTGCGACCCTTGTGCCATCGCCCCTGCCGCCACTATCGCAAGGGCTAAAAGAAAGAATAATCGTTTCATATTATTTGGTTTTGATTTTTTTCGTTTTGGATTCAAGAGATTTGATAGTCTCCAAGTAGGCCTCTTCCACCGGCGAAAGGGTGTTATTTTGCCACTTTCTATATTCTTCTGTTGCTTTGTCTATGGCTTGCTGATGGCTGACTATTCCTGCATTATCCAATAGTTTCTGTCCTGTGGAAGAGAGAATGGAATCCAATTGCGCAATATAATCGCTCATGTATATCGGAAGATGCCGCATCGCTTGAATTTCAGCAAAGTCAAAGTATCCGGAAACGAGGTTATTGAGCACCTTTAGTTCATCGGTAGAAAGATAGTTCTTTGCAATAAATGCTTCTTTGAGTGTCGGCCAATCGCCTTTGAAATTCGTCATGCCCATAAACGGTTGCTTGCTATCTGCCCGCTGATAAATAACCTCCGCCGCTGTGTGCCCGTGTGCAGCAAAATGCAGTTTGTTCTGTACAATCTTGAAAAACTCAACGGACAAATCGCTTTTAGGGTCATAATCTACTGCCGTTGCATATAGATCCAGCACTTGCCGGTAAAGCACTTTCTCGGACGAGCGGATGTCGCGAATACGGTTCAGTAGTTCTTTCCAGTAGTTACCACCGCCCAAGTTCTTCAGCCGCTCATCATCCATCGTGAAGCCTTTGACTATATACTCGTTGAGACGTTTCGTCGCCCATTGACGGAAACGTGTAGCGATTACCGAACGGATACGGTAGCCGAGGGAGATAATCATGTCGAGGTTGTAAAATGGAACTTCGCGGGTTACCATTCTTTTGCCTTCCTGTTGAACCTGTCGGAATTTCCGACAAGTTGCTTCTGTGGTTAATTCTCCTTCTGCATAAATATGCTGTATGTGTTCAACAACGTTTGTGCGAGATGTCTGGTATAACTCACATAGTTGTTGCTGCGTGAGCCAGATGGTTTCATTCTCCAAGCGCACGTCGATGTGCGTCAAGCCGTCTTCGCTTTGGTAGATCAATATGTTTCCGTTGTTCGGATTGTTCTCACTCATATATTAGATAAATGTGTTATTTCAATTTTTCCCCTTCACCCCACCAACTCCGGCTGTGTGGCGGAGAGGGGCGTAGGCGGTTAGTTGTTCTGCTTGCTCATGTAAGCTTTCAGGGACGCAAGGGCACGGCGGTGCAGATTGTAGAAGTTAGGAAGGGAGACTTCCATTTCTTCTGCCATGAATTGCATGGAAAGATGCTCACGGTATAGTCCAACCAGCAGGCGGCGGTAGCGTTCATTCGGCAAGCTGTCCAGCGCATCGGCTATGGCGTATTGTTTCTCGTTCGGTTGCCCGGCAAACAGGCTGTCCTCGTCCGAGAACCTGTCCATCTGTTCCGGCTCTATATTGATTGTGCGCCTGTCATGGCAAGGGTCAAAATGTGTTGTTGTGTTCATGTGCGGTTGTGTTTAGTGTTAATAGATTCGTGTTTTTATATACCCCTCCATATATGAGTCAAAAAAGACCTGAAATCTATCACCTTAAAAGCAACTTTTTTTCATTTTTTTGCGCAAGAGCAAGCAAATTGCGGTCAAGGGTGACGGCTACTTGCTGCATGGTGGGTTCTGTTTTGTCTTTGGTGAGGTAGCATGCCCAGATGACGATTACTTGCCATCCGGCATCAAGCAGTAATTGGTAGTTCTGTCGGTCCCGTTCGCGGTTGCGGTCTATCTTCGCCTGCCAGAAAGGTGTGTTGGTCTTGGGAAGGACAAACTGTCTGCATTCCTCATGTCCGTGCCAGAAACAGCCGTTGACGAAAATCGCCGTTCTGTATCTGCGTATGACGATGTCCGGCTTGCCAGGCACGCTCTTCACGTTCAGCCTGTATCGGTATCCGTGCGCCCACAGCCATTTCCGAACCAGAATCTCCGGTTTGGTCGCCTTGCAGCGAATATGCGACATGCAGCGGTGGCGTTGGGCAGGTGTCAGAATGTCGGGCATGGACTTAATAATAGTAAACTTAATAGTAAACTTTATGGTAAACCTATAGTAAACTTTATAGTAAATTTAATAGTAAACTTAATAGTAAACTTAATAGTAAACTTAATAGTAAACTTAATAGTAAACTTAATAGTAAACTTAATAGTAAACTTAATAGTAAACTTTATGGTAAACCTATAGTAAACTTATAATATTTCATGACGATTTATAATAATCCAGTCTCCACGACGTCGAGATCCAATATGTTCAATTATATTTTTTTTGCGAAGTATTGTAATTTCCTTAAATATCGTTTGCCTACTCACTTTCAAACTTACAGCTAGGTCATCATAAGTAATATGCTGGTTATCATGAATCAATTCTATGATTTGTTGTTGGCGAGTAGTCAAATCTTTTTCCATTATACTTGCGATAACATTCTCCCATATAAAGTCAGGATGACATGGTATATCAATCAAGAAATAGGAACGGATGTCGTCTGTTTCTATTGTTGCAGCAGGTGAACCATTCTTTTTAAGTTCGGTTTGTATGGTGGGTATTCCGGTAGCTCGTCCCTCTGTAAGATTTATCTCTTTTAAGAATTCCCCTAAACGACGATTTCGGTAACGTCTTGAACGCAAGGCTTTAGCTTCACGAATTGCCTCCATGCTGATGGAGCGATCCGGACCTGAATAACTTAATATAGAAATCTTGTCGGGTTCAATGGTTATCTCTACAGGTTCGCGTTCCTTGTAATCCCGATGATAGAGAGCGTTGACTACTGCTTCTTCCAATGCTTGATAAGGGAAATTGTAGAAGCGGATGGAGCGTTCATTATTTTTCTGTTTGATAACATTTTCCTTGATAACATTTGTCCGTAAATAGGATAAAGCAGCTTGTATCATGGCGGGTACAGGTCCTTTAATGACAGGAGCTTCAATGATATTGTTGGGATTTCCTTCGCGTCCTTCCGGGAAGGTAACTATTTCTACTTGTGTAACCGGGAAAAATTTCTCAGGGTTATCGCAGAACATCATAGCAGCTACGTTTTTGATGGTTCTTTTCTCAGAAGGTCCATCCAGCAAATTCATTTGTTCCAATATGGAAGGCAGATTATCTGTTATATTCTCATTTGCCAAACGGCTATTGATTTGTACCAGATAATCTCTAAGAAGAGTAGTAGATATATCTTTCAATTGTATGGCAGGATTTCCCCGGTCATCAAATGGTACCCGGTTTGCCATATCCCGTAGTTCATCCAGCTGTTCGCCTTTCGCCTCAATGGAGGAGGTTCCGTAACGGATATAGTATATTGGTTTCTTTAGCTTTGCTGTCACATCGTGAGGCGCGGCATAGGGTCTGTCTTGTCCGCTTGGTGCCCATATCACAAGAATCTGTTTACCATCAACATCTTCTACAGACAAGCGCGGTGCATAATATGGATCAATGAGATTATTGTAACCGATTATTTCTCGTTGTATTGCATCCAGTTGTTCTGTAGGCAAACCGCATACAGGGCGTTTGGCAATACCGTTTTCTTCTTCCACACCAATAAGGATATAGCCTCCTCCTATATTGTCAAAATCATTGGCAAAGGCACATATGCTATGATACACAGATACAGGATTCCAGCTTTTCTTAAATTCGATTCGGTTGGATTCTACTTTGTTCTTGTTCAACAAATCATTGATATTAATAGGTAGTGCCATATATTATATGTGTTAATATGTTGATATTCTCTTTCTCTTTCACCCTACCAGTTCTAACCATGTCAGAACATCGGGCAAGGGAAAAGAGTTTTAATTTTTTGGGACATGTCTTAAAACTGTCTCAAAACGAACTATTGTAATTCTTTGTTTTAGGACATGTCGTAAAACTGTTTCAAAAGTTCCATAACCATCTTATATCTTAGCATATTTTATGCCTCTCTTTTTCCAGATGCTAAATATTGTCTTCTAATTAACTACTTTTTTCACCCCATCAGTTCGGACCAGGTGGTGAAGAAGGGTGTGGTGCTAATAGATTCGTTCTTGTATATAACCCCTCCATATATAAGTCAAAAAAGACCTGAAATCTATCACCTTAAAAGCAACTTTTTTCATTTTTTTTTGTTATTGCGTGCCTTTCGCAAGGCGGTTACCTCTTCAGGATAATATGTATTCCTCCAAGAGGATGCGATGTATAGGTGCATAGATTATTTTAGTATCATATACACAAGATAACCATCGCGCATCACAACGAATCCATGATTTATAGTAACAAGCCACGATGTTTCTTTTGTTGCTTCTGAACTACCAAAACCACATCCTAAGAACCATTTATTTATCTCATCCTCACTCCAACGGTGCTTTCCCTCATTTGTAAGGCTCTTGCTTATTTGTTCCCATTCATCATTTGTAATCTCTAATCTTTTGTAATATCCATCAGTGATTGCTGGTTGAGAAGATTCTATCCATGCAGAATAACTTCCAGTCTCTGTCCAAACGGTGTATTTATCATCACTACATGATTGAAAACAAACGGTCATGAGTACCGCTGTTAAAAGGATAAAGAATTTTTTCATATGTATTTATTTTATAATCCGAATGGGTATATTTACAATTTGAGTTTTAGATTTCTTCAATCCCTAAACTCTTAAGATAGTTGTATGTGCTGTCGTAGTATTCAGGCAATCGGGTGTGGTCATCGGGTGAGCCTTCGGGGACACAGATTATCATGCCTTGGCGAGCACGTGTAAGAAGGACGCGGTAGGCGTTAATAAGATATGCTTGGCGGTCTGATTTCTTGATATTATTCCACTTATTACCACCGTTGAATTCGAAGAAATTCCATCCGTTTGGCGTATAGCGCAAATCACCATCCCAAACCACGCAAGTCCAATCCAACTCTAAACCCTGCACATCAAATTCTGAGGCAGCATCTTCCAAGAAAAGTGACGAACGAACATCGTTGATATCATCCAAGAACCAATGCACCGTGTCTGGTTTGCAGCGGACATCAATAGCAAGCGGTTTGAGGCGATAGGCTTTAGAGGAAACCAACAGACCGTAGCGCTCGTTTCCTCGTGCATGGGTACGCAGCCATTCTTTGGCCTTGTTCAGATCACGCGTTAAGGCAATCGGGTAGCGGTCGGCGATGTCTGTATATATCTTGCGGACATTTTCTGCGTCTCCGTCGAGTAGATAATGCACCATATTGGACAAACTCTCTGCACGGAACGAACGCATCGAAACCGCCAGATGCAAGTCGTCAGAAAAAGTCTTATTGGGGTTATTCTCCAGAAGTTCAGAAACTTTTCCCTCAGCGTATTCTTTAGCGGTGAGTTGCGAGGATATATAAACTTTCCAATTGGGGAAGGTCTCATTGAGCGCACGTATCCATTCACCTATACCGGCTTCACCTGTGTTGATTTCCTGACCGCCACCAACGAGGCAAACAATAACCGCCCAATCGGGTCTCTGATCCAAAGACCAAATGAGGAACTCACCTTCCGACATGGGGAAGTTTGCGAAACCTTTCTTACGGCTCAGCCAATTTGCGATGTGCTCTTTGTCCCATGAACGCTGTGCTTCATCGAAAATAGCAATATTCTCCACCTCACCATAACCGGCTTCTTGGTCTTTTAATTCCTTCGTAGGGTCAATCTCCAGAGTACCATTCACTACTTTTACCTTGTTGAGCATATTATCGCGGTAGCGGTGGATGATTTGTATAAAACGCTTTACTTCGCGTTCTGCTTCTTTCTTGGTGATCTTCTTTCCATTCTCCTTCTCCTGTGCCTGTTTGTCGCGTGTCAGGGCTTCTGTCAGCACTTGCACTAAAGGTCCGTTCCCTGAGAGATAAACAGCTAAGTCTTGTTTCTCCTGTTGTACGGCTATATTTAGACCAACTAAGGTCTTACCGGCTCCGGGTACGCCTGTAACGAAGCAGATACTCTTGCCTCCGCGGGCTTTCGTTTCACGGATAACTTTACGCACGTAGCGCGTAGTGGTTTCTAACTGCGCGCCTTCCGCTTCGCTTTTAGTGATTTCCTCTACGCTATGATTGAGATAGAGCGACCGTGCAGCCTCAATGATAGTGGGCGTCGGCGCATAACGACTACGCGACCAATCATCCAAAGAGACAGCATATTGCTTAGGGGCTATGGGCTGGGATAGAACCAACTCAAAAACATCTTTTAGATGAGCTGCATTCGTTAGCAGAGGCTCATAGATACCATCATCATAATGCGAGGGTTGGCAGAGGGTAGAAAAGGCTGTTTCTTCGGTTGCAACCAAAATAGGGATGATCCATCGGTCGGCGCTTCCTTGGTGGAAATTCTTGAGGTCTAAGGCATAGTCGAGTACCTGATCTATGTCTTGGTGCTTGAATTCTTCTTCACCGGCTTTGAATTCCACTACAAAAACACGTTGACGAAGAAGAACCACCACATCGATGCGTTTACCTAAACGCGGAATGGTATATTCGAAGATGATTTGTGCGGGCTCGTTGGAATAAGTGGCAAGCAAGTTCTTCATAATGGTTATTTCTTGCTCCCAAGCGAACTTCTGAGTGGACGCGGTATCCATCTCATCTGCACGAGACATCTTACCGAAGATAGTGTCTGTATCTTCCGCGAGGAATGTGGCTATATCTTCTTGGTAGAAATAACGGTTAGTCATAGTATGTCTATTATTTGTTTTGTTGGCGGGTCATTGTATTATCTATGGAAGTGACATTTACTACGACATCTGAATGTTTCTTTCGCCTGCTTTATCGCTTCCTTTTCTAATAAGTATGCCTTTCTCAAATAATTTGGCAAAATCTCTTTGTATTGTTCGTGAGTTTACATTCAATTTATTTGCCAATTCCGCTGCTGTAATGGAAGGATTTTTTCCACCAATTCAAGTATCTTCTTCTGCCGTTCTGTAATTCCATTATTTTCACCATGAACCATTAATCATGAACCCGGAGCGTCCTTCAGTTGAAGCGGAAGGAAGTCCGTGACCGCTCCGCCTATAAAGGTTTCTAATTCATTGCCGTGAGCCATGAACCCTCATTTTTTCCTTTTCGCTTTCAGAGATTACATCTTACTCCTCCTTATCTGGCACTCCTAACTTATCAAATAGAATTTGGTTACGTTTTCTAGCGTCAGCTTTTACTTTCTCGTATGAATAGACCGCAATAAACCCATTATACCGCTTATCTCTGAAATTATAGTAACCTAGACCGTCTGGCGTTTTCATAAAATCACGGCGTTCAAGAATCTTCCTAAACGAAGGTGTCAGGTCACAGACAATATAAATATAGAATGGTGTTTCTTTGGTAATATAGATAGTTCTCCCTTTTCTATTCTTAATCTTTCCCCCAATTAAGTCTTCAACATATTGTTCTACTTGGTCTAAAGGGTTTTTCTTATCATCGTTATCTTGATAGTTATCCCTCTCGGGCTTCTTGAATTCTACTATGCTAATTGACTGGTAAGGAGCATCCTTGTCTTCTGAAAAAGCAAAGGCATTGTTAAGAATTAGCAAGTCAGGTCTGTTGTCTTCATTCTCCGAAATCTCAATTCCTTCCATCGAGGAGAACATCTTATCAGATGCTAGATAGGAGTGATAACTGAGCCTCTCATCAAGCAGCCACAAGTTTTGCTTATTATAAGGAATGACATCAGACGTTGTCCTTATGGGAAAGAATATGCAATGAACTAAATCCTCATTGGCATACTTGTCCTCCAGCCCATCCTTACTTGTAAGAATATCTAGAAGATCAATGATAGATTTTCGGTGAATGATGTATCGAGCTAATTCAGACTGGCCCACCTCATTCATACTGGTAAGGTACTCTTTGTATAGCTCCCTGTACTCATCCATTGTAGTAACATCTTTTTTCTTCTCAATGATCTCTGTCCCAAGCTTCTTTATTTCTGCTTTCCAATCTGACTCAATCTTGTATAGCTCATAGTCTAAATCCTGTTTGCTTAAGTTTGCCGCAAGACGTTTCACTTTGTCAGCCTTGTGAGCCAAAACAGCTCGGTACTGGGGCATCTCTGCGTTTACAACTTGGCGATAACTCTCAATTTTCTGATTTCTGGCTTGCTCAATATATTCAGAAATTAGCGACTCGATAGTGGCTACTGCTTTCTTCCTTATTTTTGGCAGTGTTATTTCTTCCGCTTCGTCATCACCGTCTTCGTCTGCCTCAGGGAAAGTAAAACCGGTTCTTTCATTACTGACACTTTGATCAAGTGTTTCGCTTACAACAAATGCCGCATAATAGTAACTTTTATCATCTTCTCTAATTGCTGATTTCCCCAGTTCTATTATAAGTCCACCGAGCCAGTCATACTTTACGCTTCTATTGTGCGCACAATAGTGTAATCTATGGCTATTGGCTGAATTTGTCTTTGAAAGATATACAGTAAACAACTCCTCTCCTATTTTGAATTCCTTATCAGTGACATTAGCATTAAAATATGTATTGTAGTGTTGTGTTAAATCAATCGAAGTACCATTTTGATTGACTACAATAATTTGAGGTGCCTCATCTCTGATAAAATACAATTGAAAATGTGTAATAATACTATTGGCAATCTCAGCCAAAGATTTCGGTGCAAACTTCTGATATTTATCAATATAATCATGAAGAGTACAGGTGGTTCGGAATACTTCTACCTTGATGGGGCTATCATCAACAATCTCAAATCCGACTTTGGTGTTTTTTTAGTTGACTTCGCGTTTTCTAAAGCCATTATCTGATTTGTATGTACTCTTAACAGATAGCCATTTAAAGGCTTTTAAACATACAAAACGTCCAAGACCTTTCCCTCCAATGTCCAACTTATGGTCTGTGTCTGCCTCTATAAATGACCTAAAGTTAACATCATTCATCCCTATTCCGTTATCTTCTACTTCTATGCTGTTTATCGGATAGTCATCATTCGTTTGTATTTTTTCTTGAATCGCAGGGTCACCGTTCCTTATGAGTTTAACAATAATTCTCCCATTTTCATTCTCTTCCATCAGCCCCTCTTTTTTCCGCTCATTGATAGAATGAATGGCGTTACTAATAAGTTCAAAAAGTGGCATAAGCCCCTGATACTTTGAGAGACTCGTATTTCTAATTTTATTTGCAACGTTAATTGTGGCGACATGATGATATTGTTGTTGATTAGTAATCTCCATTTTCATAAGAATTTTGTTAAAACAATACTTGTTTTGCGATAAACGCGTTTAATGTTAATATATTAGTATAATAAAGAATAAAATTATTTCATTATGCAAATTTTGCTGCATTTTTTATAAATTTTCCAACCCTACTTGTTTCAGCCCCGTTGACGGATAGATAGAAAGAGACAACATGAACTAAAAAAACTCATCACATTATTTTGTACATAATTCATTTTACCCAAACAGGAGAGATGCGGAATATAAACAATATGTATGCATATAAATTCGCGAAATATTCTAGGCATTTCATCTTTGTGCTTTAGAGAAAAGCGGAAAAATTCTAATTTAGGATATGCCATAATGATATATAATTTAAGTTTTACACAATCTGTTAGTTATCTGTGGTAATTATCAAAAATGTTTACAACCTTGTGAAATGGTCTTTCAAGCGCTCAGCGTTGTTACTATTTTATATTTTGGTGTCTCGCTCTTCTCCCGCTCATCGGTCGTCACATGCGTACACAATAACCCATTTTACATTTTCGGGCACAAAGGTACAATAATTTTTTGATATATGCAAATTTATTTGCATGAATAGGCCTTTTTAGGCATGAATAGGCAGGAATAGGCAGGAATAAGCAGCGGTAAGCAGAGGTAATCAGAAATAGGGGCGCGTAAGGAATGATGTATTGATGAATGATGGATTGATGAATGAAGGATTGATGAATGAAGGATTGACGGGACAGAGCCTCGCAGAGCGAGCTAAATGGTGGATTGATGAAAGTCGAGAATGATGGAATGAGGGATTAGCGACGGGGACCGGAAAATCCGGAGATACCAGACCGCTGTCGCTAATCCGGGAAAATCGCCCATGCATGGTCGATACTATGGAGAAAAGACGCGGGCAGGCTGTTTTTGGAAAAACGCGGGCTGTATGTTCTTCAATGGGCGGACTTCAGGGTGGTGATGATGAAGCCGCGGAGAGTGTGACAGTGCATTCTTCTGTAACGATATAGGAATAACGCGGTAATAACGCGCTTATCACCAGCTTATCACGCGCTAATCACGCGCTTTTTGTGCGGAAAAAGAGCGAGGCGGAAGGCCAGCGGGGAAAGGAAGACACCCCCCGACCCCCTCTCAGAGGGGGAGGGGATAGGGGGCTAGGAGAACTAGGAAACTTCTATCAGAAGGGGTAGCCGATGCCGAAGTTGACGCGGAGGGCGTCAAGGGCAGAGGGGATGTTGAAATAGGTAGAGATAGGTTGCGTCTTGTCGGGGTTGCCGTCCTTGTCGTATTTGAAGGTCTGGTAGGGGGCGTGAATACCCACACCGATGTCGAGGCGGATGACGAGTCCGTCGATATCCAGACGGAGTCCGGCACCCGTTCCAAGGGCTATCTGGCGTGCCCAGTCGGGGTTGTTGAGGATACCGTCATGGAGGTCGTCGGGGAGCTCCATTCTGGATTTGTAATCTTCCAGTCCCGCCGCCGTGAACAGGTCCGCGGTGGAGGTCCAGTTCCATACGTTTCCTGCATCGACAAACGCGGCTCCGTAGAGTTTCCAGACGATAGGGAAACGGAGTTCGAAGTTCGCCTCCAGTTTGACGTCGCCGGCATGGAAGAAGGGCTGGTTGTATTTGGCGGAGTAGAAGTTTCCCGGTCCGTAGGAGGAGGGCGAGGTAGCCCTGAGGCTGTTCGGTCCGCCGGTATAGAAAGCTTCGGACAGGGGTGCTGCGGAAGAGTTGCCGAGCGGTATATTCGCTCCTGCGAAGAGGCGCGTAGCGATGCAGACTTGCTCGGTGAGGTTGAACTTGTTCCGCAGCTCTGCCGAGAGTTTGACGAAGCGGTTGAAAGTGATGCCTCCCAGTTTCTTGGGGTCGTTCCATTTCTGCCCGAAGAGGCAGTAGAGAGCGTTAATGAGGTTGCCGGACTCCTTGACACCGAGGTCGAGCATAGTGTTCACCGTCCGTTTGGCGCGGTAGTCATTATAGATGAAGTTATATCCGACGGAGGGCACGAACTCGTTTCCGGCGAGGATCTTGATCAGCTGGGGGTACTCTTCGGCCTTGTCCAGCAGGTTCTCCGATTCGGCTTTGACGAGCACGACGGAGAGCGAGAAAGGCGTGAAAGCATGGGTGATGAAGGAGTTGCGGGCGGAGCGGATGAAATAGGTGAAGGAGCCTGAGAGCTTATGCACGCCGTATCCTCCGGCGATATTCTCATACTGGTAGCCGAGCATGTAGCGCGTGTCTCCCTCGGGGTTGTTGTCGCCCGTCCAATGCAGATAGGGGAAGACGAGCGAGGCGTTGAGCCCGAGTTTGTATGTGTCGGTTTTCTTGGGGTCTCCGGGGTGTCTGTTCCTCAACGCCCAGTAGTACGCTCCGTTGGCTTTGAGGGTGAAGGACTCGCCGTTGCCGAGGATGTTGCGGATGGTGTGCTTGAGGGTGAGGTCCGGACCGATGCTGTTGTTGGAACGGTAGGCCACGCCTGCGTCCGCCGTCAGTCCGTAGGTGCGGGTGATGCTGTCTCCGCGGAACAGTTCGCGTCTCCGCCATTCCTTGTCCGCCCGCACGCTGAGTCCGGATTTGAGCAGTTCGCCCTCCAGGATATTGTTATAGTCGCGCTGAGAGTAGAGGCGGAGGAGCAAGGAGGTATTTGAGAATTGAGAATTGAGAATTGAGATTTGAGATTTGGGGAGAATCTTGTAGTCGGCGGTGAGGGAGGAGAAGAGGCCGTTGGCCTTGTTCACATCGGGGTTGTCGGAGATGGTGGAACCGACCGTGATACGCAGCCGGTTTTTGAAGAACGACTTGCTGATAGCGATATTCATATCGTTGGACTTGCCGGCGGCGTGGTGTGTCTGTCCGCTGCTGAAATCCACGTCCATGAACTTGCCTATTTTAGAGTTCGCCATGGCGGCGTTGATGCGGCTGTTGATGATGGACGTGAGGGCATATCCATCGCGTTGCGCCGCCTCGTTGCTCTCACCGACATACATGCCGGTAGCGAGGAGTGTAGCGGCGAGTCCTTCGCGTGTGCCCTCATCGACGGACGCCAGTTCGCGTGTGATGCGTTCGTCGTCAGGGGCTTCGAGGAAGAAACCGATGGACTCGATGCCAATGGAGTCAACCACGCCGTTGACGCGTACGCCGGTCCGGAAATCCACCCGCCGTGTGTCTTCCCCCTCGGCTTCCACATCGGCTTTGACCTGCTGGGATGCCGAGACGTCGAGGCGGGTCTTTCCTATGGGTCCGTTGAAGGTCACCCGGCTACCCGAATCAACCCGGAAAGGCATGACGGGATAGAGCTTCGGCGAGTACCGGACGAGTCCGTCATCGACGTTGATGCGGCCGCCTAAGTCGAGCTTGTTTCCGGCGGTGTTAAAACGCACATTGACAGTACCGTACGGCTTGACTTGCGCCAGGTTTTTCTTGTCAATGGGGTAGGTGATGTCGGTAGTGGGAAGGACGGTGATATCCACGTCGGCGAGGATGCTGTCAAGGGGGCCTGTGACCGAGCCGCGGAGGTCTGCCGCCAGTTCGCCATAGACAGGAAACGGACCGCCCTGAGGCAGTTTGACCGGGGCAAAACTATCCGCCTCCAGGGTGACGTTCATCCGCATGGTGTTGAGGTCGAGTCCGCCGTAGAGGGCGACGAACGTGCTATCCGCGGCATAGACCGGCAGACCGTTGAGGTCCACTTTGTTATGCGACATGACGATAGGTGTCCCGCCGAGCGATATACCTATCCCGTAGGGCTTGTATTCCGCGGCGACGCCTATAGGCTGCACCTCGGCAGAGATGTCCGTTTTCCGCGGCAGTCCGTCCACCGCCGCAGAGGCTCGTACGGCTCCCTGTATGTCTATATCCGGCAGATGTACAAAGCCGTCCAGGATAGAAAGGGGTATGTCGTCCGCCTGCACCTCTGCGCGCAAGGCGTCAGGGTACTCCTGCGACGGCGAGAGGGCGATGTCTATGGCGCGCGAGCCCAGGTCCATCGACTGATAGGAGAGGCTGTCCAGCGTGAGGCGTCCGGTGCCTTTGAGCTTGCGTCCGTAGCGCGTGAGGTTCATCCGCAGCGCGGCTTCGGTACAGAGGTCTTCGACGCTCATCACGCCGTCTGTAAGGGCCGTATTGGCGGTGAGTGAAGCGGAGGTCACGCCTTCGGTCAGAGCCAGCCTGAGGTTTACCGCCGAGGGCTGCAGGTTCAGTGGCGTGGCGGCTGCGTCAAAGGCGATGTCCGTCTTTGCGGTATCGGAACGGAGGGTAAGGTCCGCCCTGTCCAGATTCAGATGGAGGGAGTCGATGAAAGGCTGGAGGAGACTGCCTTGCCGCAGGGCTATGTCGGCGTCCAGCGCCGGGATACGGGTTCGGATAGTATCCAGGACGGTGAGGTCCCCAAGCGAGATGAGCGAGGCGAGTACGGCGGAGTCCGTGACGGTCTGTATCAACGGCGGGAGGCTGTTGACGAACGTGAAAAGGGGCATCGGCGTGGCGGCGGAGAGGTCTATGCCGGGCGTGGCAAGAGAGAGAGAGGTAACGGTGTCCGTAGCCAGGTGTATGGAGGTACGGGAGAGGTCGTAGGTGTCATAGACGGCTTCGTCCAGCCGTACGCTGACACGCGAGGAGAGGGGGCGTTTGGGATTGATACCTTTACCCGCAGCCTCCATATCTCCGGCGAGAGCTATATGCGGCGCGTCCGGGAGAAAAGGCCGGAGGTTGACACGGTCGATATGTACGGTAGCGTCATAGGCCTCGTCGTCGATGTCATAGGACGCTCTCAGCGAGGCTTTGGAACCTTGGTACTCCGCGTCCCCGACCGCTTCGGCCCGCATGGCCGCCAGGTCCATGGAGGCGTAGGAGAGATCCGCCGTGGCGCCTAACTCCGAGGAGCGGACATAGATGCCGTGGGAGGTGATGAGGTTATTCTGAATATCCGCTACGGCACTACCATGGATGGTGTCGGCGGGTATGCGCAGTGCGCCGAGAGAGAGGGCGAAAGCGCCTACCTCCAGCCGCCGTGCGTCGTAGCGGTTGGCCCCTACGTCCACCAGCGCCTCGGTAGAGAGCGAGCCGGTCTGTATATCCAGCCCCAGCGGGGTGAGACGGAAACGGACGTTACGGAGTTCTCCGTCCGGCAGGTCGAAGCATAGACGCAGGGGGGCAGGCTCTGTTTTCGCGGTGTCCTGCGCCTTCTGCGCCGTGTCTGGACGGAGGTCGATGCCCACGGAGACATCGCTGAGTCTCAGTCCATGGAGCGGGTAACGGCCTTCGGCAATACGGATCTCCGGGCTGGAGACGTTGAGTCCGCCCAGGTCCACATCCACGCCAACGGTCTTGATGAGCGTGCCGGAATGGAAAGCCGTGCGGTCAAGAAGGAGGGTGTCCACCGCAATGGGCGGCAGGTTGAGACCTTTCCCCTCCTCAAAGAGCGGAGCGTTTCGTGTTTTAAGCAGCGCCGACAGACGGAGGGTGCGGACATAGGCCAGAGTGTCCCGGCCGCGATGGCCGACAAAGAGGCTGTCAATCTCCACCTGCACAGGCAGGTCCTCCTCGCCTTTGTACGCGAGGTAGAGAACCTCCGGCGAATGGTGGAAAGGGGAGAGGTACATGCGCCCGAGGTCGATGTCCCAGTCGGTCTGCCCGTTGGCGACAGCGATACCTTTCTCCAGTACTTTCTGCCTAATGGAAGGGACATAGAGCACCGTGGCTACCGCTATCAGCAGTAGCAACACCACGCCCGTGAGTACGCCTGTCAGCGCAAGCGGGATCTTCCACAACAGAGACAGGAGACGCTTCACTTAGAAACTCTTCTGCACACCGAACCGCAAGCCGTACAGACCCGGTGTGAATTGGTTGGAAAGGAGGTTGCTCAGTTTGCCGGAGAAGATGATGACATCATTCGAGAACTCGCGGTGACCGGCATAGCTGTACATGGTACCGCTGTAGCCCAGCGAGAGGATGGAGAAGAATATCTGGAAGGTACTCTTTCGGTTGAACTGATAGGTGATGACCGGCGAGACCTGGAACCCGTATGTGGTGGAATAACGCAATCCGTCGTAATCGGTGTACGCAGTCTTGCCTTCCGTCACGCGGGGGAAGTCCATGCCGGCATAGAGGTGCGCCTCCAGCCAGATGCCCACCTTGTCGTTAAAGAGCGATTTCATCTTGTACCGCACGTACGGCGCTACTTCCCATGAGCCTACATGAATACGCAGATCGGTGTAATAGGAGGTGTCTATCACGGACACAAGATAGGAACTCTTATAATTGGCGTAGCTACCGCCGAACCGCATACCCAGGTAAATCTTCTCCGTCAGTTTCCATCCTATCTCCGGGGTGAGGGCGAATGACCAGCCGTTCTCCCGGCTGTCCTTTTTGGAGTCGCTGTGGAAATAGATGTCGAAGTTATAGCCGTAGTAGAGTTTTTTCTTCCAGAGAGGTATCTCCGGGAGGGCAGGCGCAGCCGCAGTGTCCTGAACGGTCTCCGGCGTCTTGGTCTCGCCGGCAATCGCAGCAACAGAGGTGAGGCCGTCGATGATATGGGGGTCTTTGGCGGTCTCCGGGGTCTGCCCTGTCGCCATCAGCGGGACGAAGAGCAGGAAGAACGGGAATAGTTTTTTCATTATTCTTGTGAGTTAGGATTGTCGTTTTCGCTCATATTCTTGAGGAAGAGGTTCACCACGCGTTTGGTGACGACGGTCTTCCGTACGGCTTGCCGCACTTTGTCCGCCGAGGAGGGCGCGTTGTTCTCCTTAGGCTCTGCCGCGGCTTTCTCCGCCTCTGCCACCGCCTGTTCCCGGGCATCGATCTTCGCTTTGAGACGCGGCGAGGCATGGTTGTATAGGAACGTATAGCAAGGTACGGTAGCCTTCATGATATACGGGGTAAGGAAAGTAGTGAGCACCGAGGAAGCTACGATGATAGGATAGATAGCGGGGTCAGTGACGCCGAGTTTGGAACCCAGGGCGGCGATGATGAACGAGAACTCACCTATCTGGACGAAGGAGAAACCGGTTTGCATGGCGTCCTTGAGGGTCTCGCCACCCCACCAGCATCCGAGAGTGCCGAAGAGGATCATACCGACGATGATGACGAGCGACACGAAGAGTATCGAGTCCCAATAAGTCACCAGCGAGGCGGGGTTGATCATCATACCGACCGAGACGAAGAAGATGGCGGCGAAGACGTTCTTGAGCGGCGCCATGAGGTGCTCTATCCGGTGTGCTTCCTTGGTCTCCGCCAGGATCATACCCATCACAAACGCACCGAGGGCGGAGCTGAAGCCTGCCTCTTCGGCCGTCAGCACCATCCCCAGGCAGAGGCCCAGCGAGAGGACGATGAGGATCTCGTCATTCAGATACGGCCGCACCCATCGGAAGAGGGTAGGGATAATCAGAATACCGACTATGAACCACACCGCGAGGGTGATAGCCAGCACGCCTACTTTCTCCAGCAGTACGGTGCCCTCGAAGCTGTTCTTGACCGCGATGGAGGAGAGGAGCACCAAGAGCACGACGGCGATGATATCCTCAAAGATAAGAATAGAGGTGGCGCCTTTGACAAACCGCGCTTTGGTCAGCCCCGCTTCGTCGATAGCCTTCATCACAATGGTGGTGGAGGACATACAGAGCATAGCCGCCAGGAAGAGGGAGTTCATCGTGTTCAGCTCCGAGAACTTACCTACGCCGTACCCCAGAAGAAGCATACCGCCAACGATGGTTGAGACACCGATGAGCGCCACCTTGCCGGACTCGAAGAGGTTCTTGAGACGGAACTCCAGACCGATGCAGAAGAGGACGAAGAGCACACCGATATTCCCCCAGGTCTCTACGTTCTCCGCATTGACGAGGTTCTCTCCAAAGAGGTGAGGACCGACCAGAATACCGGCTACAATGTAACCCAACACTACCGGTTGCTTGAGTAACTTGAAAAGCAGGGCTACGACACCTGCCGTAATCATTAAGATGTATAAATCTTGTACCATATCAGATATATATATGTTTCGAATCGAACGTGCTGCCCTTTTCGCCTGCAAAGGTACGAAAAATAATTGGATTATACAAATGAATTTGTATTTTTATTCGAAAGAAAGATATGGAGTGAGGCGGATGAGGTCTTCTTCGGAGAGTTCGGGCAGGTCCCGGAGGTCGTCTATCGTATGCAGTGTGACACGACGGCGACGGAGGGTGTAGATGGCTTTTGCCTGGTTGTAACGCAAATACGGGTGACGCTGCAAACGTTCTGTAGAACAGGTGTTTACGGGAATGGTTGTTACGTCCGAAGAATCCGCTGTGAAATGATGCAGAAGGGTGTCCAGAGAGAGGTTCTGCAGCGCCTCATCGGTGAGTTGGGAGGGGCTGTAGAAACCGCCTAACGCTTCACGGTATTTGACAATCTGAACAGCCGTGTACCGCCCTATGCCGCGGATAAGTTGCAGCTCCGCCGTGTCGCACCGGTTGAGGTCAAGGACGGTGTCTTTTTTGAGGCGTTTGGGGTACCGTATCCCCATTGAATCACGCCAGAGTGAGTCGGCGAGACGCGTGGAGTCAAACCATTGCTGCAGCTCCGCCTTGTAGGCTTCGTGGCGTTCCGCAAGTGCTTGTTTGACTGAGTCATAGCGCGCCTCGCGTTCCTCTTTCCATTGCACGTAACGCATGGAGTCCGCCAGCCTGATGGAGTCGCGTCGTTCCGCCCAGGATTTCTTGCCCGGACGGGGTGCGGGGGCTTCGGGCGTCTGCGGCCGGAAAGCGGCTACCATCCATCCGATGAGGGCGACGGCAAAGAGGATGGCGGCACCGAGACGTTGTTCCTTGGCAAGAAGCATGGATTGATTTATGATTGATGATGGATGATGGATGATTGTACGGCGCCGTCGGCAAGATGGGTGGTGACGATGTCTCCGGGATGAAGGGACGCAACGGAACGGACAGGGCGGCCGTCTTTGGTAAGCAGGCTGTAGCCCATGCGGTAGATACGCTCGGGGTTGCACGCCGCCAGCCGTTGCTCCAGCATCTCTACCCGGTGGCGGCGGATGAGTATCTGGCGTTCGGCGGTACGTAGCAAGCGCGTGCGGAGCGTCTCCAGCCGCTCTTTCTGGGTATCCATGCGGTGGATGAGCCATTCGGCAACGGCGGTAGGGGTCTTGAGTGCTTCATGCGCCACCATATCCAGCACGGAGACATCCCGGGTGTGGCCTATGCCGCTGAGAATAGGCAGTTCGTACTGGGCGCAGTAGGCGCAGAGGGTGTAGTCGTCAAAACAGGAGAGGTCGGAGACGGCTCCCCCGCCGCGGATGATGACGACGGCGTCAAAGGATTTGAGATTTGAGATGTGAGATTGGAGATTTAGGATTTCATCGAGGGCAGCGATGATGGATGCCGGTGCGGAAGGGCCTTGCATGGTAGCGCCGAAGAGCGTGGTCTCAAAAGTGTAGCCGCTCCGGGCGAGCTGGTGCTTGAAGTCCTCGTATCCGGCGGCAGAAGGGGATGAGACGACGGCGAGCCGGCGGATGAGGGTAGGGAGCGTCAGCAGTTGCTGAGCCTCCAGCAGTCCGTCCGCTTGCAAAGCGGCGATGGTCTGCTGACGCAGCCGTGCTACTTCGCCGAGGGTGTAGGAGGGATCGATATTGACGATGGACAGGCTGAGCCCATAGACGGGATGCCACTGTATCTCCGTTTCTACGAGTACGGACATGCCGGCTTGGAGGGTTTGCCCCGTCTCGGATTCGAAATAGGCGGTCAGCATCTCTCTTGTTCCCGCCCAGCAGGTAGCGCGCATCTTTGCCGTCTTGCCGTCCACCAGGTCGAGGTACATATGTCCGCCTTTGACGCTGAGGCTGCTGATCTCGGCACGCACCCAATAGGAAGGCGCCAGACTGTCGTCCAGCGCTTCGCCGATGAGGGCGCACAGTTCGGTGAGGGTTAGTGACGCCATGGATCGCAGAGAATACAACGGTCTTTGCCCGGGAAACCAAAGAGCACCGTGACACGGAGACCTACGAACAGATTGCGCATCCAGAAGGATTTGGCATCCTTCGTCGCAAAGACATGCTCCATCTGATAGGTCGGGAAATCATATATCGTGGCGTCGGGCACGCCATAGAAAGGCAGGTCCGTCTTCGGACAGATATTCAAGATACCGAAATCTGCAAAAGCGGCGAAACGGATTCTGCAGTCCAGGTTATCTCCCGATCGCGAGCGGTAGTTATGCGGTCCCTGATAGGTGGTATATTCATATCCTATCTCGCCATGCGCCATGAGGTCTATCTTGAGATTCATCTTCTTCCCCGTACGCTCGACAGGCACGTCGCGCCGGAAGCCATGATTATCCATTTCCTCCCAGATACCTACATATTTCTCATAGAGTCCGAGCGTGGTACCGTTCATCGTCTGGCGCGTGTTCCCCCAAAAGGCATAGTTGACATGTAGTCCGGCAAGCCAATATCCTACACCGTAAGCTCCGATGATATAATGTCCCACATACAGCGGCAGTTGTGCATAGAGGTGCTGCGCCATGTCACGCCGTCCGTAGAAATCATGGCGGAGGGTGAACTCTGCGTCGTTGAACGAAGCCCATGTGTCATGCATATGGGGGTGGTACATGGTGGTATCCGCCACGTCGGTAAAGACGCGCTGGTAGGATAAGCCCAAGCCTGTTTGGAACAAGATACCGCTATACTGGTACTCGTAGAGCAGATGGAAACCGAAAGCTCCTCCTCCGGGGGCAAAAGATGCCTGCGGCATATTATTGACAAAAGACGAATAACTGCCCTCCAGCGAGAATCCGATCAGATGGTGGGAACCGACATACTGGGTCTTATGCAACCCCCAGAAGATATCGGTTTTATCCGAGACATCCTTGGACGTAAACTCGCTCATCATCTGCAACCGATACTCCCATCGTTCGGCCGTCATGAATCGTCGCTGTGCTTGTATGGACAGCGAGTAGAAGCAGCAGATAATCAGAAGGATATATTGCAGTTTTCGCATTTCTCTTTTACAATTACTTTAATGGAACGATAAGGTTCTTCCGGCGTGTCAGGCGACCAGACCTGTACCACATACATACCGCTGACCGCTGGCAGTTGGAGCGGCGTGACATCGGCTCGGAAGACACCCTCCGAGACGAGTTGGCCTTCCGTGGTGGTAACACGGTAGGTACCATCCTTTCGCGAGAGGATATGTGCAACCGGGTTACCGGTAACGATGCAAGTAGGAACGACAGAGAGATAGCCCATCGTAGGTGCAAAATTATTCACCACCGGATCTCCCACTACCGTGATAGGACATGTCTGGAAATCCTGCGTCTCGCCGTTTCGCGTAAGACGGACATGGTATTGGTCTCCCACGACGAGTCCGGTAGGGATATAGAGGTACTCGCGCGTCTGTCCCACCAACATTTCGTCACCATGGTACCACTGGTACGAATCCCAGGTGTAACCGCCGTTATAACGTTCGTTATAAAGGGCAATGACATCTCCGAAACGCTGCTCTGTCAGCCATGAGGGGTAGGAGAGGACGATAGCCGTATCCGTAGCGCAGAGGTCGGGGTTGACGCAGATACCGTTATTCAGAACAAGGCGTATCTGATAGTAATCCGGTCGCGGATACTGCGTCTTGTCCCCGTTGCGCAGCGGCATAGGCAGCGTGAGCACCGACAGCTCGTCGGGCGTGGTGATAGGTATGTCAATGAGATCCTCGAAACCGTTGGCATGGCCGTCCTCGTCATAGAAGACCGAATAAGCTATCGGATCATGTTCACCGGTATAGGTGTAATACAGGTCGTAGGCTTGGTCATCGGCGCAGACGGAGTCTGTCCATGCAGTAGGAACGGTAGGTTCGATCACCGCCAGATAGAGATAGGTGAAATGGTTGCAGCCCCACTCATTGAGTGTCGTGTCCTTATAGGCTCCGGCTTGTGTCAGTGTTACCCCGTGAAAATCATAACTCTCCGTGAGACATATCGAGTCGTGTCGTATCTCGAACGTCGTATCCAGCACGGTGAGGTAGAGATGATAGACTGAGTCGCATCCGAAGACAGCTGTCGTCAGACTGTCGTAGAGGAAATGTTCACCTGCCGGCATATGGTCGAGGCGCTGGTCTCTCCAGGAGAGCTGCTCGTCAGCGCACTTGGTGATCCGCTCCTCAAAGAGATAGGTAGGTGTGACAGTGAGACGCAACTCATAGATGGAGTCGCAGTCATGTGCGGCGGTCCGGAGCGAGTCGTAGAATATATATTCGCCTGCTGCCAGACCGGTTCCCGGCGTGTCGCCTGTCCTTGCTCCCTCGTAATGATGATCTCTCCAGTCGGCCTCTCCGTCGTCGCAGATGGTGATATAGTCGATATGCCGGTAAGCCGGATGGATGGTAGCATGGAATTCGAAGACCGAGTCGCATAAATGGACAGAGTTGAGCCGCTCCACGATGACGGTATCGAACGAACGGCCGATCTCTCCCGGTTCGAGTTCATACTCATATCCGGTGTAGGTATGGCCGTGGGAGGCGGTATAGGACTCGTTGGAGCAGATAGCGGCTGTATCGCGAATGAGATAGGTCTTGTTGATTTGCAGATAATAACGGTAGATGATACTATCGCAGCCGTCAATAGGACTGCGGAAGATGACATCGGTGTAGGTCTGCGGAATCGTCATGCCCGGTTTCCATACCAGCGTCTCTACCAGCGAGTGGGAGCCGTTGGTGTACCAGAGCGTATCGACATGCTCATAAGTCATGTCGTCACATATCGTGTCGTAGATAGGTACGATGGTAACAGGTTTCATATAGAGCTCCAAGACATAGACGGAGTCGCAATGCCAGTAGTCGGTACCTCCGTCGATAGAGTCATAATAGACGCCGGTTGCGATATAGTCCTTGCCGCGCCATGTGTAGGAGTCCCCCCAGCAGATCTTCGCCCGCGTGACAAACTCATAGGTAGGATGCACGGTGAGGTGGAAATGGATGGTACTGTCGCAGCCTCCGTTGACGGCCTTCAGATGCCGTTCCGCTTCATAGTGCATGGTGTCTTTCCGTGTCTCGTCGTACATCCGCGTGGTGGGGGAGAAGAAGATGGTGTCGGTATGCTCTCCCTCGGCATCCGTGGTATAGAAAACATGGTATCCATCCCGGTCGCAGGCTACCTCATTCCGGATGAAATGACCTGCCGGATTCACCACGAGCCGGAGGTAGAAAGTAGAGTCACAACCGGTAGTGGTGACAAAATGGACGGTGTCATAATACGTGCCTACCGCCAAGATGGAGTCTCCCTCTACATAATGATGGTAGATAGAGTCGCGGTGGGTATCATACCGGTCTCCTTGTAGCCGTTCGTATCCCCATCCGTACTCATCGCCGGCGTACCATTTCCCCTGCCAGCTGATACGCTCGTTCTGGCAGATGACATAGGTGGAGTCAAAGCGGTATATGGGGTTGACATGCCAAGTGACGCCATAGACCGAGTCGCAGCCATGGATGGTAGTATGCTGCTCCGTGAAATCGAAATCTCCGGCTCGTGACACATCCATCTTGAAGGTATGGGGATGTCCCTCCTCGTCAATCCATTCGCGTTCGGTGTTGACCGTATCCTGGCAGAAGATATAGTGCTGGCGGTAGTCATAGACTGAATCGACGCGGAGCGTGAGCGTGACGATGGAGTCGCAGCCCGTGACCAAAGAGGAAATGGTATCTACGGAGACATACGTACCCACGCGGCGCGTATCCATATATATACCCTGTCCGCGGTTCCCGTTCGGGTTGAAGAACGGCGTACCCTGGCATACCGAGTCTAACGAATCCGTATGCGCCACTTCATGCACATGGAGTGTGAGATGATAGACGGAGTCACAGTTGTAAACCGTCGGCCGGCGTATATCCCGGTAGTACGTACCTTCCGGCAGGTCAGTGAGGATACTGTCAAACCCGGCCGCATCATAGGTCTTGCCGTATGCGGTGTATTGGCTGCCGGTGAAGAGCATTCCCTGCCATTGCGCCGAGTCGTTCTCACACAAGTCCACGGTGTCGTAGAAATGGTAGGTATCGGGGATAAACAGATGCAGCGTCCATATGCTGTCGCAACCGTCATGCAAGATCCGGTCGGGGTGAGTACCCGGCTCATGGGTCTTGAGACTGTCGATATACGTGAAATGGCCTGCTACATCCGTCGGGATAGCCGTTCTGTCCACCCATTGACGGGCCTCTACCGAGTAGAAACGGTCGGACTCGGTATGACCGGACCAGCTATAAGGTGATCCCTGGCAGATGGTGTCATAGGCCTCCTTCCGGAACGTAGGATAATTATGCAGAACCAGGACATAGATACTATCAAAACCGAACTGTTTTGTCACGAGGCTGTCGTAATACAGTCCGGGGGTAAGAATCGTAAGGTCCGTACGCGCCTCCCGCTGCTCCGGATCCCCCTCATGATACCAATGGAAGGGTTCATTGTCACACGTCCATCGTTCTATCGTATCGCGGAAGGTAGGACCTACCAGCAGGCGCAGATGGATCGTGCTGTCACATTCGTGAATGGTGGGATAGACAGCGTCGAATTCATTGAGAATCTGTCCCTCCGGGATGCGGACAATACGGTGGTCCGTTTCTTCGGGCGTGAACCAATAACTCCTATCCAGCGTGTCGGTGTTGACCTTGCTGCCTACATAGACGGTGTGCTGCCATTTGCGGCTTTCTTCGTCCGACATGGTGATTCTGTCCTCCCGGTAATACACGCTGTCCACCCTCAGTTTGAGCACCCATATGCTGTCACATCCTCCCTGTCCTTCACGGCAAACCGGGCAGGCGTCCGTATGCAGCGAGTCAATATAAGTATATTCCACACCGCTCTTGAGGTTCGTGGGAATCTCGGTCAGGCGGATGCGCTTGCCCTGGCGAACATCCCATATATACTCCGATGTATGCCTCTCCCAGACATAAGCCGAGCCTTGGCAGACACTGTCCTGATGCTCTTTATAATAGGTGGGATAGACGGTGAAACGATGTGTCACGGCGCTGTCGCAGCCGTGGATAGTACTATCCGTGTACGATAACTCAAAAGTATAGTACTTCTCGTCCGCAGGCACGCCATAACCGGCCTCGCCCGCAGGTTTCAGCGGCGACTTGGCTCCGAACAGCTCCCGGTCGTAGAAATGCAGGGTGTCGTTCTCGCAGAAGGACCGTTCGGTGACGGTTACAGGGGTGGTATAGACGGTGTCCACCCGCAGCCGCAGTGTCCATATGCTGTCACAACCGGCTACGGTCTGCATGGAGTCGGTATAGATAAACAGACCGCTGTGGTTGGTAGGAATCGTCGTCACGTCATTCCCATGAACGTCTTTGAGGGTGTGCCCCTCATGACGCAACCATACAAAAGGCTCGTTCTGGCAGATAGCGGTGTCCGTAGTCGCTGCATAAACGGTATCCACATACAGATGCAGCGTCCAGACACTGTCGCAACCGAAAGAGTCGGTCTGCAAGCGGTCGTAATAGATAAACTCACCGTGGTGCTCCGTGGAAATCTGCGCTACAGGATTGCCATAAGCATCCTCCACATGGTTCGCAACACCGTCATGACGCTTCCAGACGAAAGGCTCGCCTTGGCATACATGCGCCGTTGTGTCCGGGAAATGGGTAGGCGCACGGTATAAATCCAGTACGAAGATAGAATCGAAATCCATAGCGGTGCGGAGCGAGTCGTAGAAATACTTATGTGTCTCTACCGCCGGCAGGTCGGTGCCGGAGATCGTCTTCCGGAGCTCCATCACACCCTCTTTGTCGGCGCGCATCCATTCGTAGGAGGTCTCATCGGCGCACACATACCGGTAAGTGGTGTCGCGTGTCACCTTGCCGATACGGAGAGTCAGCTCCAGGATACTGTCGCACGAATGGGTACCTGTTTTCTTTGTCTCATATCCGGCAATGATGATGGTATCTTGGGTCACGGTGATATCATGCGTCTTCGTAGTCTTGACACCTCCGTAGGTCACGTTTTCCCAGGTATAGACTTCTTCATCCGACATGACATGGCTGAAATGCCGGTGGTAAGAAGGCAGGACGGTGAGTTGCAACTCAAAGATACTGTCGCAGTTACAATCCGTATGACCCGACTTGAGCGAATCGACATAGGTCCTGGTGCCCGCAACATTTCGGTAGATTGCTACGTCCGGGTGGTTGGTCCATGTATAACGGGTGTCCACGGTGTCTTGGCAGACGGTATCGGTCGTGAGATAGGAACGGGTGGGGTAAAGCGTGAAATGGTGCTGTACAATACTGTCACAACCGGTCATGGTCGTATCGGTATAGGTGGAGTCGAACTCCAGCGAGAAACTGCCTGCCGGTACGGCAAGACCGGTTATCCCATCCGGTTTCTCCGGCCATTTGGCTCCGTAAACGATCCTGTTGTAGAAATGCAGGGTGTCGTTCTCGCAGAAACGGCGTTGTGTGATACTTACCGGGCTGGTGTAGATGGCTTCTACCCGCAGGTTTAGCGTCCACACGCTGTCGCAGCCTGCGGCGGTCTTCATTGAATCGGTATAGACGAAAGAACCGCTTATGCCGGTAGGGATGATGGTTGTCTTGTTCCCGTCCTCGTCTTTGAGGGTGTGCTCCTCATGACGCCGCCATGTGAAGGCGGCTCCCTGACAGATGGCTGTATCGGTATGGAACGAATAGACGGGGTTTACGGTCAGGTCAAGCACGACGATACTGTCGCACCCGTACCGGTTCTTGGTGACGAGCGTGTCGCGATAGGTCCCGCTGACAGAAGCGGTCTTGCCTTTCTCTCCGTACCTGCAGGGCGGTTCGTTGGCGCACTGTACAACGGTCATGTACCGGTATGTCGTCGGTTTGACGGTCAAGTCCAGATGGACGATACTGTCGCAGCCATGGATAGTATGCAGCGTGTCGTCTTGGACGTAAGTCCAGAGTGTGCCGCGTTCTTCCTCGGGGATCTGAACAGTCCGGTCATGCGTGCCTTCGCTGTCGCGCAACTCCCATACGTAAGGCAGCTCCGACTCGCAGATGACGGCGGTGACGGTCTCTTGGTAGGTGGGATAGATACGTATGGGCAGATGCAGGATACTGTCGCAACCGCAGCCTGTCTTGGTCGTCAGGGTATCGGTATAGACGGTATCAAACGGATAACTGTTCTTTTGCGGCAGTGTGATGCGTTGGATCAGGGAGCCGTCATCCTCGCGGAGCCATTCATAGACGGTCTGGTCCTGACAGAGATCTACCCGGTCGAGTGTCTTCTCATGCGTCGGGTATTGCGTGACGATGAGCCGGTAGATAGAGTCGCGTTTTGGCAATGAGAGGGTTTGCAGACTGTCGTCGATGGAGTGGATGCCGGCAGCAGAGAGACGGATGTCGAAGGACTCGTCGGAAGCCCATTTGTAACCGACGATGACCGTGTCTCTCCAATGGATAGAGTCGATATCGCAGATGGTACGGTAGCTCCTCTCCATGAACGTGTCGGAGATACGCAGCTCCAGGCGGTAGATACTGTCGCAGCCGTTGACGGGGTTCGTCTGGTTCTCATTGTCATTATGGAAATACAGGATCGTGTCGCTCTCGCGGTTTTTGAACTCCTCTCCATCGAAAGGACCGTAGAGTTTTCCATGCCAGTAATAGGTCTGGTTATTGGCCATCATATGCTGGTCCACGTGCAGGAACGGCTTGGTGTAGTGCAGTTTCAGATGGTAGATAGAGTCGCATCCGAAACGCGTGAGGCAGGAGTCGTAGTAATCGCCGCTCTCCGGCAGCTCCACGAACTCGGCTCCCGCACGGTGGTTGGTCCACCGGTAGATATTGGTATCCTGCGTACGCGTCTCCTTGTCGTAATCCCATAGGCAGATACTGTCTATGGTGTCATGATAGAACGGCTCCGGGATGAAGAGATGCAGCACGTTGATCGAGTCGCACCCCTTGCCTTTGTTACATTGGGGACAAGAGACAGTCCGCAGGGTGTCGGAGAAGAAGCCTTCCCAAGCCCGTAATCCTGCGTCGTAGTGCATCCCCGGGTCGGCTTTCGTGATCCGTTTCTCGTCGGTTCCCTTCTGGATGGGCCAGACATAGACCGAATCCGGCTTGCGGTTATAACACATCGTATCGACAATCGTGTCGCGGTAGATGTCATGCAGGAAGATATGGAGCTCAAAAATCGAGTCGCACCCCTCAAAGGCCGGATACTTGCTGCGGTACGGCTCTAATTGGCAGGCGCAGAACTTCGTCTTTGCCAGGATGGTGTCCACGGTGTCCCGGGTCACTAAATAGCCGTCTCCTTCATACTCGGCACCCTTGTATTTCTTCCGGTGGTCCGGGTCGTCCGGCAGATACGTAATAGCCTCATTCTTACATAGATGCAACGTGTCTATGGTGCGGAATGTATCGCAGACAAAGAGGTATAAGGTATAGGTGGAGTCACACCCGTAACGCGTCTGGTAATGGCGGGTGAAGACATTCTCGCCCGGGCGGGCTTTCCATTCGAAGTCATGGGTGTTGTCTCCGTCCGTTTTGTCGCCGATAAAAAGCGTGGAGTCCCGCTGGTTGACGCGAGAGGCGGGCTCGTCATGCAGCGCAGTGCCTTCCCCTTCGTAGGTCTGATGAGGCAGACTGTCCTCAAAAAACTTCAGCGTGTCGCCCATACAGATGATCTGATAGGTCGTGTCGTGATACACACGGGTCACACGGACAACGGTGCGAAGCGTATCCAAGTCGTCTGGCAAACCGGTACAGATTACATGCTTATGGTGCATCACCGCTTGAATCTCATATTCCAAAAACGGTGTTCGCTCCTCCGGTGGCAATGCCGATTCATCCGGCATCTCAAACGTATGCTCCCATTGGAAAAGCCAATTCTCGTCCGTCGCAGCGTCCTTAGCCGCATTCTCCTTACGGAATGAGGGCTCCGGATAAGTCTTGTAAATAGTTTGGTCCGTCCCCGTCACATCGTATATATACCAATCCACCGGATCGGTTTGCTTGGAAATCGGTGATTGTAACAACCATTTGACCGTTTCGCCTTCGCACACCTGTACCGTATCAAGGCGCTCATGTCCGGTCAACCATTCCTCCCATTGGCGTTGATACCATCCTTGATCCAAACGGGGCGACACATCATAGGATGACGGAGACATTACATTGCCCGTATTTGCAACGAACAATGTATCCCTGAACGGCTCAGGAGAATAACCTAACGTGTATAAATACCCCTGCGCATCAGACAATCCATATACCATGCCGACAAAACCGTCACCCGTCGTTTCGATAGTATGATAGTGCGAATCAGTATTGGTAACCGGAATAGATGCATATGCCATCTCCTCGTCACCGTTTGTATGGAACGGCTGGAAATACGAGCCATAATTCCCCTGACCGTCTATTGTCAGTTTGTCACGGTCAGCCCACTTGGTCACCATATACACAAAATAGACCTTGGGGGCATCCTCGTCCATAGGATCTAACTCGTGGGTAAAGAAATTCATTATCTTGACCCGATGCGCCCAAGATGGCATTAAGGCATTGGCTGGATCTCCGTATGTATAGCAAACCTCATCAAAACCGTTATCTTCGCACACGTTGTTAACCGCCGCCGAAGAGGTATAGTCATAACACATGATAGGGCGGTCGCTGTGAATCACAACCTCCATTCGCCGCGGGTCACTGACTGCAATGGGTTGCAGCGTCTGACCGGCCTGCAATGTCGTATCAGTTACCGTAGTCCTGCCGTTAACCGGATTATAAACGGATATTTTTACATGCGTATCAGGATACGCCGCTGTTAAAATGGTATAGTTTGACAGCGTACTACTCATCAAGGCAAGATAAAAATCCGTCCCCCATTGCGTAATGGGGAGTATCTGCTCGCTCAAATAATCTTTGGAATATGCCTCCTTGAACGGTATACTGGTCTGCTGGTTACCGTTGAAAACCGCCACCGGCTTATCCGCACATATCTTACTACCCGACAAATCCACATTCACGTTGGCTGACATATGCAATGCCGAAGCAACCAGATACGTATCTCCCGCTTTCTGCAACACTACCGTAAATGGCACCCCCTTGGCATGACCCGACAAAGTCTGATATGCCGGAGTAATCGTTACCTCTGTATTATCCTCTGTCGCCACTATGGCAAACTGCGACGAATAGGTGTCTTCATAATAAGTCTGCACATAATACTCCTTGCCCATATATTTGGTCGGAATAATCAATGTGGCGTCACGCGAAGACTCACCCGCCTCGCCGTTTCGGCTGTAATTGAAACAACTGAAGAGTTTGTCGTTTTCCTCTGTATATACGCGCACTCCTTTGTACCGATTGGCGACCTCACTTTCCAGCAAGTATATCCGCGCGTATAAATCTTTCATATCATAGATATACGTCTCATCTGCCTTCACGTCTTTCTCGTGTACCACCACGCCGTCCACTTCAAACTTGACATGTGTATCCTGACGCGCCGATACCGCCACCTTCAACTCAAACGTTATATCCGGGTATGTTTCAGGATTAATGGTGGCGTTATTCATGAAGGTCAACCAGAAATCATTGCCTTCAGTGGTGCCGAAATTGACATTGTTGCCAATCCAGTTCGGGTCAGCACTCTGCAACTGAATCGCGGAGGCGCACGGCGCCAGCATCAGCACAAAGAGGAGTATATGTATGATGCGTTTTTTCACGACTTAAATACCTACAGGCGTAAAATCGCCGCAAAGTTACTAATTTTTTCGCATTTATGCAAGAGTCATTCTACGGAATGGTTCATACCCCACGCCAGAGACCGGGTGATTCTGCCCGCCGGCACCCCGACCGTGCTGCCCCCTAAAGCCATCGTCACCAGCCCTGACGGCACCAGGACGGTAGCTATCGGCAGGACAATCAGGTTCGTCAGCAGGAAATAACAGGAAACCCGGCCGAAATAATACATCGTAATAGGCAGCGTGCCTATCTGCGCGGCGATGGAGATGATGACGGTTCCGGCTATCCAGGAAAGCCCCCTGCCGTACCAACCATGAAGCCAATCTTTCCGGTGAAGGTACAATTCGCATTCTTTAGCTAACAGTACAATCGCTGCCGTGGCAGCGAAACTGAGCTGGAAACTGACGCTCCACAGGTCTGTCGGTCTCACCAGCAGGATCAGCACCGCCGCTGCGGCTACCGTGTTGAGCGAGAAGGCTCTGCGGTAAAACATTTTGCCTGTCTCGAAAATCGTCACCATCAGCACGGCGCGCACCACCGACGGCGTCATCCCGGTCAGCCATGCGTATCCCCACATCGCACTGATAATCACTGTGCCGAGCAGCCGTCTGCCCCATCGGTCTTCGTACATCGGTTTGCGCCTTCCGCCGAGGGTCAGCACCCATACCAGCACCCCGTAGATGATACCGGTATGCAGACCGCTCACGGCGAGCACATGTGCCGCACCCGAGGCTTGGAAATGCCGCCGGAGCTCTTTGCCCAGCTCCTCCTTGTAACCTAAGGTCAACGCACCGGTTGTCGCTAACTCGTCCCCGCTCAGCCCTGCCGCCTCCAGACGCCTGTAGAGCCGCTCCTGCATCGCATGGGGAGCCGCTTTGGCAGGATAGCGCCCGGGCTTCTCTACAAAAAGCAGTATTGCCACTACCACCGGTAGCAGCAATACAATCATCGGATAGGCTCTCAGACGGCTCATTATTCCGAGAACTTCATTTGGTGAATGGCGGCAATGGGGTCTTTCGTGCCGAAGACGGCACTGCCCGCTACCAGCACATCCGCGCCCGCCTCGAAGAGCGCATGGGCGTTGCCGGTGTTCACGCCGCCGTCAATCTCAATGAGGGTGTCCAGTCCGCGGCGGTCTATCTCGGCGCGGATGTAACGGACCTTGTCAATCGTCTCGGGAATGAACCGCTGGCCTCCGAACCCGGCAAAGACACTCATCAGAAGCACCATGTCCACCTTGTCCAGATACGGCACCAGACGCTCCGGGGCTATATCGGGATTGATGGTCAGGCAGGTGCGTACGCCCTTTGCCTGGATCAGATTGAGGATAGGCAACGGGTCCTCCACCGCCTCTAAATGGAAGCCTACCGAGTACGCTCCGGCGTCGCAGAACCGCTCTACGTATTTCTCCGGGTGCACAATCATCAGATGCACGTCCAGCGGCTTGGTACAGTACTGTTTGAAAGGCTTCATCAGCGGGAAACCGAACGATATATTCGGCACGAACGTACCGTCCATCACATCCACATGCAGCCAGTCCGCCTCGCTGCGGCTGATCATCTCCAGCTCATCCGCCAGATGTCCGAAATCCGCGGACAATACACTCGGTGCTATCAGTCTCATAAACTTTCAATTTTCAATTTTCAATTCTCAATTGATTAAATTCTCGTTGCAAACGAGCTTGTATCCTCTATATCGCACGGCGAATATCTCGTACCCGGTAGGCCGTAGATACCCCCTTAGATGGTTGATATACACCCCTAAGGAACGGGCGGTAAACGCATTGTCCTCCCGCCACAAGGCGCTCAGGATCTTGTGTTTGTCCACTATCTCGCCTTCCTGCCGGCAAAGCATCAGCAGCAGTTCGCTTTCCCTCGCCGACATATGGGAGCCGTCGAAGGTCTGGTGGGTGGCGTCGAAGGTGTGGCCGTTCAGCACGAACACCCTTTGCTTGCTCTCTCGGAAGGCCCGGATACGCCTCAGGATAGCCTCTATCCGGCATATGAGTATGTCCATGGTAAAGGGCTTGGTCTGGTAGTCGTCGCACCCTAACTGGAACGCCCGCATCTGGTCCTCGCGGTCGGCACGCGTGGTGAGAACGAGGAGCGGAAGGGTGGGGAAACGGTGGCGTACCTCTTTGATCAGGTCATAGCCGTTGAGGCCGATACCCTGTATCTCTGTCACCAACGCGTCCCACGGTCCGGCGGACAGGATCTCTAATCCCGCCTTGCCGTCGCTCACACGGCGCGATTGGTACCCCCGGCTCTCCAGGTAGTCGCACAGCACCGTGGACAGACTCACATCGCCGTCTATAATCAGAATCCGTTCAGACATACCAATTTCCTTTCTCGCTGCAAAGGTACTACAAATTTTGCACATATGCAAGGGGAAAGGGATTTTTTTTGCAAAAAAGTAGTGCTCTCACTACGTTTTTTTGATGATTATATAGAGCACTCATGCTTGCATGAAGGGAACTATATAAGCGTCAAAAAAAGAGGGCTCAGCCCTCTTTGCAAAAAATCCCTTTTCCCTTGCATATGCACCGCAAGACGCGACCGTACTTTCGAAGGGGACCCGCTTTGCGTTTTTTTGGTTGAACGGCCACCTTCGTTTGTCTTTCGGAGGATACGTTTCTCTATGAGCGAATAAAGCCCACTATCCTTCCGCAACGAACAATTCTTTAGCAGAAAGCGACGAATGAACAAGCGAAGTATGAAGTCCCTCTTTTAATCCATACGGGGTGACAAACGTCAATACAACGCCTCGGCTGATATTATTCTCTTCCATAAACAGCTGTTTGCGTTTGATAAGCCGTTCGGCATATTCTTTCTTAATGGTATAAGGGGTAGCAGAAAACTTCATCTCGCATAGATGAATCATTTTATCGGCACGTGAAATGACCAAATCCACCTGCGCACCTTTGCGCGTATCATTTTTTCCGGGCACAAACCGCCATGAAGAAGCTTCGGTCGCCATACCGGAAATACCTAAACCGCGTTTGATATGAGGAAGATGTCTCAGACAGACCTCTTCGAACGTAAAGCCTTCCCAACTCTCCACGCTCCGGTCCTGGAAATGGTGTAACCAATATTGCTCATCTTTCGAACGGTTGTCCTTGACGTAACTAAAATAGAACAGTGTATAGAAATCGCACAAACGATACAAGGTTTGTTTGGTCTTATTGCCATATTGCGCGTAGGACACTATAAAATCACATCGCTCCAAGTTCTCTAAAATCTTCGTCAGTCCACCACCGGAATAGCCGGTTTCACCTGAAATCTGCGTCTTGGTAAACCCTTCCCGTTTGGTAGCTAAGAGCTGTACGATCCGTATGTACTTATCCGCTTTTTTGAATAATGCGTTATATAGTTCTTTAAACTCATCGCTCAATTCTCCGCCTCTACGGAAAATAAGGGCATCAACATTCTCTATCAGACTCAATTGGGGACGAAGCAAACTCATGTAATAGGGCACGCCGCCGAAGATCATATAAAACTGCAAAATCTGATAGTCGTCCCAACTAAACCCATGAGAAAGCAGGTATTGTTTACATTCGCTCAGATAGAACGGACGCAAATAGATACGATGGGTTATACGATTGTGTAATCCGCCTTGGTTATCTTCCAGTTTCTCTTTCATCCAAGTGGTTGCGCTTCCGCACGCGATAAACACTATATCATCTCTGTTCTGCACCCAACTGGACCAAAAATACTCTAGCTCACTTACAAAATCACTCTTTTGCGTATCTATCCACGGCATCTCATCAAAGAAGACCACTTTGCGAACCTCTTTGGATTGCTCCAAGTAATTCGCCAACTGCCGAAATGCCTCGTGCCAGTTGAACAATTTGGGGATGTCTATGTCAGGATTACAGCGCTGTAACGCCTCGCGAAAATTAGTCAACTGGGTTTGGAGAGGCTGTTTATGCGCCCCCACAAAATGAAAACTATAGGTATCATTGCAAAAGCACCTTACTAAAAATGTTTTACCTACGCGCCTACGCCCATACAATATAACGAATTCCGAACGCTTCGAATCCAAAGCTCTTTGCAATTCCGCCAGCTCTAATTGACGTCCAATCAAGTTTTCCATACCACTGTCTTTAAAATCCGGTGCAAAGGTACAAAAATTTCTTGAATTGACCAAATAAATTTTGTGTTTTTTGTCCAAATCTATACTTTTTAACCCACATTTGGAAGAAAAACATGTGTTTTTTGTCTAAATCTATACTTTTTAACCCACATTTGGAAGATTATCTGTTAAGTAAACCTATGTAAGTAAATACATAAAAAAACGCACCCGAGGAATAAACGGAAAGGTGGGGGTTGCAGGGGTAAAGGACAGGGGAGTGATGTACCTGTGACGTAGTTTATATGGTCTAGGTATGGTCTAGATATCGTCTAGCTCAGTATGCATCCACAGAGGCAATTATATATTCATAATACTGATGCACCGGAATTAAAAATTACGAATTAATGACGGCGGAGCCGTGTCCGGATAAAATCCGGACGCAATGAACGAAGGAAGGCTCGCGTAAAAAAGGGTGAGAAAGGGACATAAACCTAAAAAACAGTTTTTTATTCTTTCGCAGTCAACAATTATCAACATTTACTAAAAAAGGCAGTACATAGTACGAGACTATGCGCCGCCTGCAAGACTGAGAAATTATCGATATTCTTTATATTCCGCCCGTTCGCGGGGGGGGTATTTAGCATTTTGTCATTTTTCTTACCTTCATTAAGGGAGGATTTTTTCATGGTGCCAATTTGGCATCTTGAACGTAATTCTTCTGTTTCTGCAACGCTAATTCAGCATATTTTTTAGCCGCATAGAAAGCTTGAGATAGCCGTTTTCCTTGCCTAAGCATATCTTGCTCAATGTCTAATAAATAAGCAAGATTTTCCTGTTTCCTTTTTCTGGTCATAGTTATGCGGATTTAGAAATCCGCTACAAAGGTACTACAAAAAATCTAAATATGCAAGGGAAAAGAATAAAAATACCTGAAAAATTTGCATATGTGCAATTTTTTTACTACTTTTGCACCTGCAAAAGTTATTTGCGTATGGGAAAAACATTGCACAAAGTATTGCTGATATCCACGGGAGGCACGATCACCATGGTCCGGGACAAAGCCTCCGGAGCCCTTGTGCCGGCGGATATAGAGACCTTCAAGGCCTTTATGCCGGAGCTCTTCGCCGGAGAGATAAAGGTGGATATCCAGGCTTTCACACCGCTCATCGACTCCTCGGATATAGGTCCCGAGAAATGGGCGCAGATGGCGCAGATGGTCTATGACCATTATGAGGAATACGACGGGTTTGTGATCCTGCATGGCACGGACACGATGAGTTATTCGGCCTCGGCGCTCTCGTTCATGCTGGAGGGGCTGAACAAACCCGTGGTCTTCACCGGCTCGCAGCTGCCGGTAGGCGTCCTTCGCTCCGACGCCAAGGAGAACCTCTTGACCGCCATCGAGATAGCAGCGGCGCAGGACGAAGACGGCGATGCGATCGTGCCGGAGGTGACCATCTATTTCGAGGACAGGCTCTTCCGCGCCAACCGTACCACCAAGCGCAACGCCGAACATTTCTCGGCTTTCAACTCCTATAACTATCCCGCGCTCGCGAAGGCGGGCGTGCATATCACCTACCAGCCGCACCTCGTGCATTACAACGACGTGAACGCCGTGCTCAGACTGCATACGGCTTACGACCCCAATGTAGCCGTGCTCAAGCTCTTCCCGGGGATTCAGCGGCCCGTCGTACACGCGCTCCTGCGTACGCGCGGTCTGAAAGGTGTCGTGCTGGAGACCTTCGGAGCCGGTAACGCTCCTTCCGACAAATGGCTCTATCGCGAACTCAAATCCGCGGTGGACAGGGGTATTATCATCGTCAACAAAACCCAGTGCAACACCGGTTCGGTGGAGATGGGACTCTATGCCGTCTCGCTCAACCTCATGAAAGCCGGGGTGCTCTCGGGTTATGACATCACCACCGAGGCGCTACTCACGAAGATGATGTACCTCTTCGGCGAGAACCCCGACAACCCGGAGCTCGTGCGAACCCTGCTGCAGAAGAATCTCTGCGGAGAAGTGACGATAGACAATTAAAAATTACGAATTACAAATTACGAATTACGAATTACGAATTACGAATTAAACATCAGATAGTATGAAAAATCAAGAACCGAAAGCACTCTGGGCAAGTTTCTACAGCCTGACCCAGATTCCGCGTCCGAGCGGCAAACGCAAAGAGATTGCGGATTTCCTTGTCAATTACGGTAAGTCCCTTGGGCTGGAGACCCTCCAGGACGAGATCGGCAATGTGCTGATCCGTAAACCCGCCTCTCCGGGTATGGAGAACCACCCGGGAGTCATCCTTCAGGGCCACATGGACATGGTGCCCCAGAAGAACAGCGACAAGGTGTTTGACTTTGAGAAAGACGCTATTCAGGCCTACGTGGAGGACAACGGCGAATGGGTAACGGCGGACGGCACGACCCTCGGAGCCGACAACGGTATAGGCGTGGCAACAGCGATGGCTATCCTTGCCGACAAGGATGCCGTTCATCCGCCTTTGGAGGCGCTTTTCACCATTGACGAGGAGACCGGCATGTACGGCGCCAATGACCTCAAACCGGGTTGGCTCAAAGGAAAGTACCTCCTTAACCTCGACTCTGAGACCGAAGGCGAGCTCTATGTAGGCTGTGCCGGAGGCGTGGACGCTACCGCCACTTTCGCTTACCAGCCTGTAGAGACTGAAGAGGGGGACATAGCCCTGCGCGTGGAGGTCAAGGGCTGCAAGGGCGGCCACTCGGGCTGCGACATCCATCTGCAGCGCGCCAATGCCATCAAGCTCCTCTTCCGTTTCCTCAAGGATGCGGTGGCTAATTTCGAGGCGCGTCTGGCGTACGTGGAAGGCGGTTCGCTCCGCAACGCTATCCCGCGTGAGGCGGCGGCGGTCATCACCATCCCTGCCGACAGCTACCAGGACGTACAGGACCTCGTGGACCGTTACGAAGACCTCTTCCTGAGCGAGTACGACGGTGTGGAGACCGACCTGCACTTCACCGCACAGGAGGTGGAGTGTCCTAAGAAAGAGATGCCCGAGGACGTACAGGACTTCCTCATCCATGCTGTCACCCTCTGCCCCCACGGCGTTTACCGCGTCATCCCGGAGGCGCCGGACATCGTAGAGACGTCCAATAACCTGGCGATGATCAGATCCCAAATCTCAGAGGACAAATGTCAGATCGAAGTACAGTGTCTCACCCGTTCGTCGGTAGAGAGCCGCAAGGAAGAACTGCAATCGGTTATCCAGTCGGCTTTCTCGCTTGCCGGAGCCGAGGTGAAGTTCAGCGGTGCGTACCCCGGATGGAAACCCAACCTCAAGAGCCGGCTGCTGGCTACGATGAAGTCCGTCTATGAGAAAGAGTTCGGCGCCGAGCCGCGCGTAGTCATCATCCATGCCGGACTGGAGTGCGGTATCATTGGGGCTAAATACGAAGGAATGGAGATGATCTCGTTTGGTCCTACCATTGAGCATCCCCATTCCCCCGATGAGCGTGTGAATATTGCTACTGTGCAGAAGTTCTACCGCTTTGTACAAGCTGCTCTACAGCAACTTTAGTAATCTCGTCGTCCCGTTCGAAAAGCGGGAAGAAACCTTCGTCGCCGAGGATATTCCGGACGATATAGGCATTCAGAAGTCGCGTCAACAGAGGGCGCGACTTTTGTATCTGCTCCTCATTGGGCGCTACGTCCTTCTCCGCAGCGAAAGCGGTGAAATCGCGCAGGATATTCTGTTTGTTCAGATAGTTCTCCAGGCTCTGCCAGTCTTTGTACCGGCTCAGCTCCTTGCGGTGCTTGTCCGTATATTGGTAGGCAAACTGGTAGGTCAGCGCCAGGTTCACCACCTTGTTGTAATACGGCGTGTTGAGCGTCGTGTCGCGGCCTACGAAGACGTCCGGCATGATACCTCCGCCGCCGTGTACGATCCGGCCGCCTTTGGTGCGGTAGGTGGTGGTGTCGGAGAAATGTACCGAGTCGGCGGAGAAGAACTCGCCGTGCTCAAACCGCTCCTCCAGGTCCTTGGCGTAATCTGTCTGGTCGCCCAAGGTATAGGGCTTCTGGATGCACCGCCCCGAAGGGGTGTAGTACCGCGCTACGGTCAGCCGCACTGCCGAGCCGTCCGCAAAAGGCATCTGCTGTTGTACCAGGCCCTTGCCGAACGAACGGCGGCCTACGATGGTGGCGCGGTCGTTGTCCTGCATCGCACCGGAGAAAATCTCGCTGGCGGAGGCGGAGAAATCGTCTATCAGCACTACCAGCGGCACGTCTTTGAACCGTCCGCTGCCGTCGGCCTTCGCTTCATACCGCGGATAGGCGCGTCCCACCGAATAGACAATCATCTCACCGCGGGAGAGGAACTCGTTCGCCATGCGGATAGCCTGGTCCATATACCCGCCGCTGTTCTCGCGCAGGTCCACGATGTAACTCGTAGCGCCCTTCGCCTTCAGTTCCGCCAGGGCGGTGATGAACTCGCGGTACGTACTCTCGCCGAACTTGTTGACACGTACAAAGCCGATCTTCTGTTTGCCCCTTTCAATGAGGAATTTCGCATCCACGGAGTTCACCGGGATGTCGCCGCGGGTGATAGTGAAATACAGTACGTCGGGCGAACCGCTGCGGAGCACGCCTAACTTCACTTTCGTGCCTTTCTTGCCGCGCAGCGTCTTCATCACTTTCTCGTTGTTCATCTTCTTCCCAACAAACGCGGAGTCATCCACGCTCACCAGCTTGTCGCCCGCCAGCACGCCTACGCCCTCGCTCGGACCGCCGGCAATGACCGCTACGATACGTACCGTGTCCTGCTGGATGGTGAACTGCACGCCGATGCCGGAGAACGAACCCGCCAGCTCCGAGTTCACCATCTCCAGATCCTCTTTGGGGATATACGCGCTGTGCGGGTCGAGTTTCTGTACCAGCTCGGTCATCACTTCGTCCGTGATACTGTCCACGTCGATGCTGTCCACATACGCGCTCTCCATCAACTGGAGCAGCCTGTCCACTTTGGTCTGCTCAAACTGCCAACCGCCGTTCTGGAAGACGATCCGTTGCGCGTTGGCTTTCTGGCTCAGCGTCACGCCGATGACGATACCTAACGTCACGGCGACAATTGTTAATGTCGGTAAGATATATTTTTTCATTCGTAATTTTTAATTTTTAATTTGGTCGTTTAGATAAACGACCTCAATACCTGCGCGTTTGAGTAGCTCTACGCCGTCCATGATGCGGTACTCTTCGCCATAAACCACCCGCTTGATACCCGACTGGATAATCAGTTTCGAACACTCCAGACAGGGACTGGCGGTTACGTAGAGCGTAGCGCCGTCGGAGCTGTTGTTCGACCGCGCAACCTTGGTCAGTGCGTTCGCTTCGGCGTGCAGCACATACGGCTTGGAGACGTTGTTCTCGTCCTCGCAGATATTCTCGAATCCCGAGGGGGTGCCGTTGTAGCCGTCCGAGATGATCATCTGGTCCTTCACTAACAGTGCGCCTACCTTGCGGCGCACGCAGTAGCTGTTCTCCGCCCATGTGCGCGCCATGCGCATGTAGAGGTAATCACGTTTTTGTTGTTTGGTCATAACTGCTTAACGATTTAACGGTTTAACGGTTTAACAACTCTGTGGCAAATGCCTTGACATCTACCCCGTCGAAAGTGCCGCTGGACATCATGAGCAGCGCGGTGTTAGTATAGCTTAAACCCTTCAGACGCTCCTGTAACGCCGCGCTCTCTGTGAATACCTCTACATTTTTCGTGCCAAACGCGTCACGGACCTCTTCTTTTGTGATCGGAGTGAGGCGTTTATGCTCGATAACTTTGGGGTTGAAATAGACGAATGCCGTGTCCGCTTCTGCCATGCAGTTTTTGTACTGTGGCAGGAATTCCGCCATCAGGCTGCTGAAGGTGTGGAGCTCCATGCAGGCTACAAGTTTCTTTTCGGGATAGCGCTCGCGCACGGCGTTGATGGTAGCTTTGAGTTTGGACGGCGAATGGGCAAAGTCCTTGTATGCCACGCTTGTCTCCGTCTCGCAAATCTTCTCTAACCGGTTGCTCGCACCGGTGAAGGTGCTTATCTCGCGGTAGAAATCGTCCGGCGCTACGCCGATGCAGTGGCATGCTAACATAGCCGCCTGCAGGTTCTGCATGTTATGCTTACCGAACACCTGCATCTCCACCTTGCCTTCATAGGCGTCGTAAGGGATAACGGAAACCCCTCCCGACCTCCCCTCAAGGGAGGAGGATTGCTTTTGCTTTACTTCCTCCGCCAGGAGCCTCAGGTTCTCGTCGCCTTGATAGTAGATGAAACTGCCGCCGGGTTCGATCGAGTGAACGAACTTACGGAAGGTATCGACATATTCCGGGAAGGTGGGGAAGACGTTGATATGGTCCCACGCGATACCCGTCAGGATAGCTACGTGCGGGTGGTACCAGAGGAACTTGGACCGCAAATCGAGTGGGGAAGTGAGGTATTCGTCGCCCTCAAAGACAGCGTACTTGGCACTGTCGCTCAGACGAACCATCCGCTCGAAGCCCTCTATCTGTGCGCCTACCATGTAGTCCGCTTCGATACCCAGACGCTGCAGCACATACAGGATCATGCTCGTCGTGGTGGTCTTGCCGTGGCTGCCGCCTACTACGATGCGGATCTTGTCTTTCGTCTGCTCGTACAGATACTCAGGGAAAGAGTAGATCTTGATGCCTAACTCGCGGGCGCGCACCAGCTCCGGGTTGTCCTCGCGCGCGTGCATTCCTAATATAATAGCGTCTATGTCGGGCGTGATACGCTCGGGGTGCCAGCCCAACTCGTCCGGCAGCAGACCCGCCTCGCGCAGGTGAGACAAAGCAGGGTCGAAGATTTCATCATCCGACCCCGTTACTCTGTATCCCGCCTTGGAGGCTACGGCCAATGCCAAGTTGTGCATCGCCGCGCCGCCAATAGCTATGAAATGTATGTGTGTCATGCGAACAGCTTGCCGAAATCGGCGTGCGAGATTTGTTTCTTCTCGATCTTCGCTACACCCTTCAGTGCGTCGTAAATCTTGTTCTCTGCTACGCGCTCTACGATGCCGCGGAGCTGGTTCTCCTGCTTCAGCATTTCGTTGGCGTAGTTGGTCAGATACTGGTCATCCACGTGCATCAGACCGTATTGCATGAATTGCATGCGCGCTACCTCTTTGGCGTAAGCCTCTACGTCCTCTTTCTGTACGTCGATGTTGTACTCTTTCATGAGTTGGTCTTTGGCGAGGTGCCATTTCAGCTCGTCCAGCATCTTGTCAAAGTCCTTGTCCAGCTCCTCCTGGGTCATCTTCTCGTTGGTGGCGAGTACCCAGCGTTTGAGGAAGTCAACAGGGAACTCCAGCTTCTCCATCTTCTTCATGATCGCCTCTTTGGCGTCCAGTCCGAATTTGTATTTGCTGTCCTCTGCCATGTTCGCTTCTATCTCGGCTTTCACGCGAGCGCGGAACTCAGCCTCGTCTTTCGGAGCGTTCTCGCCGTAAACCTTTGCGAACAACTCGCTGTCAATCTTCGCGGGGGTGTGGCGGGTGATCTCCTGAATCTCGAAGGTGAAATCGCTCTTCAGGTCCTTGGCCTGCTCTTTGGTGATGCCCAGCAGCGAACTAACCTCTACCTCGCTGTCGAATGCCTTGGCAGGGTTGAAGGTCACGGTCTCGCCTTTCTTGGCACCGGCAAACAGCTTGGCCTGCTCTTTGTCCTTCATGTACTGCGGGTTGAGCACAGCGTTCTCTTTGACAATCTCGCCGTCCACTTGCTTGGCAAGACCCTTCACGATGTCGCCTTCTGCTACCTCCTCGACCTGCACATAGTCGCCGAAACGCTCTGCATAGCTGTTTACCTGGTTGTTCACCATTTCGTCCGTCACCTCGATCTCGTATTCGGTCAGTTTGTTCTTGCCGTTCAGCTTGGCGTCGAACTCCGGAGCTACGGCGATGTCGAACATGAAGGTGAAAGTGTCTTCATTGTCGAGGTCGATCTTCGGTGCGTTCTCGCTCGGCAGCGGATCGCCGAGAATCTGCAGCTTGTTGTCCTCGATGTGCTTCTGCATACTCTCGCCAACTTTCTTGTTCAGTACGTCAGCCAGAATGCCCTTGCCGTACATCTTCTTGACAAGTCCGGCAGGAACCATACCCGGGCGGAAACCCGGCATCTGCGCTTTGTGGCGCACTTCTTTCAGCTGTTTGTTTACTTCTTCCTGATAGTCGGCGGGCTCGATAGTGAGCGTGATTACGCCGGTCAGGTTCTTCAATTCACTTTGTTCAATCTTCATAATAGTATATATAATTTGTTATTTACGTTGTTTGTGTAGCTTGCGTTGTTTACGTAAATTACGTAAAAATACGAAAACTACGAAAATTACGCGAAGCTCTACGCTCTCCCCGCTCTCTTCCGCTCCAGTTCGTCGAGGATAATCTTGCGGATACGCATGGCGTGCGGGGTTACCTCTACATACTCGTCCTCTTTGATGTACTCCAGTGCCTCTTCCAGACTCATGCGTACGGGAGGGGGCAGAACGGCTTTGTCGTCCGCGCTCTTCGAGCGCATGTTCGTCAGTTTCTTGCTCTTGGTCACGTTGATGACGATGTCGCCCTCTTTGGCGTTCTCGCCTACCACCTGGCCGGCATACACCTCTTCCTGCGGGTCGATGAAGAACTTGCCGCGGTCTTGCAACTTGTCCAGCGCGTACGCATAAGCTGTTCCGGATTCCATGGCGATGAGTGAACCGTTGTTGCGCTTCACGATCTCGCCTTTCCACGGCTGGTACTCCAGGAAACGGTGTGCCATGATAGCCTCGCCGGCGGATACGTTCATTACATAGGTACGCATACCCATGATACCGCGGCTCGGAATCGTGAACTCCAGATGCACACGGTCGTTCACCATCTCCATCTTCGTCATCTCGCCCTTGTGGGTGGAAACGAACTCGATGATCTTGCCGCTGCACTCTTCCGGCGTGTTCACCGTCAGGCTCTCCACCGGCTCGCATTTCACGCCGTCTATCTCTTTGATGATTACCTGCGGCTGGCCTACCTGCAGCTCGTATCCCTCGCGACGCATGGTCTCAATGAGCACGCTCAGGTGCAGCACACCGCGGCCGAACACACGCCAGCTGCTCTCCTCCGCACCTTTCTCTACGCGCAGCGCAAGGTTCTTCTCCAGCTCTTTGTTCAAGCGGTCCTGAATATGGCGGCTGGTGACGAACTTGCCGTCCTGACCGAAGAAAGGACTGTCGTTGATGCAGAACGTCATACTCATCGTCGGCTCGTCAATGGCGATAGGCTTCAGTGCTTCCGGCTTCTCGGCGTCGCAGACGGTGTCGCCTATCTCGAATCCGTCAATACCGATCATTGCGCATATATCGCCGTTCTTCACTACGTCGGTCTTAACGTGACCCATACCCGAGAACGTGTGCA
>CADBZO010000014.1:18771-59685 GCA_902799185.1 uncultured Bacteroidales bacterium | reverse complement strand
ATCGTGCCGTCTTTCTTGGCGAGGGTGACTGCCTGTCCGTCCTTGAACTCGCCGCGGTGAACCCTTCCGATAGCGATACGGCCTACGTAGCTGTTATAGTCCAGACTTGTCACGAGCATCTGCGGCGTACCGGGGTTGTCCTCCGGAGCAGGTATATACTCGATGATGGCGTCCATCAGGTCCGTCAGGTCGGTTGTCGGTTTCTTCCAGTCTTTCGACATCCAGCCGTTCTTCGCAGAGCCGTACAGCGTCTGGAAATCCAACTGGTCGTCCGTCGCATTGAGGTTGCACATCAGGTCGAACACCTCTTCCTGCACCTCGTCCGGACGGCAGTTCAGTTTATCTACTTTGTTGATGACTACAATCGGCTTCAGCCCTAACTCCAAGGCTTTCTGTAGCACAAAACGGGTCTGCGGCATCGGGCCCTCGAACGCATCGACCAGCAGCAGCACGCCGTCCGCCATGTTCAGTACGCGTTCCACCTCGCCGCCGAAATCCGCGTGCCCCGGAGTGTCTATCACGTTAATCTTCACTCCCTTGTACTCGATAGCTACGTTTTTAGCGAGGATGGTGATTCCGCGCTCCCGCTCCAGGTCGTTATTGTCCAGGATCAGCTCTTTCGGCTGCTCGCTGAATTCTGACTGCTGCTGTTTCACCACGTTGGCGGTGTACAGCATCTTATCGACCAGGGTTGTCTTGCCGTGATCGACGTGGGCAATGATTGCTATGTTACGTATATTTTGCATACCTTAAATAATTATCTTTCTTTCCTATATGCGCATTTTAATCCAAATTAGCGTGCAAAGGTACGAAAAAAAAATGACATACGCAAGCGCGCATGCCACTTTTCTTTATTTTGTAGTGCTTTTAGACCTTTTTAGTGCACATTTGCCCCTTGTACATTGTACATCGTCCCTTTGTACATAATATAGAGTTTGCCGTCCCGCAGGATCTTCACTCCCTCCCTTGAAGGGAGGACCGGGGAGGGGTTTCCTTGTGCTTTTGGTTGATAGGAGAACCGGATGGTCGAGCCGAAATAGGTGCTGCATTCGCCGGAAAGCGCAGGCTGGCCTTTCGTGTCATAACTCAGGCTGATTTCTCCGCCTGTGATATACCATATGGCGTGTGTCCATCCATCGTTGTCCATCAGCGCTGCATAGCAGGGTATCAGCACGTTGCCGTAGCGGCCCAAGGAAGCGCTGAACGTACCTGCCTCTTCGCTGCCGTTCACCGGATAGATACCCGCCTCCGGGTATGCCTCCTGACTGTACATGCCTAAATGCAGATATGCCCGCAGGCCGTTCACGTCGGCATGACGCTGGGTCAGGTAGATATCTATCACGCCGTCTTTGGCTACGGTCTTGCTGTCCCATACCAGAGTGTCCAGCACTGCCGTCACGACAGCTTTCTCACGCTGCTCGTCGGTGTACGGCGCGTCCTTGGGATCTACCGCCGGCTGCGGGTAAAGCGTGATATGCGGCGTCTGGCTGAAAGAGAAATCATACGTGCTGCCGATAGCGTCCTCCATATGCATCGTGTACTGCCATTCGCCGTTAGCCCCTTCCGTCAGCGTCAGCGACGCGGCGGTGAACGCATAGGCGGAACCGGTATAGAGGTTCATGTTGAAATCTTCCTGGTTCTGTGCCAGCTGCGATCCTTTCAGACTGCCGTCCGCCAGACTGTAACAGCCAGCCACTATCTCCATCGGCTTGGACAGCACCACGTCCGTCAGTACGGTGGGGTAGTCGTCCGAACGGCTGAAATTGAAGACATAAACGAATCGGTTGTTCGCGCTGTCGGACTCGTTGGACAGGTAGGTGATAGCTACGGTGTCGATGCCTAACGTCACGTGTTCGGGCTCTTTGGGTGTCTCTTCTTGCACGTAGAGCATGTTATAGCTCTTGGCGTCAATGGCGACGGTGGTGCCGTTATGGGACGTCGCGCTGCCGCTGATACGGATGCTGTCGCCCTTGGTGTTATAGCTTACCTCCAGACTGCCGCTCGCCAGGTAATAAGGCGTGTACTGTCCCCATTCCTCTTTGCTGCCGCGGATGGCTACGTAGCACGGGTCGTCGCCTTTGACGCTGCCTAAATACCCCTTGGAGGCGGTCAGCGAACCTTTGGTCCCGCTCTCGTCAATCGGATAGGTGCCGGCGGGCATGGCCATCGTGTCGGACAGCAACCGCAGTTCCACCCAGTCGTATGTCTCGTTAGCCATCTCATTGAGCGTCACCTCGATATACCCTTCCCGTTGCCGGAAATGAATGACATCCGCCTGGAACCGGATATTCGTTGCTTCCGCCGGCTCGAAACGGAACGGGTCTTTCTCCGGCTCCGGCTCTACGGCGCCTTCGGTGTACGCGAAATCGAAAGCCCGGATGTTGTAGGTGTATGTCATCCCGCTCCGGGTAGCCTGGATAGAACCGCTCAGCGTGCACGTGCTCTCGTCCTTGCGGACGATGCTGAGGCTGATAGCGGCGTCCTCGTTGCAGCTGTACCACATATCTACGGCATTGCCGTTCGCCTTCGTCTTATGGACATAACTGCTCACGTAACCGATCGTCTTGTCCGCAGCCGAGAACGTACCGATGGCGGAACGCGTGGCGGGCCATACGTCGAAAGCTATCTCGTACTCGCCGGTGGAGGTCGCGGCCTCTACGGTGACGAAGAAATTATACTTGTCCACCGTCAGGTCCTGCACCGTCACCTTGGTGGCGGTCAGCTCATAAGCCGCTGCAGCCGGCAGAACCGCCGCTGCCATCAGGATAAAGGTTAATACTATTCGTCTCATCAATTATAAATCTCAAATCTCAAATGTCAAATGTCAAATGTCAAATCCCTTCTCCCCCTCTGAGAGGGGGCTGGGGGGTGTCCTCAAATCCTCTTCCCCTGTATATTGTACATCGTCCCTTTGTACATCAGATAGAGTTTGCCGTCCCGGAGTATCTTTACTCCCTCCCTTGTGGGGAGGGCCGGGGAGGGGTTCTCTATTCCCGTCGTGGTGCTGTTGCCGTAGTTGAAATCAAAGGCTTTGAGGACATAGGTGTATCCGTTCTCGCATAGCAGACTGCCGGAGAGGGTATAGGTGTTGCCGCTCTTGGCGTTGATGGTCACCGTCGAACCCGAGTTGATATAGGACGAACTGCTGCCACGCTCTACTTTGCTCCAGGTGCTCAGCGTGCTGTTTGCGCTGTGCGTGCCGGCGAGCGTTGCGCTCTCTATGTCGAGCAGCACGGTATAGTTGATTCCCTCGGAGGTGGCATTCACGGTCAGACTGTAACCGGTCGTCTCGCCGCCTTCGGTCGTCTCATCTACACTCACCTTGCTCGGCGTCAGCTCTACCGTCTTGTTCTCCTCGTCGTAGCCGAAAGAGATACCCTCGCCGCCGTTGTCGGAGAAATGGTAGTAGTGTACCGCCTCGATACGTTTCTTGCCGTAAACGGCGCTGTAGTTGGCGTCTTGATCGGTACAGATGAGTGTACCGCCGTAAAAACTGTACTGTTTGTTGCCCTTGTCTTTGATCATCACGCTGCTCAGTGAGTCATTCGCCAGGTTGCGCTGCTTGCTGATTTTCAAGTCCTTGACATAGCAGTTGGGCGCATACAGCAGGCTGCTGTTGCCTTGGGTGGCATACGTGCCGGCGATGTTCTCTGCCGACGGATAGATAGCCAGCTGTACCTCGTAGTTGCGCACATCGTTGTTCTCGCGGCAAGTACCCGAGCAACTCAGCGTCAGAAAATAACGGATGGCGCCATATTCGCTGTCGTCGCGGGTCACGTTCACGCCGTTTACCGTCATGTCGTAGTTATAAACGGCGGTCACGTACTCGCCGGTGTAGCCGAAGACGAATGGTGTCTGGCTAATGCCTTGCTCCAATATATGTTCCGCGTCGTAACTGTAAAGGTACTCCCAGGTGTCTGTGGTCTGGTCTAAACGCTTGGAAAAATACAAATCACCTGTCGTGATAGCGTAATGGGTCTCGTCCACTTTTTCAATAGTGAAAGTAGAGATACTGTCTTTACGGAGCAGACGACTCGTTGAACCGGAGGTGAATTCAGATGTAACGAGGTTGATGGTCTGGTCGTTTACGTTTGCACTGCTGCTGGTAGGACTTGCGCCTTGGGTGGTGTACGTTCCTTCCAGAGTGCGGTCGTCCGAGTTAAGCACCAATTTCACGGTTGATGTGTAATAGGTGGTCGGTTTGCCGTACTCCGCCGTATTCTTGCATTTCTGGTCAAAAGTAAGAGTAAATTGGTTCTTTGTCGTACTCTGGAAGGTATCCACCGTCAACTCGGTGATACCGCACAAGTACACACGATAAGCAGCTTGACTGCTCACCATCGTCAGCGCACAAAGCGCTAATAACATAAATACTTTCTTCATTGTTTTTTGTTTTTTTGTATGTTAAACTTTTTGATAAGCCGGAGGGTGTATAGGAGTGCCATAAAAAGGAATGGCCATGCGGCGTCACCGACGGGGGTAGGGTTACCGGTTGGTGTCGGAGGCGCAATGCGTCGCGGACCGGAAGCAACAGTCCCGGTGGTTGAAGAGGTCGATGCCATTCCATCGGTTCCGATGGTAGGGGCTGAGGCATACATGCTACCGGAGCCATGCATGGAACTGGTCGATTGGAACCCGATAGTCGGGATGGAGGCCAGCGGATAAGTATTATTCTCGTTCATACGTCTTCTTTTTTATTGGATCATCGCTCCTTGGGCGCTGAAGATACGTCCGTTATGAAGGATGAATAAATGGTTATCATACATCACTTTCTTGCCGGTGGTAACGGCAGGAGTGGTTTCGAGCGCAGTAGGTGTGCTCGGAGCGTTGTAGGTTAACACAAAGCGGTTATGTACGTCGGTATCCGTTGTGGTGAACGAATAGGAAGTATCGCTTGTGATCTGCGTGTACGTGTTGGTGTTTATATCCAGCAGGTAGAGGGGCTGCGCTTCGTCGCTGTACTCGAAGGTGAAGGTGTAACTATTATCTTGTTCTCCGGCTTTGAAGCCCATCTGTACGCCTTCGAAAGTAGGGATACAGTTAATCGCAAGGTCACCGTCCGGACTAAGAGCAAAGAGCTGCGGTGCGACGGATTCGCCAAACAGTTTGTGTCCATCCCATCCATTTTCAAACGCTTCGCTGAAGTCGCTTCGCTCCCACATATACAGCTGGTCTCCGTATCCGCTCTCTGCATGCACGAAGAGTCGGATCTTGTTCGCCTCTTCGGCAACCACGCGACGCGGTGCACTATTCGGTCCCGGAACAGTTCCGCTTAAGGCGGGTTGATAAACGATTTTGTTGTAATCCAAAGTTACGCTGGAACCGCCTGCAGCATTCGTAAACACCGAGAAGGACTGCATAGCTGGGATGATAGCGTCTCCGGCTGTTCCGGGGGTGTAGGAACTATAATTGCTTGCAAGGCTTGTATAGGCGCTCGCGCTGGTGGAATTGAAGATATAAATCGTCGCTTCCGTATTGGTGAAGTCGGATGTCTCCATCGTACTTATCTTGATAGGCGCCATCCACGAGTTCGCCAGCAGGTTCTCGTTGTTGGGGTTCGCTGTACCGCCGCTTTGCCAGTTGAGACCGCTAATGGTCTGGTTTTCAGAAGCAATGAGTGTGCCCTGCTGCCAGTAGTTATGATGGGTTCCATCGGCAGAGAAGACGCAGTATCCCTTGAAGGGTGCCATTCCTTGTCCCTCATTAACGCGCTCCCAGCCTATGATACCTCCGGTATGGTCGATACCATAGACCCATGAGTTGTACCAGTTATGTAGGATATTCGTCTCATCGTTAAAGGGTGTTCCGACATATTGGGCGATGGACGTGTTGTCTTCGCTTGTTCCGTTGGATAAGGTGGTAAAGTTAACAGTGGCTTGGTTCGTTCCATCGTGCGTACCCATTACCAACGCGCCTAACCCGTTAGTCGCATCGGAATGGATGATAATGTCATTCGCTTCTGTCGCAGAGTATGTCTCTCCGTTAGTTGTCTTTTGGATACTTCCTGCTACAATGAGTTTCTGTCCGGCATCGACAACCAATTGTCCGGTCTTGTCTCCTTCTTGGTTGATGACGACACTTTTCGCTTGAGCTGTAGTAACATTAACCGTGACCGGCTTGTTGAGGAAGACATCAAAATCAATGGTAGGCACGCTTTGCGGTTTCCAGTTGTTCGCATTATTCCAATTGGCATTTTCTGTGGCGTTAAACTCATAGCACGGACGGAAACAAACACCCCAGTTCTTTACGGTTTTATCTTGCCAAATACAGAATCTTCCTTTTTGTGTATATGCGGACCAATTACCATCACCGCCATTCCAGCCGGTTACAGTCCAAAGATTTTGATTGTCTTGAAGGACTAAACTATTAGTCCAGTTATGTACGTTATTATTATCTGTACCCCAATCCAAAGTAGAACTCTTTAAACGACAGAAAATAACATTAGTACAAGTAGATGGAACCCATCCTTCATATAGGTAATTTTCTCCGGGAACAGCGGTCATTAAACAAGTAAAGTTCTTATGACCTTCGGTGTCATCATATAAACCAAAATTTGTGACTCCGTCTTTACCCCATAGCGTAGTATTATTTCCTACATGAAGGAATATATGCTGCATTTCTGAGGTGTTATTGGTACTAACGAAATCTCCATTCTCATCCACAATTCCGACACTCACATTATCGCGTGCATTGGAGCCGGAATATTCGATGATCTCTGAGCGATATTCATTACCATCCTCTGAAGCAAAGGAATATTCATTACTACCAATCTTCAGTACATAGCCGTTCGGAATAAATCCTGCATAGCGGTTATTCCAGTTGCTATCGTCATAGATGCGCACTGTACCTACAGCACCTACTGCATTTCCGACCATTGGTCGCGTGCCATCTCCCTGTGATGCTGCAAAATACAAGTCACCCCAAGTGCTTAATTTCTTCTTCGCATCATTGCCTGCGGCATTATCCACATACCAGTTGGGCTTATTGGGAATAACAATGTCCTCTATTTGCCATTCGTTAGTTGACCCTACTTGCGAGAAGTCAACGGTTGTCCAATCACTTTGTCCATCTGTACCGTAATGCAAACTCCAAGCGGAAGAAGATGGAGCGGTTACGGTGATTTGTGCAGCGTTAGAAGTTTCAGACTCTTCACAGTCATCAGTAGTGTTTGTTACGATACAACGATAATACCTTGTTCCTGTTTCAGTAGTAGGAGGTGTAAAAGATGCTACGTTAGCACCGTCAATATCCGACCAGCTACTATTGTCCGAACTGCTCTGCCACTGATAAGACAAGTCGCCACTATTAGCGTCTGCGGTCACCGATAAAGCAGAAGCTACAGCATTTTGCTCATATTCCACTTCTTCTGTGCTTAAGTCTGTGCTAATCGTTGGTTTCGCGCACTCGAAATCCACACTAATAGTCGAACTGCCATGTGTATAAGCGGGATAGGTTACTGTGCGTTCATTGTCAGAACCGGCATATGTAATATCATCTAAGAGTATAGCAGGGTTAGTTGCACTAACCGATGAGGTAACATAGCCGTCATTTGGGGTACAAGTCACACTAACCGTTTGTGCTGAACTTGTTGTGTTCAATGACGACGACGATAAAGTAAATGTACCATTCGTCTCAGTGCCTTTGGATAAAGTAACCGTTGTAGTTGGATATACGATTTTCCAGTGGGCATCGTCATTCCAAGGAGCCTCATCTAATAATCTGCTCCAACTTGCATCTAATCGCGATGCCGGATCCGTAATGGTGAGTGTTAATGTATCGCGTTTGTTGAATAGGGAGGCATAAGATGTTCCTCCGATATATGTACTACTGATGGTCGGAATCGTATTTTGGTCCAATATTACTTCTGAAATGCCGTAATGCCATTTTAAAAGACTTCCTAATGCGGTTAATTCTCCTTGAATAGTAGTCTTGTAAACCATACGTCTGAAGTCCGTCCAAGGGTAGTCTGCACCTGCTAAGTTAAAAGTGAGCGCTTTAGTACCAGCAGTAGCATTTATGGTTAACACACCTTCCTCATTTAGATTCCACTCTAAAGTAGTTTCATCAATTGTATTTGTACCACTTGTTGAACATGTTTTTTTTGTTTGATTGCTCCAAGGAGTAACACCGTAACCAGAGTTAGTCTTAGGAACGTATAAGGCCTTTGAGGATGCAGTGATAGCATTTGTACCAGTTCCGGGCGCAGTACTTCGGTTTACCAAAATAGATGTGCTGATTGTACAATCAAATGCATGTGTGCCGATATAAGATACAGTACCTGGAATACAGACACTTTCAAAATTGGTAGCGCCATAGAATGTCCACTTTTTGATAGTAGTTATTTCAGGCTCTATGAAAATAATAGTGTTAGTGGAGGTAAGTCCGTAAAAGTAATAATTACGAGGAGATGATGTTGACGCACCAAATGGATGACTTTTTTGACCATAGAAGCCGACACTTGCCCATTGTGCAGGTGTTCCTTTGTAGTATATATTAGCCATTTTTAAACATCCATAGAATGCATTTTCTCCAACACTATCTAGGGAGGTGGGGAGAGTGATTTTTGCTAATTTGGACGCTCCCCGAAAGGCATCTTTACCGATATATGTGATACCTTCATTTATTACTACCTCTGTAATAGCTGCTATAGCTGCATTCCAAGGAGTCGCTTGTGAAACAGTTCCATTATACTTATAATTGGGCATAACACCTGTGGATCCCGCAGATATAGTTAATACAGTTCCCGAATAAGTGGCAGTAATTCCATCCCGAGAGTAGTCAGTATCTCCCCAAACCATCGTATAGAACGACGAAAAAACGGCGAGGAACGCCAGAGCAAATATCTTTTTCTGTGCCGAAAGAATATAATTAACTACGTTTTTCATATGGCTAATACCTTTTAATGATCTTTTTTATAATTCTCCTTACCCTATTGGAAAAAACGTAATCCTTGGATGCGTGCGCTCCAAGGATTAATTTCCCACAATTACGTGAGTAAGTAAATATCAAAATCGCTGCAAAAGTACTGCTTTTTTCTCAAACATGCAAATAAAATGTATATAATTTCTTATAAAATTACGTTTTGTACATTTGATTTTGCATTTCCACCCTCAATTCCGATATTTACAACACTTTCAATGCTCAATTTGGTCCCTCCATGCCCTGAAAATCAGCGTTCATTATGTCGGATGTTATCCGGACTTCCTCCTCCTGTAGGTAGGGGGAGGTTAGGAGGGGCTCATTTTTCTTTAACATCTAATCCTCTTTACTCAACTCGCGCACCCAGCACGTCGTACATCGTCCCTTTGTACATAATATAGAGTTTGCCGTCCCGCAGTATCTTTACTCCCTCCCTTGAGGGGAGGGTCGGGGAGAGGTTGCCTTGCGCCGCACGGCACAGCACCGCCATCGGGATGAACACGTCGGCTGCCCCTTTGGAACTCAAATGCACATACGCGTCATGTACGCCCTCTAAGTCGCTCTCGAACGTGACAGTCACTTTGCCTCCTTCCTTCGGCAGGGTGCTCTTGCTCAGGCTGAAATCGGTGTAGCGGTTGCCGCCTACCTCTAATGAGATGTCTTCCGTCAGGTTCTCGCCGGTGACGGTGATAGTGCCTATCTCGCGTGATACGTTCACTACGGCGAGCGAGTCGATGAGCATCGTCACGCTCGGAGTGATGGTCGGCAGGTCGGTGCGGCCCCAGCTGACATTGTCTATGTAATAGGTCACAACGCCCATGCCGCCGTTCGGACCCGCATAGCGGAAAGCCATGAAGAACACGTCGGGGATGTTCGGCTGGTTGTTCAGGTTCAGGTGGAACGTGCGCCATTCTTCGTTCTCGTCACCCGTGGCGGGGATGGCAAACGAACCGCTCAGGTCCTGGAAATAGATATGCTCGGGGTCGCTCGGGTCGATGAAATACACCTCGAAAGTGGTGTTGCTTCCGTCTTCCGGCAGGTACTCTGCCATCACATCGAACGTGAACACCCTTCCTCGGGCGTTCTTGTAGTCCAGCGCCGGCGTCACCAGCCATGCCTCCCAGATGTCCGTGGAATCCTTGCCGTACTGGTACGCCGTGGCTTTGGCGCAACGGTTGTCTGCGCGCGGAGGTGTGGCGCGGCTCTCGTCGTAGCCCCACCACGGACGCGCCTCTAACGGTGCTACGTTCTGCCAGTCTGTTAACACCAGCGTCTCGTTATGCTTGCCGCTCTCGAAATCTTCTTCCAACAGGGCGTACGGATGGGAGGTGTCCCATGAGAACGCTGTCTGCCAGTCGATGGTCTCTTCGCTCTTCGCGGATGCCGTGCCGTTCAGCGTCACTACGACCGGCGTCGCCCCTTCGCTCGTCAGCGTCACCGTCGATTGGTACGTACCAGCCTCCAGCGGCGTGAAATAGACCGTCACTTCCGTCTCGTAGTTCTTGGCGAGCATGCTCTCTACGATGGTGAACGCCTGGCCTTGTACGTGGCTCACACTCAGATAGACGAAATCCGTGCAGTTCTCGCTTTTGACGGAGAACTTACCGCTCACCTGCTTGCCCGCTACCGTCTCGAAGGTGGGTATCACACTCGGTGTCACGGTGATCATAGGCTTGGCGTCCGGGTCGGTGCAGCTGGCGTTGAGCGTGATGGACTGGAACAGAGACGTGTGGCTGGTGTTGTCGATATTCAGCACGGCCTTGTGCGTGCCCGCTTTCGTGGGCGCGTAGGTGATAATAAGGTCACACGCGCTCTCGTCCGCGCTCATCGAACTGCGCGACAGACGGAACTGGTCCGCGTCGGTATAACTCAACTCAAACGTCGTCGTGCCGGTGATGTTACCTTGCTCGATATGGAGGGTGGGGAAGGTCACGCTCTGCCCTTTCTCGCAGCTCACGGAGGAGAGGCTCTTGGGCGTTACCGTGATATACGGCTCGTCCGGAGCTGTCGTAGGCAGCGCCTCAAAACCGAGCGAGTCGATCAGCACGTAGCTCTTGGCGGTGGCTTTGAACTGCAGCATGAAGGACTTCGCTTGCGCCGGTCTCGTGGTCTCTATGACCAATGTCTGCCACTCGCTCTGCACGCTGTCGCTCAGCACCCGCTGCAGCTTGGCTGCATCGTGGGTCTTCAGCCCGTCGGCTGTCGTCGCGTGCTCCCAATAGGCGTCCAGCGAAACTTTTCCGCCCGAGGCGATCTTCTTCGCCTTGTAGTGAACCGTCAGCCGGAACGGCACGTCCGCGTCGTATGCGGCGTCCGTCAGACCGGTTATCTGCTGATAGACCGTCATGGGGGTGCTGCCGCCTAACTTCATCGCTGCGGCACCCTCATACACATCCGTCTTCTCCGACACGCAGCCGAAACCCGAGCAGACCCATGACGCAAACTCCGTGTAGTCGCCAAAGAGGGCATTGCTCTTGTCCTCGTAACTCTCAAACCCCGGGTTCTGAATCAGATTGCCGGACGTCTCTTCTGCTGATACAGGTGCACCCATGACGAGTGCACCTGCCAGCATAGCCATAAAAATACGCTGTTTAATCATAAATCTCCTATTACAAATCTCAAATCCCTTCTCCCCCTCTGAGAGGGGTGTCTGGGGGGTGTCTATAACTCGCTTCCTAATACGTTGAAGGCTTTTCCGTCCCGGAGAATGACAATCTGTCCGTCCCGTACGGTCTTCACCGCCTTGCCTTTTACACGCAGATGGTCAATGGCAGAAGGAGTGTCTTTGGAGACAATATCACTCTTGGCACGGGGAACAATCACCGTTCCGCTCTGGTTGATACTGAAACCGGTGATATTCGCCCTGGCGGGAATAGCCTCGCCTATATAATCTGCAGAAGAGTTGATAGCCTGGATACTGGCAGACTTGCCGTTTTGCGTGAAACTTACCTTGGTCGCTGCGGGGAATACTTCTGCCGTTTGGTCAAGTTCTGCATCCTCTATCGTTACTATCTCTAACAAATAATCCGCTCCGTTGGTCTGCAATTCCGCTAAAGTCACTACTTGTGCATCTACCGTATTGCCTTGCGAAAGAGGTGTGACATCCTGACCGATGATAAAGTCTTTTACGCCTGCTCCATCTGTTTCTCCGGCATAACCGATGAAACCGCCAATCTTGTCACCTACTGCTAACGATGCAAAATCGGTATCTTGGTTCCACTCATTGCTCAAACGCAATGCGGCTGTTTCATCTTGGATGTATGCAAAACCGCTGTATGCGCGGGTGATAACAGCCTCGCCTCTGAAATGATAAAAACCATATTCATCATCATTGGCATAGGCGGCTTTCAGCGATGCCAAATCGGAATACGATTGCAGATTAACTCCCCAGGCTACAAGAGTGGTGTCACTCAGCGAACCGCTTGTATAGACAATCGTATCTACATGGCTTCCTGCCGCTTCAGGATTCAATGTTACCGTGAATTTACCACCGGCTTTGTCAATTGTCGAAGTACTAAGTGTAAGCTCGCTATTTTTGTGCGAAATAGTAATATCCTCGGTCAGATTCTCTGCCAGCACTTCTAATTCTTTTGAATACTGCTTGCCGGGGAATACGGTGAAGATATACATATTATTATACAAATCTTCCTCATAGAAATTGATTGCATCTTCCACAACCATCGTCGGTGTCTCCACTACCGGCGCGTCGCCGCTCTCCCACAGGTCAGCCCACGTGGTGGCTACCTTCAGCTCGTCAATCAATGCACCTAATTTCATTGTAGAACTTGCGTTCAACAACAGGCTCTTCAATTGTGCAGCATCTGCCTTTGTTCCTGCTCCAACATCAGCACTTGTATTGGGATTGATAAATGATTGATAGCACTCTACGGTTGCCTTCGGTTTATCTCCTTTAGTAGGATTTACAAACAAGCGAACTATATCGTTTTGCTCTCCATCAACAAATTGATATTCTGTCACTACCAAGTATTTGGATAATTCCAGAGTGTCTGTGTAAGGGATAAACGCAGCAGATTCTGTACTCTTGGCTATACTGAATTGGAATTTACCATCTCCCACCTTTTGTAGTTGTAAACGAGCGAAATGGTTTCCGGCAGTTGATACAGAAGATGTTCCATTCACTAATGCCCATAAGTAATCACGCGTGTTTGCAGTTGCAGAAGTAGATGCATATGCCTGCAAATCTACAATTGCTGCAACATACACTGAACCCGAATTAACGGATTTGGATAGAGGAACTGCGACTTTCTTGACTTTGCCTGATTGAAGTTCAGCCGAACGAGTACCATCTGAATTAGTCTTATATCCTGCATATGTCAAATCACTGGCACTTAGAAAAATATTACCACCTCCACTAATGTTAGTCCAACCGGTAGCTGCAATTTCATCACCGAAAGCATTTTCGTTCGTTGCTAATGTCTCAGTGGTTTGTGCAAAGTGCTCAGTCAGCAGCACTTCGGCGTTCACGGCGCTTGCGGCTATCACCGCCGCGCACAAAATTGTAAAAATCTTTTTCATACCTTAATATTGTTATTGTTTTTTATGTGTATGTCTTTGAGTGCTTTTTACTCGCAGAGTCGTGCAAATTGGTAGTAAAAACTATCTGTAAGCTTGCTTGCAAGGAGTTTTTAGTAGCAATTGGGATAAGGAGCATTGCTCCTAAAGCACTCAAAGGGTTTTGTCGGTTTTTGTTTATTTTATCTCCAATTCCGACGACAAAGATACTGCTTTTTTTTGATATATACAAATTTTTTAGGAGTTTTCTGCTAAAAACGTACAATTTATGAACAAAAAGTAAGAAAATGCACAAAAAAGGTGTTTTTTATGTCAAAATATTTGCATGTATGTTTTCTTTTGCTTACCTTTGCACTGATTTTGTGACAAACTGACAAATCGAACATGCCGATGTCGCTATTGTGTCTTATCGGACTAATATCGGACTCTCATCGGAGGTTTATCGGACTTTCATCGGAGGTTTATCGGACTCTCATCGGACTTTTGTTTAACCCTCGGCGCGTAGCCGAACAAATTTTTTCCTACTTGTACAAAGTGTAACTTTTAATTAGCAAAATATATAATTTTTCCACTTTGTTTCCCTAAAATTTGCATATTTGAAAAAAAATATGTATCTTTGCGCCCTGTTTGTTGTATTTTGGAATAACTTTATTCATTAACGGAAATATCCGACAGAATAAGAAATTTCCAACACACAATAAACAAGTTCATGGACCAACCATAAAGTGTGGAGTACACGCCAACTGGACAGGCAGATTTCCACCCTGTATTATGAGCGAAAGCGAGATAAGAACTTATTTATTAACCCTCCTGCTTACGGCGGAGGGTGGCAAGTAAGGGAAAGAGATACGGAATGCCGAAAGAGATTCAGACATATAATACCACCAATGATTTTGCGCGAGTACTGCAAATCATTGAAACCTATCGCACACAAGCAGCGCAAGCCGTTAACCATGCATCTGTCATCACTGCATGGGAAGTAGGGGCGTTTGTGTCTGACAAGATAAAAGAGGCAGGATGGGGAGCCAAGGTGGTGCAACAACTGGCGGAATATATCCACACGCAGAACCCTACACTCAAAGGATGGAGTAGAGCGAATATCTACAAAATGGTTAATTTCTATGAAACCTATACATCCGCTGCGTTTAATGGACTGGTAGAACGCCTTAAACTTAATAAGCCATTAATGCCAACGTTATCGGCACAATTTGTGGAGGCTGAAACTGTACCATTCGAAACGGCACAAATCGTCTCATCGGAAATGAGACAAATCGGGAAAAAGGAAATTGTATCATTCAAAATGAGACAAATTCCAGCATTGCTAATAAAAACCGGTTGGACCAATCATCAAATCATATTGAATAGATGCTCAACACCTGAACAATGCTTATTTTATATTCTTTATGCGGAATACGAGCATTTGCAAAATAAGGAACTTGAACGTGCTATAAAGACAGATACCTATTCCCGCGTTTTGGCAGATAAGAAGTTTCAGTCAGAAATGCTGAAAAGCACTTATCCGAAAGCAGAGGTGCTGCTGAAAGACAAAGCCATCTTGGAGTTTCTTGGGCTGCCCAGCCGATACAAAGAGACCAGACTGCGCAAAGGGATAGTACAACACATGCGGGAGTTTATCACAGAGTTAGGAAAAGATTTCCTTTTCGTGGACGAAGAGCATATATTGGAAGTCGGAGGAAAAAATTACCGCTGCGATTTGTTGTTCTATCATCGTGCATTGCAATGTCTGGTGGCGATAGAACTGAAAACGACAGAGTTTGACCCGCGTGATTTGGGACAGTTGGAGTTTTATCTGGAGGCATTGGACCAAACAGAAAAACGCAGCAATGAGAATCCAAGTATAGGCATATTGATGTGTAAGGACGCGAATCCCGAAGTGGTGCGTTATGCATTAAACCGCAGTATGAGTCCGACCATGATTGCCAAATATGAAGAGCAATTGAAAATAGGAGGAGTTATCCAGCGGAGCCTTGAGGAATTCGTAGAATTTATATCCGAAAACGAAAAATAAAAATCAACAATAATATTAACTAAAACAAACAATTTTATGAAAAAATCAACTTATTTATTAGCTCTCCTGCTCACGGCGCTATTCTGCCTGCCGTGGGGAAGTAATGTAAGGGCTGACGAACTGACCGTCGCGGAAGGAGACAATACAACCTCGTATTCTCCTTTCTATGGTAATTATGTAGATGCAGTGCAACGTAATCAAATCGTCTATGCAATTTCAGATCTTTCTGAGATGTCCGCAATGGAGGGAAAAAGTATTACTGCTATCAAATTCTACCAAAGTAATTCATATGCTTGGTCTGGAAGTTTCACTATCAGTTTGGCTGAGACTTCAGGTACTGGCTTTGATAGCAAAGTTTGGTTTACTGATGAATTAACAACAGTTTACGAGGGGACTGTAACAGGGGGAAGTGTAGTTACAATCACGTTCCAAAATCCTTATACATACGGAGGTGGTAATTTGCTTTTAGATATTCAAACAAAAACTACAAGTTCAAATTACCAAAACGGAACATTCAAAGGTAACACAAATATTACCACTAAAAAACCGGCTGCATATGCATATAATGGTAATGTTACTACTCCATATGCTACTTTATGGAATCTTCCACAAACTACTTTTACCTATGAGACTCCTGCTGCTTGCAAGAAGCCGTCCAACCTTTTAAGCACAGCAATAAGTGCAAATTCCGCTTCGTTCACCTGGACAGCAGGTGCTTCGGAAACCCAATGGCAATACCTTTGTTTGCCTGCTGATGAGGAACCGGATTGGGCTTCGGCTTCTGTAAAAACAGCAACTTCGGCTTCTGCAACGGTTGATGGATTGACTCCGCAGACAAGTTATAAATTCTATGTTCGTGCAAATTGTGGTGGCGCAGATGGACAAAGTGCCGCTGTTTCTGCCGCTTTTAAAACTCCTTGCGTAGCTGTTTCTACATTGCCGTGGAACGATGAGGACTTTGCAGATGTAACAACCGGTTCTTCTGTCTCTAACATTCCTGATTGTTGGAATAGAATTGCTTATGAATATGAGGATTATTGGAGTAGCGCAGTTACTAAATATCCATATGTTCAAAGCGGTTCTGGTCACAGTGGTAGTGGTAGCAAAAATTTGTTCTTTTATGGTGGAGGCGCATCATCTGCTCAAACGATCATATTACCTCTTTTTGCTGAAAAGCCGAGCAAATTATCTATTTCGTTTTGGTATAAGAATAGCGATTATGCTAGTTATGGCGATGCTCAAATTGGTTATATGACTGATCCTACCAACGCTGCATCTTTCAACGTTTTGAAAACTTTGGCTAAAGTAACAGATTGGACTTATGTAAATGCTTTCGCTTTGGCTGGTGCTCCGGATAATTCTTATATTGCCATCCGTTTTGCGGGAGGATCGTCTGACTATGGATCACTATATATTGATGGTGTTAGCGTAGATTTGGCTCCTTCTTGTCTTGCTCCAAGTGCTCCGACGGCATCTGATATTACTATCAATAGCGCAAAACTTACGTGGACAGCCAATAGTGGTGAGTCTGCATGGACGCTCCAATACTCCACCGATGGTGAGACTTGGACAGACAAGGCAGTAAGCGCAAAACCTTACACGCTGGAAGGCCTGAGCGCAAACACTCTGTATTACGTACGCGTAAAAGCTAAATGCGGCGCAACCGATGAGAGTGCATATAGCGAAATTGCTTCTTTCCGTACTGCATGTGGCGCTATCACTGCAACATCTTGGCCGTATAACTTCAATGATGACGAGACAAACGGCTATCCTGTTTGCTGGGATAGAATAACGAACTATGATTCGTTTGACGGAGTTTATTATCCGATGGTTACTACTTCCAGTGCATACGATGGCAAGTCTTTGATGTTCTACGGTGGCGGTTCTACTACCGCATTGAGTGCAACACTCCCGTCGTTCAGCACGCCGATTAAGGACTTGGTTCTCTCTTTCAGATATAAGTCTTCTGTTTCCGGCTATTCTCAATATGGTAAGTTGGTTGTTGGTTATATGACCGATCCGGCAGATGCTAATACATTTGTAGAGGTCGAGACTTTGGATCAGTCGGCTTCTTATATTGAAGCTGGACCGATTGCCTTTGCCGGTGCTCCGGACAATGCACGCATTACGATTCGTTATGCAAACGGAACATCAGACTACGGATCGGCATATGTAGATAATCTCGTAGTAGAAGAAGCTCCTTCTTGTATGAAACCGGGCAAACCGGCTGCTGCTACGGCAAGTCTCACTGCTAACAGCGCAGTAGTTACTTGGACGGCAGGCGGAAGCGAGAGTGCTTGGAAACTGCAATACAAGGCGGAAGGTGGTGATTGGAGCGAAGAAATTGCTGTAGATGCAGCCTCTTATACTTTGACTTCTCTTACTGCTACAACGACCTACTATGTACGCGTGAAAGCTATCTGCGGTTCTGAAGATGTAAGCGACTGGAGCTCAGTAGGTGAATTTACTACACCTTGCGGCGTAAGTGCAATGCCGTTTGAGGAGAACTTTAGCAGCAGTTCTGTCCTGCCTGATTGCTGGGATAGGTCCGCTACCGGAACATATAGTTGGAGTCCGTACAGCGAATATGTTAGTGGAGGATACAACTACTATATCCGTCTCCGTGGTTCTTCAAACAGTTACACGTTGAGCACTCCGTCTATCAACTTGTCTGAGGATGCCGTTCTCAAGTTTAATTGGAAGAATGGAAGTTCTACTAAAATAAATGCAAATGTATATATTTCTACTAACGGTGGTGCTACCAAGACTTTGCTCCCTAACGATTTGTCCACCAAAGTTACTTCTTGGACTGTCAAGACCATAGACTTGTCAGACTACACAGGTGAGACCGTTATCCTCTATTTTGTAAGTAGCACTGGCAACTCTACAAGTAGCTATGCTTATTTGGATGACGTACAGGTTATTGCTAAACCTTGTGAGGCATTGGCAGCTCCGACGGCTGCGCCGACCATCGACGGCGGTACAATCTCTTGGACGGGCAATGCCAAGGCACTGCGCTATCAGGCGGTAGGTGCAAGCACATGGAATACCGTTGCCGTTACCGGCACCTCGTATCTGCTCACCGGTCTGGAGGCATCGACTTCGTATAACGTACAGGTTCAAGTAGAGTGTGCTGCCGGCGATGATGAGGCTTGGTCTAACTCGCTCACCTTCACTACCCGTTGTGCTGCTACCGACGAACTGCCGTATAGCAACAACTTCGATGCCGAGGAGTCCGAAGAGATGCCGGCTTGCTGGAGCAAGATTTCTGCTACCGACTATCCGTATGTTTACAGCGGTGCGGCTGCATACGGAGGTACAGGCAAGTTCCTCTACTTCTATGGTAGCGCTGAGCAGATAGCTGTTCTGCCCGCTCTCACCGCAGACCTGAGCACCCTCACCTTCTCGCTCTACTACAAGGGCGGTAGTGCTAACTTCCAGTTGGGTTATGTAAAGGCTGACGGTGTTACTTTTGTAGCTCTGGAGACTCTGCCTACACTCACCGCATTTGGCGCAGAGCCGTACGAACTCGACTTGGTTTCTATCCCGGCTGAGGCGAAATACCTCGCTATCCGCTATAGCTCCACCAGCAACTATGCTTCCGGATATGTGGATAATGTGGTGGTTAAAAAGACCCCGACTTGCTTCAAGCCTGCTTCTATCGCTGCTTCGGCTATTACCGCTAACAGCGCAACAGTCGCTTGGACGGCCTCCGGCAAGGGTGAGACCCAGTACCAGTATGTATGTGTACCCGCCGGCGAGACCCCGGATTGGACTGCTGCTACGCTGACAGACGAACTGTCCGCTACGCTGACAACTCTTGTTCCGACAACCGCTTACGACTTCTACGTACGTTCGTATTGCGACACCGAGGATCAGAGCGATGCCGTTAAGACTTCCTTCACTACCAAGTGCGCTGCTGCGGCGCTGCCGTTCGATGAGGACTTCGACGCTGTAGCAGACTACGATATGCCGGAGTGCTGGAATGTTTATGCCGCTACTTACTATAGCGCATATGTAGCTAACGGACAGCTGCGTGCAGATGCTCCGAAGACCAATGCTACGGTAATTGTTCTGCCGGAATTGGAAGCTTCTTTCGTAGGCGCATCTGTTGCCTTCGACTATAGTACTTCTAATGGTACGCTTCAGGTAGGTTATGTAACCGATGCAGAGGATAAGAATTCCTTCGTGGCTGTAAGCGAGGCACTGACGGCTGCTTCTACCACCCAAGTGCTTGTTCCGTTCACCGCCGGTAGCGGTAACATCGCTTTCCGCTTCATTGGCAACACTGGTGAAGGCAATCTGTACTTGGATAACATCCGTGTATCCAACACCCTCGTTATGGCAAACGATGAGGATAACACCGATGCTTTGGAGGCTAACAATGGTCAGACCCTTGATATACAGATTAACCGTACCTTCTATGCTGACGGCTACTTCAATACAGTCTGCTTGCCGTTCGGTCTGCCGACGCTGGATGGTACTCCGCTGGAGGGAGGCGAACTGCTGGCGTTCAAATACGGCTATGTGGAGAACGGCGAACTGCTGCTCCGCGTTTATCCTACTGACGCTATCGAAGCCGGCGTACCGTACCTCATCAGCTGGACGGCGGGTGAGAATATCGTTAATCCGATTTTCACGAGTGTGACGATTGCCGCTTTTGAAGGAAAGGCTGTCGGTGAGAATGACGATGTGAAGTTCGTCGGTATCTTCGCCCCGGATACCTTCCAGCTGGATGATAAGACCAAACTCTTCATGCTGGCGAACAACCAAATCGCTTGGTCAGGTTATGACGGTCACAGCCTCAAGAGCTTCCGTGCTTACTTCCAGACCAACACGCCTGTCGGAACGGAGCCAAGCAATGCTCCTATCCGTCACGGTATGCCGGCGCGCATCGTGATGGGCGAGCAGATAGCTACCGGCTGCGAGAACATTCAAGGCGGGCAGGTACAGAGCCTCAAGGTATTGGAGAACAACCAGGTAGTTATCATCCGCAACGGCGTGAAGTATAACCTCCAGGGACATAAAATACAATAAGAACCAAAACAGATAATATAGTTATGAAGAAGAATTATTATAGCCCCTCTGTCGAGACACTGACAGTCAGCACCTCCTATGGCATCTGCCAGCAGGTATCCTATACCTTAGACCTTGGAACTCCGATTTCTGCTGGCGATCCGGATGATGGACGTTGATCCTCACGCCAATAGCGTAACTATTCCCTCAGCGGCACGGCAACCCCGTGCCGCTGTTGTATCTCCGGCCGGTGTATAAATGCCAAATTTTAAGATCTCTCCCCTCTCCCCCATACCCCTACACCCCACTATGTATATTAAAAACCCTTCCGGAAATGAAAACGGAGGGGTTTGGCGTTTCAAGAAGGACGTTCTTGAGTCGTGGTTAAGCCGTTCTCGGAAGATGGTCCCGTGATGGTCCTGTGGCTGAGAGCAAATAAATGTTGCATAATAGTTATATTGTGTGCATTTTTGTCCTATATGTTGGTTAAATGTCGCATTTCTGATTAAATTGCGTACAAAAATTTGCATAATTGAAGAATTTTTAGTAACTTTGCACGCTTTTTGTTATTTTTGATAGACAAAAGAAACAAACTAAAATATTTTGTTACAATGAAAAAAATCTTTTCTGTTATTATCGCGGCAGTTTTGTTCTGCGCGTACGGCCATGCCGATCAGGCAGTCACTGTAAACCCCGGTGGAACTGCCACCCAGGGGCGTTTCCCTGTTTTTGGCGATAACGCCGATTCTCAGGGACAAAAGATGCAAGCCATCTATCTGGCAGACCAACTTAAAGGCATCACAGCAGGCAGCGAAATCAAGGCGCTGACCTTCTACTCCTCCAACCAAACCCAGTCTTGGGGCAAGGCAGAGTTCAAAGTATCTCTCACCAAGACGGATTTCACCTATTTCCAGAATGCTTCAGGAGCCTATGCGACCGCGTCGGAAGGCAGCGCGCTTACCGAAGTATATGAAGGAACTCTGTCCGTAGCAGACGGGGAGCTGACCGTCAATTTCACCACCCCGTACGCCTATGAGGGCGGAAACTTGCTTATTCAGGTAGAAATCACGAGGGCAGGAACCTATTCCGCCTCTTCTTTCTATTCCGTGAATTCGGATTACCTGATTAAGTACGCGAACAGTGGCTCTTCACGTGTCAACAAACAGCCGAAAGTCACTTTCGTGATAGCAGGCGGCGATACCGATCCCGTCAGCGAGACTTGCAAAGCGCCTACCGCTGTTACCGTATCGAAGGTGACGGAGGCTACTGCTACTGTTTCGTGGCAAGGCGAAGCTTCGCAGTACCAGTACTGTCTTGAATTCGAAGGCGACCAGCCCGACTGGACTGCCGCCAAAGTGACGGACCAGAAGTCTGTAACCGTAACTGGTCTCTATGACGAGCAGAAATACTATTTCTACGTACGCTCCTATTGCTCCGAAACAGCAGTAAGCGAGACCGTAAAAGCTACCTTCAAAACCGCTTGCGCCCGTCTGAACGTGCCTTGGATTGAGACTTTCACCCGCGACGCCTCCGGCAGCGAGACCGTCGGCGACATAGCCCCCGGATGCTGGACTATTTCCTCCGCAGCCCCCGCTGTGACTATCGTAGCGGAGAAAAAGGATGACGGCAACGGCAATCAGATAGCTACCGGCGAACAGCATCTCACCGCCCGTGGAGGCGGCGCTACCTCCGCCCAGGTATTTGCAATGCCTCTCTTCAACGCCAAACTCGACACCTGCGAACTGGCGTTCGACTACTGCACTTCCGTGATTAGTGCGGACTACGGAGTATTGGAAATAGGCTATATGACCAACCCCGCAGACGCTGCTACTTTCGTCTCCCTGAAGAAGCTTGAGCAGACTATTACTGATGACTACAAACATGTGGTATTCCCCTTGAATGAACTGCCCGCCGGAGTAGAGTACATCGCTTTCCGCTTTGCAGGCGGTACCAGCAATTTCGGCAGCGCGTCACTGGATAACTTTGTTCTCGCCGGTATCGGTCATTCCGGCGAAGTGGATCCCTCGCAAGAAGAACTGGCGGACGCCAATATATATGCGCTGACCTACTGCCAGGCGCAGTTCATGTGGTATTCCTACAACGCATCCGCTTTCGCTATCGCGCTCTTTGACGCTGACGCGCAAGCAATGGTTGCCGGTACCGTCGCTACTACCGAAGAGTGCGACCGGTTCGCTTATCAGGATATGGAGTCCGGCGAGTTCGGCGGTTTCCCCGCAGGCGACGACTCTGACAACCATTACTACTGCTCTACCAAGTGGATCCTCAATGTCGATGAAGCCGGCTTGCAGAAAGGCGATTCATGGAATAAATGCGTGATTAACGTAGGCTCCATGTTAGGTCTGGCTCCGGGTAAGTATCAGATTCAGGTATATGCGCTCGTACAGGGAGAAGACGGCAAATATGCGAAGGGTGACCAACTGGCGCTTATCCCGTTTGAACTCGTTGCTAAATACGTAACCGGTTTGAAGGCTGAGGTGGCTGAGGACAAGAAAACCGCCACCCTCACTTGGGTAGATCCTGAGTTCGGTCAGGGTGAGCGTCTGTACGTTCGCGTTTGGTCCGGCGAGACAGTCGCTTACGACAACTTCGATACCAAAGACCGTCCTGCTTCCCCGCTGACGGTTAATGTAGTGGAAGGCAAGTCCTACACCGTTATCGTGCAGGTAGTGGATAGATATAACAACGCGCTTGGTCAGGAAATGGCTACTAACTTCACCGTAGGCGTGAACAACTACGAGCCGACCAACCTCCACGCAGAGGTAGCAGGCGGCGATAATGTGACCTTCACGTGGGAGGCCGTTACAGCCGCCGACCGCTATGTGATTACCCTCTATTGCGACGGCGAGTTCTACTCCACGCTGACCGTCAACGGCACCACCAAGACGACGACCATGCCGAAAGACGGTACGTGGTCCTGGACCGTACAGGCGTTCAACGAAGGCGCTAACGGCAACTATTTCGAGGCATCCAACGCTGTTGCCGGTAACGATTTCGTGTCCAAGGCAGCGGAGATTCCTGCAGATGCTGTAGAACTGAATGTAATAGGCCTTAACGCCTACTATATCGAGCCCAAAACAAAATGGTATCAGGAGGGCAAGAACGGTTGGATCCTGCAATTCGGAGTCGATAATGCCGGCTACCAGTTCGCATGGTTCCTGGTGTACACCAATAGTGCAGCCGCCCTCTCCGGCAACTATAACCTGACTCGTCAGAATCTGGATAGCGAGAGCGATTTGATTTACCTGAGTGACGGTACGGTTCAAGGTACAGAGTCAGAAGTCCGCCTCCAGTTTGACGGCTATGACGAGGTGGAAATATCGAGTGGTTATAGCCTCACCCAAGCGTTCTACACCGGTTCTTTCCGTCTCGTAGGAGATGACGGTAAGACGTACGTAGGCCGGTTCATGGAGCTGATGTGCAGTTCGGGAGACTACACCAACTATGCCTCCGGCAATCCTTCCAACCATATCACCCTCTATGACGAGGATCCGAGCTACTTCACCCAGGGTATTGAGTCTGTGGCTACTCCGTCCAACGACGCGCGCAAAGTGCTCCGTGACGGTCAGTTGCTTATCCTCCGTGACGGCAAGGCCTACAACGTGCTGGGCACGGCTATCAAATAATCAGCCAAGCATGGCTGATACGAGAAGGGACTCCCACTCAGGAGTCCCTTCCTTTTTGTTGTTACTGATTTTTTTTGTTCCGTTACCGCAGCTCAATTCTGCGTGAAACGGTTTCTCCGTTGACTTTTGCGAACAGACGGTAGGTTCCGCGGTCCAACTCGAACTCTGCGAAAGTACCTTTCTCTTTCTTCAGCAGTTTGCCCTGCATCGAGTAGATACGTGCCTCCTCCATCTGCGTGGATGCTACTACCAGCGTGTTCTCGCGGAAACGTACCGTGAAGTTATCTTTGTTCTTAGCGGCGTCCGCGTTGCTTACTCCAGCCATCAGGCTGCAAACGGTCAATAGAACCAAACTAACCTTTAAACCAATCTTTTTCATAGTTTGTCCTTTCTTTAAATAAACTAATACTAATACCTTAGATTCCGATCACTTTCGAAATCGAGTGCAAAGGTACTGCCTTTTTTTGACTCCTGCAAATAAATCGGGCACAAAATGATAAATTTCCACAAAATGACCAATCGAGTTGACAAAATAACAGCAGTCGCTGTGGACTGCTGACATTTTGCTATTTTCGCTTTGCATGTTGCTTATTTGCTTGCGCGGATGTAAAGCGGAATAGAGATAGCGAGGAACACGAAATTCGGCAGCCAAGCTGCGGAAAAAGAAGACATTACATTGTTTACCGAGAACGTCGTTGAAACGGTGGAGAACAGGATATATCCTGCGGTCAGCACAATACCGATACCGAGGTTCTTGCCCATGCCCCCGCGTACCTTGCGGCTGCTCATCGTCACGCCCAAGAGCGTCATGATAAACGCGCCGACGGGCGACGCCCAGCGCTTGTGGTACTCCACTTCGAACGCCTTCACGTTGCCGCTGCCGCGCTCGCGCTGGCGCTCCATATAGTGCCTCAGCTCCGGCGTGGTCATCTGCTGCGCCTGCTGGGCGGAGATGAAGATCTCATCGGGTGTGATAGGCAGCGTGATGTCCTTCCGCTCTCCGCGCTCCAGACTCTCACGCATTCCCGTGAAAGTGCGCTGCGTGTAGGTATCCAGATGCCAGTTATAGAGCGAGTCGTAGTAAATCCGGTCCGCCGTGACGCGGGACATCAGACTCTTGCCCTCGAAATGCTCAATCGAACAACGGTAGCCGATATTGCTTCTCCGGTGGAAGGACTCGATATAGAGCACCGTGCCCGGCTCCACTTCCAGTTGCATATGACGGGCGTTGTCCGTCGTGAAATGCTCGATATACTTGTCGGTGAACGTCAGTATCTTCTCCGAACTCTTGGGGATGACCCATCCGCCCAGATAGATGCCTAAGAAGAATAGCAGGGTGGCGGAGAACATGTACGGCCGCATCATCCGGTGGTAACTCATGCCTGCCGCGTGCATGGCGATGATCTCCGAGTTGCCCGCCAGCTTGCTGGTGAAGAAAATGACCGATATGAAGATGAACAGCGAACTGAACATGTTCATGTAATACGGGATGAAGGGGAGGTAGTAATCCAGAATAATCTCCTTGAGAGGAATCTGCTCCTCGAAGAAGTCATCCATCTTCTCCGTCAGGTCAAAGACGATGGCGATGGACAACACCAGAACGATGGAGAAGAAAAACGTCCCCAAAAACTTCCGGACAATATACCAATCAAGGCGTTTCACGCCAATTAATAATTAACAATTAACAATTAATAATTAACAATTTATAATCTCTTCATAATGTTTGGCATGACGGAGGCTTTCCAGGCGCTGAAGTCGCCTGCCAGAATATGTTGCCGCGCCTGTGTCACCAGATCCAGATAGAACGCCAGGTTATGAATAGACAGTATCTCCAACCCCAGCATCTCCTGCGCGTGAATCAGATGCCGCGCGTAGGCGCGTGTGTAGGCGTGATCGACATAAGAGCAGCCCATGGGGTCGAGCTCCGTGAAGTCGTCCTCCCATTTCTTGTTGCGCAGGTTCATCACTCCCTGCCAGGTGAAGATCATACCGTTGCGTCCGTTGCGGGTAGGCATCACACAGTCGAACATGTCTATGCCGCGCTCGATACCCTCCAGGATATTCCACGGCGTTCCTACGCCCATGAGATACCTCGGTTTGTCCGCCGGCAGGATGTCGTTGCATACCTCTATCATCCCGTACATCACTTCCGTCGGTTCGCCTACGGCCAGTCCGCCGATGGCGTATCCGTCGCGGTCCAGGTCACGCAGCCGCTTGCTGGCCTCCCGGCGCAGGTCGGTGTAGGTACAGCCCTGTACGATGGGGAAGAGGTGCTGTTTGTAGCCGTACAGGTCGTCCGTGCCGTCAAACCGCGCTATGCAGCGGTCGAGCCACCGGTGGGTGCGGTCCATGGAGTCCTTGGCGTATTTCCTGTCCGCAGTACCGGGGCAGCATTCGTCGAACGCCATCATGATGTCCGCGCCTATCTCGCGCTCGATGTCCATCACGCTCTCCGGCGTGAACAGCAGCTTGCGTCCGTCGATATGCGAGGAGAAACGTACGCCCTCCTCCGTCATCTTACGGATGTCGGTCAGCGAGAATACCTGAAACCCTCCGCTGTCGGTCAGTATAGGTCTTGTCCAACCCTCAAAACGATGCAGCCCGCCCGCCTGGCGCAGGATATGAGTGCCCGGACGGAGGTACAGATGGTAGGTGTTGCCCAAGATGATCTGCGCCTTGATATCCTCCTCCAGTTCCTTGCGCTGTACGCCTTTGACGGAGCCTACGGTGCCTACCGGCATGAAGATAGGCGTCAGGATATCGCCGTGGTCGGTGTGAATGACACCGGCGCGCGGATCTACGGACTTCGCTTCGCTATGTAGTTCGAAAAATGCCATGTGTTAAAGTTTGTCCAGTTTACTAGTTATCCTAGTTTGTTCCCCGTCTGGGGAAATACAATACTGGGTTTGAATGTCTTCGCCTCCTCGGGTGTCATCAGTGCGTATGCCATGATGATCACTGTGTCACCTACCTTCACCAGATGCGCCGCCGCGCCGTTGATGCAGATACAGCCTGATCCCCGTTTGCCGGGGATGACATAGGTCTCCAGACGCGCCCCGTTGGTGTTATCCACCACCTGCACGCGCTCCCCGGCATATATATCCGCCGCTTCCATCAGCGCCTCGTCGATGGTGATGGAGCCGATATAATCCAGATCCGCCTCAGTCACCTGTACGCGGTGGATCTTCGATTTCAGTATATTCAGTAGCATAATGAAGAAAAGCGGCGTTGTTTTTTACGCAACGCCGCTCTTTTAATTAGATCCAACGAACGTAGCAGAAATCCATGCGGTGGGGCAGGAGCTCGTTCTGCGGATACATACGCAGACCGAATTTCATACCTCCGGCATAGTCGAGCTGATAGGTGGCCTCGAAGAAGAGATGGCTGCCTTCGCTCTTCACCAGTCTCAACGGCTCTACTTCGTAGAGTTTGTCGTTGTTATGGGTCGAAGTACGGATAGCTACCAGCTCAACGCCCAGACCCTTGTCGTTCAGACCGTGGGTGTCCAGCTCTACCGCTACTTTGAATTTGTCGCCTACATTGAGGTTGGCCAGATCGACCTCCTCTTTGCGGACTACCTCAATCTCGTCCCAGTGAGCCACCATGTTCTCTTTCCATGCGGCGATCTCTTTGGCTACCTTGTAGTTGTCGGCCAGCAGCAGGCTGTGACGTTTGGCGAGTTTGTTATAGAACTTGCTGAAGTAGTCGTCGATCATACGCTTCATCGTGAAACGCGGCGTGATCTTGGTCACGGAGTTCTTGATATACTGGATCCACTCGGGGCTGTATCCCTTGCTGTTCTTGGCGTAGTACAGCGGAATGATCTCGCGCTCGAGGATCTGGTAGATTGTTGCGGCATCGAGCTGGTCCTGGTGAGCCTGGTTCTCATAGGTGCGTTTCTCGGTCAGATACCAGCCGGCTTTCTCTACGTAACCTTCGTACCACCATCCGTCCTTGACGGAGAAGTTGAGCACGCCGTTCATCTGCGCTTTCTCGCCGGACGTACCGGAAGCCTCCAGAGGACGGGTAGGCGTGTTGAGCCAGATATCCACACCGCTGATGAGGCGTTTGGCAAGACGCATGTCATAGTTCTCGAGGAAGATGATTTTGCCTAAGAACTGCGGCATACGGCTGATCTCGATGATGCGTTTGATCAGACCCTGTCCGCCGCCGTCTGCCGGGTGAGCCTTACCCGTGAACAGGAACTGTACCGGGAAATCGGGGTTGTTCACCAGACGCTCCAGACGCTCCAGGTCGGTGAAGAGCAGGTGGGCACGTTTGTAGGTAGCGAAGCGGCGTCCGAAACCGATGATGAGGTTGTTCGGGTTCATCTCGTTCAGCGCGCGGACGATACGAGCCGGGTCTCCCTGCGTCTTCATCCAGTCCTCACGGAACTTCTCCTTGATATAGTCCATCATCTTGCGCTTCAAGCTCATACGCGTGTTCCAGATGATCTCATCGGGAATATCGTTGTACGGCTTCCACATGTCGAGGTTGGACTGGTCTGCCATCCAGCCTTTCGGCAGGTATTTCTGGTAAATATCTTTCCACTCGTGGGCAGCCCAGGTAGGCATATGCACACCGTTGGTCACATAGTCCACATGCAGCTCCTCCGGGAAATATCCGGGCCATACGGGGCTGAACATCTTCTTCGATACCTCTCCGTGGAGCCACGATACACCGTTGGCCTCCTGGCAGGTGTTGAGCGCGAACACGCTCATGGAGAATTTCTCCGAGTTGTCGTCCGGATTGACGCGGCCCATACCGATCAGGTCATGCCACTCGATACCCAGTTTCGGAGCATACTCGCTCATGTATTTGTAGAACAGCCCTTCCTCGAAATAGTCGTGGCCGGCAGGTACCGGGGTATGGCAGGTATAGAGACCTGAAGCACGTACTACTTCCTTCGCCTCGTTGAAACTCAGTCCCTCGGCTACCAGGTCGACCAGTCGCTGCAAGCCCATAAGAGCCGCGTGACCCTCGTTGCAGTGGTAAACATCCTTCTTGATGCCCAGTTTCTTGAGCGCTAACATACCGCCGATACCGAGCATAATCTCCTGTTTGATACGGTTCTCCCAGTCGCCGCCGTAGAGCTGGTGGGTAATCTGACGGTCCCACTCGCTGTTGAGCTCGTTGTCGGTATCTAACAGGTACAGGTTCATGCGGCCTACTGCCACTTTCCACAGATAAGCCTTCACGGTGCGGCCCGGATAAGGAACCTCTACCACCATGTTGCTGCCGTCTGCTTCTTTCATCTGGGTAATGGGCAGGTTCGAGAAGTTCTGAGCCTCGTAGTTGGCAATCTGCTGCCCTTCCGGAGAAAGCGTCTGGGTGAAATAACCATAACGGTAGAGGAAACCGATGGCGGTCATATCGACGTTGCAATCCGATGCCTCCTTGATATAGTCGCCGGCAAGAATACCCAGACCGCCCGAATAGATCTTCAGCACGTGGGTCAGACCGTACTCCATCGAGAAATAAGCAATCGACGGTTTTTTCTTGTCTTTCGGGGCGTCCATGTAAGCGCGGAACTCGGCGTACACCTCATTCAGCTGTTTCATGAACTGGGTGTCCTTCGTCAACTCTACCATGCGGTCGTAGCTGATGATGTTCAGCAGGACGACAGGGTTCGAGTCTGCGCGGTGCCATGCCTCGTTGTCGATGTAACGGAACAGGTCCTTGGCGCCTGCGTTCCAGCTCCACCATACGTTGTATGCAATCTCTTGCAGTTTGCTCAGCTCTGCCGGAAGAGTGGCATGGATGTTGCACTCCTTCCAAGCCGGCTGATTGACATTACTTACTTTTACTTTCATAGGTAATAATTATATTTTGTTTTATTGATTTCTTTTATCTTTGTACATAGAACATTGTCCCTTTGTACAGTCACATGATTGTCTGGCAGAAAAAAGCGCACAAAGTTACTGCTTTTTTTTGAAATATGCAAATTTTTTTGTACCTTTGTACCCGATTTTACGATTTTGTGTATCGGATTTAACAAACAATGATAGACCAAGCAGAAATATTACGCCGCAGGGATATGCGCGATGTGTTTACTTTTACCATCGATCCGGCGGACGCCAGGGACTTCGACGACGCCCTCTCTTTTGAAAGAATAAACCAAGGCGAAGCCTCAAACAAAGACGAAGTCTCAAACCTCCAAACAGGCAGCTTGGCTGCCTATCAGATTGGTGTCCACATTGCCGATGTCTCCCATTATGTCCGTCCCGGGACGAAGGTGGACGACGATGCCTATAAACGCGGCACCTCCGTCTATCTGGTGGACCGCGTACTGCCTATGCTCCCCGAGGAACTCTGCAACGACCTCTGTTCCCTCCGGCCCGGAGAGGACAAACTCTGTATGTCGGTTATCTTCACCTTCGAGGTTCCGCTTGACACGGACGGACAGCCGGTCTTTGCCGACGCGCGCGTACCTAAATATAAAATATGCCGCACCGTCATTCGTTCTGACGCACGGCTCGACTACGACCAGGCACAACTACTGATTGACCAACTGCCCGGATCCGCTAAACCGGCATCCAAACACGAAGGCGGGGCGAAGACGGACAACAGGATGACAGAGGCAATAGAGGTCCTCCATGCTCTATCGCAGAAGTTCCGGGCGGAAAGGATTGCCAACGGAGCGATGGCCATCGCGCAGGACGAGATGCATTTCCGTCTTGACGGGCAAGGCTACCCCACGGAGATCTATTTTGAGGGGCACAACGAAGCGCACCAGCTCATAGAGGAGTTCATGCTTCTTGCCAACCGTACCGTAGCACGCGCTGTCGGCTCCGGCAAACCCTTCGTCTATCGGGTCCATGACCTGCCCGATATGGAGAAACTGGAAGCCGTAAAGACTTTCCAACGGAAGATGGGCAACCGCGTCTCTCCGCAGGCTATCGAACTGCTCACCATCCGCGCGCAGGCCAAAGCGGTCTATTCCACCTATAATATAGGCCACTACGGGCTCGCTTTCACGCATTACACCCATTTCACCTCGCCCATCCGCCGTTACCCCGACCTGATGGTACACCGCCTCGTGGAGAAATATATCCTTACCGGTAAGAAAATCTCCCTCACCCGCGAGGAACTGGAGGAGAAATGCGAGCACTGCTCCGCCTGCGAGCAGGACGCTGTGCAGGCCGAGCGCGACTCCATCAAGATGTTCCAGGCTCTCTGGATGTCCGGCCATATAGGCGAAATCTACGCCGGACACATCTCCGGCGTCACCGATTTCGGGCTTTTTATACAACTGGACGAGAGCCGATGCGAAGGATTGATACATATCACCCGCGTCGGTGAACCGGGCGAGTATTGGCTCTATGACGAAGAAAACTACCGCCTTGTGTGTGAGAACAAAAATACGCAAAACGACTCAAGACCCGCTGTTTACACCTTGGGAGATCCGGTCATGGTCAAAGTAGTACGGGCGGACGCTAATAAAGGGCAGATTGACTTCGAATGGCCGTAATATTGCAAATAATAAATCAAAATTGACAAATCACCAATAAAAATTTGCTTACGTCCGAATTTTTTCGTATCTTTGCACCGAAAATGTGACCCTTATGAAAAAAACGCTCTCCATTGTTGCCCTTTTGAGCATCTTTCTCCTTGGTGCGCAGGCAGAAACGATTGTGCTGCGTACCGGCGCACGCGTGAAAGGAACAATCCTCTTGCAAAACGAGGAAGTGCTGATTGTGCGCGATACGGAGGGCGCGCGTTTTCAGTTCCCGCGCGCTGACGTGGCGGAGATAGTGGCGGGCGATGCACCCGTAGCGGAGGAAACGGCCCAAACCGGAGAAGAACCGGAGATCAGGACTGCCAAGAAAGTCTCTGCACTGCTCGAAATATCCGGCGGGGCGGCGCTCCGGCCTAACGAAGCCGCCGGCGGCGGAGTGGGAGCGGACCTCATCATCGGTACCCACCATATCGGGTCCCGGCATATCTTCATCGGAGGAGGACTTGGATACCACGGAGTATTCCTTGGCGCGGAGAAATATAATTTCTTACCTGTCCAGGCTGCACTCCGCTTGCCCCTGGTCGAAGGGAAACATGCGCCTGTCTTTGGTGTCTCTTTGGGCTACGGTGTTGCGTTGAGCAAGAATTACGCAGGAGGCCTGTACGCGGGAATGGACTTCGGCTACCGCTGCCAACTCAATCCCAAGACAGCCGTCGCTGTCGTCGCTTTCGCCCGTTTCCAGCAGGCGAAAGTGGATGTGGTGGAGGTCATTGACGGTATGGAGTTTGTCAACAGGACCGGACGCAACCTTGTCACGCCGGGACTTAAATTGGCTTTGTATTTCTAATATGGCAAAAAAGCCGCACCGCGAAAATAGAATCTCTATCCTCCTCAACGAGAGTGAGCAGCGGGCATTGGACCGTTTCTGCGAGCGGTATAATATCACCAACCGCAGCCGCCTCGTGCGGGAAGCGCTCATGCGCGCTATCCTCAAGAAGATCGAGAGCGACGAGCCCACCTTGTTCGATTAAAATAAAACGCTTCCCGTCAAGGAAGCGTTTCACTTTTCACCTTTCACCTTTCACCTTTCACCTTTCACCTTTCACCTTTCACTTTACCCGAGGTACGTCATCAGAATATGGCTGCGTTGGCCGGAGTTGAGTTTGCGGATGGCTTTCTCTTTGATCTGGCGCACACGCTCACGGGTCAGGTGCAACTCGTCGCCGATCTCCTCCAGCGTCTTCTCCGGCGTACCGATGCCGAAGAACTTACGCAGGATATCCGCCTCACGCGGAGTGAGCGTAGCTAACGCACGGCCGATCTCCGTCGAAAGCGACTCGTTGATCAGGCCGCGGTCGGCGTTGGGAGAATCTTCGTTCACCATCACGTCGATCAGACTGTTGTCCTCGCCTTCTACAAACGGCGCATCCACACTCACATGGCGGCCCGACATCTTCAGCGTCTCGGCAATCTTATCTACCGGGATATCCAGCATCTCGGCCAGCTCCTCGGCACTCGGCTTGCGCTCGTACTCCTGCTCGAAACGCTGGAAAGCCTTGTTGATCTTGTTCATCGAGCCTACCTGGTTCAGCGGCAGACGCACGATACGGCTCTGCTCGGCTAATGCCTGCAGGATAGACTGACGGATCCACCATACGGCATAGGAAATGAATTTGAAACCACGGGTCTCGTCGAATTTCTCGGCGGCTTTGATCAGGCCTAAGTTGCCTTCGTTGATCAGATCCGGCAGACTCAGACCCTGGTTCTGGTATTGCTTGGCTACGGATACAACGAAACGCAGGTTGCTTCGTACCAACTCTTCCAAGGCGGCACGGTCGCCGTTACGGATACGGCCGGCCAACTCTACTTCACGATCCACGGTGATCAACTCCTCACGACCGATCTCTTGTAGATACTTGTCGAGACTCGCTGACTCGCGGTTCGTGATTGATTTTGTAATCTTTAATTGACGCATAGTGTGATTCAGGGGGGATTCGAACCCCCGACCCACAGCTTAGAAGGCTGTTGCTCTATCCAACTGAGCTACTGAACCCCGGAGCGTCCTCCCGACGGAACGGGAGGAGCGGCTTCCGCCGGAAGGGGAATATGCCCTTCACCTTACTGTCCGCTCCGCCTAGAAGGGCACTTCAGACGTTCGTTCGCACGCAAAAGATGCCTTTTTAGGCAATTTGGGGCGCAAAGGTACTGCTTTTTTTTGAATTATGCAAGAAAAATCGTACTTTTTTGCGCTTTAGACCCTCTTTTTTTACAAAAGTGAGTCAAAAAGTTGTGCCAGATCCTGTTTGCGGCAGGCTCCTACGTGACGGTTGACCAGCTCGCCGTTACGGAAGAACAGCATCGTCGGGATATTCATGATACCGTACTCTTCGCACGTGTCGGGATTGTCATCCACGTTCAGTTTGCCGACAACCACTTTGCCTTCGTACTCGGTGGATAACTCCTCTAAGATCGGCAGCATCATCTTGCACGGACCGCACCATGCAGCCCAGAAATCTACTACTACCGGTTTGCCTGACGCAATCACATCCTTGATGTTAGCGTCTGTAATTTCTACTGTCATACTTGTTGTATTTGTTTTATGGTTATTTTTTTCTGATTGGGTCTGCGCAGCAGGATATCCGTCAGCGGATCCTCCAGATAGGTCTGTACCGCGCGTTTCACCGGACGGGCGCCGTTCTTGGTGTCGAAACTCTTCTCCACGATCTGGCCGATAGCCTCCGGCGTCACGCTCAACTGGTGGCCCTGCGTCTTGAGCCGTTGCTGCAGCATGCTGATCTCTATGCGGACGATCTGGCCGATAGTCTCACGGCTCAGCGGCTCGAACGTCACCACGTTGTCAATACGGTTCACAAACTCCGGCGGGAACTGCTTCTGCAACGCTTTGAGCAGCATCTTGTTCGTCTCTTTCTGACTCAGTTCGCCTGCGCTGAAACCTACGCCGCCGCCGAACTCCTGCAACTGCCGGGTGCCTACGTTGCTCGTCAGCACGATGATCGTGTTCCTGAAATCAACGATATGTCCCTGGCGGTCGGTCAGACGGCCTTCGTCCAGCACCTGCAGCAGGATATTGAAGATATCCGGATGGGCTTTCTCTATCTCGTCAAAGAGCACGATGGAGTAGGGTTTTCTCCGTACCGCCTCGGTCAGTTTGCCGCCGTCCTCGTGGGCTACGTATCCCGGAGGCGCGCCTACTAACAGGCTCACCGTGTGTTTCTCCATATACTCCGACATGTCGAAACGGATCATCGCCTCCTTGCTGCCGAACATCTCTTCCGCCAGGCACTGCGTCAGGTACGTCTTGCCCACGCCTGTCTGGCCCAAGAAGAAGAACGTACCGATCGGCCGTTTCGGGTCTCTCAGACCCAGACGGCTCCGCTGGATAGCTTTCACCACGGTATCTACCGCCTTGTCCTGACCGATAATCTTCCTTTTCAGTTTCTCCGCCATAGTCAAGAGACGCTCGTTCTCCGCGGTAGCTACCCGTTGTACCGGTACGCCGCTCATCATGCTCACTACCCCGGCTACGTCTTCTGTGGTGATGGTGTACGCCGGCGAACTCTCGTCCTCCGTACCCTGCTGTTTGGCATGGCTGCGCGCGCCTACCTCGTCCATCACGTCTATCGCCTTGTCCGGGAAAGCACGGTCGGTCAGATAGCGCTCGCTCAGACCCACGCACGCTTTCAGTACCTCACGCGTGTAGATGACGTGGTGGTAATGGGCGTAATGCTCGCTCAGATGGGTCAGGATGTCGAAGGTCTCGTCGCCTGTCGTCGGGCGGACCTGTACTTTCTGGAACCGGCGCTCCAGCGCTCCGTCTTTCTCTATCGACTTGGCATACTCCGCCGTCGTCGTGGCGCCGATACACTGTACCTCGCCTCGCGCCAATGCCGGCTTGAGGATATTCGCGGCATCCAGCGAACCCGACGCATTGCCCGCGCCGATGATGGTGTGTATCTCGTCAATGAAAAGAATCACCTCCGGGTGCTCACGCAACTCGGTAATCACGTTCTTCATCCGCTCCTCAAACTGGCCGCGGTAGGTCGTACCGGCTACCATCGAAGCGATGTCCAGTGTCACGATCCGTTTGCCTTTCAAAGCACCTGCCTCATCAGCCTTGATACGCAGAGCCAGCCCCTCCACGATGGAGGACTTGCCTACGCCCGGCTCGCCGATCAGAATAGGGTTGTTCTTCTTCCTCCGGCTCAGGATCTGTACCACGCGCTCGATCTCTACCTCGCGCCCTACTACCGGATCCAGTTTGCCCTCTTCGGCTAACTTGGTCAGGTCACGGCCGTACTTGTCCAGTGATGCCGTACCGTTCTTCTTGCCTTTCTGCTTCGGGTGCTCGGGCTGCCACGGACCTTCGTTCAGATCGTCCGACTGGGCGTTGCCGCTCTGGGGCACCTCGGCGGTGTAATGCGGCTGACCGTAGAGTTCTACTAACTGGTCATAACTGATACCCCAGGCCTCTTCCAGATACGAAGCTACGGGGTTTACCTGCTCGCGCATGATGGCTAACAGCAGGTGGGCGGTGTTCACCGCCTCGGCTTTGTACTCACGGCTGATACCCTCCGCGATACGGAGTATCCGGTCGGCATGACTCGTACGACCCTGGAAACGACCGCTCTCGTCAGCCAGATATTGGAGCTGTTGTTCGAAATACGATTTGCCGTCCTCGGGGCTGAAGTTGGCGCGCAGAAGCAGATTGTATGCCGAGCACTCCACCAGCCTGAGAATAGCCAGCATGAAATGCGCGGTGTCCACCTTGCTGCTGTGCAACCGCTCCGCCTCTTCCTGGGCGTACACGATGATCCTGTTCAAATTCAGTGTTACTATCATATATTTTCACCTTTCACTTTTCACCTTTCAACTTTCACTTTTCACCTTTCACCTTTCAATTATAAAAGTGCCATGCCAGACCTGCGCGGAACACATCCCTGTTGCTTGGATAGCCCGGCATGACTTGGTAGTCCGTACTCTTGTTCATAAACAGATGGTTTAGGTGTTGGTAATGCGCAAAGAAGCGCAGACGGATGGACCGTACGTAGAACCCTGCATAGACGTTTATCCAGGGGTAGTTGCCGATTTTTGTATCCTGCTGGGTGGCGAACATGCCTGTTGCCGGGCAGAGGACAGGTGCCTGATAGCGTGTGAAATAACGCAGATCGACACCTATCTGGGCATCCATCGCGTGGCGGAACCACGACCCGTGGTAATACAGCCGGTGTTGCAGGATCACGAGCGGTACCGGCAACACACTCTCGTTGGTGCTGTGTTGGATCACTACGCGGTTCTCCAGGTTGATCCACGGCGTCGTCAGGTCGGCTCCTACATCGCCGGTGATGATCTGTACGCTGCCTCCGTACTGCTGCGGCTTCCAGTCCGACGCGGACACATAGATAGGGTGTGTCTGGTTCTCGAAACTGAAATCAATCCGCGGCTTGAACCACTTCGTGGGGTAGGAGACTGTGGCGCCGCCCAAGAAACGGTACGTGAACCCGAAATCATTGTCCCACTGCAGGTGGTTGGAGCGGAACCGCTGTAAGTAAGGGCTCGGTGTCACGCTCTTGGCGTATGCACGCGCGCCTATATATAAGGTGTCTTGACCGAGGCGGAACTTTGTCTCTATCTTCCCGTGTACGTCAAACTCGCCGATCTTGTATCCTAACACGCACACTTGGCCCTCTACCGTGTAAAGCACGTTGGCGCCGCTGTGCTTGTGGATGGCGCCGCCTACAAACGTGTTGTTCTTCCACCGGTAGTCGAAGATACTGTCCGGGTCGTACGGCACGGAGTCGTACAGGAACCGCTGGCACTCGTTCATGGCGAACACTGTCGCGCCGAACTTCAGCTTCGTGTTGTACGCCTCGCAGAACGTCACCGCCAGACTGTTCCGTATCGTCAGCACGTCTGTCGTGTCGCCTGTCTGGATGGTGTCGTAGTAGTTGTTGGGATAGAAACCCTGGTCTGCCTCTTTCTCGATATAGCGTCTGTTGGAGTTATTGGTCTCGAACAGATGGGAGAACGTGATCAGCGGGATATACTCTGTCTTCACCGTATCTTTCTTCACGCGTCTTCCCTCTTCCACCACCTCCACCGAGTCGATATACTCGCGCTCTTTGGTGATGGCGTATTGGTTGTGCAGGAATCCGCTCAGGTACCGGTAGCCCGTCATCGCGTTCAGCCTCACAGGTATGTCTTCGGACTTCAGCTTGCCGCCTAACTCCGCTACGTCCTGTACTCCTCCGTTATCGAACGACCGCAACTTGCTCCAGCCGAACGCGCTGTGCATGCTGTAGTGCGCGCCGGTGTAGCTGCCCCATACCGATCCGCGGAAGAGCTTGCCCGCCGTGTTGGAGAAATGGCCGGCGGAGTTGAGATAGTCCATCTCTACGCCTAAGTTCAGACGCCGGTTGATATTGCCGGTGAACAGTACGTGTACGTCGTTCTCCTCGTGACCGTTGGTGAAACCTTTCTTGTACGCTACGTCCGAATACGGCGTCGTGGTGTTGAAGAACCGCTGCTGCCGGGCTGTCACCACATACGGCGACCAGCAGACGGCAAAAGGATCGTCTATCGTCTGCAACCGGTCATTGATGATACGGCTCTCGATGGGAGAAACCAGCACGTTGCCGTTCATCGCGCTGCTCATCGAGTACCGCTGCTGGACATCTACGTCGTGATAGTTCAGCACGGCCGTGTCACGGAACGCAACTGTATCCGCCACAGCGGTGAAACCCGGCAACTGCCAGGTCTTCACCACCGTCCGTGTACGGGGCTGTTTGGCAGCGACCGAAAGGGTCGCTGCCAACAGCACTAATACTATGAATAATCGTTTGTACAAAATAGCGTATCCTCCTCCCCCTCCCCTTGTGTGGGTGAAGGGCTTTGCCCAATCGAGCGTCCAGTGGACGGTCGTAGAACAAATCGGGGTGGGGTTCTTATTTCTTCTTCTTCAGCTTGGCTTGGAGAGCCTGAATCTCCTCTTCCTGGTTACGGATCGTCTTGAGCAACTCGTTCAACTCCTCGTTCTCGATGGTTGTCGGGTATTGCTCCTCTACGGTCTGCAGGAAGTCGGACAGCACGTTCATGTAGTTGATGAACGCGTCGTAAGCCGACTCGTACTGCGTCTCGCCCTGGTCGATATGATTCATGTAGTGCAGATAGTTCACGTCCTGCAGACGCAGCCAGTTGGTCTTCAGCGCCTTGTCCTGGCACAGGTGAACACGCTCCGCTACGGCGTACAGCTTGTTGATAGCCTCTTGCTGCAGGTCGTTGCCGGCATAGACGCTCAGATCCTTCGCCTCGCCGCTCCAGGTCAGCGGATACGGACTCGACAGCACGTCATTGGCAGCCATCTTCTTGGCGGCCTCGGCAGGCGTCATGAAGCCCATCTCACGCTCCAATGCGTAGTACGGCAATGCCTTCAGGAAATCGAAGATACCGCTTCCGGCGTTCTGGCGGATGCCGAACGTCTCCGCGCCTACCCAGATATTGATGATGTCCTCGCCTTCCGGCAGTGCCTGTAACTGGTTTGCGTACTTCTCGGCGTCAATCGGGAAATTGCTCCAGCCCGGATCGGAGAAATGGAAACTCAACTCATCGCTCAGACCGGTGTTGCGCAGCAGCACTTTCATCTTCGGCGCGCCGGCGGACTGATACACGTGGTTCGGGCTCTTCCAGCTGATTACGTGCTTCGCACCTTCGGCCAGGATGACTTTGTAACCCATCTTGTTCAGGTTGTAAGCCGTTTCGTCGGTGTACAGCAGTTCGGTGTTCCATACGGTCTGGGCCTTCACGCCGAAGATCGTCTCTAACAGCTCGCCTTGTTTCTTGAATTGCTCTTTCATCTCGCTCTCGTTGTACTCCGAAGCCAGTGAGTAGCTGTACGGTGTAGCCAGAAACTCGACGCACTTGGTAGCGGCCAGCTCTTTCAGCACGTCAATCATCTCCGGGTTGAACTGCTCGAACATCTCGATCATCGTGCCGCTCACGCTCAGTGCGCAGTGGAACTTACCCTTGCTCAGGTTGATCATGTCTTTGAGGGTGTTGCACAGCGGCAGATAAGACGTCTGTACAAGCCAGTTTACATGTTCCTCGGTAGCCATGTCGTCGTAGTAGTAATGGTCATGGCCGATTTCAAAGAAACGATAACGCTTCAGACGGTACGGACTGTGCATCTGGAAGCAGAAACATATATTTTTCATAATAACTAAATTACTTTAAACTTTAAACTTAAAAACTTTTCACATCTCCCTCCCTTGTGGGGAGGGTTGGGGTGGGGTTATAGTGTGTGGTTAATGACTCCGTCGTAAATCTTGCGCACTTTCAGTCCTGCGTCGGACCACTTGATGTTGTTGACCTCCGCCATGCCTAACTCGTGCAGGCTCTTGTACATCGCCGGATACTTGACAATCGCGTAGATGGCGTCGGCCATCGCGTCGATGTCCCAGTAGTCGGTCTTGATGGCGTGCTGCAGGATCTCGGCGCAGCCGGACTGATGGCTGATGATGGACGGACAGCCTACCTGCATCGCCTCCAGAGGGCTGATACCGAACGGCTCGCTCACACTCGGCATGATATACACATCGCTCATCGCTAACATCTCCTGTACCTGCTTGCCGCGCATGAAGCCCGGGAAGTGGAACTTGTCCGCGATACCGCGTTTGGCTACCAGGTCGATCATCTCGGCCATCTTGTCGCCGCTTCCGGCCATCACGAACCGCACGCCGTTCGTCTTGCTCAGCACGCGCGCTGCGGCCTCCACGAAGTACTCCGGACCTTTCTGCATCGTGATACGGCCAAGGAAGGTAACGAGTTTGTCTTTCCTCTCCGGCTTGGTGAACTCCTCCGGATGCGCCAGAGGCTCTACCGCGTTGTGTACCGTGCTCACCTTGCGCGGGTCGATACCGTATTTCTCGATCACGGTACGTCTCGTCAGGTTGCTCACGCAGATGATATGGTCCGCCTCGTCCATGCCGCGTTTCTCGATGGCATAGACCGTCGGGTTCACATTGCCGCGGCTGCGGTCAAAGTCCGTGGCGTGTACATGGATGACCAACGGCTTGCCGCTGATCTGTTTGGCGAACACCCCCGCCGGATAAGTCAGCCAGTCGTGACTGTGGATGATGTCAAAATCCAGGCTGTGTGCCAGCACGCTCGCTACGGCTTCGTAGTTGCCTATCTCTTCGATCAGGTTATCCGGGTACCGCCCCGAGAAACCGACACAGCCTAACTCGTCCGTACCGATCCTCCGGTAGTCGTATTTGATGCCATCGCGCAGGTGGTAATAC